>CAZHTJ010000286.1:0-1522 GCA_964535525.1 uncultured Acidobacterium sp. | reverse complement strand
TCTGGCGCTGCCGCCGGGGATGGGCGGCAGGGGCGACAAGACGAACCCGGAGCAGCTGTTTGGCGCGGGGTATGCTGCTTGCTTTGGGGGGGCGGTGGAATACCAGGCGCTTCAGGCGAAGAAAAAGACGGGCGTGGTCTCGGTGCGGGCGCATGTGGGCGTGGGTCCGTTCGACGAGGGCAAGGGTGAGGGGTTCACGCTGCGCGTCGAACTGGATGTGACAATTCCGGAGCAGGATCAGGCGAGCGCCGAGGAACTGGTGGCGGCGGCGCATCGGACTTGTCCTTACTCGAATGCTACGCGGGGGAACATTGAGGTGGTGCTGACCGCGCACGGGGGAAAGTGAAAATCAGCGGATAGCGGACAGCGGTTGGCGCTCGGGACAGGGCGTGGCCGTTGCGTACCATGGCTATATGCGGAGCGAACGCAGGCTGGCCGCTTTTCTGGCGCTGAGCGGTGGGATCGTCGCGATCTCGTGGTCGGCGATTTTCGTTCGCTGGTCGAGGATGCCGGGCGTCAGCTCGGCTTTCTATCGCATGATCATCGCGATGCCGGTGCTGTGGGCAGTGCTTCCCCTGCAGCGCGCGTGGCGCCGCAGCCTATCGACGCGGACGATCTGGATCGCCGTGGCCGGGGGCGTTTTCTTTGCCGGCGATGTTGGCTTTTGGAACGTCGCGGTGATGCACACCTCGGCGGGGAATGCGACGTTTCTCAGCAACATTTCTCCTCTGTTTGTGGGGCTCTTTACCTGGATGCTGACGCGTCGATTGCCCTCGGGAAGATTCTGGACCGCGCTTCTGGTCAGCACGGCCGGAAGCTGCCTGATCGTGACGGCGGATCTGCGTCATGCGCTGTCGCGCTCGTCGGCCGATGGCCTGGCGGTGCTGGCTGCGGTTTGCTTCGCGCTGTATCTGGTCATCACTGGCCGGCTGCGCGCGAAGGTGGATGCCGGGATGCTGCTGGCTGTGTCGACCACGGCGAGCGCTGCCACTCTGCTCATCTGCGCCGTCGTTGGACATTTTTCACTGGCGGTCCCGGGGGTGGGTTCGCTGTGGGCTCTGCTGGGGCTTGGGCTGGTTTGCCAGGTGGGCGGGTACTACGGCCTGACTTATGCGCTGGGACATTTGCCGGTGACGGTGAGCTCGATCCTGTGGCTGACCATCGCGCCTTTGACGGCGGTGTTTGCGTGGATGATTTTCGGCGAGCGCATGTCGCCGATGGAGATTGGTGGCGGGGCGTTGGTGCTGACGGGGGTTTGGATTGTGGGGCGGAGAGAGAAGGTGGACGTTCCACAGGTGGAGGAGCTGATTCCGCCGGTGGCTCAGGTTTAGCTACTAGAGTTTTTGGGAACGCTGGACGTCGCGTACGCCGGGGAGACGGCGCAGGGCCTGGACGAGGCGGGTGAGGTGGCGGACGTCTTCGGCGTCGATGACGAATTCGATGGTGGCGTCGCCGTTTTCGCCGGCGTGGGTTTCCATGGTGCGGATGTTGGTGTTCTCGTCGCTGATGACGGCGGTGATTT
>CAZHTJ010000285.1:0-1523 GCA_964535525.1 uncultured Acidobacterium sp. | reverse complement strand
TCGAAACGGTTGGAGATGCTGATGGGCTCCTGGCGCTGTGAGGGGTTGTTGCTGGACTCGGCGCTCTCGCCGACGATGCGCGGCTGAAGGAATCGGCGGGATTGCTCGAGGTTGGCGACGAGGTCGTCGGCTTTGTCACGGGGGCCGACGACGCGAACATGGACGGTGATGTGCCCATCAGGAGCGCGGATGGGCTCAATGGAAGTGACTTGGACTCCGGCAGGGAGGACCGTTTCCATGGCTTCCATGGCGAGCGTCCAGGAAAAGGCTTTTTCGTCGAAGAGCTGGTTGAGAGCGATGGCCTGCGTGAGAACGCGAGCGTTCTCGGGGCGGCGCATCATGGTGACGGCGGCCGAACGCTCGGCCTGGACGCGCGCGATGCGGCCATCGAGTGAGTGCTCAAGAGCGCGCGCCGCTTCGGCCTGGCGATCGAAGAGATGAAGGCCGAGGAAAAAGAGGAGACAGAGCACGGCGAGCGCGGCCATGGCGATGCGCAGACGCTTAAGCGCGGGGCCGATGTTGGCGTAGGGGCGAGAAGCGAGATTGAGAGTGACTCTCATTCGATCAGTTCGCTCCTGCCAGCGCGCCGACAACGCCGGCGTAGTTGGTTTGTGGAAGCGCGGTCATAGCGCCTTCACCGGGACGCGAAGCCCAATCGACGACAGTGAGGTCGGAATCGCCGATGGTGGCCGCGAATTCCGAGGGATCCTGAACTCCCGCGTAATGAAGGATGCGGGGGCGCGAACCGAGCTTGTCTTCAAAGTAGGCGGAGGCGACGGCAATGCTGCGCTGAATTTCAGCGACACGATGCGCGGAATCCTGAGGAAGGTCGAGCGTGCGATAGAGAAGGAGCTCCTGACCTGTGGCGATCGTGGTGGTGATGGAGCGCGCGCTGAGGTTGGCCGCCATGACGGCCTCAATGGACTCAAAGGCCTCAAGTGCGGCGAGCGACGAGGAAAGAACTGCGCCTGGCTCGTAACCTGCTGAACGAACGGCGGCTTCGTACTCGGTGAGGATGGGACCAGGAACGACTGCGGCGAGGACTTTCCATTCAGATTCGGTTTGGGACAAGATCTGATAACTGACGCCAGCGTGTTCGACTTCAAAGGGGACCATTTTGCGCAGGCGGAAGCGGACGACGGGAATGGCTTCAGCGGGTTTGGCGGGAAGGGAATCGAAGTCAAGGACGAAGACGCGGACGAGGGTGTCGGGAAGGACAACAGTGACGGAGCGACTGCGCGGTGAAATCTCATCGAGGGCGGAGCGGATGGCAGCGGTGACTGCTTCAGGCGCGCGCAGGTTGGGCTCATCGATAGCGGGAACGATGGCGCCGGTGGGAAGCGAAACGAAGGCATAGACGTTGCCCTGCGCGGGCTCGGATGCGCCGCGGCGTACGGCGGGGTGCGCAGCGGCCAGCACGCCTTCAGGAGCGATCTCGATGGCGGCGGGCGGACGGCCTGCGGTCGATGCGGTGAGTTTCGTTTTGTTCAAGAACGATGCCAAGTACGAGTCTCCGATTCAGT
>CAZHTJ010000284.1:0-1530 GCA_964535525.1 uncultured Acidobacterium sp. | reverse complement strand
GCGCAGGTAGCGGGCGAACTGGCCGCTGTAGTTGTTCTCGACGATGATGGTGCGTTTGGAATTGCGGAGCTGGTCGAGGATGGCTTCGCCGTGAAGCGGGACGAGCCAGCGAATTTGTAACTGATTGGCGGTAATTCCCTGCCCCGCTAACTGAGCGCGTGCTTCTTCAATCACTCCCTGGGTGGAACCCCAGCCGATGAGGGTGACGTCGGCGTCCTTCGGGCCCTGGAGGTGCGGGGGCGGAACAGCAGCGGCGATGCCCTGCTCCTTGCGCATGCGTTTTTCCATCATGGCGCGGCGCTTGGTCGCGTTGGTGTACATGTCGCTGATGAGGACGCCGTTTTCGTCATGCTCGTCGCTCGAGACAACATGGGTGTAGCCGGGAATGCCGGGGATAGCGCGCGGAGAAACGCCGCTCTCGGTGATGAGGTAGCGCTTGTATTCGCCGTCGGCATGGCCGTTGGGCGAAGTGATCATTTCGCCACGATCGATGGGCGGGGCGAAGTCGAGGAGCTTGGGATCGACGCTGAGACGGCCTTCGGAGAGCAGGAGGTCGGCGAGGACGAGGCCGGGGACCTGGAATTTGTCGACGACGTTCCAGATTTCGTGCATGAGCGTGAAGCAGTCGCCGATGTCGAGCGGGGCGGCGATGACGCGGGGGTAGTCGCCGAAGGCCGCGCCGAGCATCTGCCACAGGTCGCCCTGTTCGGTTTTGGTGGGGACTCCGGTGGACGGACCGGCGCGCTGGCAATCGATGACGACGATGGGAATTTCGGCCATCGCGGAGAGGCCGAGGGCTTCGGACATGAGGGCGAAGCCGCCGCCCGAGGTAGCGCACATGGCGCGGACACCGGCTTGCGCGGCGCCGATGACCATGTTGACGACGCCGATTTCGTCTTCGACCTGGCGGACCATGATGCCGGCTTTGCGGCCGTTGGACGCGAACCAGTGAAGGACGCCGGTGGAGGGGCTCATCGGATACGCGCAGTAGAATTTGACGCCGGAAGCGGCTCCGCCCATGGCAAGCGCGGTGTTGCCGCTGAGGACGGCGTATTTTTTGTCCGTCATGGGGACGGGATTGGCGAAGGGCTTGAAATTTTGGGTGGCGTAGTCGTATCCGGCGCGGGCTACTGCGATGTTTTCTTCGGCGACGGAGGCGGCTTTTTTGCCGAACTGTTCTGTGATGACGTGTTCGAGCGAGTTGAAGCCGATGCCCATCATGCTGAGGGCGGCGCCCATGGCAAGGGTGTTTTGCGCGACTTTGTTTTTAGTGATATCGGCCAGCTTCGAGACAGGGAGGGGACAGAGCTGCACGCCTTCGGCATGCTCGCCGGGCTTGATTGAGTCGGCGTTATAGATGCATGCGCCGCCGGGGCCGAGGAGGCGGAGGTGGCGGTCCATGGTGTCCTGGTTGAGCGGGATGAGGAGCTCGAGAGTGTCACCCATGTTGGTGACGGGGTCGACGCCGGCGCGGATGGTGAGGAAGGTGTGGCCGCCGCGGATGATGGACTGGTAGGCGTTGTAGGCGTT
>CAZHTJ010000283.1:0-1534 GCA_964535525.1 uncultured Acidobacterium sp. | reverse complement strand
GGATGGAGTCGAGGACGGCGAGGCGGCGGTAGAGGTCGATGAGGGAGGTGCAGCGTCCGATCAGCACATGCTGGCAGTTGTCGATGACTTCGCCGGCGCCGGGATGTTCGTAGGAGGAGGCGCGTCCGCCGAGCCAGGGGCGGCGCTCGAGGAGGTGAACGCGGTAGCCCGCGTCGGCGAGGGCGCAGGCGGCGGCGATTCCGGCCAGTCCGCCACCGACAACGGTGACGGTTTTGGATTGGGGATCAGGCATCGGGGGCTTTCGAGCCCCGATGGTCTAGGGCCGCAACGATGCGGTTGCGCAGCACCTGCACGAGGCCACGCACCAGGATGGAAAGGCGGGTGGCGAAGGGGACGGTGACGCGCTCGGTGAAGACGTCGTAATTGCGCGCTTCAATGCGGCGGAGCAGGTCGTGGTAGATGGTGACCAGGACCCAGAGGGCGGGGCGGGAGTCGGCGTCAATCAGGGGCAGGAGCGCGAAGCCGGATTTGTAATAGTCCTCGGCACGTTTTGCGAGGCTTTCGAGGAGCTCGCGCTGGTTGAGGGTGACGTGAGCGCCGCCGCGGAGGGCGGCGAGGTCTTCGAGGCGGACGCCGTAGCGGTCGAGGTCGTCGAGAGGGAGATAGACGCGGCCACGTTCGGCGTCTTCGCGGATATCGCGGAGGATGTTGGTGAGCTGGAAGGCGACGCCGGTTTCTTCGGCGAGGGATTCGGCCCGCGGGTCGGAATAGCCGAAGATGCGGATGCACACCAGACCGACGACCGAGGCGACATAGTAGCAATAGCGGCGAAGGTCGTCGAAGGTGGCGTAGGTGTCGTAGTTGTTGTACGGGCGGGCTGCGCCGTTGGACTCGGCCTTCTCGGGCGTGGGCGGGTCCTCACTCGCAGCAGGCTCGAGGGCTGGCTCAAGGTCCATGGCCGTGCCGTGGACGAGCTGGTCGAGGAGATCGATGGGGATGTTGAAGCGTAGCCGGGTGTCCGCGAGGGCCAGGAAGACGGGGTCGTCAGTGGCCTCTCCGGCCGCGGTGTTGTGCCAGCCGTCGAGCCAGACGGCGAGGTCGGCGCGGCGCTCTTCGCGGGTGCGGGACTCGTCGTCGGAGATGTCGTCGGCGTGGCGCATGAAGGCGTAGACGGCGCAGATGGCGTCGCGCTTGTGTTTGGGAAGGGCGAGGAATGCGTAGTAGAAATTCTTCGCTTCGCGGCGGGCGATTGCAGTGCATTTTTGGTAGGCCGCGTCGAGTTTGAGATCGGCAAGGCGACGGCCCGGGGTCAAGCGGCACTCCGTTTCACTTTTGGGAAGGCGATGAACCTGTTCGCGAGCGCGCGGAGGAGGAGAGCGGCTTTGCGGGTTTTGGAGATGGCGGGGCGGGCGCGGAGGACGTTGTAATCCTGGCGCTCGATGGCGCGGAGGATTTCGAGGCCGCCACGGGAGAAGAGGTCGAGGTCGAGGGCAAGCTGGCGGTCGACCATGTTCATGAGTGGCAGGCCGGCCTGGAACAGGTCGCGGGCGAAGGCGACTTCGTGGCGCATGAG
>CAZHTJ010000282.1:0-1540 GCA_964535525.1 uncultured Acidobacterium sp. | reverse complement strand
ATGACAGCTGTATTGTGGTGCGTGGAGAGCCAACGCGGTTGGCGCTTCGCGCCAATCCGCTCAGGATGACAGATTTTAGGGGTTTTCGCTTAATGCAGGGGTGATCTTTAGGTGAGGCGTGGCGTTTCGTGGGGCCGGGCCGGTTCGCTTTTCATGTCTTCAACGGCGGGCGGTTTGTAGAGTTCGATTGGTTTGCCCCAGTCTTCGCTTAGGTCGCGCCAGTCTGAGTTGGTTTGTTCTATGAGGGCGATCTTTTTGGCGCGTGTCCAGCCTTTGAGTTGTTTCTCTCTTGCGATGGCTGCGGTGGGTGAGTGATAGATCTCGTACCAGACGAGACGCGTGCAGCGGTGCTTTGCGGTGAAGCTGTCGGATTCTCTCTCTTTGTGCTCGGCGTTGCGGCGGACCATGCTGTTGGTCATGCCGATGTAGAGGACACGAGAGCGGCTGGCCATCATGTAGGCGAAGTAGCGGCGGTCGCGCATGGGTTGACGATAGGTGGGTGGGGGCGCGATGTCGTGATGGCGGTGGTAATGTGTTCGGTACTTTGGGGGGCTTGTGGAGAGCGAAAGCAAAAGCGGTTGGTGCTTCGCACCAATTCCCCTCGCGATGCTCGGGGGGTCCCGTTCGACGCGTCGCCTTGCAGCGACTTGCTCAGGGCAGGCTCTTCGACTCCGCTGCGCTTCGCTCAGGATGACATCGCTTTTATTTGGTAGGCTGGGCGCTATCCCTGCATGAGTGCGAATCCTCTGACAATTGGGAAGAAGAACTCGCCGCAGCAGGTGCTGCTGGCTTCTTTGATTGGGACTACGATTGAGTTTTTTGATTTTTATATTTTTGCTACTGCGGCTGTGCTGGTTTTCCCGGCGCTGTTTTTTCCTAAGTCTGATCCTCTGTCGGCTCGGCTGGCTTCGCTGGCTACTTTTGCCATTGCTTTTATTGCCCGGCCGATTGGGTCGGCTTTGTTTGGACATTTTGGGGATCGGATCGGACGGAAGCGGACGCTGGTGATCGCGCTGGTAACGATGGGCGTTTCGACGGTGGCGATTGGGGCGCTGCCGACTTACTCTGCGATTGGGATTTGGGCGCCTTCACTTCTTGCTGTGTGCCGGTTTGGGCAGGGGATTGGGCTCGGCGGGGAGTGGGGCGGGGCGCTGCTGCTGGCGGTCGAGAATGCTACGGCGAAGACGCGGGCCTGGTACGGGATGTTTCCGCAGCTGGGGGCGCCGCTGGGGTTGTTCACGTCGGGGGCGGCGTTTTTGGCGCTGTCGCAATGGATGCCGGAGAAGGATTTTTTGCTGTGGGGGTGGCGGCTGCCGTTTTTGGCGAGCGCCGCGCTGGTGGGGGTGGGGCTGTGGGTGCGGCTGACGCTGACCGAGACTCCTGTATTTGCGGGGGCGAAGGCGCGGGGAGAGACGGAGCGGGTTCCGCTGCTTGCTGTGGTGCGGGGGTATAAGAAAGCGCTGGTGGCGGGGGTGCTGTCGAGTCTGGCTACGTTCACGATTGTGTATCTGATCACGACGTTCGCGTTGCTGTGGGGGAC
>CAZHTJ010000281.1:0-1560 GCA_964535525.1 uncultured Acidobacterium sp. | reverse complement strand
CTGAAAAACCAACGAGAGGCGTGGTAGCGCCATCGGGGATCGAACCCGAACTCTCCGCCTTGAGAGGGCGGCGTGTTAACCAGTTACACCATGGCGCCGGAAGGTTGGACGCCGGCCCGTTATGCGGGCCGACCTTTCTCAATATAACAGGGCTGTTGGGGCGCCTGGGCCTTCGGGTCGCTGCGATTCCTGTGTCGTTGCCGCGCGACGGGATGCAGTTGCGGAGTGGCGAAGGGAAGACGAAAATGGCTTCGTGGATTCTGCGGATACAGGTCGGCCGGGTGGGGACCGAGGTGCAGGTCGGCTGGAGGCAGAACGTCTGGGCGCGGAGCCTCGGTTGCGGTGGCTCTTTCTCGATTTGAATTCTTATTTTGCGTCGGTGGAGCAGGAGCTGCGGCCGGAGCTGCGCGGTCGTCCTGTTGCTGTGGTGCCGGTGATGGCCGACACGACCTGCGCCATTGCAGCCAGCTATGAGGCCAAGGCGTACGGGGTGCGGACGGGCACGCAGATCGGCGAAGCGAAGAGGATGTGTCCGGGGATCGAATTGGTGGAGGCCCGGCACGAGATGTATGTCGACTATCACAATCGCATTGTGGAGGCCGTAGAACGGTGTGTGCCGGTTTCGGCGGTGATGTCGATCGACGAAATGGCGGCAAGCCTGATGGGGCGGGAGCAGCCGCTGTTTGCGGCTCTGGATCTGGCGCACAGGGTGAAGGCGGCCATACGCGAGGTAGGATCAACGCTGCGTTGTTCGATTGGCCTGGCGCCGAATCGGTATCTGGCGAAGATTGCGTCGGACATGGATAAGCCGGATGGGCTTGTTGCTTTGACTGCGGACCTGCTGCCGGGGGCGCTGAGCCAACTGACGGTGCGCGATTTGCCGGGCGTGGGCGCGCGCATGGAGAAGCGGCTGCGGGAGAACGGCGTTCGCACCATGCCGGACGTACTGGCGCTCGACCGCGAACAGCTGAACCAGGCGTGGGGCGGGATTGGCGGCGACAAGCTTTGGTACTGGCTGCGGGGCGAGGATTTCAACGATGCGGAGCTGGAGCATCAGAAGTCGATCAGCCAGAGTCATGTTCTGGCCCCGGAGTTACGCAGCGAAGAGGGATGTTATGCGGTGGCGCACAAGCTGCTGCATAAAGCGGCAATGCGTTTGCGGGCGGCGCGGCTTTGGGCTACTCATGTTTCGCTGACCATTAAGTATGTGGCGTCGAAAGCGGACGCGAAGGGACAGCACTCGTCGGGGATCAACCAGACGGCGTGGTCGCAGGAGCTGGCGGTGATTGAATGCCAGGACAATCAGACTCTGGTGGAGGCGCTGGTGAAGTTGTGGGCGGCGCGTCCGCAGGATGAGAAGCACCGTCGCCCTTTTTATGTTGGGGTTTGGCTGGGGAATCTGGTGCCGGATCATCTGCACACGCTGAGTTTGTTTTCGGGCCTCGAAACGGAGACGAAGCGGACGCGGCTGACGAGCACGATGGATGCTCTGAATCTGAAGTACGGGACGGCCACTCTGTTTCCGGCGAGTATGTTGCTGGCGCGGGCTGCTGCGCCTAC
>CAZHTJ010000280.1:0-1562 GCA_964535525.1 uncultured Acidobacterium sp. | reverse complement strand
GGAGCGAGATGCCGATGTTGGCGTGCTTCGATTCGCCGGGGCCGTTGACGACGCAGCCCATGACGGCGAGCTTCAACTCCTCGACGCCAGGATATTGCGCGCGCCAGGCGGGCATGCTGGTGCGGAGGTAGTCCTGAATTTGCTGGGCCAGCTCCTGGAAGAAGGTGCTGGTGGTGCGGCCGCAGCCGGGGCAGGCAGTGACCTGCGGAGCAAAGCTGCGGATGGAGAGGGACTGTAGAATTTGCTGGGCGGTGAGGACTTCTTCGGTGCGGCTGGAGCCGGGTTTGGGCGTGAGCGAGACGCGGATGGTGTCGCCGATGCCCGCGAGCAGCAGCGGGGCGAGGCCGGCGGTCGAGGCGACGATGCCTTTCATGCCCATGCCCGCTTCGGTGAGGCCGAGGTGGAGCGGGTAATCGCAGCGTGCGGCGAGCATCTGGTAGACGTCGATGAGGTCGCGGACGCCGGAGACTTTGCCGCTGATGATGATCTGGTCGTGGCGGAGGCCGTAGCGCTCGGCGGCGGAGGCGGAGTCGAGGGCGGAGCGGCACATGGCTTCGAGCATGACGTCGCGCGCGGGGGCTGGGTCGGGACGCCTGGAGTTTTCGTCCATGAGGCGCGTGAGGAGAGCCTGGTCGAGCGAGCCCCAGTTGACGCCGATGCGGACAGGCTTTTGATTTTCGACGGCGCACTCGATCATGGTGCGGAAATTGTCGTCGTCTTTGCGGCCGATGGAGACGTTGCCGGGGTTGATGCGGTACTTGGCGAGGGCCTGGGCGCAGGCGGGGTACTTCTTGAGCAGCAGATGGCCGTTGTAGTGGAAGTCGCCGATGATGGGGACGTGGATGCCGCGCTGGGCGAGGCCTTCGACGATGTGCGGGACAGCTTTGGCGGCCTGGTCGTTGTTGACGGTGACGCGGACGAGCTCGGAACCGGCTTCGACGAGCTCGGCGACCTGCTGGATGGTCGAGGGGGCGTCGGCGGTGTCGGTGTTGGTCATCGACTGAACGGCGACGGGGGCTTCGGAGCCGACTTTGACCGGACCGATTTTGACGGTGACGGTCTTGCGGCGATGGATTTCGGGCATTGGGGACCTCAACTACAAGGGTACAGGGTACAGGTTACAGGGTACAGGGGCGGGGTGCCTGTAGGCGGCAGCTTGTAGCCGGTAGCCGGTAGCCCAAATGCGGTAGCGTCAGGACAATTCTGTTGCCTGATCTTCGATGACATCGAGACATTCGGCGTTGAGGCGGTCCGCGGCGGCGTTGATGCGTCGGAGATCGCGGGCATGCAAGTATCTGCGCTGGAGGCGGAGGCAAGCTTTCAAGAGCCAGACCATCAGGCGATGCACTCATCTATCTTAAGCGGCCCTCGTCGCAACGTGTATGACGGCAGCGATCAGCGGAGGGGACCGGCCTGGCTGCGGAGTTCGCGGAGGGGATAGAAGGTTCCGCGCCAGACGATGCCTCCGCGCCAGAGGGTGAAGATGAGGGAGCGGAGGAGGGCGTAGAGCAGGAGCGCGGCTCCGATGGGCAGGGTGAGCAGGTAGAGCAGGGAAATGCCGG
>CAZHTJ010000279.1:0-1574 GCA_964535525.1 uncultured Acidobacterium sp. | reverse complement strand
TCTCGCGCTCCGTGATATTGAAGATGACGGCGTGGGTATGGAGTTGAGGCGCGGCATAGCCGTCCACAGGACGGGCAGTGTCATGCTCGAATTTGGCAGCAACAAATTTGGCGGTGGCCTCCGCAGGATTGTTCCCGCCAATGCGCGCCATCGTGTAATGCTCCAGGTGTTCAAGGGCGATTCGAACGCTCTCCCGGTGCGCTTCGCGAACGCGGTCGTCACCGCCGACCAGTGCGGTCAAAGACACTGACTTTGGCGCGGAAAAGGTCGCATCCCACCCGGCGCGATGTTCCATCGTTTTGACGGTTTTCCCGTTCGCATCGGTGTATTCATAGGAGGCGCGTTGCCGCACAAGCTGCTCGCCGGTTTGCGGGTGCTGGCCCTGACTGAGCCGCGCGAATTCGTCCGCGGAAACCGCCCCGGCCAATGCGAAGTTCTCAGCCAAGCGGCCCTGCGATTCGCCGGCTATCTCGCCACGCTGAGACCAGTAGTTCTGCTCCTTCGCGGTGAATTCTTTGCGGTGGTATGTCCGCGCCTGGGTTGCGGAGAGCGGTTTGGAGATAGTGAGCATGGGGCGGCTCAAACCTGTCCGTCGAACTCGAGCAACGCCTGTTGCCCGGTATGCTCGCCCGGTACGAGCTTGTGCTCCGCGGGCGGTGCGCTGTCAGCGACAGGCGGCGGCGATGGAAGGAAGTCGTCCATCTTCCGCTCGATGAAGCCCGGATGCGCCCTCGGCAGGTCGATGTACGGGAAGGAAAACCGGGTGACGTGGTTGCCATACTTAAGGAAGGCGTGTAGCAGGTCGAGGCCGGAGATTTCGGAAGGCAATACGAGCGGTTCCGTCTGCCGGTCGAGGGCGAAGTTGCGGCTGGCGCGCTGGCCGTCGAAGTGCGTCTCCCGGAGCTTCTCGATCTCGACGTCCCCGATGGCCTCGCTGACCCATTTGGCGGCGCGAGGCTCGCTGGTTTTGAGGAAAATCTTGGTGGCCGGTTGCGAGAGCATTGCCTCGGCGTCCTCGCCGTACCGGGCCTCCAGTTGGCTGCGACCCTGAAAGCCAAGGATCACGGGATTGTTCGATTTCCGGTTCTCCGTGATGGCGGTGTGGAGCTGTGGCAGGCGCTGCAGACTTGCAAGCTCGTCGATCACAAACCACGCGGGCCGCTGGTTCGGGTGCGGTTCCGTCAGCAGGCGCAGAACCAGGATGTCGAGCCACAGACTGATGAGAGGCCGGAGCGCCTCGCGCAGCGCAGGGCGCGAGGTGATGAAGATCCATCCCTGGCGCTTCTCGGCCCACTCAGTGGCGGCCCAGAGACCGTTACCTTCAGCTTCGGTCGGCAGGAGACGGAAACTGTCGGCAACCATATTCAGCGAGCCAAGCACGCCTGTTCTCTGCTGCGGTGCTTTCGGGTCGATCAACGCGGCGAGTTCAGTATCTTTGACGCGGCGGTCAATCTCTTCCGGGTGCGACATCCAGTGAACCAACTCGGTCGGCGTCGGCAAATACGAGAGCAGATGGGCAAAAATCTTCTGCGGGCTTTCGACGAAAAACTTCAGCGTATTGCCACCGGGTTGGA
>CAZHTJ010000278.1:0-1584 GCA_964535525.1 uncultured Acidobacterium sp. | reverse complement strand
GCGACAGCTATCACCGCTACACCGTGGACGAGCACACCTTCCTGACCATCGACAACGTCCACGGTCTGCGCCAGCCCGTCCACGAGTTCGAGCAGCGACTCGCCCAGCTTCTGCCGGAAATCGAGCGCCTGGACCTGTTTCTGCTCGCCCTGCTGCTCCACGACACCGGCAAGGCCCGCCGCACGGGAGAACACGCCGGCCAAAGCGTCGAGCTGGCAGACAGCTTCCTGGCCCGCCTCGACTTCGACGCCGAGGAGCGCGAGTCCATTCTCAAGCTCATCCGCCTCCATCTGGACATGTCGGCCGCCATGCGCCGCGACATTTTCGACGTTGAAAATGTGCGCGGATTCGCCGACAAGATCACCAGCCCCCAGCTCCTCAAGATGCTCACCATCATGACCTTTGCCGACATCAAGGCCGTGAATCCCGAGGCTCTTACTCCATGGAAGGCCGAATCGCTCTGGCAGTTCTATATGTCCACGGCCAACTTCATGGACCGCTCCGTCGATGAGGTCCGCTACCGCGCCGACATTGACCCCACACTGCTCAACCGCATCCGCTCCATGGTGCCCGCCAGCCAGTACGGCGAGTTGAAGCAGTTCCTTGAAGGGCTGCCCCAACGCTACCTGCAAACCCGGCTCCCCGAGCAGATTCGCCATCACTTCCAGATGGCTCTCAACCTGGACGAAGACCGCGTCCAGCTCGACCTGCGCCCCCTTCGCCACCTCTTCGACCTCACCGTCATCACCCGCGACCGCACCCGTCTGTTTGCCGACGTGGCCGGAGCGCTTGCAGCCTGGGGCATGAATATCGTCCGGGCCGGCGCCTTCTCCAACGAGGCCGGCGTCATCGTCGACAGCTTCCATTTCTCCGACGTTTTCCGCACCATCGAGCTCAACCCCAGCGAGAAAGACCGCTTCCTCGCCAACCTCCACGACGTGGTGGCGCAAAGAGTCTCGGTGGAGCAACTGCTAGAAGCCCGCAGCCACATGGGCCACCCCGACAACCTCAAGGTCGAGGTGCCCACGCGCCTGGAGTTCGACAACGTGTCATCCACGCACGCCACCTTGTTGCAGGTGGTGGCGCAGGACCTCCCCGGCCTGCTTCGCCAGATCGCGCTGACGTTCAACGCCCACGATTGCAACATCAAGGTGGCGCTCATCGACACGGAAGGCGAAACCGCCATCGACGTTTTCTACCTCACCAGCCGCGGCGAAAAACTGACACCGGAAGCCCAGCAGTCGCTCTCGGCAGGCCTCACCACCGCCATCGACTCCATGCGCGCCTCCGCCAGCGCATAACCCCGCCTTTGCCTCGGCTCCAAAGGATTACATCATCGTAGAACTGTCATCCTGAGCGGAGCGCAGCGGAGTCGAAAGCCTGCCCTGAGCGAAGTCGAAGGGGACCTGCGGTTGCTCTTGCTCAAGTTCCGTGTCAATCCAGCAGGGCCGGATCGATATAAACCTGCCGCGCATCAATCCCTTCAAACCCCGCACTTGACTCCCCACCCCCTGTGGTCTGACCATGAATCTTCTGGCGGCAGACGAGGCCATGATCATGCGAACGCGTGATCGTTCTTTTCTT
>CAZHTJ010000277.1:0-1594 GCA_964535525.1 uncultured Acidobacterium sp. | reverse complement strand
CGGTGAGCTTCGGATACCACGTAATCTGCCCCGCTCCTGACGTATCGCTCTGCGATCCGGTCACGTAAATCGGCGCCTTCCACGTTTCGTACTGCAACCAGCCCTTCACCTCGATGTCCTTCCCGATCCGCTTCACCACCGAACCTTCAAAGTCGTTCTGCGTCGTCCCGCCCGGAATGAACTGCGCCGATGCCTTCGCGTTGCGGTACATGAACTGAATATCTTCGTTGCCCGACAGGTGCCAGGTCAGCCACTCCTGCCCGCCCTTACCCTGGCGGCCGACCCAGTCCGGCAAAAATCCCTTGTTCGTTGGCCCCTGCTTCTGGATGGTTTCCACGTAGAGAAACTGCCCCTGATCGATGGGTGAGCCGTCGGGATTACTGTGGCTCGTGGGTTCCGTGCTTGCGCCTTCCAGCCGCAGGTCGAGCGAATGCAGGTAAGGGAACTGCGACAGATAGATGCCGGGGTGAAGGCCCGCGCGGCGCGGCGCGGAGATTGGGCTCACGTCGTCATGCACGAAGGAATCGGAGTAGAGCGTCAACCATTTCTGCAGGTGCGGCAGGCGCCAGTCGAAATCGAAATTCCCAAAGCGCGCGCCCGGATCGCTGCGTGAGAGCTTTTCGGATTCCGACACGTTCGCAAAGCTGAAGAAGCTCTTCAGGAAGGTGTGGATCGTGATGGGCTCGTGCCCCTTGCCTCCCCAGATGACCATGCGGCTGAACCCGAACTCCAGGTCGTGTGTGGGCTTGAAGCTGAGCTTCTCCACATGCACCCACGGATCGTTCGGGTCGGTATGTCCCTTGAGGCTGCCGACGAAGAAGTCGTAGCGAAAAGGCCCCGTCACCTTCGACAATCCCGGAATCCGCAGCGGCTCGACGCGGTTGATCTCGAAGTCGTAAATATCCTCGGCGTTGTCGCTCCACAGCATCGCCGCGCCCTGGTCCGGCCCCAGCCAATGATCGTTCTTGCCAAAAGAAACCTCGTGCCCCAGCAGGTGATAAGAAAGGCTCCCCTCCATCACGCGCGCGCTGTTCGCCACGGCAATCGGCCCCTCCGGAATCGTGTCCTGCATGGGATTACTGGCAAACGGTATCGAGTCGATATCCTCCGACAGATACGTTGCCAGCGCAGATGAATACCCCGCGGCACTCGGCGCATATTGATACTCGCCCCGTATGTACAGAGAAAACCGCCCCGCCTCTGCCCTGGCGCTGAACCCGGTGTAGTTGTTGAATCCGCCTTCGTACGGCCGCCCGTAATCGTCGATAATCGTCTGCCCCAGATGAAAGCTGTCCCGCAAGGGCGTTCCGCTCATACCGCGCAATTGCGTGTACACGCTCTCCAGTTGCCCGTTCGGATGGTTGAGTTCCGCTGCATTATCGATGTCCGGCTGTACTTCATCGAGCACTGCCAGATAGATACTCTTCGCCTCGTCATTCCCCTCATCTGTGTCGATGCGGTCCGAGCTTAGTTCCAGCATGTGCGCGATGCTCAGCCGCGTCCACGGCCGCAGGCCCATGAATGCCGAGTCCAGATACCCCAGCGAGTGCAGCCGGTCCAGCGCCGGATAAATCCAGCTGTCCATCGGCACGTA
>CAZHTJ010000276.1:0-1600 GCA_964535525.1 uncultured Acidobacterium sp. | reverse complement strand
CAGGCGGAGAACGTCCGCAAGATGCTCCTCGCTATGGTCAGCGATGTGCGCGTGGTCCTCATCAAACTCGCCGATCGCCTGCACAACATGCGTACTCTCGAGCATCTCGCCCCCGAGCGCCAGCGCGCCATCGCCCGCGAGACCCTCGACATCTACGCCCCCCTCGCCCATCGCCTCGGCATGGGCAAACTCCGCGGCGAGCTCGAGGACCTGGCTTTCCGCTGGGTCGACCCCATCACCTGGGAGCAGCTGCACGAAGCTGTCGAAGCCCGCCGCTCCGAGGGCGAACAGTTCCTCGCCGGTGTCGACGGCCTGCTTTCCGAGCGCCTGCACGAGAACAACATCAAGGCCCGCGTCGAATGGCGCATCAAGCGCCTCTACAGCATCCACAGCAAGCTGGTGAAGTCGCAGACCTCCATCGATCAGGTCTACGATCTGCTCGCCCTGCGCGTCATCACCACCAGCGTCCAGGATTGCTACGCCGTCTTCGGCATCATCCACAGCATCTGGCGCCCCGTCCCCGGCCGCATCAAGGACTTCATCGCCATGCCCCGCCCCAATTTGTATCAGTCACTGCACACAACCGTCATGGGCGAGGGCGGCCATCAGTTCGAAGTGCAAATCCGCACCGAAGAAATGCATCGCATCGCGGAAGAAGGCATCGCCGCGCACTGGAAGTACAAGTCCGGCGGCTCTCCCGTCAGCGCCCGCGACGAGCAGCGCCTCGCCTGGGTCCGTCAACTCGTCGAGTGGCAGCGCGACATGACCGACCCCAACGAGTTCCTGTCGACGCTCAAAATCGACCTGTACCCGGAAGAGGTCTACACCTTTACGCCCAAGGGTAAGGTCGTCGTCGTCCCGCGCGACGGCACTCCCATCGACTTCGCCTACACCATCCACACCGAAGTCGGCAACACCTGCATCGGCGCGCGCGTCAACGGCCGCATGGTGCCATTGCGCACTAAATTGCGCAACGGCGACATCGTCGAAGTCATTACTCAGAACGGCCACACCCCCAGCCGCGACTGGCTCACCTTCGTTAAGAGCCCGCGCGCCCGCAACAAAATTCGCCACTGGCTCAACGAGCATCAGCGCGAGCGCGCCATCGAAATCGGCCGCAAGCTGCTGGAGCGCGAAGCTCGCAAATATAAAGTTGGCCTCTCGCAATTCCAGGAATCGGACTACGCCCGCGTAGCTGCCGACTACAGCGTCGCCACCCCCAACGATCTCTGGTCCGCCATCGGTTTCGGCAAATACTCCGCGCGCCAGGTCCTCAATCGCCTCGCTCCAGGCCTCGTCCACCAACAGCAAGAGGCGGAAACTCCCACAGCGCCCTCCACTCCCGGCGCCGATGCCGTCCGCCGCGCCGCCGCTGTCAGCGGTACCGACTCGCTCATCGTCGAAGGCCAGAACGAGCTGCTCGTCTACCGCGCGCGATGTTGCAATCCCATCCGTGGCGAAGAAATCATCGGCTACGTCACACGCGGAAAAGGCGTCGCCGTCCACGCCCGCAGCTGCCCCAACGTGCAGAACCTGCTCTACGAAGCCGACCGCCGCATCGCCGTCGAGTGGGCCCGCACCCCCGAAGACAGCGCCGGAA
>CAZHTJ010000275.1:0-1603 GCA_964535525.1 uncultured Acidobacterium sp. | reverse complement strand
GCCAGGTGGGGGCGAACATCAACACGCTGACCGCGGCATCGAACATCGCCAGTTCGCAGATGACCAACATCACCTCTGCGCAGAACACGATCACGGCGACGGACTATGCATCGGCCACCTCGAACATGTCGAAGTTCGAGATCCTGACCCAGACCGGCATCAGCGCGCTGGCCCAGGCCAACAGCACGCAGCAGATGGTGACCAAGCTGCTCCAGTAAGCGGACTCGGTTGTTGTACAGGCGGGGAGCTTCCCACCCCCGGCGAGTAAAAACCTGCTCGCCGGGGATCCGGGTCAGGCTCCCCGCATTTTTCTTAGGCCTTTCTCATGAAGAGATGGGCGGCCTGGGGCCGGGAGTGCAGGAGGAAAATCCGGGTAATGATCGCCCGGAAAGCGACGATAACAACGCTATGGGAAGTGTCGGCATCTCGTTTGGATCTCCTACCAGCGGGCAGGGGTTCGACGTATCGACGACCGTCAGCGCGATTGTGGCCAATCTGCAGGCGGTCGAGACGCCGTGGAAGAACCAGCTGACGTCGCTTGAGGCGCAGGATACGGCGTTGACCAGTATAGGAAAGGACCTGAGCTCGCTTTCGACGGCGGTGAGCGCTCTGAGCGATTTGAACGGGGTGTTTTCGGAGAAAGAAGGCTCCAGTTCGGACACATCGGTGATCGCGCTGACCAGTGCCACATCGTCGGCGGTGGCGGGCAGCCATACCATAATCGTAGGGAATCTGGCCCAGACGTATTCCTATGCCAATACCAGTGGGTCGATTGGCGCCGGCGACACGCTCACGGGCACGCTTTCAATCGGCGGGCAGACGATCACGATTTCCGATGGGACGGCGACGGACAGCAGCGGCGCCAGGATTCCACAAAACAATACGTTGTCCACGCTCGCTTCCTCTATCAACGACGGCGATTACGGAGTGCAGGCGAACGTGGTCACCGATTCCCTGGGGCAGTCGCAGCTATCGCTGGTGAGCGATACCAGTGGGGCAGGCGGAGCAGTCACGATCGATGGCAGCCAGCTGACGGACTCGACCACCGGGATTACGGGATTTGGTTTCACCGCGGTGCAGCCGGGGAAGGACGCTCAGTTTTCCGTGGATGGGGTCCAGACGACCAGTTCCTCGAACACGGTGACGGATGCCATCCCCGGGGTGACGATGCAGCTGTTGAGCGTGCCGTCGGACTCGGAATCGGTGCAGGTAGAGATCACCAATAACAACAGCGATGTGGAATCCGCAGTGAGCACGTTTGTGAGCGCGTACAACACCGTCATCAACGACCTGAATACGCAGGAAGGCGACGATTCCTCGGGCAATCCCGAGCCGCTGTACGGCAATTCGGCGATGGCCATGCTCCAGCAACAACTGCAGGGGTTGGCGACGTTTACGCAGGCGTCGGGAGCCATCACGTCGTTGTCCCAGCTGGGAATCACGGAGAGCACGAATTACGACGGGACGCTGTCGCTCAACGGGAGCACGCTGGACAGCGCGCTGGACAGCAATTTCCAGGGTGCAATGAATTTCTTTCAGACGAGCACGAGCTATACGTCGTTCGGGGCGAATTTCTCCACGACGATGAGCAGTCTTGGCAACA
>CAZHTJ010000274.1:0-1622 GCA_964535525.1 uncultured Acidobacterium sp. | reverse complement strand
AGTGGTCGCTCTTGTTGGCCAGCGCCCGCGTGATCTGCCGCAGCAGCAGCACGTGCTCCAGCGCCGCTTTGCGGAACAGCTCCTTCTGCTTCAGGATTTCCGACTCCGCGTACTCCCGGCCCTCCGGCGTGATGACCGCATCGCCTTCTTCTACTTTCAGGAAACCCAGCAGCTGCGCCGCTTCCACGATCGGGAACAGATCGTCAATCTCAAACGCCAGCTCGTCCGCCAGTCGATAAATATCCGTGCGTCCGCCCAGATCGATAATCAGCTCCAGCAGTCCCGCGATCCCGCCTGGTCGAGCGTGCGGCAGCATCTCGTACCGCATCTGCCGCTGATCCCGCACCCGCCGCCCATCCGCCAGCACAGGCACCGCTGCCGGCGTCACATCCGGCCGCGTCAGCACCTTATAGATGTAATCCACCAGCGACGTGAATGCCGGAGTCTTGCGGTCCCGCGGCTGCGCCAGCGAAACCTTGAAGTCCGTCCGCACGTGTCCAGGATTGCGCCCCAGCACAATGATCCGATCCGCCAGCAGCACCGCCTCATCGATGTTGTGCGTGACCAGAAAAATCGCCTTCGTCGGAATCGTTTTCTTATGCCACAACTCCAGCAGTTCGCTGCGCAGGTTGTCGGCCGTCAGCACATCCAGCGCCGAAAACGGCTCATCCATAAAGAGCACTTCCGGCTCCACCACCAGCGCCCGCGCAAACCCCACCCGCTGCCGCATCCCGCCCGAAAGTTCCTTCGGATACGCAGCTTCGAAACCATCCAGGCCCACCGTGTCGAGGATCTTCAAACTCCGCCGGTGCCGCTGCTGTGCCTCCATGCCCCGCGCTCGCAACGGCGCTTCCACGTTTTCCAGTACCGTCAGCCACGGAAACAGCGCGAAGCTTTGAAACACGATCGAGACATTAATCTCCACCGACGCCAGGTCTTTTCCGTGCCACAAAACCGACCCGGCCGAAGGTTGCGACAATCCCGAGAGCATCCGCAGCAGCGTCGACTTACCCGACCCTGACGGGCCCAGCAAGGCGACAATCTCGCCTGGATAAATGGCCAGGTCGGTCGCCGAAATCACCTGAATGCGAGAGTCGCGCGACTGCGCGTAGTACTTCTCCACCTGCTTTGCCTGGATGATGGGTTCGGTCATGAGAATCAGGCCAGTCAACCCCGCCATTTGCGGGGCATCCGCTCAGCATAATGGTGCCGACAACAAGGTTCCGTTAAGATTCGTGTGTTGGCTAACTGCAAGGATGGGAGTGTTTCCAGCGCGAAGCATCTCCCGAGGAAAGCGTATCATCATAGGTGCAGGTTATCCCGGCTCGACTTCTCCCAGCAGTCCGTCCGGCGATCCCGCAAATCCATTCTCCTATCCATTGGACGACAAGGAAGCGATAAGAGGCGAATGTCCGAACAGCAGGCGAAACCCAGGGTGCTTGTCGCGGACGACGAGCGCGTGATTGCCGACACTCTTGCGATCATTCTTAATCAGGCCGGATTCGACGCCACCGCCGTCTACAGCGGCGAGAAGGCCGTTGAGATGGCTCAAATCCTCAAGCCCGATATGCTCATCAGCGACGTCATCATGACCGACCTGAACGGCATCGACGCCGCCATCC
>CAZHTJ010000273.1:0-1670 GCA_964535525.1 uncultured Acidobacterium sp. | reverse complement strand
CCAGACACTTAGGAAGTGTATCCATAGAAAAATCAGAGGAGTACGCACAAAGGTGCTGGCACCGGAAAAGAAATCCGAAGTTATTGCGCGCTATCGCACACACGATTCCGATACCGGGAGTCCTGAGGTGCAGATTGCGGTTCTCAGCGAGCGCATAGGCGACCTGACCGAGCATTTCAAGGCCCACGTGAAGGATCATGCTTCGCGCCGCGGTCTGCTGATGCTGGTGAGCAAGCGGCGGCGTTTGCTGGATTATCTGAAGACACACGATTCGGAGCGTTACCGGACCGTGATCACAAAATTGGGCATTCGCAAATAGCACATGGTCTGGTCTTCGGCGCGCGAGTGACGAGAACCGAGAGAGCATGGACTGTGGGCGGGCGCCCATTGTGGCCGCGCAGCCCAACTGGCAAACCAACTGGCCAGGCTAAGTGGCAAACCTGGTCCACCGCAGCACAGTGAATTCGCCAACCGCTCTTTCCCGGCTCCCGTCGCCCGCCCCGCCGCCAACTCCCGCCTGCGCTCCCAGTGAGGAAATGAGGAAAATATGAAACAGGAAGTTACAGTCGAGCTTGCCGGCGGCAAGCGGCTGCATTTTGAAACAGGCCGTATGGCCAAACAGGCGTCAGGCGCCGCCCTGGTCAGCTCCGGTGACACAGTCGTGCTGGCCACTGCCGTCGCGTCTCCCGATCCGCGGGAGGGCATCGACTTTTTCCCACTCACCGTCGATTATCGCGAGTACGCCTACGCAGGCGGACGCATACCCGGCGGGTTCATCAAGCGCGAGGGCCGACCGAGCGAGCGCGAGATTCTGACCTGCCGTCAGATCGACCGGCCGATCCGGCCGCTGTTCCCCGAAGGGTTCCGCAACGAGACGCAGATCATCGCTCTGGTGTTCTCCGCGGACCGTGAAAACGATCCGGACATCATCGGCATCAACGCGGCGGGTGCAGCGCTGGCGCTGTCGGATATTCCGTTCGGAGCAATCATTGGGGCGGTACGTGTAGGACAGATTAACGGCGAGTTCGTCGTTAATCCCTCGTACATCGAGCGGCGCGACAGCAAGGTGAATATCACGGTGGTGGGAACCAAAGACGGTATCGTGATGATCGAGAGCGGAGCCGCCGAAGCCAGCGAAGAGACCATCGTCGATGCCATCGAGTTCGGTCACACCGAGATCAAGAAGATTGTCGCGGGGATCGAGGATCTGGTTTCGCGAGCGGGCAAGCAGAAGCGCGCGGTGAAAGCTCCGGAGTTTGACACCTCCTATTACGAAGCGCTGAAAACCAAGGTGGGCGCACGGCTGGCGGACGCACTGGATACCAAGGCGCATCCGAAGCTCGACAGCCAGATGCTGGTGAAGGCGATTCACGACGAGCTGAAGGCGGAGATTCCGGAGGGTGAGGACGCCGCGGCTGCGAAGAAGAAGCTGGGACACTACTTCGAGACTCTGCGGGAGCGGTTGTTCCGTGAGCAGGTGACGAAGGAGCGGATTCGGCCGGATCGGCGCGCGTTCGATGAGATTCGTCCGATCTCGATTGAACTGGGCGTGCTGCCGCGGACGCATGGTTCGGCGCTGTTCACGCGCGGCGAAACGCAGGCGCTGGTGACGGCGACGCTGGGCACCACCGACGATTCGCAGCGGCTGGAGACATTTGAAGGGGAGCAGA
>CAZHTJ010000272.1:0-1683 GCA_964535525.1 uncultured Acidobacterium sp. | reverse complement strand
GACGATGCCGATGTGCATAAGAGAAGGGTATAGGGGGCAGGGTTTAGGGGGTAGGTATCAGGAGAGCGGCGATCACGGGTTCGGTGCCCTCGCGAACTCCGACGAACTCGTTCGTCGAAGTTACTGACGCTCGGGAGGTCCATTCGACTGTGCTCGCCTCGCTACGCGAGTCGAGCTTCGCTCAGAAGGGTATAGGGGCAGGGTTTAGGGGGTAGGGATCAGGAGAGCGGCGATCACGGGTTCGGTGCCCTCGCGAACTCCGACGAACTCGTTCGTCGAAGTTACTGACGCTCGGGAGGTCCATTCGACTGTGCTCGCCTCGCTACGCGAGTCGAGCTTCGCTCAGGATGACATCGCTTTGCGGAGGGCGGCGTGGGCTAACAGGCGCGTGGAGTCGAGGGTGGGGAGCGGGGAGTTGGCATCGCTGATGATGAGCGGGATTTCTGTGCAGCCGAGGACGACGGCATCGCAGCCTTCGGACTTGAGGCGGGCGATGACCTGCTGGTGGTATTCAGTAGCGGCGGGCGAGCAAACGCTGCGGACCAGTTCGTCGAAGATGAAGCGGTCGATGCGATCCCGTTCCTCGCCGGTGGGCCGCAGGCATTCGAGGCCACGGGCTGCCAGGGCCTCGGGATAGAGTTCGCTGACAACGAGTGAACGTGTGCCGAGGATACCGATACGACGGAATCCCCGCTGGTGGGCCTCGTCGGCGACGACGCGGGCGATGTGCAGCCAGGGGAGCGGCGAGCGCGGCTCGACGAGAGGAAAGGCGCGGTGGGGCGTGTTGGCGGGACAGATGAGGAAGTCGGCGCCAATCAGCGCCAGCTTATTCGCCGAGGTGAGCAGGAGCTCGGCAGCGGCGGGCCAGTCGTCGGTATCGACGCAGCGCTTGAAGCCGGCGAAGGAAAGAGTGTGCATCGAGACTTCGGGATGCGCGTAGGGGCCAAAGAACTGCGCGCCTTCGACGCAGATGGTGCGGTAGCAAAGGGCTGCGCCTTCCGCGGAGACGCCTGCGATGCCGATGTGCATGAGTGCAGGGTACAGGGTGGAGGGTTGAGGGTACAGAAAACTGTGACCGGTGAGCCGGAGCCGGGAGCCGGGAGCGAGCACGATTAGTCGGGGAGGTGGATGGCGCCGTCTTCAGCGATGGGGAAGGCAGGGTTCCAGGCGACTTCCCAGGCGAAGTTGTCGGGGTCGGCGAAGTAGCCGGAGTAGCCGCCCCAGAAGGCCTCCTGGGCGGGCTTGAGGATTTTTGCGCCGGCGGTTTTGGCTTCGGCGAGGACCTGATCGACTTCCTCGCGCGTGCGGGCGTTGAAGGAGAGGGTGAATCCGGCGAATACCTGGGCCGGGGCCTTCGTGGCGGGCTTCGGAATGGGCTTCAGATCGGGGACTTCGGCGTCTTTCGCAAGCTCGGCGCGAGGGTAGAGGGCAAGGATCATGCCGCCGGACTGGAAGAAAGCGATGGCCTCGTTGCTGGCGGAGGATTCGCGCCATCCGAGGCGTTGGTAGAAGGCACGGCTGCGGGCGAGGTCGGCCACGCCGAGGGTCAGGATGCTGATGCGCTGCTCCATCGGATTAGGGTATAGGGGTTAGGGGTTAGCGACTGGGAACCGGGAGCTGGGAGCTGGGACCCCGGGGTTGCCTGGTTCGCTGTGGGATTCTGGTGGCGCGATTTGTCGCCTA
>CAZHTJ010000271.1:0-1686 GCA_964535525.1 uncultured Acidobacterium sp. | reverse complement strand
GAAGACGGCTGGCATGTCTATTGGATCAACGCCGGCGATTCCGGTGAGCCGCCCGCCATCAAGTGGATCCTCCCCGCCAGCGTGACCGCCGACGCGATGCAGTTTCCTCCGCCGAAACGCCTGCCCCTCGGCCCGCTCATGGACTTCGGCTACGAAAACGAAGTTGTCTTCCCCATTCCCCTGCACGTAGCGGTGGATTTTCATCCCGCGCAAGCGCAAGCCACACTCGCCGCCCACGTCACCTGGCTCGTCTGCCGCGAAGTTTGCATCCCCGGCAAAGCTGACCTCGCCGTCACACGCACAGCCTGGTCCAAACCCGCGGCTAGTCCCGATGTAGACGCCGCCGCGCAAAACCTCATCGCCCGTTTCCAGTCCCATCTCCCCAAACCTCTCCCCGCAACCGCGACCGCCACCTTCGCGCAAACACCCAAAGGTTTCCTCCTCAACGTAACCACCGGCTCAAAGACTTCCTCCGCAGAATTCTTCCCGCTCGATGAAACCATCATCGCCAACGCCGCGCCCCAACCCGCGCAATCCACACCCAACGGCGTTCAGCTCACCCTGACCAAAGACGAAAACCTCCAGGCCCCTCCGCAAAAACTCAATGGAATCCTTGAACTCCCCGACGGCACGACCTACGAAATCCACGCCACGCGCGGAGTCATCGCCGCAGCGACTACAGCCCCACCGATCAACTTCTCCGCCATTCTCGGAGCCGTCGGCCTCGCCTTCATCGGAGGCATCCTCCTCAACCTGATGCCCTGCGTCTTCCCCGTCCTCTTCATCAAAGGGCTCTCGCTCGTCCAATCCTCCCAGCAGGAACGCAGCAAGCTCCGCGCCCACGGCTGGGTCTACACCCTCGGCATTCTCGTCTCCTTCTGGATCGTCGTCGCCGTCCTCGTCATTCTCCGCGCTGCGGGCCGCCAGCTTGGCTGGGGATTCCAGTTCCAGTCCCCCGTCTTCCTCGCCCTCATGGCGATGCTGCTCTTCTTCCTCGGCCTCGCCCTCGCCGGACAATTTGAAATCGGCCTAACGCTCACCAGCGCCGGCGGCTCCCTCGCGCAAAAACAAGGCTACGCCGGAAGCTTCTTCACCGGCGTTCTCGCCATGGTCGTCGCCACTCCCTGCACCGCGCCCTTCATGGGAGCCGCCATCGGCTACGCGCTCGCCCATCCTGCCTGGGTCAGCTTCGCCATCTTTACCGCGCTCGCTCTCGGCCTTGCGCTCCCTTACCTCGCCCTTGCGTACTTCCCCGCCTGGGCGCGCATTCTCCCCAAACCCGGCGCCTGGATGGAAGTCCTCAAGCAAGCCGTCTCCATCCCCATCTTCGCCACCGTCATCTGGCTCGTCTGGGTCTTCACGCAAATCGCCGGAACCAGCGCCCTCGTCGGCCTCCTCGCCGCCTTCTTGCTTCTTGCTGTTGCCGGATGGTTCCTCGGCCGCTGGCCCGGCAAAGGGACCGCTACCACCGTCGCCGCCGTCATCCTCGTCGCCGCCATCGCTGCGTCGATCTGGACCACCCGCTCCCTTGGAGTCTCCGCACAGTCGGCGGCCGCGCAAAGCGCTCCCGGCTCCCAGCTCCCAGCTCCCGGCTCCGCCTGGCAGCCCTTCACGCCAACCCTCGTGTCCCAATCCCGAGCCCACGGCAAACCCGTCTTCGTCGACTTCACAGCAAGCTGGTGCCTC
>CAZHTJ010000270.1:0-1698 GCA_964535525.1 uncultured Acidobacterium sp. | reverse complement strand
TTTACACCATGCACGAGATGGGCCTGCAGTCGAACAAGAAGTACACCAAGTGCGCCAAGGTCGTCGGCCAGGCCATGGGCGTTTACCACCCCCACGGCGACTCGGCCATCTACGACTCGCTGGTCCGCATGGCGCAGCCCTTCAGCATGCGTTATCCCCTGGTCGACGGCCAAGGCAACTTCGGCTCCGTCGACGGCGATCCGCCAGCGGCCATGCGATACACCGAGTGCCGTCTCGAAAAAATCAGCGGCGAGCTGCTTGCCGACATCGAGATGGAAACCGTGGACTTCGTCCCCAACTACGACGAGTCCACCTACGAGCCTTTTGTCCTGCCCACCCGCATTCCGAACCTCATCGTCAACGGGTCGAACGGAATTGCTGTGGGCATGGCCACCAACATTCCGCCGCATAACTTGACGGAAGTCATCAACGCGGCCATTGAGATGGTCAACAATCCGCACGCCGGGCTTGCTGAGGTGCTGAAGCACGTGCAGGGACCTGACTTCCCCACCGGCGGATTTATCTACGGCAAGAGCGGGATCGCGCAGGCGTATAAAACCGGCCGCGGCCGTTTTCTGGTGCGCGCGAAATGCGCCACCGAGAACATGGCGCAGGGACGCCAGTCGATCATCGTCAGCGAGATTCCGTACCAGGTCAACAAGAACGTCCTTATCAAGCGCATCGCCGAACTGGTCAACGAAAAGATCATCGACGACATCAGCGACGTGCGCGACGAGAGCGATCGTGACGGCATGCGCATCGTCATCGAACTCAAGCGCGGAGCCGAAGCACAGATCGTCCTCAATCAGCTCTACAAGCACACGCAGATGCAGGAGAGCTTCTCGATGATCTTCCTGGCCGTCATCAACGGCCAGCCGCGCGAGCTGCCGCTGCCCGAAGCGATTCGCATCTTTATCGAGCATCGCCAGGATGTCGTCCGCCGCCGCACCGCCTTCCTGCTGCGCAAGGCGCGCGAACGCGAGCACATCCTGCTCGGCTACCAGATCGCGCTCGACCACCTCGACAACGTCATCAAAATCATCCGCGGATCGTCCTCCCGCGCCGATGCCCGTGAGAACCTCTTCCAGTTCTTCTCCGGCAAGCGCATCACGGTGCGCGATCAGGCACTCAACGGCGTCAAGCTCGATCCCGCGAAGTACGCGATCGACGCGACTACGTTGCTGAATGCCACGCTGATCCTGAGCTATCGCCAGATCGACGCCATCCTCGAACTACAGCTCTATCGCCTCACCCAGCTCTCGATCGACGAGCTGCTCAACGAGCTGAAGGAAGTTCGCGACAACATCGCCGAGTACGAGTCGATTCTTGCGTCGGAGAAGAAGCTGCGCGGCGTCATCGTGAAGGAACTCGAAGCCGTCCGCAAGGAGTACGGCGACGAGCGGCGGACGCAGATCATCGACGAGACCGCTGAGCTCCAGCTCGAGGACCTGATCGCCGATGAGCAGGTTGCGGTCACGGTTTCGCACTCCGGCTACCTCAAGCGGACGCCCATCTCCACCTACCGCCAGCAGCGCCGCGGGGGCACGGGCCGACTTGGCATGAAGACGCGCGAGGAAGATTTCGTCACGCAGCTCATCGTCGACTCGACCCACGCTTATCTGCTCTGCTTCACGAACAAGGGGCGCGTCTACTGGCTCAAGGTCTACGAGATTCCCGACGTGGGCGCGGCCGGCAAAG
>CAZHTJ010000269.1:0-1705 GCA_964535525.1 uncultured Acidobacterium sp. | reverse complement strand
GGTTCGCGTTTCGCCTGGAACAGCTTGGGGAAAGAATCGCCAGCTTTCTAAGGACCCCCGCCCCCCTACCCTCCCCTCTCCCATCGTGTCGTTGAAATGACGTGGGTTCCAGGTGTTATCGAGCTCGATAACCCCTTCGCACGGCTCCGGTGAGCTGCTGGAAGCGGGTTTTTCGGAGGATTGAGACTCGCCGTGCATTGTTGTTTTGACTCCCATGAAAGCAAAAGCCCCGCTCATCCCGGGATGGACACGGGAGATGAACAGGGCTTGCCCAACTATCTATGACGGTAGCGCTGGGGAGGGAGCAAGTCCAGAACAATGCGCACGCTGCACATTACGGAAGTTTGGCGGCGGACGGCGTGTGGGAAGGAGCTTGGATCATTCCGGGTGGGCCCCGGGGGCTGTGGTGTGACCGTGGCCTGCGCCGCATGGGTCGGAACCTGGAAAAAGACCATCCCTCAGCGGCGCTTCATTTTGGGGCGTTAACGCCACGACTAAGAGTCATGCCCCTTCACTTTTCTGTGCCGGAGGCGAGTTCTTCCGCAGGCTGTAAAAGTCGTGCCCCTTCAAAACCCGCCGGGCCTAAAGGCGTTGATCGGGTCAGCCGCGATTCCTCGGCCTAAAGGCCGAGGCTTCTACCGTCGTGCTGCTTGCGCAGCACAGGATACAAATTTCAGCAAGTAGTGAAGCTGTGGCCCTTCAAAGCCGTTGAGTTTTTCCAGAAGCTGTAAAAGTCGTGCCCCTTCACTTTTTCGGTGCCGGAAGCGAGTCTTTCCGCAGGCTGTGAAAGTCGTGTCCTTTCAAAACCCGCCGGGCCTAAAGGCCTTGATCGGGTCAGCCGCGGTTCCTCGGCCTAAAGGCCGAGGCTTCTACCGTCGTGCTGCTTGCGCAGCACAGGATACAAATTTCAGCAAGCTGTGAAACTGTGCCCCTTCAAAGCCGTTGAGTTTTTCCAGACGCTGTAAAAGTCATGCCCCTTCACTTTTTGGTCGGGAGGTAAGTTTTCCTTGCAGGCTTTGAAGCAGACGAGGTACTCAGCGGCTAAAGCCGCGCGTCATTTTGCGGTCTTAACGGCACGACTAAAAGTCATGCCCCTTCACTTTTTCCGTGCCGGAGGCGAGTTCTTCCGCAGGCTGTAAACGTCTTGCCCTTCGCTTCTTGGTCGGGAGGTAAGTTTTCCTTGCAGGCTTTAAAGCAGTCAAGGTACTCGGCGGCTGAAGCCGCGCTTCATTTTGCGGCCTTAACGGCATGACTAAAACAGCTTGCGGAAAAAGTCGCCGATGACGCAAAAGCCGTCCCTCAGCGGCTAAAGCCGAATTCATTCCGCAGACTTTACGGTCCGGCTAAAGCCAGACCCTTTCGAGGAATCGAGTTTTTCCGCAAGCTGTAAAAGTCGTGCCCCTTCACTTTTCGGTGCCGGAGGCGAGTTTTTCCGCAGGGTGTGAGGCAAGCGCGGCAACTCAGGGGCTAAAGCCCGGATTCAATTTGGGCGCTTGCGGCACGAGTAAACTCGTGCCCTTATACAAAAGCGGACCGCGAGCAAGTTTTTCCGCAAGCTGTAGAGTCGTGCACTTTCAAAACTGGACTTTCATCACTGGCTGTTAAGGGATGATGGCGGTTTTGATGTCGCCGGCGCGGTTCATTAATCGCCGGAAGACGCGGTTGAGCTCGGTGAAGGGGGCGCGGCTGGTGATGGTGTCGCTGG
>CAZHTJ010000268.1:0-1722 GCA_964535525.1 uncultured Acidobacterium sp. | reverse complement strand
CGCCTGAAGCCCTGCACATCACCCTCGCCGCCAAAGATACCGTCGACTTCCTCGGCTCACCCGAAGGCGATCTCGCTCTTGCAGAAGCCGCGGTCTATCTCGCCCTCGCGCCCAAATCCAACGCCCTCTACACCGGCTATGGCGAGGTCCTCTCCGACATCGAAACCACCCGCCAGGAGCCTGTCCCCCTCCACCTGCGCAACGCCCCCACAAAACTGATGAAGCAACTCGACTACGGCAAAGGCTACGAGTACGCCCACGACGTAGAGGACAAAGTCGCCGACATGGAATGCCTCCCCGACTCCCTCCGCGGCCGCCGTTATTACCACCCCACCACCGAAGGCCGCGAAAAACTCCTCGCCCAGCGCATGGAAGAAATTCGCCGCATCCGCGAAGCCAAACGCGAACAGAAGTAGCGAACGGCGAGCAAACGACGAGCATAAGACGAGCGAAAAACAAGGTTGAGACGAGTGAAAACCGAGGGTGAGACGAGTGAAAACCGAGGCGCGTGTTCTCATCTCCCGGTTTCCTCGCCTTTCCACTCGCTCTTCCCCTCGCCCTTCCGCTCGCAGTGCCCTCGCCTTTCCCTCGCTCTCCACCTCGCAGTTCCCTCGCCTTTCCACTCGCCTCTCCCTCGCCCTTCCCTCGCCTTTCCGCTCGCATTTCTCTCGCCCCGCCCTCGTCCTGGCTCGTCTCGCTGCAGGCTACCGGCCACAGCCTACCGGCTCCTTCCCATGTGCTATATTCCGAATGAGTTCCATGATCTTTTCCCGTGAGTACGTAGGCTACTTGGCGCGCCAGACCGTAAAGCACCTCATCGACGCCAAAATGATTGAAACCTCGAAACTCAAGCCCGTCGAGGACCGTGTCTACACCGGCATCCTCGAAGAGCTCTCCCTCGAGGACCGCATCAACGAAGAGGTCCGCGTCATCCTCGATGCCTACCAGGAAGAAATGCACCGCACCGGCGCCAGCTATTTCGAAATGTTCAAGAAGGTCAAAACCGAGCTCGCCCGCAAATACAAGGCGGTCCTGTGAGGATTTCCCGCGACAAGCTCAACAAGCTCGCTCACGTCGTCGCGGACACCCTGGCCGACACTCCCGAGGTCGACTTCCTCGAAGACCGCAACACCATCCGCCAGGAAGCGCGCAAAGCCCTCGAGCATCTTCTCCTTGAAGAAATGCGCATCGACCAGGCCGCCCGCCTGAAAATCGAGTCCCAGCGCCGCATCATCCCCGAAGGCTCCCAGGAGTGGGACATCCTCTACCGCAAGTACTACAACGAAGAAGTCAAAAAACTCGGCATCTAAAGCACCTCTCATCAGCCTCTCAACGATGCCGCGCAACCTACCACTTCTCATAAGCAAGTACTTATTCTCTACAATATGTCGGAGAACTGGCTGCGCGCGCCCCCCAGTTTCAGGGCAAAGCACCATTCCAGCGAGAAAATCGTCACGGTACCAATGTTTTCCTTAAGAACAAGCCTGTGTCTCTCTTAGTGACGATTGGTGCAACCAACGGGGCCGGCCCTTTGTTCACAGTGACAACAATGGCAACCTGGGTGCATTACCTAAGTGTCGGCTTATGGTTTCCGTTGTCAGTACCGAAGCAGTCCTCCCCAACCCTTCTCGCTTTTGGGCCCAGCCGTCTCCCGGCCCGCACGCCTCTTCGCCGATTCGTTCCCACTGTCCTTAACCGACGGGTATACCCCCGCCTGATCTC
>CAZHTJ010000267.1:0-1736 GCA_964535525.1 uncultured Acidobacterium sp. | reverse complement strand
GGCAGTCGCCCATGGGGGCGCCGGATTTTTCGCGGAGTTCTTTTACGAGCTTTGCGTCGATCTTTTCAGTCACCGTAGACATCCTTGATTCCTTCTTCCTTTGATCTTTTCATCCCGGGTAGCGTTCGGGCAATGCCAGGATGTTGTTCAGAGGCTTTGGTGTTTGCGGCCGGGCGCGCCCGGCGCGGCCTGACGCAAGCACCAAAGCTGGATTATGTTGAAGCCACGTTACGGCACGACTAAAAGTCGTGCCCTGACACGTGTCTTCTGCCAACACACAAAAAAAAGCGTGGCTCCGGATGGCGGCAGCCACGCTTTTCTGAGAACGCAGGTCTGCCTGAAATCTAATAACCGCTTTCGGCGGCCTCGGCTTCTTCGAGGGCGGCCACGATGGCGGGGGCTTTGCGGATTCCACCGCCGAGGGCTGCTTCGAGATCGACAACCTCGGCGACCTCGGGTTCAGGTTCGGGAGCGGCGGCTGCGGCTCCGGGCTCGACTTCGGCCACGGCCTGGAGGTCGCTGGTGACTCCGGCGGCTTCCGCGACGAACTGCTTGTCGTTGGCGGCGGCGGCGCCTTCGGCTACCGAGTCGGCGATCTTCGAGGTGAAGAGGCGGATGGCACGGAGAGCGTCGTCGTTGCCGGGGATGACGTAGTCGACGACGGTGGGATCGCAGTTGGTGTCGACGACGGCGACGACGGGGATGCCGAGCTTGCGGGCTTCCTTGACGGCGATGGCTTCGTTCGAGGAGTCGACGACGAAGATGGCGTCGGGGAGTCGGCGCATGGCTTTGATGCCGGCGAGGTTGGCCTGGAGGTGCTTGCGCTCGCGTTCGAGCTTGATGACTTCCTTCTTGGTGAGGAGGTCGTAGCGGCCGTCGGTGGCCATATCGTCGAGTTCCTGAAGGCGCTTCACCGATTTCTGCACGGTCACCCAGTTGGTGAGGAGGCCGCCGAGCCAGCGCTGGTTGATGTAGAACATGCCGCAGCGTGTGGCTTCTTCAGCGATGGCGTCCTGCGCCTGGCGCTTGGTGCCGACGAAGAGAATGACCTTGCCGGAGGCGGCGAGTTCAGTGACGAACTTCGACGCTTCCTTGAACATCTTGAGGGTCTTCTGCAGATCGATGATGTAGATACCGTTGCGCTCGCCGAAGATGTACTCCTTCATGCTTGGATCCCAGCGCTTGGTTTGGTGCCCGAAGTGGACTCCCGCTTCGAGCAGCTCCTTCATGGTGATAGTGGCCAAACGACCTCCTTATTGGACTGCATTCCGGCGGTGGTGCGGGCCGGAATTGATTTCCCCCGCGGGGGAAGATTGAACAACGAACTTAGTTGCTAGTTGTTAGTTTCCAGTCTCCAGTAAGAACCACTAACAACGGGGACTGATCACTGGCAACCGATCGAAGCGACTAGCGCTTCGAGAACTGGAACCTCTTGCGTGCGCCCTTCTGGCCGTACTTCTTGCGTTCCTTCACGCGGGCGTCGCGGGTGAGGAGGCCTTCGGTCTTGAGGGTCTTGCGCAGCTCGGCGTTGAACTGGAGCAGGGCGCGGGCGATGCCCATCTTGACCGCGTCGGCCTGAGCGGCTACGCCGCCGCCGCCCACCGTGGTGACGACGTCGAAGGTGGCGACGGTATCGCTGACGACGAGGGACTTCCTGGCGGCGACGCGCTGCTGCTCGGTGACGAAGTAGGTGTCGAAGGCTTTGCCGTTGATCTTGAACTCGCCGGTGCCGGGGC
>CAZHTJ010000266.1:0-1749 GCA_964535525.1 uncultured Acidobacterium sp. | reverse complement strand
TACATCATGGCCAGCCGCAGCCACACGCTCTATGTCGGAGTTACAGGATATCTGCACAAACGGGTGTTCCAGCATAAGTGGCGGGAGCACGATGGGTTCACCGAACGCTATAACTGCGATCGTCTGGTATGGTTCGAACGCCATGAGGAGGTGGGCAGAGCGATCGCGCGGGAAAAGGAATTGAAGGGTTGGCGGCGGCAAAAGAAGATTGCGCTCGTCGAGGCGTTGAACCCGACATGGCAGGATCTGAGCCGCGATTGGTACGACCTCGAGCCCGCCGATTACAACCGCGCGCTGGACCGTATGAATTTGTAACAGCAACCGCAGATCCTTCCGCCTCGCGCCGCTCAGCGTCAGGATGACAGAGCATGGGGGCACCTGCGGTAAGGCGGCCTACTCAAAGAATGACCCGCAGCGTCCTTATTGCCGGTTAAACGCTCTTTTTGACCATGCGCATGGACAGAATCTGGCCTACCCATGCTCCCAGAAGGGCACCAGCCAACGTCCCGGCTGCAATAACGGCGCTGGCCGCTACGGGATGACCCGTGCCAAACAGCGGAACCAAGTCTGTAACGAAAGCTACCGTCCCGGAGCCAATGAAACCGGTCCCGCCGCCGGCTATGAGGCCGACGCCGACAACAAAGAGTTCCTTTTGGCTGCGATGCCGGTCCGTCGCCGCTCGTACAAATTGGGTCCCGATGACCGATAGGACCACACCTATGCTCAAGGGTATTGCGATGAGCGCGATGGTCATCCCGATCATTAGGATTAGCCGATTCACGTTGAGAATACACGCGCTTCTTATTAATACGCGAGATGTGTATGTGGTTCGGCATTCCGGAACAATCGATGGAAGCCCGCTACTCCAGGGGCCGGCGCCCGTTCCCGCGCCCCGAAGTCCGCTTCGCCATCCGCCCGAAGAAGATCCCCGCCGCCAAAAACACCGCCGCAATCAGCGCGTTCCCCACCCCCAGGCGCAAATTGCCATGGCGCATCGCCAGCGCCGCGTTCAGGAACCAAACCGCGGCGCCCAGGTACCAGATCCAGTTGAAATTCCGGCTCACTCTCTTTTGGGATGCGCCTCCCGCCACGCACGCCAGCCCTCCTTCCATAGTAAGGCGTTAGTTTTTAGAGACACCACAATCGCCGCCTTTGTTCCGGCTTTCAGGCGGTGACGGCCTCGCTGCCCTCGACCACCTCCCCTGTGCTACCATCCCTGTTCCTGTGAACGTGGGGTAAAAGCACCTCCAAAAATCCCTCGCTTGCAGGCGCATTTTCCGTATGCCGGACGAGGATCGACGATCCCGCTGCCGGCCCGCTTCCAACGCGCGCCGGTACCCATCTCGCCGCCACTCCAGACGCCACCCGCGACGCCTCCCCGAAATCCCTGTGCTCGGATCAGTATTCGAATCAGTGTTCGAGTCAGTGCGCCGCAGGCCTGTGCCCGCCGTCACAGTCCGCCCACAGCAATTGGTATCTACTTGCCTGTCTTTAACCGGCCTCGCCTCGTGCGGGCCGTCTCAACTTCGTCCGTCCAAATTTCGTCAGTCAGGAGCAATCCATGAAAACCTACTTAGGAAGTGAGATCCGCAATGTGGCTGTAGTGGGGCATGCGCACAGCGGTAAGACCACCCTCGTCTCCGCTCTGCTGCATGCCGCCAAAATGACCCCCACCCTCGGCCGCGTCGAAGATGGATCGGCCGTCACCGCCTACGACGAAGAAGACGTCGCCCGCGGCACCACCATGCA
>CAZHTJ010000265.1:709-1755 GCA_964535525.1 uncultured Acidobacterium sp. | reverse complement strand
ACAGCGTCTACTTCGACGCAGCCACCCCCCACTCCTACCGATGCGCCGGCGCCGCTCCAGCCGTAGCCTTAATTGTCACCATGCATCAGATGACCCCCCAACCGGCAGCCCAACCCACAGCATCCCCGCGCCCAGCACCCCCACCACCCCCAACCCCCATCCGCCCCCCAACAGCAATCGCCCCACCCCCACCAGAACCCGAGCCGTAGCCTCGCGCTAACTACTGTTCTGTTTCGCAACTTCCAAAGGTATTGTCATCCCGACCGGAGCGCAGCGGAGCGGAGGGACCTGCTGTTCTGTTTAAGCTTGTCATCCCGACCGGAGCGCAGCGGAGCGGAGGGACCTGCTGTTCTGTTTAGGCTTGTCATCCCGACCGGAGCGCAGCGGAGCGGAGGGACCTGCTGTTCTGTTTAGGCTTGTCATCCCGACCGGAGCGGAGGGACCTGCTGTTTGCATCCTCGACCTCCGGCAGGATATTTCAGAAACACCACACCACTGCTGTACCGACCTATGCGCAGTCGCGAAAATCAAGACCCTAGCCAAAAATCTGTCATCCTGAGCGAAGCTTCCGAATACGTTGCGCCCGCATTCGGGCGCAACAAACAATTAAGACGCGAGTCGAATGGACCTGCTTTTCCGCTTCGGATGTTTCCCCAATTGCGGCGTTGGGAAAAGAAAAGAACAAGCCGCTTCGTGTGTCATCCTGACGCGAAGCGGAAGGATCTGCGGTTGTTCTTCTCCGGTGCCTCGCCCATCTCCACCAGCCATGCCCCGCCCAAGCTGAACAAGCCGCCTTTGTATCAAGGGCACGACCTTAGCTTGCCCTGAGCGCGGCGCCGCAAGGCGCGGAGTCGAACGGGTGCCGAAACAGCCGCAAAAAATGAGTCCGGCTTTAGCCGCTGAGGGACGCCTCGGAAGGCCGTACCATCCTGTGCGCAGCCGCGAAAATCAAGAAACCAGCCCAAAATCTGTCATCCTCAGCGAAGCATCGAAATACGTCGCGCCCGCATTCGGGCGCAACAAACAATTAAGACGCGAGTCGAATC
>CAZHTJ010000265.1:0-609 GCA_964535525.1 uncultured Acidobacterium sp. | reverse complement strand
GCCTGGCCTGAGCAAGTCGCCTCAAGGCGACGCGCCGAATGGCGACCTGCTTTCCTTTCAGCAGCCGAGCAAATGAAGAGACCAGCCCAAAATCTCTCATCCTGTGCGAAGCGTCGAATTACGTCGCGCGCTTTTGCGCGACAAATAATTCAGACGCGAGTCGAATCGCCTGGCCTGAGCAAGTCGCCTCAAGGCGACGCGCCGAATGGCGACCTGCTTTCCCTTTCACAGAACCCAGCTTCCCGGGTGCCCCATTCAAGCCCGCCGTTGGCTTGAGTGGGCTGGCAGACCCCTGTCATGCCGCCCCCCTGAACCTTCCCTAAGAGCCGGGTGCCCCATTCAAGCCCGCCGTTGGCTTGAGTGGGCTGGCAGACCCCTGTCATGCCGCCCCCCTCGAACCTTCCCTAAGAGCGTGTCATCCTGACGCGAAGCGGAAGGATCCGCGGTTGTTCTTCTCCGGTGCCTCGCCCACCTCCACCAGCCATGCCCCGCCAGAGCTGAACAAGCCGCCTTTGTATCAGGGCACGACCTTAGCTTGTCCTGAGCGCAGCGCCGCAAGGCGCGGAGTCGAACGGGTGCCGCAACGCAGCCACAAAATGAGTCCGGCTT
>CAZHTJ010000264.1:0-1779 GCA_964535525.1 uncultured Acidobacterium sp. | reverse complement strand
CCGGCGATGCCGTTGACGTGGAAGAGCCGGATAGCGATGAGAGCGAGGCAGCCGGTGGCGGCGCCGCCGATAGCCGGATGGACCCATGGGGGGATGGTCCTGCGCCGCCTGAACCATGCGCGGAGCCAAAGCAGCGAGTCGGTAAACGCGACCGAAACGACGGCCGCCAGCAAGCCGAGCAGCCCATACCAAAGAAGAGAAGAAGCCTTGACGAGCGTGTAGGACTGCAGGCGGGGGACATGAAAGATGGGGTTCGAGCCCAGAATGCTGTGCTCGACGACAGCGGCGAGCGCGGCGGCGACGATGACGCCGGAAAGCATGGTTTGATCGAGGCTGCCGATGAGTTCTTCGAGAGTGAATGTAATGGCGGCGATGGGAGCATTGAAAGCCGCGGCGATGCCCGCAGCCATTCCCACGGACGCCATGCGCTTGCTGTTGGTGGGGCTGAGGCGTGCGAGGCGGGCCAGCCAGCTGCTGACCCCAGCGCAGATCTGCACGGTGGGTCCCTCGACACCGAGCGATGCTCCAGAGCCAAGCTGAATGGCGCAGAGCACGAACTTGCCCGCGGTTTCTTTGAGCGAGATGGCACCGTGGCGGAACGTGTAGGCGACCTTAACCTGAGGAATGCCGCTGCCGGCAGCGGCGGGAACCCAGTAATAGAGGCCGAGGCCGACGATGAGCCCACCGAGGGTCGGGGTGAGGATCGTCCACCAGATGGAAGCTAAACCGGGAGCAGCGGCGGCTCGCTCGATGAGCAGGCCATAGAGGCGGATGACGCTGAGGTGAAAGGTGACGGCGGCGAGCCCGCAGAGCGCGCCGGCAAGAATGGTGAGGGCCAGCAGGCGCTGCCGCTCGCTGGGCATGCGGCGCATGAGCCAGGCGCGCACACGCGCATAGAATTTCGCCGACCACTCTGGAAAGCTCAATTGCGACGTGGCCTCTGAAGGGAAAGAATCCTGCATGGCTAGTATAGGAGCAGCATTGAGCGGTTCGTGATAGCGAGACCGCGAACCTCGGGATCGCCGATGGACAGGCCCACAATCGTCTTGGCCTGAGAATTTGCTTTGTCTGGATTGAGGAAATAGCTCCTGCAATCGTGGGAGTGTTTTTTCGCGATGTCGATTCAGATTGATCAGGACCAGTCGACTTCGCGGAGGCGGACGGTGGCGTTTTGGATGGCGCGGGTGAGGCGGAGGATGTCGTCGGCGTGGCCGGCGCGCTCGGCGCGTTCGAGGTCTGCACGGAGCTGGCGCTGCTCGTGCTCGATCCCCTGGCGGCGAATGGCGAGGACAGCGGCGTCGACTTCGTCAGGCTCGGGCTCGGTGTCGTGGATGGAGAGGAAGAGCTCAGCAAGAAGCTGACGGTGGGCGGGGTCGGTGATGGCGGCGAGGGGATCGGCGCCGTCGGGGCGGGCACGGAGCTGCTCGACCATCTCGCGGACGTCGGAACGCATGGAGGCGAAGTCGGGTTCGTGCTGGTGGGCCGCGCCTTCGGCGACGATGTACGCTTCGCTGGAGCGGGGCGCGGAGAAGGCCTGGAGGAGGATGCGTTCGGCGTGGGTGAGGGGCTGGGCGTGCGAGGAGATGGAGTCGCGGCGTTTGGCGGCGGCTTCTTTGAGCTCTGCGCGTACGAGGGCGGAGTCGATGCCGAGGGCCTGGGCGGCGTCGATGGCGAAGGCGTCGCGGGCGATGCGGCTGGGGATGCGGCGGATGTGCGGGAGGAGGAAGTTGAGGGCTTCGGTTTTGGATTTGGGATCGCGCGCGGGGAAGAGCTGGCGGG
>CAZHTJ010000263.1:0-1786 GCA_964535525.1 uncultured Acidobacterium sp. | reverse complement strand
ATACACAAACCCCTCGCTGAGCGAAGCGATCATCGCCGTGATCAGAAAATTGCCGCCCAGCTTCAACGCGTGCGCGCTCCACGGATGCGCGGCGACGACGGTGATCCCGCGACTGAATTTCTCCAGCAGCGGGCGCACCTTTTCGACTGGCTCCTTTGCGCCGCCGACGGCAATCCACAGTTTGGCCGCTTCGGCGATGTGCGGCCGTCCGAACACCGGCGCAGCGACAAAATGCTGTCCGCGCTTGGCGTGCTCTTCTGTCAGTTTCTTCGAGAGCGCCACACTCAGTGTGCTCAGCGAAACATGAATCGCGCCCTTGCCCAGGCTCTCCAGCACCTTGCCTTTGTCGAGCATTTCCTCCAGGGCCGCATCATCCATCGGCATCGTGAAGACGACCTCCGCCCCCGCAGCCGCCTCGGCAGGGGTCTTCGCCACCTTCGCCCCATCGCTCTTCAGCGGCTCGGCACGCGACGGGGTCCGATTCCACACCGTCAGCTCTTCGCCATTCTTCATCAGCAGCCGCGCGATCGCGCTGCCCATTTTCCCCAATCCAAGAAATGCAATTTTCATTCGGATCTCCGCAGAAAGCTCTGCTGTTTGGGATGGTTCAAGCCCGCATAGCGATTCACCGAAGCTCACGCTCGGACATTAGCCTGCCGACTCCCGGCTACTGGCTACCGGCTCGCTCCTGGAACAGCTCTTCCTGGCGCTCGTCCTTCGGCTTTTCCACCACAACCGGCTTCCGCTTCGCCGCGCCAATCACCGCGACCACTTCCAACTCCTCCATCGAACCCCGCGGAATCCACAACCGCTGCGTATTCGAACGCAGATCGGGCGGCGTCAAAAACACGCCGTCGCTGCCGACCAGACTCAAATCGTTAGCGGCGAGACCCTCGACTACGTCGCCGTCCTTCAGCCGCGCGCGCACGAACAAACCATCGCCGCGCGGCCGTCCGGCAAACGTCTTCCGCACCAGCCGCTCCGGATTATTCAGCTCGCCGGAATTGAAATCCCGCACGTAGCAGATCCACTTCAGGTCGTCGACTTCGAGCGACACCACTTTGCCGTCGAGATCCAGCATCTCCACCTGGGCCTGGTGCACGAAGCCGCTCGCCGGCAGATAGCCCGCCACCCAGTCCCGGGAAAATTTGCGAAAGATCGCCTTTTTGCGGCTCGAAGACATGCGTTTGAGAGTATGGCAGCGGAGGAACCTGGATTGTTGCACATTCCGGCCCAAAGCATCAAAAATTGTGCATACTGCGATACCGCGAATGCACACTTTTGTGTTACATTGGTAGTTTGGATTGGCCTTTGTCTGTCCCGTAACCCTTTGCATTACTGGTAGTTAGGGGCAGCTTTCCGGGAACGGAAGGGGACTGCCAGAAGAATACACCAGAACCATGCCCGACTACATTTATCTCCTTGAAAATCGGCTTTCCCCCGCCCAGCAAAACGCCCTTCGCCAGGTTCGAGACGCCGCCCGCGACGCGGGGATGACCGTCTTCCTGACTGGAGGCGCGGTTCGCGACCTCACCAGCGGATTTCCCGTCCGCGATCTTGATTTTTCAGTTCAGGGAAATGCTCTCAAGCTGAAGAAAGCGCTGGAGAAAGCTGGCGGCACTTTCTGGGGCGACTACGAGCCCTCCCGCACCCTCTTTTTCTGGTTCCCAGGCAGCGTCCGCGTCGAAGTTTCGAGCTCCCGCAGCGAGGAATATCCCAAGCCCGGCAAGCCCGTCTACCACTGGGCGCCCATCCTCGACGACCTGCGCCGCCGCGACTTCACCGC
>CAZHTJ010000262.1:0-1806 GCA_964535525.1 uncultured Acidobacterium sp. | reverse complement strand
ACGACGCCCAAACCGGCCTCCTCACCTCCGCCTTCTTCTTCACCTACATGCTCATCGCCCCGCTCACCGGATGGCTCGGCGACCATTTCCCCCGCAAACCCCTCATCGTTGCGGGCGCCCTCATCTGGAGCGCCGCCACCCTCTTTACCGCCTTCGTCCACGACTACAAAACTCTGCTCATCCGCCACGCCATCGTCGGCGTCGGCGAAGCCACCTTCTCGATCTTCGCCCCCGCGTTGCTCGCGGACTTCTACCCCGAGGAGGAGCGCAACCGCGTCCTCAGCATCTTCTACGTCACCATTCCCGTCGGCGGAGCCCTCGGCTATCTTCTCGGAGGCCAGCTCGGCCAGCACTTCGGATGGCGCGCCCCCTTCTTCGTCGCCGCGCTCCCCGGCGTTCTCATCGCTCTCTGCTTCTTGCTGTTCGTCCGCGAGCCCCGGCGCGGTTCAGCAGACACCCTAAAACCCACCTCCGAGCGCGCCAGCTTCACCGGCCTCTTCACCAACCGCGCGTTTCTCACCGCTACCCTCGGCATGGCTATGTGGACCTTCACCGTCGGCGGCATCTCCACCTGGCTGCCCACCTTCCTGCACCGCTTCGCTGGATACTCCGTCGCCGGCGCCGGCCTCACCGCCGGTGAAATCACTGCGGTCGATGGCCTCCTCGCCACCATCGCCGGCGGCTGGATCGCCCAGCTCTGGCTCCGCCGCAATCACCGAGCCCTCTACCTCGTTTCTGCGTGGAGCGTCCTCACCTCCATTCCCTTCGCCGCCCTCGTCTTCTTCGGACCCCCGCGCCTCCTCCTCCCCGCCGCCTGGGCTGCCGAGTTCTTCCTCTTCTTCTCCACCGGCCCGCTCAATGCTGCGATCGTCAACTCCGTCTCCGCGGCCATCCGCGCCACCGCCATCTCCATCAACCTCTTCCTCATTCACCTCCTCGGCGATTTCCCCTCGCCCCACCTCATCGGATGGATCTCCGACCGCCAAAACCTCCGTTACGGACTCGGCGCCACCATCGTCACCCTCGCCCTCTCCTTCGCCATCCTCTTCTTCGGTTCGCGCTACGCCCCACCCCTCCCCGACCTCGAACCATCGGCGAACACTTCGTGATAGAAAACATTCTGTCATCCCGGGCGAAGCGAAGGACCGTGTGTTTCGCCAACATCACCGCCGATCTCCATTAGGAAAGAAAACTCCGTCATCCCGAGCGAAGCCGCCGAATACCTTGCGCCCGCTTTTGGCGCAACAATCAATGCAGACGCCGTCACCCTGAGCGAAAGCCGAGCAGCGCTCGGCGAGTCGAATGGGCGAATGGACCTGCGGTTCGTGCCCTTCGGTGGCATACTTCTTCTGCGAAACTATAGCTTCCATGCACGCGCTCAACATAGTCGCCATCATCGTGTCCTGGCTCATCGCCCTCGTCTGGACCCGAGTCACCCTCACCGCGCTCCACCACCTGCCTCGCATTCCCAACCTCCTCGATCCGCGCTACGAGCGCACCTCCACCGCGCCAGAAGCTGGGCCGGATGAGGCGCCCCAAATCACCGTCATCGTCCCCGCCCGCAACGAAGCCGCCGCCATCGAAGCCACCCTCCGCTCCCTTCTCGCCCAAACCGTCCCCATCGAAATCATCGCCGTCGACGACCGCTCCACCGACTCCACCGGCGCCGTCATGGACCAAATCGCTACCGAAGCCTCAGCCGCCGAAAAATTCCTAAGCGTCATCCACATAGACGTCCTCCCAGAAGGCTGGATGGGCAAGACCCACGCCATGGCTCTCGCCGCCCGCCAATCCGCAACCGAATGG
>CAZHTJ010000261.1:0-1809 GCA_964535525.1 uncultured Acidobacterium sp. | reverse complement strand
AATTTCCCGCTATGCTTGCTCATACCTGTGCGCAAGCTTGCAGCCTACGCGGCCATCTACATTTTGTGGGGCGGTTCGTTCCTCGCGATTCGCGAGGTCGTGGGCGTCGTTCCGCCTTTGTTCGCGGCCGGATTCCGGTTCACGCTCGCCGGGCTGATCCTGATCTTGTGGAGCCAGTTCGCGGGGCCCGTCGAGTTTACGGCGCGCCAGATGCTGCGGGCGACGCTGCTCGGCTTCATCATGTTTGCCTGCCTCTACGCGGGCCTGTTCTGGGCCGAGACGCAGATTTCCTCCGGGCTCGCGGCCATCATCTCGGCGATGATTCCGATGTGGATTTATGCGGGCGAGGTGATCGTGCTGCGGACGCAGCGCGCGAACCTGGTTTCATTCGCCGGCATCGCAGCGGGTCTTGTGGGCGTCGCGCTGCTGGTGGTGCGCCATCGCGTCCACCACGCGGAAGGCCGCACCGCCGTTGCGATTGCGGTCACCATCGGCGGGACCCTGTGCTGGGCGGCGGGAACGCTGCTGTCGCGGCGCATGGATTTGCCGAAGCCGCAGAAGATGAATGCCGGTTGGCAGATGTATTCGGGCGGATTTTTTCTGATGGTGGCGGGTTTTGCGAGCGGCGAATACAGCAACCTGCCGCTGACGAGTGCGCTGCTGCAGCCGCGCGTGCTGATCAGCATGGCGTACCTCATCGTCGCGGCGTCGATCATCGCGTACACCGCTTACGTTTGGCTGATCGCGCACGATTCGCCGACGCGCGTGTCGAGCTATGCCTATGTGAATCCCGTGATCGCTCTCGGGCTCGGGATGACGATCATGGGCGAGCGGCTGACGCCTCGGCAGATGGTGGGCGCAGCCCTGGTGATCGGCGGCGTGGCCGCGACGCTGATGGGCAAGGGCGAGCCGAAGCCTCGGAAGGAGCCCTGGGACGACGATCCGCGGCCGATGCGGTCTGCCTCGCGGTCCCGTGGATATTGAATCAGGACGCCGGGGCTCTCAGGCGTAGATGCCCCGCTGCTTGATGGTGAACGCGACGCGATCGATGGCCAGCATGTACGCCGCAATGCGGTTGTTGACGGCGTGGGCTTCGGCGTAGCGGGTGACGTCGTCGAAGCTTTCGGCCAGGATGCTCTCGAGGCGGTCGTTGACTTCGGACTCTTTCCAGAAGTAGCCCTGGCGATCCTGCACCCACTCGAAGTAGGAGGCGGTGACGCCGCCCGCGTTGGCGAGAATGTCGGGGATGATGAAGACCTTCTTGTCGGCGAGGATTTCATCGGCGACCGCGGTGGTCGGGCCGTTGGCGCCTTCGCAGACTATGCGCGCGCGGATGTGCTCGGCGTTGCGGCTGGTGATGACGTTTTCGGTCGCAGCCGGGATGAGGATTTCGCAGTCGGTGGTCAGCAGCTCGGCAGTGGGCATGGGCTCAGCGTTGCGGAAGCCGAGGATCGTCCCGTTGCGGAGTTTGTGCTCCTCAAGGGAGCAGACGTCGATGCCATTGGGGTTGAACAGCCCGCCGTCGTATTCGCCGATGCCGATGATTTTGTAGCCGCGTTCCTGCATGAGCCGCGCGCCGTTGGAGCCCACGTTGCCGAATCCCTGGATGATCACCCGGCAGCCTTCGCGCGGGATGTTGAGGTACTTCAGCGCCTCTTCGCAAACGACCATGATGCCGCGGCCGGTCGCCTCCTTGCGGCCGCGCGAACCTCCGATGGTCAGCGGTTTGCCCGTGACCACGGCCGTGACGGTCTGGCGCATGTGCATGGAATAGGTATCCATGATCCAGGCCATGGTTTGCTCGTTGGT
>CAZHTJ010000260.1:0-1810 GCA_964535525.1 uncultured Acidobacterium sp. | reverse complement strand
ATCAGAACGCATGAAGCGTTCGCCGTCCAATAGCCGTCCAATAACGCGAGCCGAGAGGGCTTTTCAGGGAGTGAGGGAGCCACCCGTTCCCTGTAGATTCAAAGATTTACTTCACGCACCCGGCCTTTCACGGCGATAACACGGGTTCAAATCCCGTCGGGGACGCCAAATGGGAAGAGCAGGGACAGAACTGCAGCCTGAGCAACCCGCTTGGCCCGGCGCGACCTACGACATCGACGGCGGGCAACAGCTCGTAGCCCTTTAGCCTAAGCCCGCAGCATGATCGTCATTGGCGACGGTGCGATTCTCGAGCACTGCATCCGTGCCGGCGCCATCCGGGGCCAGTTGCTTTCGGGGATGTGGCCTATTCGTGAAACGCTGGCCCGTCGAAATCCCATGGTCATACGCTACGCCCATGGTCATACAAGAGACCCCTGCAGCACCGTACAGTTTAATGAGATTTCCTGTGATAAGCGCCACTGCTTCGATCTTGCATGAGGCGCTGGCGGAGAGACAGAGATTCGAACTCTGGATACGCTTTCGCGTATACACGCTTTCCAAGCGTGCGCCTTCAGCCACTCGGCCATCTCTCCGCATATCCGCCAGCACTGGGAACCGCCGGCTCCGCATTGCGGCGCTATCCCCGAATCTACCACACGCTCTCCGTGCCCTGTCGACCCCGCAAGAGTTGTAGAAAACGCGCCGAAGCCCGAGCAAGGCGCCGAAGGCTCTGTGGCTACGCAGGTTCTCGCAACGGATCGGTTTTTTTTTCAGCCGCAACTCTGTTTTCGACAAACTCCTTAAAATGGGTCATCCCCATGTCCCCCGACGACATCCAGGCCGGACAAATTCAAGCCGGACAAATTCAGGACCTCCCCGTCGAAGCCAGCGCGGCTCCGTCGCCCGAACTCGAGGTCTTCGAGCAGCACGCGCATCCCTCCCGCCTCGGCGAAGAACTCCGCGCCCTGCTCACCCTCGCCATCCCCGTCGTCCTCTCCGAGCTCGGCTGGATGACCATGACCATCGTCGACCTCATCATGGTCGGCCGCCTCGGCCCCAATGCGATCGGCGCCGTCGGCCTCGGCAACGCGATCTATTACGCGCCCTCGCTCTTCGGCATCGGCCTGCTCCTCGGCCTCGATACCCTCGTCTCGCAATCCTGGGGCGCCGGCCGCTTCGACGACTGCCATCGCTCGCTCGCCCAGGCCATCTACATCGCCGTCGCCTTCACGCCCGTCCTCATGCTCTTCATGCTCGCCGCGCAAATCATCTTCACCGGCCGCGGCGTCGATCCCACCGTCGCCACCCTCACGCGCTCCTACGTCGGCATTCTCAACTGGGGCACCTTCCCCCTGCTCATCTACGGCGGATTCCGCCGCTACCTCCAGGGAGTCGCCCGCGTTCGCCCCGTCACCTTCGCGCTGGTCAGCGCTAACCTCGTCAACGTCGCCGGCAATTGGATCTTCATCTACGGCCACTTCGGCTTCCCTGCTCTCGGCGTGCGCGGCTCCGCGCTTTCTACCGTCTTCGCGCGCATCTACATGGCCGCAGTCCTCGTCTACGCAGCGTGGGCGCATGAGAAAGGCCGCGGCCACGCCCTCTTCGAGCACTGGCCCGCGCCGGACTGGACCCGCATCCGCGCCCTCCTTAAGCTCGGCCTGCCCGCCGCCTCACAAGTCGTCCTCGAAGTCGCCGCTTTCGGAGCGGTCACCGTCATGGCCGCGCACCTCACCCCCATCGCGCTCGCCACGCATGAGATCGTCCTCAGCGTCGCCGCCTACACCTATATGGTTCCGCTGGGAATCTCCGC
>CAZHTJ010000259.1:0-1818 GCA_964535525.1 uncultured Acidobacterium sp. | reverse complement strand
TGGTGCCGGGCTCGATGACGCCGGTGTTGTCCTGGGGGAAGTATCCGATTTGGACTTCATGGCCCCACTTCACCTTGCCAGCGTCGAGGATGAAGCCTTTTTCGGCGAGGTCTTTCTGATTCGCCAGCAGGGACTTGAGCATGGTGGTTTTGCCCTGGGCGTTGCGGCCCATGAGGCCGATCTTTTCTCCCCGCATGATGCCGGCGGTGAAGCCATCGATGACCGTCAGGTCGGCGTAGGTCTTGCGGAGGCCCTCGATTTCGGCGACGTATTTGCCGGAGGGCCGGTTCTGGTCGAAGCGGATGTAGGGGCGTGCGATGTTGGAGCGGGCCAGCTCTGTGGTTTGTAACCGCTCCACTTCCTTTTTGCGGCTGGTGACCTGGGAGGAGCGGGTTCCGGCGGAGAAGCGCGCGATGAATTCGTTCAGCTGGGCGATCTTTTTCTCGCGCTGGGCGTTTTCGGATTCGAGGCGGGAGCGGATCTGGGTCTTGGCGAGGACCATGTCGTCGTAGCCGCCGGTGTAAGTGATGATGGTTTGGTAATCGATGTCGGCGATGTGGGTACAGACCGAATTGAGGAAGTGGCGGTCGTGGGAGATGGTGATGAGAGTGCCTTCGAAGCGGGTGAGGAAATCCTGGAGCCAATGGATGGAGTCGAGATCGAGGTAGTTGGTGGGCTCGTCGAGGAGAAGGGCCTGGGGCTTGCCGAAGAGGGCCTGGGCGAGGAGGACACGGACTTTTTGTCCACCCTGGAGTTCGGACATTTTTCGCTCGTGGAGGTCGTCGGGGATGTCGAGGCCCTGGAGAAGAACGGCGGCATCGGATTCGGCGGTGTAGCCGTCCTCTTCGCCGACGATGCCTTCGAGTTCAGCCAGGCGCATGCCGTCTGCGTCGGTGAGTTCGGACTTTTCGTAAATTTTGTCGCGCTCGGCGAGGGCGGACCAGAGGCCTTTGTTGCCCATGACAACGGTGTCGATGACGCGGAAGGCGTCGAAGGCGTACTGGTCCTGCTGGAGGACGGAGAGTTTCCTCGGGCGGACGACGTTGCCTTTCTGGGGGTCGAGGTCGCCAGCGAGGATTTTCATGAAGGTCGACTTGCCAGCGCCATTGGGGCCGGTGAGGCCGTAGCGACGGCCGTTACTGAATGGGGTGCTGACCTCTTCGAACAGAACTTTGGCGCCGTAGCGCATGGTGATATTGCTAACGGAAATCATGCAGCTCTCAATGAATCAGGGATGCTTCTATTTTATTCGAGGACTGGCCGTCCAGGCGGACTCGCTTCGCGAATTGTCGTATCGAGGGACGAGGCGTGAATGCGATTTTTGGCGCTGATGCCGATATTGGAAACGAAGGACATGCGACGAACAAAGGAGCGGTTCGAGATCCGAACGAATCCTGCTGAGTTTTGGGCAGGAGATTGGAGAATTCGAGAACCTGGTTGAGCAAGATTTTCCTGAGGCGGGGAATTTCTGCAGGTGACCGCAGTGCTGCGTGGTCCGGCAAGCTATTGAAGAGTCAATGGTTCACTGATGAGCATGGGTGGAACGGGGCGTGCTTACTGACAGGCGAGGATTTTTGTCGTTGGAGGCACGCAATGGAAGAGTCCCCTATGCACACAGGGTCGTTGCCTGGACAGCATGGCCCTGAGCCCCGTCGAAGGGGCTAGTCCTGTGGCACCGTCAGCTTCACGTAACCGTGGACGTGATCCTTCGTAATGTCGTTGATCACCAGCTGAATCGGCTGCTCGGCGTCCGGCTGATAGAACAACGGCGCTTCGCGCGACTCGCGCCTGATGTGGGCCGTGAACTCGCCGTTCAGC
>CAZHTJ010000258.1:0-1851 GCA_964535525.1 uncultured Acidobacterium sp. | reverse complement strand
GGCATCGAATCCGGCTTCCTCTTCCGTCAACTGCTCAGGAGCGGCCGCGTGTTAACGGCTCCGATCGGCGCTTGGACGGTCTGGAAAGCGGTCGTGACCGCAGCCGAGGTGGCGGGGATTGACCATCTCGGGCCGCACGATCTGCGCAGGACATGCGCCAAATTCTGCCGCAAGGCTGGGGGCGACATAGAGCAGGTGCAGGCACTATTGGGGCACGAGGACCTTTCTACCACTGTTCTCTATCTGGGCACGAAGCAGGAAATCCGCCAGGCAGTCAACGACCGCATCGCACTTTGACGTAGCACGCGAACGTTGAATTCGCCGTCTCCTACATGCGATTGTGGGAGCAGGCCACCGGAACCAACTCCTGGGCCTACTGCCACGCCCTCGGCCCACAGAGTAACAACCCAACTGCACGCCTGCAGGGCGCGTCGGTCGCGGTGCGCCTGTTGCGCCCTATCCTCCTACCGGACCGGGCGCCACGTCGCACGGTTCCTTGTCTCGCGCGGAAGAGCGATGAAGATTGCGTCACACGGCTTCTGCGCAGATGGCCATGCGCTCCGAGGGCGCGACCTGCCCGTGCCTTCGCTTTGCCCGCAACAACCGGACGACGGCTCCTTCACGGCTACCCGCACTTCACACCGGCGGATCCGCGTCGAACCTTGTCACAACGAAAGTTTCTCAACTAGTCCCAATACCAATTCCAGTCCACAACTCCGGCCCTGACTCAAGCGGATCCGCCCGGGGGGCAGGTCCAGCCCCGGGGCGGCGGAAAGGAAAACCCATGCGCGAGAAGTACGAGAACAGAAACCAACAAACACACGCCGGGCAGGTGTTCGATCCCCCTGCCTGGCTGCCGAGCGAAACTCTCGAAGATTTGATACTAGCGGCAATCGAGGCGAACCCAGGAGAGGAGGCCGCGCTGGCGATCATCGACGAGTATTTGGCAGGCGACGATGCGTTCGAGCCGGAACCCCAGCACAGGCAGGTTCTGCTCTGGCTTTTGAGCCTTCTCTGGCCTCGCCTTGCCGACCTTCTCGGTTGCCCGCCGGCAGAGTAGTGGGGAGGCTACTAACGGCTACCGATCCGATGCCGACCTGCGAGGCTCGATCACACGCGAGCTCGCGCCGTGCTCGACATCGACCCCGCCAACCCCTTCAACAGGAGAAGAGATCAATGAGTGAAAAGTTGAATGTGAGCCTTGGGAATCCGCTGTCGATGTTCTTCTGGAATTTCGTGATGCTGGGGACTGGATTGGCCGTTGGCAAGTATTGGCATCCCTCCCGGGCCACCGTCCTGACGATCTCCCTGGCCAGTGGCGTGTTCGCCTTACTCCACGAGCTGGTGTACTGTTTTGTGAGGTATTCGCTGACGGCGTGGTGGATCGGCAGGAAGGCAGCGGCTCTTCCGGCGAAGCGCTGAAAACCTTGGCCGTACTTGACCCGGAGCGAGCCGGTACGGCGGAAATCACAAGCAATGGGAAACTACTTTATCGTGGGTGATCCGTCCTCGCTTATAGGCCGACGTACAGGCATTCTAACTATCAGCAACTGCCCCAATGAACCCTCAGTTCCCCGACTATGGAGTCAATTTTATGTCGGTCCCAAATGGTTTGGCCTTTGAGCAGGTGTGATTGGGGCACTTCTCAGCGCTGACGTCATCCACCGCACCGCGCATCCTTCGATCTCAACCAGTCTTACAATCCGTTGGACCCGGCAAGTAAAATTCGCATCATCGACTGTGACGGCTGCCGCGTTCGCATCTGGCAGGGTGCGAAATGCCCCGATTTCACATCGCTGAGGAGCGACGACTCTCCCCCTATGCCTATCATTTTTGACTAAAAGTCGGCTG
>CAZHTJ010000257.1:0-1866 GCA_964535525.1 uncultured Acidobacterium sp. | reverse complement strand
GCCAGCAGCGAAAAGACCTTCAGCGAATTGATGAACGTCTTGCCCGCGTCGAATCCACCCCTGATCCCGAACGTCACCAGCCCGCTCGCTCCATCCGGCAGATACTTCTTCGCCCGCGCCGCGTACTTGCTCGACGGCAATCCAGGATAATTCACCCACGTCACGCCCGCATGCTTTTCCAGATGCCGAGCCACCACCAGCGCATTCTCCGAGTGCCGCTGCATGCGCAGATGCAGCGTCTCCAACCCCTGCAAAAACAGCCACGCATTAAACGGCGACAACGCCGCACCCGTATCGCGCAGCCCCTGCACCCGCGCCTTCAAAATAAACGCCAGCGGCCCAAACGCCTCGGTGAACGACAGCCCGTGATACGAAGGATCCGGCTCGACAAAATCCTTGAACCGCCCCGACCCCTTCCAGTCAAACTTCCCCCCGTCCACGATGATCCCGCCAATCGAGTTCCCGTGCCCGCCAATGTACTTCGTCGCGGACTCCACCACGATGTCCGCGCCATACTCGATCGGCCGCAACAGTATCGGCGTCACGCTCGTGTTATCGATCATCAGCGGCAGCCCATGCTCATGCGCGATCTTCGCCAGCGCCTCCACGTCGACAACATCCAGCTTCGGATTCCCCAGCGTCTCCGTGTACACCGCCCGCGTCTTCGGCCCGATCGCCTTCCGCAACCCGTCGAAATCATCGGCGTCGACAAACTTCACGTTGATGCCCAGCTTCGGCAACGTGTAGTGGAACAGGTTGTACGTCCCCCCATACAGCGACGTCGTCGACACGATCTCATCGCCCCCATTCGCCAGCGTCAAAATCGCCAGCGTCTCCGCCGCCTGTCCTGACGCGGTCGCCAAGGCCGCCGCCCCGCCTTCGAGCGCCGCGACTCTTTTCTCAAATACATCCGTCGTCGGATTCATGATCCGCGTGTAGATGTTCCCAAACTCCTGCAGCCCAAACAGCCGCGCCGCATGGTCCGCATCCTGGAACACATACGAAGTCGTCTGATAAATCGGAACCGCCCGCGATCCCGTCGTCGGATCCGGGGCCTGTCCCCCATGCACCGCTACCGTAGCCAAATGCTGTTTCGTCTCGTCCGCCATCTCTCCGTCTCCTTATTTCAGTTTGTAATCCTGAGCGAAGGCTGGTTCGCATCGCAAGCCAGCCACAGTCGAATGGACCTCCCGAGCGTCAGCAATCCCGGCGAGCAAAGCTCGACGGAATTCGCGAGGGCGAATCCACTGAAGCTCTCCCAAATAGAAACGGCCCGCGATCTCTGACCGTGGGCCGGTGGGAACTTCTGCGGATTCGCGCTGCTCCCGCCTATCCGCTCCCGCGCACGGTCCCACCCGGACACATACACATGTCCCCTGTACACATGTTCATGGTGAGCGCCGCGCCGCCATCGTTTCGGGAGACCATCCCAGCCAGTATCGAGGCTCCTCCAACTTTCGTCAATCTCGTGCCTCTACGCCTGCCCACCCGTCAGAAAAGCCGCAATAGGCTCGTTTAGAAACGCCTCGTCCCCCGGCCGCCCCCCACAGGAACGACCACCAGCAGGGTCATGATCGACCGCTTCACGCCTTCACCTCCCCATAAGTGAAATTGACGTCGAACGAAGAGCCAGTCTGAAGAGTGTCCTCCTCCGTGCTCTCTGTGTTCTCTGTGGTAAATGGATTTCCTTTAGCGAGCGTCCAAAAATTCCCTCAGCACATTCCGATACTTCTCCGGCTCCTCATACGCCGGCAAATGCCCGCTCTTCTCGAAGAACACAATCTTCGCCCCCGGAATCTCGTGCGCCATCTTCCACGCATTCACCGGAGCCACATTCATGTCGTACCGCCCCGTGATCACCAGCAC
>CAZHTJ010000256.1:0-1888 GCA_964535525.1 uncultured Acidobacterium sp. | reverse complement strand
CCTTCTCCGCCGACTTCGCCATCCCCCTCCTCGAGCGCCAGCTCGGCAGCCACTCTCTCGAAGGCTTCGGCCTCGCCACGCATCCCGCCGCCGCCATTGCTGCCGGCGCCATCGTCCACTACGTCCGCACCACGCAGCAATCCGACGCCGTCCACGTCGACTCCCTCCGCTTCTACGCGCGCGCCGAGTGTCTCCACCTCGATCAGGTCACCGCCCGCAACCTCGAGCTCACCGATCCCCTCTTCAACGAGGCAGGCCCCGACGTAACCCTCTTCCGCACCATGGACGCCTGCTGCACCCCCATGGGCAAGCGCATGCTCCGCGCCTTGCTGTTGCGCCCCATGATCGATCCCGCCGCCATCGAATCCCGTTACGCCGCCGTCGACGCCGCCCGCCAGGACCTCATCCGCCGCGAAGAACTCCGCCGCGCCCTCCACGGCATCCTCGACCTCGACCGTCTCCTCGCCCGCATCTCCCTCGACAGCGCCGGTCCCCGCGATGTGCTTGCCCTCGCCGCCTCGCTCCAGCACCTCCCTGAAGTTCGCAAATCCGCCGCAGCGCTGGACCAAAATAAGAAAACAGAATTGTCATCCCGAGCTGAGCGGAGCGGAGCCGAGGGACCTGCTTTTTCTTCTTCCCCCGAACCACCTCTATCTTTCTGGACAAACGCGAGCGCCAATCTCGACACCATCGAAGACCTCGCCACCGCCATCGTCTCCACCATCGTCCCCGAACCACCTCTCACCCTCGCCGAAGGCGGAGTCATCGCCCCCGGCATCGACCCCGACCTTGACGACCTCCGCTCCATCGGATCATCGGGCAGAGCCTCCATCGCCGCCATCGAAGAACGCGAGCGCCGCCGCACCGGCATCAACTCCCTTAAAGTTCGCTTTAACTCCGTCTTCGGCTACTACATCGAGATCACCAAGTCGAACCTCGCCGCCGTCCCCGCCGATTATGAACGCAAGCAAACCCTCGTCAACGCCGAGCGCTTCACCACCCCCGAGCTCAAGGACTACGAAGTTAAAGTCCTCACCGCCCAGGAGCGCTCTGTCGAAATCGAAAAACGTCTCTTCGGCGATCTCCGCCGTCGCCTCATCGAAAACGCATCGCGCATTCGCCGCACCAGCGCCGCGGTTGCCGAAATCGACCTCGTCGCCAACTTCGCCCACCTCGCCGCGCTCCGCAGCTACACCCGCCCCCGCATCGACCCCAGCCCCATCCTCGAAATCGTCGGCGGCCGTCATCCCGTCATCGAGTGCCTCATGGAGAACTCGGGCGATTCCCGCTTCGTCCCCAACGATCTCCATCTCGACGCCAGCGACACCACCTCCGCCCCCAATCTCCTCCTTATCACCGGCCCCAACATGGGTGGCAAATCCACGTATCTGCGCCAGGCCGCGCTCCTCGTCATCCTCGCTCAGGCCGGCAGCTTCGTCCCCGCCGCCCGCATGACCTACGGCATCGTCGACCGCGTCTACACCCGCATCGGCGCCGCCGACAACCTCGCCCGCGGCCGCTCCACGTTTATGGTCGAGATGACCGAAACCGCCACCATCCTGAACACCGCCACCCCACGCTCCCTCATCCTCCTCGACGAAATGGGCCGCGGCACCTCCACCTTCGACGGCCTCGCCCTCGCCTGGTCCACGCTTGAATATCTGCAGCGCAATATCGGAGCCCGCGCCCTCTTCGCCACCCACTACCACGAGCTCACCATCCTCGCCGACGAGTTCCCACGCCTGAAAAACCTGCACGTTGTGGTCAGGGAATCCCCCCAGGGCATCGTTTTTTTGCATCGCATAGAAGAGGGACCTGCGAATCGGAGTTACGGGATCGACGTCGCGCGCCTGGCCGGTCTGCCTCCGGAAGTTATTCTGCGGGCCCG
>CAZHTJ010000255.1:0-1940 GCA_964535525.1 uncultured Acidobacterium sp. | reverse complement strand
GGGGCGGGGTGGAGACGAGGAGGCTTATCGCGGAGCAACCACCGGATTCTTCGCCAGAACCCGGTCGACTACCCCTTCAATGTCCTGGAGGAAGAAGCCTGTCGGCGCCCCAACCATCACCGGCTCGGGCATCTGACCCAGGCCCTTGGCCAACGCGTTCCACCGCGCCAGCATGGAGCTGGGCGGCAGCACGATCATGTTGCGCTCGGCTTCCGGCTCGGGCAGGGCGAAGTAGAGAGCCCACGTGCCCAGAACCACGAGCGCGATTGCCTGTTGGCCGAAATTCGACCAGCCGGTCAGTCCTGGACAGCTGTGTGGGATCGCTGAAAAGATGAGTTCTGTGGCCGCGGTCACACCAAAGCCAAGCCCGACGCCAAACAGCCTGCTGCGGAACGAACGTCCGAGGGAATGGATCGACAGAGCGAGGAAGGCGAGCAGGCAAAGCTCCATGACGCTCACGCAGCGCATGGTCTGCACGCAGACAGGACCAAGCTTGTTGGGGTCATCGGTGTGCGCAGCCAGGGCGTTCGGCAGCGCAACGGCGCCAACCGCGACCACCACGGAAACGACGCTGACCCAGCGGAATGCCATTAAGCCAAGACGGCGGAGGCCGGGAACCGGCTCCATGACGCGCTTGAAGACTTCCTGAACAACAAAGAAGATCGTCACGCTCATGACGACGTAGTTCGCCCAGTAGCCGTAAAAATAGAAATAGTATCGAAGCGACATGGTGTCCTGCATCGGTCCGCCAAGGTTGTAAACAACCTCAAAGTAGACCAGGGACACGAGCCGCACGACGAGGTAGGTTGCCAGGGCAGGCATGCGGCGCGCCGAGCCGGACTTGAAGAACAAGACGATTGCCAGCACTAACAGTACCGGCTCGACCTTGAACAGGACATCAACCCAGTCGGACATGTTCCCCTCGTTCAGAAAGGATAACGAGGGTCACGTTACGACTCAAGCAAATTCCTCAATATAAACGGCTTACACGCTGCCACTTTCGTGGTAGCGTGGTTACCATAGTACTGAAGCCTTGCTGTCTTCGCCCTTACTTCAGTGGCACTTCGCGCCGGGCGTGCAGGTCGGGATCGGCACAGCGGCGATTTGGCACTTCGCGCCGGGCGTGCAGGTCGGGATCGGTACGGCGGCGATTTGGCACTTTGCGCCGGGCGTGCAGGTCGGGATCGGTACGGCGGCGATTTGGCACTTTGCGCCGGGCGTGCAGGTCGGGATCGGCACAGCGGCAGCAACGCACTTCGCACCGGGCGTGCAGGTGGGAATCGGCACTGCACTGACTGCCTGGCGACTGGGCAACATCGAGCCGAAGTGCGAAGTGGCAAATGCGGCGGAGGCCCCTGCAATACACATTCCGAGAACGAGAGTCTTAACGGCAAATTTCATGACTGTTGTACTCCTCACAAAAGTTGTACTGGCCCTTCTACTGCAGTTGTAGGGACTACTCCCTACACGGAGGACTATAACTGCTAGATTGGCTGCGTGTATTTACTTGTCGGTATTATCAAAGTATTCAACATCGAGTATGACCGCCGTCCCTCTCCTGACCACCCGACCCGCAACGCCGACCCTGGGGAGGCCTCATCGAAGCGCAAGCCGGCCCACGCCGATCAGCACAAAGCATTCAATTTAAAATATTTACGCGGAATCCACTGAGTTCTGCTGACTCCCGCTCCTTGCCGGCAACCGACGGGCGAGCCAATCCCTGACGCCGCAAGTGGCTCGTTCAGTGCGAGTTCAGTTCAGAGCCATTAGCTTCTTCGCCATTGGCGGCACCGGTGATAGTGCAAAGAGCAGCGTTGATCGAGGCCGCACGTTGCTCAGATCGCCGCCGAACCCGGGTTTGAAGCAAGTCCCTCTGCATTTCATGGCTCAGAAGCGCGCCCGCCAGCGGGGTGTTTCTGAAATCTCCTGACCGATGTGAA
>CAZHTJ010000254.1:0-1974 GCA_964535525.1 uncultured Acidobacterium sp. | reverse complement strand
CGCTGGTTCCGGAAGAGCTGCTGCGCATCTACGATCGCGTGTCGGGGTCGGCGCGGGTGACGGGCATTGCGTATGCGCAGGGGCAGCGGTGCATGGGCTGTCATATGGGGTTGCGTCCGCAGATGTGGAATCAGATTCGGGATGGGCAGATTATGACGTGCGAGTCGTGCGGGCGGTTGTTGTTTTACGATGCTGCGCGGGAACCGAAGCCGGCGCCGGTGGTGGAGAAGAAGCCCAAGAAGCGGGCGCGGAAGGTTCCTGAGGCGGGTGTGGAGTAGGACAGGGCTCAGGGCACAGAGCTCAGGGCTCAGGAGAACCGGCGGCGAGATTAGATGAGCCGGTAGATCTTCGTCCATAGCAGCACGTACAACGCGAACTCAAGAGCGATCCAGCTAATCTCAGCCCATTGCATTTCCGGTTGCGGCAAAATCTCTGCGGAGTCGATGCTGAGAGTGCCTTCGTCGCTGTAGGCTGGCTTCTTCATCCAGGGAATGCGATTCCTGATCGCTGTAATTACAGCACCCAACATAGCGATGTGAATCACGAATTCGCCGTAGAGCCCTGTTCTCATCCACAGCGGCTTGTCCGGCGAAGCTGGCTGCGCGAAGGTGGGATACCAGTGTCTTAGGGTGATGTGGACCGCGAGCACCGCGAGCGCCAGGGCGATCCATAAGAGATTTGTGCCGGACCGCCAAAGGCTATTTGATTTGCGCATTCAAGTTCATGGAACTTTCCCACTCAAGCCAAACCCGGGCTTGAATGGGCCACCGCCTTCAATTTCCTTACACCAGTTCGTCGATGAAGGCCTGAGCGGCGGCTGGGTCGATGTGGGCTGGATAGGAGAGCATGGTGCGGCCCTGCGTAACCGGCTCCGCTTCGTGCAGCGCGGGCAGGTCGGTACGTTCGAAGAATTTTCCGATGGGAATTTCCTCGCCCCAGAGTGTTGACTTCTCGACGGCGTGCAGCCAGTTGGTCGAATCGTAGTCGGGGTTTTCTTCTAGCTTCTTCACGCGCGGGCGGAACCACTGAAAGGTGTTGTCCTTGTTGTAGGTAACGCAGGGACTGAAGACGTCGAGGAAGGAGAAGCCCTTGTGCTGGATGGCCTGTTTGATCAGGTCGGTGAGGTGCTTTTGTTCACCGGAGAAACCGCGGGCGACGAAGGTGGCTCCGGCAGCGAGCGCCATGGTGATGGGGTTGATGGGCGCTTCGATGTTGCCGTAGGGCGAGCTTTTAGTCTTCATGCCGAGGCGGCTGGTGGGCGATGTTTGGCCGGTGGTGAGGCCGTAGATCTGGTTGTCCATGACGATGTAGGTGAGGTCAACATTTTTGCGGATGGTGTGCGTGAAGTGGTTGCCGCCGATGCCGAAGCCGTCGCCGTCGCCGCCGGTGACGAGCACGGTGAGGTCAGGGTTGGCCATCTTCATGCCCGTTGCGACGGGCAGAGAGCGGCCGTGCAGCGTGTGCATGCCGTAGGTCTCAATGAAGCCGGGGAAGTTGGAGGAGCAGCCGATGCCGCTGACGGTCACGATCTGGTGATTGGGAATCTGCAGCTCGACGATGGCCTTTTGCACGGCGGCGAGGACGCCGAAGTCGCCGCAGCCGGGGCACCAGTCGGGATCGACGCGGCCTTTGAGGTCGGCCATCGTGATCGGCCTGGGGGTTTCGACAATTGTCGCCATGATTCTCTCCTCAAAATTCCTTTGTTCACCACAGAGGACACGGAGGGCACAGAGGTAATTCTTCCGGTACCTATGGGTACATCAACATGGTTCGCTTTACACCATGATCTCGTGGGCCGGGACGGAAACGGTGGTGTCGCCGGCGAGTTGTTCGCGAACCGCTTCCACGATGTGGTGCGGCATGAAAGGCTCGCCATCGTATTTGCGGATGTGGCCGTCGGCGACAAAGCTGGTTTCGCCGCGCAGGTAGCGGGCGAACTGGCCGCTGTAGTTGTTCTCGACGATGATGGTGCGT
>CAZHTJ010000253.1:0-2033 GCA_964535525.1 uncultured Acidobacterium sp. | reverse complement strand
CGCTCTTCCAGACCCCGTTTTCCACCCCTCCCACACCCATCCACCGAAGTTGCACCATTTCCAAGCCTTGTGGACCCCGCCCCCCGCGCGTAGCCTTTTCTTGTGGCACGTCGATTAACCCCAGATCGCGCCGGGGCGAATCGTGCCGCGCGGCCCTCCTCATCGCCCCGGCAGCGTTCAAACCCGCGATCCATGCGGCTTCCCACCATTCTGCACAAGCAAATTCCGGGAATTATGTTCCTTGATTCCCCCTTTCTCAAGTAAAATACAAGATGTAGTGGTTGGGGCTTGACACACACCATTAACAGAGGTACTTTGCCTTCTGCGGCTCCAAATAATCCGTTGAGGTTCTAGAAAAGCGGCGTCGCCTTCCCCGTTCGCTGGAAGCACTCTCGCCTGTAGGTCCTGCGGTTTTTCTTGTCCGCCATTGGTTCGCAGATTTTGTCCTGCCGCGATCAGGAAACGCGGGCGTGTCTCCGTTCCCTCCTGCGGTGTCTCTGCTTTTTTTCCCGGCGCCTTGTGCGCCGGCTCGGGCCATCGTCGTCTCAGCAAGACCAGGTCGTCAGAACCCAGCGCGTCAGGCGCATCATCTTTACCAGAGAGGAACACCATGGCCGACACCACCAGGAAATCCGCTACCCTGGCCAATCCCACGACGTCTACCCACGACGTCGGCCATCTCAAGTCCACCGCAGCCCTTCCCGGGGTCCCCGGCGAGCTCCCTCGACGGGGTGGTCTGCGCTTCCCGCGGGTCTTCTCCCGTCCCAACATCTCGCCCTATGACGAGCTCCAGTGGGAAAACCGCACCGCCGCCATCACCGACGCTGGCGGCAAGACCATCTTCGAGCAGAAGGACGTAGAAGTCCCCGTCGACTGGTCCATGACCGCGACCAACATCGTCGCCAGCAAATATCTCCACGGCCAAATCGGCACCCCCGAGCGCGAGACCGGCGTCCGCCAGCTCGTCGGCCGCGTCGCAGAAACCATCCGCGACTGGGGCCTCAACGGCGGCTACTTCGCTACTCCCGAAGACGCTGCCGTCTTCCACGATGAGCTGGTCCACCTCCTCGTCACCCAGAAGGCCGCCTTCAACTCGCCCGTCTGGTTCAACGTCGGCTGCGACCGCCTCGAGCCCAATTCCGACGCGCAGAACTGGCACTGGAACCAGCACTCCTGCGCCGTCGAATTCTCCGTCACCGGCTACCGCAAGCCGCAGTGCTCGGCCTGCTTCATCAACGCAGTCGAGGACTCCCTCGACTCCATCCTGACCCTCGCCAAGACTGAGGGCATGCTCTTCAAGTGGGGCTCTGGCACAGGGACCAATCTGTCTTCCATCCGTGGCTCAAACGAAACCCTCTCCGGCGGCGGCACTGCCTCCGGTCCGCTCTCCTTCATGCGCGGATTCGACGCCTTCGCCGGCGTCATCAAGTCCGGTGGCAAAACCCGCCGCGCCGCCAAGATGGTCATCCTCAATGTCGACCATCCCGACATCGTCGACTTCATCGAGTGCAAGGCCAAAGAAGAAGCCAAGGCCTGGGCCCTCATGCGCGAAGGCTACGACGGCTCCAGCGGTCCCGACTCCGAGGCCTACAGCTCCATCTTCTTCCAGAACGCCAACAACTCCGTCCGCGTCACCGACGAGTTCATGCGCGCCGTCGAAAAGGACCACGACTTCACCACCCGCACCGTCAAAGACCAGAAGCCCATCAACACCTACAAGGCTCGCGACATCATGAAGAAGATCTCCGAAGCCACCTGGCAGTGCGGCGATCCCGGCATGCAGTACGACTCCACCATCAACCGCTGGCACACCTCCAAAAACACCGGCCGCATCAACGCCTCCAATCCCTGCTCGGAGTACATGTTCCTCGATAACTCCGCCTGCAACCTCGCCAGCTTCAACTTACTCAAATTTGTAACTCCGGCAGGCACCTTCGATATTCCCGCCTACCGCGCGGCGATCGATGTCATGCTCACAGCGATGGAAATCCTCGTCGATAACTCCGGCTACCCCACCGAAGCCATCGCCCGCA
>CAZHTJ010000252.1:0-2063 GCA_964535525.1 uncultured Acidobacterium sp. | reverse complement strand
TTCCTCGTCGCCCTCATCGGCGCGTCCATGGGCTATCTCGAAGCCTGGGCCATCAACCCTGCCCGCGACTTCGGCCCTCGCCTCTTCGCCTTCTTTACCGGCTGGGGCCCCTCCGCCTTCCCCTCACCCGAGAGCTACTGGTGGGTCCCCATCCTCGGCCCTCTCATCGGCGGCGCCCTCGGCGGCGGAGCCTACCAGCTCCTCATCCATCCCTTCCTCCCCGCCCGCCTGCGCGCCACCGCCATTCGCCAGGACCTCGGGTAACGCCGCCTTCCTCTGCCCAGTGCTCACCAGCGTCCTGGCTTCCTCGCACGGCCGGAGAAACGCACCAGGGTCAGGTCGGCTTTCCCGGAAATATCCCCGCACCTCGCTTACATCCAGGTGGCCGCCCGCATCACCCCTCGCCCACCGCCTCCGCGTAACTCTCCAATCGCCCGTTTTGTCTCCGAGATTAGTGACCAGAGACGGTTACGAATATTCACACAAACTTCAATATCCATCTCGCTATCATCATTCTCCGAACCTATGCCAACGGATCGCTGAGAATTCTGCCCGCTCCCCAGCCGGCCTCCCCACTCCATGCTGTCTCGTGTTGGAGTGGCCGCGGTCTAAATTTGCGTCAAGAGCCGTCCCCATCGGCCCAGAAGGAAGAACATGATTTTCTCCGGATCGAAGCAGTACCTGCTCCCCGCCGCTCTCGTCCTCGCCTCCATCTTCGCCCCCAAAGCCGACGCCCAGCAGGTCACCTACTACGACTTCAATGTGCCCCACGCCGATCCGTCCCAGTACTCCTATACCTGCTCCCCCATCTCCACTACCAATCCCCCCTTCTGCCTCAATGACGGAACCGGCTCCCAGGCCAATCCCTCGTTCTTCCTCGATACCTACCCCGCTGCCATCGACCCCATCCTCGCCGATGACCCGCCCCAGTCCGGCTCCTTCTACGCCACCCAGATGACTCCCGATATCGTCGGCCAGGACGCCAGCCTCTGGTTTTCCGTGCCCCAGAACGTCGCCAACGGATTTACCTCCTGGTTCGCCTTCAAGTTCACCCCCGACACCAGTGCCGCCCACTCCACCACCGCCGACGGCCTCGCCTTCGTCATCCAGAACTCCCCGCTGCAGGCCAATGCTGTTACGGATCCCGGCAGCGGCGCCAGCCAGACCGGCAGCGGCCCCACCGCCCTCGGCGGCGGCGGCGGCAGCATGGGCTACTCCGGCATCAACAACAGCCTCGCCCTCGAATTCGACACCTTCCAAAACTACTACGACCCCAACAACAACCACATCGCCCTCCAGGGTTGCGGCGCCGGCCTGCCCAACTCCGCCAATCACGACACCTTCTCTGTTTCCGAAGACGGCCCCACCCGCAATTGCTCCGTCACCCTCACCGACTCCAATAACAACCCCGTCTCCACCCTCATCACCCAGCCCCTCACCTCCGCCAATGATTCCGAGAACCAGCTCCCCGTCACTCTCGCCGACGGCAATGTCCATCAGGTTGTCGTTACCTTGAGCGGCCCCAACGAACTACCCACCCCCAACCTGCTCCAGGTCTTCCTCGATCCCGCGTATGTTTCCGGCACCCACACCCCCGTCGCCGGCTCCATCCCCGTCTTCTCCGGCACGTTCCATATCGCCAACTTCGTGAACCTCTTCACGCCTCAGGGCTCCACCGCCGCAACCGACGCCTACGTCGGCTTCACTTCCGCCACCGGCTCCGCCTTCGAACTGAATGAGCTCATGGCCTGGACCTTCACTCCCCACACCCCTGTCACCCAGCAGCAGCCCCTCGCCCCGCCCAGCCCTACCAACTACCAGCCCTTTAACTTCGGCTCCCACACCTACGGTGTTCAGTACGCGCAGACCACGAACGTCTCCGGCATCACCATGACGGTCACCGCCACCACCATCACCCCGACCACGTTTGGTCTCCTCATCGGCGGCACTCCATTCGCCGGCTCGTCCTGCCAGGTTTATGACGATACCGGCGGCAACTGCGTCATCTACTCCGTCTCCTGTACCGTCACCGCAACCGGGGCTCCCACGCAGTGCCCCTCCGC
>CAZHTJ010000251.1:0-2084 GCA_964535525.1 uncultured Acidobacterium sp. | reverse complement strand
ATCTTTTCCCCGGAGGCTAAAGCCCCGGTTCTCTTTGAAACTTTTACGGCACGACTGAAGTCGTGCCCCTTCAAAACTTGCCGGGCCTGAAGGCCGCTTTTGTAGAGCGTCCTGTTCACCGGCCTAAAGGCCGGTGCTTCTACCGCTGTGCCGCTTCGCGGCACCTGATGCAGAGCGTTAGCAAGCTGTGACGTCATGCCGCGATTCGTTTCGTCCGCTGAGTCCTTCATGATTCGTGCGTCGATCTCTTCCTCGGGGGCTAAAGCCCCATTTTTATTGGGCGGAATTGGCACGACTGAAGTCGTGCCCCGATACAAAACCGTTCAACGACGGAGTTTTTCTGCAGGCTGTGAAGTCGTGCTCTGATAGAAAGGCGGCTCGTCCATTTTTTTCCCGCAAGCTTTGGAGCCGTATCTGCTCAAGAGGCGCCGGGCCTGAAGGCCTCTTTGTGGAGCGTCCTTTTTTCACCGGCCTAAAGGCCGGTGCTTCTACCGTTGTGCCGCTTCGCGGCACCTGATGCAGACCGTCAGCAAGCTGTGACGTCGTGCGCCTGGTACAAAAGCGGATGGTTTGGGTTCCGTGGGGCGGTGCGCTTGCGCGCGCTTCCCATGTCCCAACACGAGAGACACGGGCACCCGGACTGGGGCTAGCGTGGGGTTTCTGGAATCTGGTGCCGGCATGACAAAAAGCAGGTCCCTCCGCTTCGCTGCGCTCCGGTCGGGATGACAAACAAAAGCAGGTCCCTCCGCTTCGCTCGGCTCCGGTCGGGATGACAAATTGGTAAAGAGAATCGCGAAACTCTCCGCTGGCATGGCGTCCCAGAAGTCCGCAACACAGCTCGCAACGAGCAACCGCAGATCCTTCGCCTGAGCTTGACCGAATACTCGGCCAAACTCGCTCAGGATGACAGCAATCGATATCAAGCGAAATTCCGGGCCGACACACCAGCGGGAGCCCTGGCGGGTGATCGTCGCGAAATGTAACCGTCATGGTCACTAATATTCGTCTTATCTGAAGATGAAGTTGAGGCCTACGAGCAGGACGATGAGGCCGACGGCGATGTAGCTGGGGCGGGCGTACCAGGCCATGTGGTGCTCGACGGGTTTGGGGGTGAGCGAGTAGACGAGGCCGACGAGTTCGCTTTCGGGGCGGGGCTTGGTCATGAAACTGATGACCACGGCGAGGACGAAATTGACGGAGAAGGCAAAGATGGCCTGGGAGAAATCGAGGGCCATGGCGCTGGGATAGGTGTGGACGACGTGGATCCAGCCCCCGTGGAGGCCGGGGTTGGCGCCTGCCGAGAGGGTGAGGCCGTGGTGCAGCACCGCGGCCAGCGTGCCTCCGACGAGGCCGATGAAGGCGGCGTGGCCGGTGGAGCGCTTCCAGAACATACCGAGGAGGAAGGTGGCGAAGAGTGGGGCGTTGACGATGGAGAAGACCAGCTGCAGGGTATCCATGATGTTATTGAAGCCCATGACGAGATAGGCGGCAGCCATGGAGATGAGGATGCCGACGACGGTGGTCCATTTGCCGACCTTGAGATAGTGAGCGTCGCTGGCGCCTTTGTGGATGTAGGACTGATAGAGGTCGAAGGTCCAGACGGTGTTAAAGGCGGTGACGTTGCCTGCCATACCGGACATGAAGCTGGCGAGGAGCGCGGTGAGGCCGAGGCCGAGGATGCCGGTGGGGAAGTAGTGGAGGAGCATGTTGGGAATGGCGAGGTCGTAGTCGAGGACCGGCTGGCCGTGGGTGTCGAGCATGACGTGGCCGGTGACGGGGTCGACTTTAGCGGGGATGAGGCCTTCACCCCGGCGAAGGTCTTCGCCGGGGACCCCGACGCCACGGCCTGCGCTGAGATTTTCTGAGCCGGTGGTGGTCGCGGCCATGCCCTGGCTCATGGCGTGACGGGTGACCATGGGGGTGCCGATGGCGATGAGGCCGGGGAGGATGACCAGGAATGGGAAGAACATTTTGGGGATGGCGGCGATGAGGGGGACGCGGCGGGCGGATTCCTCGGAGTTGGCGGCCATGGCGGTCTGGATCACGAGGAAGTCGGTACACCAGTAGCCAAAGGAGAGGACAAA
>CAZHTJ010000250.1:0-2111 GCA_964535525.1 uncultured Acidobacterium sp. | reverse complement strand
TCGATGAAGTGCATGTGGTTCCACGGAAAGTATCTCGAAGGCCGGTTTCACGCGGGGCAGATGGTGGCGCTGTTCGGCAAGGTTGAGGCGTCCAGGTCGGGGCGCGGGTTCAAGATGATCCAGCCGCAGTTTGAAGTGCTTCCCGATGGAACAGCCGACGCGCTGGATCGCGTGCTTGAAGTGGGGCGGATTACGCCGGTGTATGAGTCGCTGGGGGGGAGCAAGCTGGCGTCGCGATGGATCCGGCGGATGGTGTGGAACATTTTGGAGGAACTGAAGGGTGGGTTTCCGGAGACGCTGCCTGGTTCGCTGGCTGAGTCGGTGCTGCGGCGGCTGGATTTGCCGAGCCGCGAGCTGGCGCTGCGCGAAGTGCATTTTCCTCCGGCGGGGACGGCGATGACGCAGCTGCAGGGGGCGGGGACGCCGGCGCATCGGCGGCTGATTTTTGAGGAGCTGTTTTATCTGGAGCTCGGCCTTGAGGTGAAGCGGCGGCGATTCCAGGAGAAGACGGGGATCGCGTTCGAGACGGGCGAAAAGGTGCGGGCGGCGCTGCGGTCGATTCTGCCGTTTCATCCGACGGCGGCGCAGAAGCGGGCGCTGGGCGAGATTGCCGGCGACATGCGACGAGGTGCGCCGATGCGGCGGCTGCTGCAGGGCGATGTGGGATCGGGCAAGACCATTGTCGCGCTGCAGGCGATGCTGATCGCGATTGAGAACGGGCACCAGGCGGCGCTGATGGCTCCGACAGAAATTCTGGCGACGCAACATTATTTGTCTGCGAAGAGGGTGTTGGAGGCCCAGCAGAAATATCGGATCACGCTGCTGACGGGGTCGCTCGATGAAGATCGGAAGCGGGCGGCGCGGCGGCGGATTCACTCGGGCGAGACGGATTTGGTGATTGGCACGCATGCGCTGATCGAGGAGAAGGTCGAGTTCTCGAAGCTGGGCCTGGTGGTGGTGGACGAACAGCATCGGTTTGGGGTGTTGCAGCGTTTTCGGCTGATGAAGAAGGATGGCGCGGAGCCGGATGTGCTGGTGATGACGGCGACGCCGATTCCGCGGACGCTGGCGCTGAGTTTGTACGGGGATTTGGATTTGAGCGTGCTCGACGAGCTGCCGCCTGGGCGGACGCCGATTGTGACGCGGCTGGTGGCGGATGAGCGCGCGGATGAGGTTTGGGATTTTGTGCGCAAGCAGGTGAAGAAGGGACATCAGGCGTACGTGGTGTATCCGGTGATTGAGGGTCCGAAGGACGATCAGCCGGAGCTGGATTTTGCGGCGGTGGATGAGGATGAGAAAGACATCCCTCAGGGGCTAAAGCCCGGTTCTTCTCGGCGTGGTTACGGCACGGCTGAGGCCGTGCCCTTTCAAAGCAGATCGAGCATGAGTTCAGGAGCCGTGCCCAATCAAAGTGGAAAATCTGCGAAGAAGAAAACGGCGACGACGGTGGAGGACGGAGCCGCGAACCAGGCGTTGTTTCCGAAGTTGCCGTTGAAATCCGCCACCGATATGTATGAGCGGCTGCGGACGCGGGAGTTGGCGGGGTTGCGCGTGGGGTTGCTGCATGGGCGGCTCGATGCGGATGAGAAGGAAGTGACGATGCGGCGTTTTCAGCGCGGGGAGATCGACGTGCTGATCGCGACGACGGTGATTGAAGTGGGCGTGGATGTTCCGAATGCGACGGTGATGGTGATCGAGCATGCGGAGCGGTTTGGGTTGGCGCAGCTGCATCAGCTGCGCGGGCGTGTCGGCCGCGGCGGGGCGAAGTCGTACTGCGTTTTGATGACAGGCGGGAAGATTTCAGCGAACGCGGAGGAGCGGCTGGCGGCGATGGTACGTACGCAGGATGGGTTTGAGCTGGCGGAGCTGGATCTGGAGCTGCGAGGGCCCGGGGAATTTTTCGGGACGCGGCAGGCGGGGCTGCCGGATTTTCGCGTAGCGAATTTGCTGCGGGATCGGAAATTGCTGGAGCTGGCAAAGGTGGAGTCGGCGCGGTTTGTGGCGAAGGCGAGCGAGGAGTCGACGCCGGAGGAGCGGGCGCGGGTGGCGGCTCGTTTGAAGGATACGTGGCAGCGGCGGTATGGGCTGGCGGAGGCGGGGTGATGAGCAGG
>CAZHTJ010000249.1:0-2114 GCA_964535525.1 uncultured Acidobacterium sp. | reverse complement strand
CCTGCTCCGGCGACATGTACTCCATCGTCCCCACCAGCGCGCCCGACTGCGTCATTCCATCGCCTTCAATGGTCCGCGCCAGACCGAAATCCATCACCACCACGCGCCCGGAATCCTCCCGCATCACATTCTGCGGCTTCAGGTCGCGGTGCAGAATTCCCTCGGTGTGCGCCGCCTGCAGCGCATAGCAAATCTGCTGCAGGATGTCCGCCGCCTCATCCACCGGCAGCTTCCCGCGCTCTTCGATCAACGACCGCAGATCCCGCCCCGCCACCAGCTCCATGGTCACGAAGCGCATCCCCAGGTCTTCCGACAGGTCATACATCCGCACCACATTCCGGTGCGTCACCTTGTGCGAAAGCCGAATCTCCTGCTTGAACCGATCCACGATCGCCGCATTCCGCGCCAGCTCCGGCCGGATCACCTTCAGCGCCACCAGCCGGTCCAGCTCCCGATCCTGCGCCCGATACACCGCGCCCATCCCGCCTGTGCCCAGCACTGCCAGAATCTCGTACCGCCCCGCCAGCACCGTCCCCGGCTCCAGATCGACGCCGTCCCCGCCAAACCCGCCCGCCCGGCTCCCGGGCCCACTTCCAGCTCCTCCGCTCCCCGCTCCCAGCTCCGTGCTCCCAGCTCCCGGCTTCCGGCTCTCCGGCACCATCGTCTCGTCTGATCGAGCGCGCGAAGGAGGCACCATCGTGCCGTCGCTCTTCGAAGCCGGAACCATCGTCTCGGAATCGTTCCTCGAAGCCGGCACCATCGTCTCCTCCGGCCTCGACGCCTTCGAAGGAGGTACCAGGGTCTCGCCCGCCCGCAAATTGTCCGCGGAGCTACTCACCGCCGCAGACGTGCCGATCTGCGTAGGCTGATCGCCCGCCCGTTGTTTCAGGTTCTCATCCATATCAATGTGATCCGCAATGCCCAGGCCAAAATGTTGGGGAAGGAAAGAGCTGGGGAGGCCTCAGGCCTTTGGGGACCAGAATATAACGCGCCGCCACCACTGTCGCGCATTTTCATCGGCGCGAACTCTGTCATCGACGATGGATCAGGTTCCACCGGCCGGCGCCCTGATCCCCCCAAAGTTCAGTTGCCCCCATTCCGCCTCCCCAATATGCTGGCACCAACAAGACCCATGCCCGAAAACCCAGCTCAAACCTGCCTGACCAACTACTTCCGCTGCCCCGAAGAATCCCTCGCCCCATTCGTCCTGCCTTCGTCTGCCTCCGCGCCCGGCTACTTCAACCTCGGACCTGAAACCACCGCATACGGCCGCCTGTCTACCCAACAACCATCCCTCACTCCAGACCCACCCCTGCCAGACGCGACCAACAACATCGAAACAAAAGACAACACAGTCCACCTTCCCTTCGATCCCGTCGAGATCCTCACCAACCTCCGCCACGAAACCTACATGGGCCCCGACGCCCGGTCCGCCACCACCTCCCTCACCGCGAAAATCTACTACGCCCTCCGCCCCTTCCTCCCCGTCAACGCTCGCAAACACCTTCAAAAGCTCCGCCTCCGCAACTGGGACCAACGCCCCTTCCCTCGATGGCCTGTCGACTTCTCCGCCGACAACATCCATCGCCAGCTCCTTGTCCTCTCCCTCCGCGCCACCGATGCGGAGCGCATCCCCTTCATCTGGTTCTGGCCCAACGGCCACTCCGCCTGCGCCATGATGTCCCACGACGTCGAAACCAAAACCGGCCGCGACTTCTGCCCCACCCTCATGGATCTCGATGACTCCCGCGGCATCAAGGGCTCCTTCACCGTCATCCCCGAAGAGCGCTACGAAGTCCCCGCCTCATACATCGATTCCATCCACGCCCGCGGCCACGAAGTCGCCGTCCACGACCTCAACCACGATGGCCATCTCTACGACAACCGCCCCCAGTTCCTCACCCGCGTCACCAAAATCAACGACTACGGCCGCAAATTCTCAGCGCAGGGATTCCGCGCCGCCGTCCTCTACCGCAACCAGGACTGGTTCGACCAGTTCCAGTTCGCCTACGACATGTCCGTCCCCAACGTCGCCCATCTCGACCCGCAGCGCGGCGGCTGCTGCACCGTCATGCCGTACTTCATCGGCGACCTCCTCGAAATCCCCGTCACCG
>CAZHTJ010000248.1:0-2120 GCA_964535525.1 uncultured Acidobacterium sp. | reverse complement strand
TGAAGTAGCACCCCTCCGCATCGGCAATGTGCATCGGGTTCCACGTCTTCTGGAACCGCCACGTCCCGTAGTTCAGCTTCTTCGTCAGCTCCACCACCTGTTGAGAACTCAGCGTCGCCTGCTCCGGAGAAATCGTTTCGCTCATCGGTTCACCTGTCAAAATGGTCTGTACATAAGGAATACACGAGACCGCGTCCTCCGCGCCAAACTCATCGATCCCAATACCCGCAGCCATGCCCGAAGCCTTCGTCTCTCCACAAATCGTCACGCCCCACGCCATCCGCCCCGGCGCGGTGCTCGTCGACGACGGCAGAATCACCGGCATCTGCGACGCAACCGCCATCCCCCGCTTCCACCACATCGTCCCGTGCGAAGGCGCGCTCCTTCCCGGCCTTGTCGACTCCCACATCCACATCAACGAGCCCGGCCGCACCGAGTGGGAGGGCTTCGCCACAGCCACCCGCGCCGCCGCCGCCGGCGGCTACACCACGCTGATCGACATGCCGCTCAACTGCCTTCCCGCGACTACAACGGTCGCGGCTCTCGAAATCAAGCGCGCAGCCGCTCACGGCCAGTGCCTCATCGACTGGGCAGCATGGGGTGGAGTCTCCGGCCACAACACCAACGACCTCGAGCCTCTCGCGAAAGCAGGTGTTCGCGGCTTCAAATGCTTCCTCGCCGAGCCGGGCCTCGAAGGCTTCAATCGCGTCGACGAAGCCGAACTCCGAGCCGCCGCTCCTCACCTCGCCCGCACCGGCCTGCCGCTTCTGGTCCACGCCGAACTCCCGGAAATCCTCAACAGCACCGCTTCCGAATTAACCGGTGCAGACTGGCGCCGTTACGAAACCTGGCTCCGCTCCCGCCCCGACGAAGCCGAAGTCGAAGCCATTCGCCTCATGATCCGCCTATGCCGCGAATACGGCTTCCGCCTCCACATCGTGCACCTCGCCACCGCCCAGGCGTTCGACGACATCCGTCAGGCCAAAGAAGACGGTCTCCCCATCACCGTCGAAACCTGCCCGCACTACCTCCACTTCGCCGCCGAAAACATCCCCTACGGCAGCACCCTCCACAAATGCGCCCCGCCCATCCGTGACGCCGAAAATCGCGACCAGCTCTGGCAAGCGCTGAGCGAAGGCCTCATCGACCTTATCGCCACCGACCACTCCCCATGCCCTGAAGCCATGAAATGCCGCGAAACCGGCGACTTTCATACCGCTTGGGGCGGAATCGCGAGCGTCTCCGTCGCCCTGTCCGTGGTCTGGACCGGCATGCGCGCCCGCGAATTCAATCTGAGCGATCTCGCACGACTTCTGTCACAACAACCAGCACAATTAGCCGGCCTCGAAGGCCGCAAAGGCCAAATTGCCCCCGGCTACGACGCTGACTTCGTAGTATTCGACCCCGACCAGGCCTTCACAGTCACAGAAACGCAGCTCCACACCCGCCACGCCATCTCCCCGTACGTCGGCGAGCAGCTAATTGGCACAGTGAAAGCTACATATTTGCGAGGAAATCTTGTCTTCGATCACGGCGGGTTCCCAGGCAGTCCTCAGGGAATCGAATTCGCTGAGCGCAGGTGAAAATTCGCTACACCCTACACCCTGTCCCCTGCACGCTGCAGCGATCACGCTTGCGTGATCGCTGCCTCACGCCGTGGCTAGCTGCCGAGCGCCCCGTCCAACCCCATGCTCCACCCCGCCCAGCCGCACGCTCACCACCTTCGACACCCCCGGCTCCTGCATGGTCACGCCGTAAATCATGTCCGCAGCCACCATCATCCGCTTCGAGTGCGTCACGATCACGAACTGGGTCTCCTCCGCCATCCCGCGCAGCATATCGGCCAGCCGCCCCACGTTCGTCTCATCGAGCGGCGCGTCCACCTCGTCCAGCACGCAGAACGGGCTCGGCTGGAACAGGAAAATCCCGATCAGCAGCGACAGCGCTGTCAGCGCCTTCTCGCCGCCCGAAAGCAGCAGCACATTCTGCAGCTTCTTCCCCGGCGGCTGCGCCACAATGTCGATTCCGCTGTCGGCGATATTCTCCTCGTCCGTCAGCCGCATAAACGCCTGCCCGCCGCCGAACAGCTTCCCAAACGTCGCGCTGAAGTTCTCGTTGAT
>CAZHTJ010000247.1:0-2142 GCA_964535525.1 uncultured Acidobacterium sp. | reverse complement strand
TTGCGCTGACGGAGGGGCCGAGCCGGGCGCCGGCGCGGGCGATGCTGCGCGCGGTCGGATTTACGCCGGAGGATTTGAGCAAACCGATTATCGGAATCGCGAATACGTGGACGGAGATTGGGCCGTGCAATTTTCATCTGCGGCATATCGCCGAGGCCGTTAAACAGGGCATTCGCGAGGCGGGCGGGACGCCGATGGAGTTCAATACGGTGACCATTTCGGATGGGATCACGATGGGCACCGAAGGGATGAAGGCGTCGCTGATCAGCCGCGAGGTGATTGCCGACTCTGTCGAACTCGTCACGCGCGGGAATCAATTCGACGGCCTCGTGGCGATTGCCGGATGCGATAAAAACATGCCGGGCACTGTCATGGCTCTCGCCCGGCTCGATATTCCTGGGCTGATGCTCTATGGCGGGTCGATTGCGCCGGGGCATTTGAACGGAAAAGATTTGACAGTGCAGGACGTGTTTGAGGCCGTGGGCGCGCACGCAGCGGGCAAGCTGGACGATGCGGGGCTCGAAGCTGTCGAGGCCAACGCGTGTCCTGGCTCGGGCGCGTGCGGTGGGCAATTCACAGCAAACACGATGGCGATGGCGTGCGAGTTTTTGGGGATTTCACCGATGGGGTTGTCGGGCGTGCCGGCGTTTCTCGAGGAGAAGCTGACGGCTTCGCGCGAGGCGGGGCGGCTGGTGATGGAGCTAGTGCGTGGGGGCAAGAAGCCGTCGCAGTTCATCACGGCGAAAGCGATTGAGAATGCGATTGCGAGTGTGGCGGCGAGTGGCGGGTCGACAAACGCGGTGCTGCATTTTTTGGCGATTGCGCATGAGGCTGGGATTCCGCTGACGGTGGACGATTTCGATCGGATCAGCGCGAAGACGCCGCTGTTGTGCGATTTGAAGCCGGGTGGAAAGTATGTTGCGGTGGATTATCAGGCGGCGGGCGGCAGCCGGTTGCTGGCGAAGAGATTGATTGAGGCCGGTCTGCTGCGCGGCGAATCGCTGAATGTTTCGGGCAAGACGCTGAAGGAAGAAGCGGCGGCGGCCGAGGAGAAGGCGGGGCAGGATGTGATTCGTCCACTGGACAAGGCGCTGAAGCCGACGGGCGGGCTTGTGATCCTGAAGGGCAACATCGCGCCGGATGGATGCGTGATTAAAGTGGCAGGGCACAAGCGGCTGGAGCATCGCGGGCCCGCGCGGGTGTTCAATTCCGAGCATGCTGCGTTTCATGCCGTGGAGTCCGGAAAGATCAAGCCGGGCGACGTGATGGTGATTCGCTACGAGGGTCCGGTGGGCGGCCCGGGTATGCAGGAGATGCTCGCAGTGACGGGCGCGGTGGCGGGAATTCCGGAGCTGAGCGAAACGGTGGCGCTGTTGACCGATGGGCGATTTTCTGGCGCTACGCGCGGGCTGATGGCCGGGCATGTGGCTCCGGAAGCCGCGGTGGGCGGTCCGATTGCCGCGGTGCGCGAGGGGGACACAATTCATTTCGATATTCCGCATCGGAAGCTGGATGTGGAGATCTCGGATGCTGAGTTGAAGGAGCGGTTGAAGAGCTGGAAGAAACCGGAGCCGAAGTTCAAGCGCGGAGTTTTCAAAAAGTATGTGGATACGGTTTCTTCCGCGTCGCAGGGTGCGGTAACGAACTAGCTGAAAGTCGGAAGCAGGAAGCAACCGCGTTTTCTGATCCGCAAAAGGAAGAGGAACGAGATGGGAACAGCGAAGAAGAATCAAACGCAGAGCACGAGCCATGCTAACAATACTTCTGCTTCGGGCCGAGAGGGGAATGCCACAAAGCTGACAGGGTCGGAAATTATCTGGGCGACGCTGGAGGGTGAGGGAACCAGCGTGGTGTTTGGGTATCCTGGCGGGGCGATTTTGCCGGCGTACGATGCGCTGCGGAAGTTTCCCATTCGTCACGTTCTCGTCCGGCATGAACAGGGCGCCGCTCACATGGCCGATGGGTATGCCCGGGCGTCGGGCCGCGTGGGCGTTTGCGTGGCGACGTCGGGGCCGGGCGCGACGAACCTGGTGACGGGGATTGCGACGGCGATGCTCGATTCGGTGCCCATCGTTTGCATCACAGGCCAGGTGTCGAGCAAGGTGCTGGGTACGGATGCGTTTCAGGAAGTGGACATCACGG
>CAZHTJ010000246.1:0-2192 GCA_964535525.1 uncultured Acidobacterium sp. | reverse complement strand
ATCTGGGTGGTGATGTTTTCGACGGCGGCGTTTGGGGCAATCGGATTTGCGGATGACTATATTAAGGTCGTTCATCGGCGCAACCTGGGTCTGAGCGCGCGAGCCAAATTGACCTACCAGTTTCTGGTAGCGGCCGCGATTGCGGTCGTGCTGGTGCTGATGGACCTCGAGGGGAGCTACTCCACGCGGCTGGTAGTGCCGTTCGCCAAGTTCCTGCGGCCGCGGCTGTCGATTCCGGCGCTGCTGCACATTCCGCATTTGGGTGTGCTGGCGTTTCTGCCGTTCATCATTTTCGCGATGCTGGTGATCGTGTTTTCAAGCAACGCGGTCAACCTTACCGATGGCCTCGATGGACTGGCGATCGGGTGCACGATCATCGCGGCCGGCGCGCTCACGGTGCTCACCTACGTCAGCGGGCACGTGATCTTCGCCGACTATCTGGAATTGCAGCGCATGCCCATGGTGAGCGAGGTGACCGTCTTTTGCGGGGCGATGACGGGGGCGAGCATCGGCTTTCTCTGGTACAACGCGCACCCGGCGGAAATTTTTATGGGCGACGTGGGATCGCTGGCGCTGGGCGGGGCTATCGCCACGGTGGCCGTGGTCATCAAGCAGGAGCTGCTGCTGCCGTTCATCGGCGGCGTGTTCGTGATCGAAGCGGTCTCGGTGATCCTGCAGGTGGGCAGCTACAAACTGCGCGGGGGCAAGCGCATTTTCCGCATGGCGCCGCTGCATCATCACTTCGAACTGCTGGGCTGGTCGGAGTCGAAGGTGATCGCGCGGTTCTGGATTCTCGCGCTGGTGTTTGCACTCTTTGCACTCACCACGCTGAAGCTGCGATAAAGGGTAGAGCCAGCGTGACACAATGAGCATGCTGGCGCTCGCGAGTTGTTCATGGACATCAAAGAGAAAAAGGTACTGGTCGTCGGGCTGGGCAAGTCGGGACTGGCGGCGGCTCTGTTTTTGCGGCACCGCGGGGCGCAGGTCACGGTCTCAGATGTGCGCAGTGCCGAGGAGCTGGCGAAAGAAATTCCCGCGCTCATCGATGAGGGCATCGCGGTCGAGGCGGGCGGCCACGGGCTGCTGACGTTCCGACGCCAGGATCTGATCGTGGTGAGCCCGGGCGTTCCGGTCGATACGCCGGAGCTGACGCAGGTGCGGAAATTCGGTCTGCCGATTATCGGCGAGCTGGAATTGGCTGCACATTATCTGCGCGGCAAGGTGCTGGCCATCACCGGATCGAATGGCAAGACCACGACGACGACTTTGTGCGGCGAGATTTTGCAGGCCGGTGGATTGCCGGTGCAGGTGGGCGGCAACATTGGCGTGCCGGTGATCTCGATGGTGGAGGAGTCGAAGGACGATGGATGGTCGGTGCTGGAGGTTTCGAGCTTCCAGCTGGAGACGACCTACGAGTTTCATCCGCAGATTGCTGTGATCCTGAACATCACGCCGGACCACCTGGATCGTCACGGGACGTTTGAGAATTACGTTGCAGCTAAAGAGAAGATTTTCGCGCAGCAAACAGTGGACGATGCGCTGGTGCTCAATGCGGACGACGATGTGGCCTCGCGAGCGGCAGCGCGGGCAAAGTCGCAGGTGTTCTGGTTCAGCAGGACGCGTGTGGTGCGTCAGGGGGCGTTCGTTCACGAAGGCGTGATTACGTATCGTGCGTCGGAGCAGGCGGCGCCGGAACCCGTGCTGAAAGTCGCGGAAATTCCACTGAAGGGTGCGCACAACGTCGAGAACGTGCTGGCGGCGGTGTGTGCTGCGCGGCTGGCGGGAGTGGAGGCCGCGGCGATTCGCAGGGCCGTGACTGAGTTCCATGCGGTCGAGCATCGGTTGGAGTTTGTGGCGAAGATTAACGGCGTCGACTACTACAACGACTCGAAAGCTACCAATGTGGATGCATCGATGAAAGCGATCGCCGCGTTTCCCGGAGGGATTCATCTCATCCTCGGCGGAAAAGACAAGAATTCCGACTACCGGCAGATGCGGACGTTGCTGCTGGAGCGGGTGAAGACGGTGTACACGATCGGCGCGGCGGCGGAGAAGATTCACACGCACATTGAAGGCTCGGTGCCGATTGTGAGCGCCGGAACGCTGGAGCAGGCGATTGCGAAGGCGGGCGCGGTGGCGCAGCCGGGAGAGATTGTGCTGCTGGCGCCGGCGTGTTCGAGCTTCGATCAGTT
>CAZHTJ010000245.1:0-2210 GCA_964535525.1 uncultured Acidobacterium sp. | reverse complement strand
GCTGCCACCATCATCGCCAAAGAAGAATGCGTGCTCTCCGGCGTCGGATGCATTCCGCGCTTCCTCGATATCTTCGCCCGTCTCGACGGCAAATCCAGCGGCCGTCACGAGGTGATCAGCCATCCTGAAATCTTTGACGGCGTCCGTCTCCGCCAGGGTCAGGCCATCGCCGTCATTCGTCACAATGCCCGTGTCCTATTGGCCTGCGAGCGCGTCATCCTCAACCTCATGCAGCGCATGGGCGGCATCGCCACCCTCACACGCCGCTACGTGGACGAGATCAAAGGCACCGGCGTCAAGGTCCTCGACACCCGCAAAACCGTTCCCGGCCTTCGCATCCTCGACAAGTATGCGGTTCGCTGTGGTGGCGGCGAAAATCATCGCCTCGATCTCTCCGACGGTATTCTCATCAAGAACAACCACATCACTTTGGGCGGCGGCATCGAGAAAGTTCTCACCCGCGCGAAGGAACGCCGCAAGCCCGGCCAGACCATCGACATCGAAGTCCGCAACCAGACCGAGCTCATCCTGGCCCTCGACAACGGTGCCGAATCGCTGCTCCTCGACAACATGACTCCCGCCGACGTCAAGAAATCGGTCGAGCTGGTCCGCGAGCGCGGCCTAAAAATCCCGATCGAGGCCTCCGGCGGCATCACCTTGGAAAACATCCGCAAGTACGCCCTCGCCGGCCCCGACTACATCTCCGTCGGCGCACTTACCCACTCCGCGCCCGCCGTCGACCTCTCCATGCGCATCACCGCCGAGATTTACTAGTGTGGTGTTTCGCAATGGTCCATAGCAATTTGTCATCCCGACCGGAGCGCAGCGAAGTGGAGGGACCTGCTTTTGAAACTCCCTATCCGGCACCGGATTTTTCAAACACCGCCCTTGTGTTGTCCCGGCCCTGGCCGCCAAACTTCCGTAACGTGGGTCTCGCGCATTGTTCTGGACTTGCTCTCTCCCCGGCGCTACTCTGATAGATAGTTGGGCAAGCCCTGTTCATCCCCCGTGTTCATCCCGGGACGAACGGGGCTTTTGCTTTCATGGGAGCCGAATCAACCGATGCACACCAGTTCTCAATCCGCCAAAACACTCGCTTTAGGCCAGTCCCGGGCGAAAAGCAAGGTGTTATCGAGCTCGATAACACCAGAAAGTCTCATCATTTCACAACCAGGCGGGAAGGGAGGGAGGGAGGGGGGAGGGGTGGTAGGCAGTTCCACCGAGATTGCCGTAAGCCCTCACAATGCAGGTCCGGCCCTTGCCGTTGAGGGATGATTCTTCTTTCCGAGTTACCAAGCCCTATGTCGATCGATATTCAGACAGCGCACGACCCTTACAACCTGCCCGACCTCGATGCAGCTCTGGCAGGCTCGCGCTTCGCCGGCAATCTCCACTTCTTTCCCTCCATACCCTCCACCAACACGCACACCATGCAGCAAGCCGACGCCGGAGCTCCCGACGGCAGCGTTTATTTCGCCGACGAACAGACCTCCGGCCGCGGCCGCGGCGTGCATGCCTGGACCTCACCCCCAGGCTCCGGACTCTACGTCTCGATCCTTCTCCGCCCGCGCATCACGCCCGCCGACATCCTCTGGCTCTCGCTCGCCGCCGGACTCGCCGTCCACAACGCCATCCAGTCGGTCACCTCGCTCCAGCCCGATCTCCGTTGGCCCAACGACCTCCTCTTCGGCCCGCGCAAATTCTGCGGGATCCTCACCGAACTGAATGCCGAGGTGACCCGCGTTCGCCATGCGGTCATCGGCATCGGCATCAACGTCCACCAGCAGCAATTCCCGCAGGAACTCCGCCTAATCGCCACCTCGCTCTTTATCGAAACCAGCCGCAATTGGCCTCGCCAGGATTTACTCCTCGCACTGTTACGATCTCTGGACCGCGAACTCATCGCCCTCACCGGACCCGACGCTGACGTTCAGTCCGCCGCCCAAAGCATCCGCACCCGCCTCGAACAGCGCTCCTCCTGGATTCGCGACAAGCGCGTCCGCGTCGACGAGGGCGACGGCTTCACTGGCATCACCGAAGGTCTCGATGCCCGCGGCTTTCTCCAGGTTCGCACGCCTGCGGGCCTTCGCACCGTGCTTTCCGGCGGCGTTCGCGAAGCCGGCCCCGCATAAAACTCGAACCGGGCCCACACACCGCATAAAATCAAACCATGCTCCTCGTCCTCAACGTCAACAACACCAACACCGTGA
>CAZHTJ010000244.1:0-2217 GCA_964535525.1 uncultured Acidobacterium sp. | reverse complement strand
TGCTCGACGAAATCGAGAAGGCCCACGCCGACGTCTTCAACATCCTGCTCCAGGTCTTTGAAGACGGCCAGCTCACTGACGGCCTCGGCAACACCGTCGACTTCAAAAACACGATCATCATCATGACGTCCAACATCGGCGCCCGCCACCTCCAGCGCAAGCAGGGGCTCGGCTTCCAGAGCGACCGCGAAGACCTGGTCATGGAGAAGATCGAGGACCTCGTCAAGAACGAGGTCAAACGCACCTTCAACCCCGAGTTCCTCAACCGCATCGACGAGATCATTCTCTTCCAGTCGCTCACCGACGCCGACCTGATTCAGATTCTCGAGCTGCTCGTCCAGCAGCTCAACACCAACCTGGCGCAGAAGGCCATCACCCTCTCCGTCAACGAAGAAGCCAAGAAGTGGATCCTCGACAAGACTCTGGTCGACCGCAGCTACGGAGCGCGCCCGCTCCGCCGCGCCCTTCAGCGCTACGTCGAAGACCCGCTTTCCGAAGCCCTCATCGCAGGCGGCATCAGCGAACGTCCCGCCTTCCTCGAGGTCTACCTCGACAACAACCAGCTCTTCTATCGCCCCATCGTCAAAGAAGGCGAAGAGAGAGTCGCCGAAGGCATCCTGCTCGTTAGCTAATTCGTCTCCACGCACAAAGGGCCTGTTCCCGTGGAAGGCTCAATGACGGTCCGCGTACGCATCGCTGCGGCGCAAGCGGTGTCGACCTAGAGTGGTAGTGATCTTCTGTTCTATACGTAGATGCTCATCAACTGGCAATTCATTCGGGAAGTGGGACCCCTGCGCTGGGTCCTGCGCTACAGCGTGCGGCAGTTTCGCAAGCGGGTGTTGCGGCGCGACTGTACCCTGAGGCTCCCCACTGGTCTGACGATGGTTCTGCCCCGCCAGAGCACGAGTGCCACCGAGGTTTACCTGACGCGGGCGAACACGGACTGGGGCTCCGAAGCCATCTTTACCAGCTTCGCGGTGAGTACTCGCGACTTCCTGGACATCGGATCCCACATCGGCTACTACGCTGCCTACCTGTCTCCCCGGGTGCGACACGTATACGCATTTGAGCCTAATCCACGCATTCTTCCGGATTCTTTACCGCACCTCCGCGTTGTCACCCAACATCGAAGTCATCGAAATGGCGGTTTCTTCAACCGATGGTACAGAGACGTTTTTTGCTGGCGCTGGCACCGCAGTCGGTAGTTTGGAGAACGTCGGCGGAGACCCTGTAACGGTTCCCGTTACCACAATCGATACTTTTGTGAGCCGTCACCCAGGAATAGATGTGGGACTGATCAAAACCGATATCGAAGGCCACGATCTGGAAGCCCTGCGTGGAATGGTCGCCACGGTCGCCAGGTTTCAACCCCTGGTTCTGACTGAATGCGACGACCTTCAGGGATTGCGAGCTCTTTGCCGTGACTGGAACTACAACATCTTCGGAGCTACCCGCCACACTCGTTCGCGCAAGCCGGCGTTTCTCGACTTCACCCTCTCCATTTCGGATCTGCATCCCCATAAGATGCTCTTTCTTGTCCCTGAATCCCTCCTGCCTGCTTTTGAGTGCATCTCGCTCTGCTGATCTTTGTCCTGCATCTCCGCCTTTAGCGCAACTGCGGCAACGCATGACCCACTTCATCTCTGGCCACCATCACACATCGCGATGTGTGATACTCTACACATAGCGAAGGGGACGACGTGGCGACCAACCTTGCACTCGATGACAAACTGATTGACGAAGCCCGCCGCATCGGCGGCCACGCGACCAAGAAGGAGGCAGTCACCGCCGCCCTCGATGAGTACATCCGCCGCCGGAAACAACTCGAAGTGATCAAACTCTTCGGAACGATTGACTACGATCCCTCCTGTGAGCCTCTAAAGATCCGTCAGCGCGACCGCGAACGATTGCACCGCAAATGAGCCTCCTCGTTGACGCGTGCGTCTGGTCGCTGTCGTTCCGTCGCCGCCCCGGAACCCCTCTTACTGCTGATCAAAAGCGGCTGCTGATCGAATTCGAGGAGGCTATCGCTGGCGGTCGCGTTTCCATCATTGGCGCCGTCCGCCAGGAGGTACTCTCCGGAATCCGGGACAAGAGCCAGTTCCTCCGGACACGGCAGGCGTTAGAACCGTTCCACGACGAGGAGGTTGTGCCGAATGATTACCCCGAAGCCGCCCGTCTCTTCAACCTTTGCCTCGATCGCGGTGTCCAGTGCGG
>CAZHTJ010000243.1:0-2250 GCA_964535525.1 uncultured Acidobacterium sp. | reverse complement strand
TGCCCAGAGCACGTAGTGCGTGTCGATGAGAATTCTCACTCACTCCCCGCGCCAGCCTCTTAGATCGGCCTCGGGAAGCTCGTCGAAGTCGGCGGGTATGTCGAAATCAGGATGCGGAAACAAGTCGAAGACCCGCTCCCTGACAGGCTTCAGCGCCACGATCATGGCCACAGGCGTCTTTTTTCGCCCGGTTGTCAGAACGATCTTTTCGCCGCGCTGGGCCCGCTTTACCAGCTCGGAAAGCCGGGTTTTGGCCTCGAACATGGTGGCTTCGGTCATCCCATCCCTCAAAATGCTAAGAATATATTAGCTAAGATGAAGCGCATGCGCAACGCATCTTCATGGGCGCTCTATGGTTGCGCGCTTGAAAGGGCCTGCATTATCCCGGACGAGTCAGCTTTGGCGCCTCTGCGTTCAGGATGGCGGAGCTATTACTGGAAGAACGCGATCAACACAAAGAGAAAGAGCCAGAAAACGCCCATCGCGTGCCAGTACCAGCCCGCGCAGTCGACTGCGATCTGGCGCATTTCAACGCGCCTGAAGCGAAACATGCAAACCAGCGCCACGACCAGTGCCCCGATGCCGAGCAGCAGGTGGGCGCCGTGGGTTCCGGTGACGAGATAGAAGAAGTAAGTGTTGGGATTGGTGGAGAAGAGGAACCCCTGCCCAGCCAGTTGCCGCCACGCGATCCACTGGCCGCCGAGGAACGCGCAGCCGAGCACGATGGTGGCGATCAGCCACGGCGCAGCCCGGCGTACGGCGGGACGGCCAAGGCCCAGCCATTCTTCCATGATGTCGATTTCGTGGAAGAGCTGGCGGCGCGCAATTTCCATGGTGGCAGCCGAGAGCAGAAGGATGGCGGTGTTGATCCAGAGGATGGGCGGCACCGAGAGCGGGTGCCAGTCGGAGACGACGTTGTCGCTGGGTGCGATGTGCACCGAGCTTTGGCGCACGAAAAACGCGCTGACCAGGACCGCAAAGAAGACCAGGTCGGCGGCGAGGACGGAGAACACGGCCATGCGATAGCGGATGAGCTGCTCGCGGGGGCCGTGACGGCGCGAGTGGCGTGAGTCCCAGTTCTCGTCGCCTCCGCCTCCGCCCGTCGGTCTGCGATCGACCGGAGGCTTGCCGCCGAAGCCGGGGTCTTTGCGTTCGGTTTCGACCGTGTGGCGGGTGAAGGTGGCGGGCATGGGGCGCTCCGAGTCGAGTTCTAAAAGCTTATACCGGTTTTGGCGCGGATGAACACTCTGTTGGACGGCCGACCCAGTTAAAAAGGTTTTTCGGGCTCCCACTGGGGACGAAAGTCGCCGTTTGGCGCCAGTGCCGATCCGTATTCATAAGGGCCGGTGGTGACTGTGGGATGCGGATCGGGCGACCATTCGAGGGTGGTGGATTGCCAGGGGTTCGAGCCGGCTGGGGTTCCACGCCGGGTCGACCAAAAAATGTTGAAGAGAAAAATGAGCTGCGCCGCGGCGAGAAGAAGTGCCGATGAGGTGATGCCGCGCTCGACAGGGATGAGCCTGGTGAAGGATTCGACGGGGCCGGCGAACTGCGCGTAATGGCGGGGTTCGCCCGCAAGCCCGGAGAGATGCATGGGGAAGAATGTGCCATACGCGGCGATCACCGATATCCAGAAATGGATTTTGCCCAGAAGCTCATTCATGCGGCGGCCGGTGAGCAGCGGGTACCAGTAGTAGATGCCGGCAAAGATGGAGAAGACTCCCGCCATGGCCATCACGAGATGGAAATGCGCAACGATGAAGAAAGTGTTGTGCAGGTAGGCGTCAAGGGCGGGCTGGGCGAGGATGGGCCCCGTGAGTCCCCCGGCGATGAAGAAGGAGAGGAATCCGAGGATGAAGAGCATCGGTGTGCTGAGCAGCATCCGCCCGCGGAACAGCATGACGAGCCAGGTCAGGATCTCGGCGGAACTGGGCACGGAGATGGCGATGGTGGTGAGGCCGAAGGCGGTGCCGGCGTAGGGGTTCATGCCCGACACGAACATGTGATGGCCCCAGACGCCAAGGCCTAGCACGCCGATCAGTAGCGTCGCGACCACCATCATGCGGTAGGCGGGAACCGGGCGGCGGGTGAAGTTGGCGAGAATCGAAGAGGCCAGTCCCATGCCAGGCAGGATGGTGATGTAGACCTCAGGGTGGCCGAAGAACCAGAAGAGATGAAGCCAGAGCATCGGTGAGCCGGTGCCCCCTGCTTTCGATCCCAGGGCCTGCGGCATGCCGTTGATGACGATTC
>CAZHTJ010000242.1:0-2297 GCA_964535525.1 uncultured Acidobacterium sp. | reverse complement strand
GGGTGTCGCCGCCGTTTGAGCCTACGGAGCGGAACGGGAATCTGTACGCGCGCGGGGCGGTGGACGACAAGGGGCAATTGGTTACGCAGTTGAAGGCGCTTGAGAGCTTGATGAAGAAAGATGGCAAGCTGCCCATCAACGTGCGGGTGATTTATGAGGGTGAGGAGGAAGTGGGCGGGGAACGGATCGCCGCTTTCGTGCGCGAGCATCCCGACCGGCTGAAGGCGGACTTCGCGCTGATTTCCGATACGGAGTTGTTTGCGCCGGAGCTGCCGACGCTGTGCGTGGGGCTGCGGGGGATGATCTACACGGAGCTGGATGTGCGTGGCGCGAAGACCGATCTGCACTCGGGGATGTACGGGGGTGCGGCGCCGAATCCTTTTGTGGCGCTGGCGCAGATTATTGCGGGATTGAAGGATCGCGAGGGGAAAATTCTGATTCCTGGTTTTTATGACGATGTGAAGGCGCCGAGTGCGGACGAGCTTGCGGCGTGGAAGAAGCTTCCGTTCGATGAGGAAGAGTATCGGGAGAAAGAAGTCGGGGCTTCAAAGCTGGTGGGCGAGAAGGGGTACTCTGCGATTGAGCGGACGTGGGCGCGGCCTACTCTCGACGTGCATGGAATTGTGGGCGGGTTTATTGGCGCGGGCGCGAAGACGGTGATTCCGGCGAAGGCGACGGCGAAGGTGTCGATGCGGCTGGTGCCGGAGATGACGCCGGAGAAGTCGTTCCGGCAGTACAAGGCATACGTCGAGAAGATCAAGCCGGAGGGGGTCAGCGTTGAGGTGCGGCTGATCCACTCGGGCGAGCCGATTGTGATTGGGACGGACAATCCGTATGTGAAGGCTGCGACGAAGGCTCTCAAAAAAGTTTGGGGGAAGGACACGGTGTTCATCCGGTCGGGAGGATCGATTCCGATCGTGGGAGACTTTGAGAAGTTTCTAAAGATTCCTTCGGTGATGATGGGGTTTGGGCTGCCGGATGATGGGCTGCATGCTCCCAATGAGAAGTTTCACATTGCTAATTTTCATCGGGGGATTGAGAGTCTGATTGAGTTTTTCGATGAGGTGGGGGGTAGCTAAGAGGCGGTCAGCATACAGGATGACAGCGGCGGGGGCGTTCCTGGGTAGACTGGGAGGCGATGGGCGCGGGATTTGCAGCGACGGACCGATTTATTGCTGAGGTGAAGGAGAACCGGCTGCGGGCGGGGTACGTGCTCGCGGGGGACGAGGTGTTTCTCTTTGACCGGTGCCGGCGGGCGGTACTGGATGCGCTGGTTCCCGCGGATATGCGGGATTTTTGTTTATCGGATATCGATCTGGCGGAGACGAATATTTTTGAGGCGCTGGATCGGGCGCAGACTCCGTCGCTGATGGCGCCGTTTCAGGTGCTGTTCATTCGCAATTTGAAGCAGCTGTACACGCGGGGCGCGAAGAAGGAGGAATTCGCGGCGCTGGAGGCGTATTTCCGGTCGCCGAATCCGCAGGCGCTGGTGATTTTTGTGGCGGATCATCTGCGGATTCCGTCCGACCCGAGGCGGATGGATTTGCAGGACAAGGACCGGTACGAGCGGATTCGGGAGACGCTGGGGGACTGGTGCGGGATCGTGGAACTGGCGCGGGTGGATGAGGCCGATGCTCTGAAGTGGATTGCGGCGGAGGGGAAGCGGCGCGAGGTGACGATTGAGGCGGACGCGGCGCGGGAGCTGGCGGATGCGCTGGGCGCGGACATGATGCTGATCGCGAGCGAGGTCGAGAAGCTGGTGCTGTACGTGGGCGCGAAGCGGCTGGTGACTCTTGGCGATGTGGAGACGATGGTGCTCGCGGCGAAGCAGCGGTCGCTGTATGAGCTGACGGATGCGATTTCGGCGAAGGACCGTGCGCGGGCGGTGAGTTTGCTGCACGGGCTGCTGAACGCGTCGGATGGCGGGGAAGACGCGGCGATCGGACATCTATATATGCTGGCGCGGACGTTTCGGCAGATGCTGGTGATTCTGGAGAAGAATGTGCGGGACTCGCGAGCGATCTGGCAGGCGCTGTGGCAGGGGTTCCGGATGCCGCCGTTTGCGGCGGAGGATGTGATTCGGCAGGCGCGGCGGTATAAGTCGCGGCGGGAGCTGACGCGGGCGCTTCGGCTGATAGCGCGAGCGGATCTGGAATTAAGGTCGCAGCCTCCGGACAAACGGCTGGTGCTGGAGCGGCTGGTGCTGGATCTGGCGAGCGAGCCGAAGGCGACGGCGGTGGTGGGGTTGAGCCCGCAGTATGCTTTCAGCGATTTCTAGGGACTGGCCGTCCAGGCGG
>CAZHTJ010000241.1:0-2310 GCA_964535525.1 uncultured Acidobacterium sp. | reverse complement strand
GTTAGTTTACCGAACGCGGGGATGCCGGTTGGTCAGGGTTGGGTGGATCGGCGGATGAGAATCCTCTGGAAGATGGCGGCAATGAAGAGAAACAGAATGCCGAGGAAGAAGGCCGGGAGGGCGAGGACGCCGAGGTCGATGAGGAATGACGATGGGAGATGAAAGAGGGAGAGCACCCAACCGATGAGGCCGGCGGCGGCGAGGGCGAGGCCGAAGAGGAGGGTCCATTGGCCCAGGGTTCGCGTGATGCGGAAGGCTCGCTGCATGGCGCAAACCCTATCATGGTCATGGGTGGCGTCGAGCTAAGGATGCTCTGATTCAGCCTCCAGGAACCATCTCTCAGGAGGCCCGTTTCAGCGATCATTGTCTCAGGGCTGAACCCCTTGCGTGAATTGCATGGTGGAGTTGAAACTGGGGTTTCTTCCCAAAACGGCACGACAACAGTACTTTCGGGGTGAACCGGCATCGATTAGCGTTGATGTCCGGGTGGTTTTGGGAGTCCATTTCTTGCTATGGGGTGAACCTGGCCTTCTCTGGGTTTGGGGTTGTGGGTTGGGGGGCCGTTGGTTTTTCTCTGCAAGCTGTGAAGGCCTGCCCCTTCAAGACGCGAGAGGTTTTCGTAGGCTGTGAAGCCGGACCGTGCGAGAAAGCGCCGGGCCAGAAGGCCTCGTGTTTGACGCTCTGGTTCCCCGGCCTGCAGGCTGGGGCTTTTGCGTCGTGCCGCTCTCGCGGCACCTTGTGTGCCGTTGGCATGGGCGGCGGCCTCGGCGACGCGGCGTGCTTCATCGAGCAGGGAACATCCCAGGCGAAGACAGAGAACACTGCAGGCGAAGGGCAACTTTGTTCTTCCTGATTTTCTTTCCAGTCTGCGCCATGTCGCCGGGTCACATGACTCGAAACGGCCTCTTTCAGGTTGTACGTGACCTCTCTCGGTCACGATCCTACTCTCGGCCTGAGAACCAGGCCATTTCAGCAAAGAATCCGGAGCCGAAGGTTCAGCCGCTTCACGCGCGCGGGATCTGAGGAAGTGCGTCGAAGTGGGCGTCGCGGGCGCAGAGTGTGAGGGAATGCTGGAGCACGAGGGCTGCAATCCACATGTCATTGGTCGGAATCGGTGTTCCTTGCTTGCGCAGTTGCCGGAACACGCTCGCATAGTGATGCGTCGTCTGTTCGTCGGCGTAGAGGACTTCGACACTCGGTTTGAAGAGAAACCTCCGCAGGGCCGCTTCGTTTTGCGTGCCTCTGTTGCCGAGAGAAAACCCAGCGCGCAGTTCTGCCACCACGATAAATGGCAGCCAGACTTCATCGGCTGATGCGACGGACTCTGCTACGCGCGGATCGCCCTGGACAAGGTCAGTGTAGCGATTCGTGTCGAGCGCCAGCCTCAACGCCAAAGATCCTCGTCCACTGTGTCCTGCGCGGCAATGGCTTCGTCGAATGCTGGGTCGTGCTGCCAGGTACCAACGATGTCACTCAGATCCCGCTTTCGGGTACGCTCGCCACTGATGCCGGCGCCACGGGCCAAAGCCTCGATCGCGACTTCGTTTAGGCTTTTGCGCTGTTCCTGCGCGCGGCGGCGCAGGGCTGCGTCCAGAGTGCTCGGAATGTTGCGGAGTGTGTACTGCATGCACTGATTGTAGGCAATGCAGGCATGAAATGCAAGCACCGAAGGCTAGTCCCTGTTGCGCTTGCGAATCTCGATATTCAGGCGCTTGATTTTCTGATTCAGCGTGGAGAGGGGGATGCGGAACTGCTCGGCGGCTTCGGTTTGGTTGCCGTTGCAGCGCTCCAGCTTGTCGACGATGATGCGGCGCTCGATGTCTTCCATGATGTCGAAGAGCGAGGCGTCGGGGCTGTGTTCGAGCAGGCTTGACGAGTAGCTGGAGCCGGTGAGATGGCCGGGGAGCAGGTCGACGCCAATGGTCCCGCCCGAGGAGAGCACGACGCCGCGCTCGATGACGTTCTCCAACTCGCGGACGTTGCCGGGCCATTCGTAGTCGACCAGCGCGCGCATCGCTTCCGGCGTCATGGCGCGGACGGAGAGGCCGTTTTCGTCCGAATAGAACTTGAGGAAATGATTGGCGAGCGCGGGAATGTCTTCGCGCCGCGAGCGCAGCGGCGGCAGCTCGATGGCGATGACGTTGAGCCGGTAGAAGAGGTCTTCGCGGAAGCGGCCTTCGCGCACAGCAGTGCGCAAATCGACGTTGGTCGCGGCAATGATGCGCACGTCGACCTGAATTTCCTGTACGCCGCCGAGGTGCATAAAGCGACGGTCCTGCAGCACGCGCAGGATTTTGGCCTGCGTGTCCA
>CAZHTJ010000240.1:0-2331 GCA_964535525.1 uncultured Acidobacterium sp. | reverse complement strand
GGGGAATCGATGGACCTGCTGGCGCGAGAAACCGGGTGTGTGAAACGCGAACGCAAGTTCTCGGGCTCGACGTTGCTGTCCACGCTGGTGCTGACCGTGCTGCAAAATCCTAAGCCTAAGCCGCGAGACTATCAAATTACAGCCGCGCAGCTCGGCGTGGACGTGGCGGAAAACGCGATTCCCCAACGTTTTACCCCCGAGTTGGTGGAGTTTCTTCAAAAGGCGATGCATCGCGTGCTGGACCATGTGTTGACGGCCGATCCGCCTCCCATCGAGCTTCTGGATCGCTTCACGGAGGTCGCGATCGGTGATAGCACCACGGTCGCCTTGCCCGACGAATACGCAGAGCAGTTTCCCGGCTGCGGCGGTGCTTACGGCAGCGGAAAAGCGGCGTTGAAGATCCAAGTGCTCTGGGAGTTGCGTCACGGCCGCTTGCAGGTGCTGCTGGAGCCTGGGCGGGCGAGCGACGCCAAGAGTCCCATCACGGAAGTCCCTTTGCCCGCGGGCAGCCTGTCGATCTTCGACTTGGGCTATTTTTCCGTTGAGCGCTTCGAGCGTGTGGGGCAGGTGCAGGGCTATTGGTTGTCGCGGCTGCAGCACGGGACGAGCGTCCGCGGCGCGGCCGGAAATCCCCTCGCGTTGCGGGAGTTTCTTGCCAAAAACGCCAAGCAAGGGGTCGTCGACGTGCGGGTGCAACTGGGCGAAAAACGGCTGCCGTGCCGGCTGGTGGCTGTGCACGTCTCGCCGGAAATCGCCGCTCGACGGCGGCAGAAAATCCGCGAAAAGGCGCGAGATCACGGCCGCGAGCCGTCCCAGGAATACCTGGATCTCCAGGAGTGGACGATCTTCGTCACCAACTGCCCGCGGTCGCTGCTGAAGTGGAAGGAAATCGTCGTACTCTACCGGGCGCGTTGGCAGATTGAACGCCTGTTCAAGCTCTGGAAATCCTACAATCATCTGGCCGACCGCGAGACCGCGGCTCCGGCGGCACAGCAACTGGCGAAGGTGTATGTGAGACTCATCGCGGTCATCATCCAACACGGCATCCTGGTAATGGCCATCTGGTTTGATGGCCGACGAAGCCTGTGGCATGCCGCGGCGAGTCTGCCACACTGGATCGGACAGTGGATCGCCGTGATCGGCGACACGCCCAAACTCCGGCGAGTTCTCGACCGCAGCCGTCAATCCCTGGCCAAAGCGGCCCGAGTCAGCTCTCGACGAAAACATCCAAGTTGTTTCCAACTCCTGAACAATCCAGAACTTCTGGAATACAAAGTCGCTTAACTGCGCGCCTATGGGGTCGAGTGAAACGAGCCCCACCATCTTTTCCCTTAACAATTGGTGGCGCTCATTTCACTCGACCCACCCTACAAGCTCCAAGTTCCGCACCTCACGTCCTTCTACTTTGCGGTCCTCAACTGGACGCGAAACCCGCCCGGCACGGGCTCTTGGGAGACTACGTACAGGTAGCCGCCGCCGCAGCCCGAGTACATCGCGCCGGCATAGCGCGACTGGTAGTAATGCAACAGCCCGCGGAGATCGACGCCGATCGTGGGATGGCTTACGGTGTGCGGCAGAATCGCCTCCCAGCATTCCATGCAGGCAGTTATCGAGGCCCCCAGGGCGCGGGCGTCGCGGGCCAGGATGGCGTCGTAACAGTCCTTGCCCGATTGCCCCAGCCGGCCGATCCAGCGGCGATCGAGATTTTTCACGCCCAGCGGATTGTAACCGTCCGGCCGCGGCGCCACGGGCACCATCTGGATCCATTGCTCCAGCCAGCGGGCCACTTTGGGATCATTGCAGGACTCGATGTGGCAGGGAAAAATTCCGCCCTGATGTTGGAAGTCGAAATCGAGGCGATTGACCCCCGGGTAGATCAACCCGATCATGTCCTGCGACCCGGAGGGCTCAGTTTTCGCGCGGTTCTCCTCGGCGTACAGCTCGCGCACCAACTCGGCCGGCTCTCGGTCGGGGAGCCTGCCGTTCCAGAGCTTCAGCGCCACGTAGCGCGTTCCCGTGGCCATGCCGGCGCGGTCCATGAAACGCAGCGTGGGCTCCAATCCCACCACGACCATCGAGCCGGGCGGGGTGGGATTGAGCTGCGACACGAAGGGCTGATCGATCCAGCCGCCGGCAAAGGCCATGCGATAGGGAAAGGCTCCGATCAGGTCGGTGAGGCAAGGATCTTCGGGAGTGCTCATAGTTGACTCATCAAAGCTATCAGCATTCAGCGATCGGCTTATAATGAGTTGCTGACTGCTGACCGCTGAAAGCTCTTCCTCAAATCGTGTCGCGGACCGTCCGCTTGCCCGCCTTGCGATCCTGGTATTG
>CAZHTJ010000239.1:0-2346 GCA_964535525.1 uncultured Acidobacterium sp. | reverse complement strand
CACGCGCAGACGTATGGCGTGGGGATCAAGGAACTTTGGGAGATTCCGGCGGGGCGGGTGGCGAAGGGCGAGGTGATTTATACGCTGGGGTATCCGCTGACGGCGCGGGAGTACGGCGGAGCGTGGGTGTATGGGATCACGGACACGCTGGTTTCGGTGGGGTATGTGACGGGGCTCGACTATCAGGATCCGCGTACCGATCCGCACCATGTGTTCCAAAGCTTCAAGGAGCATCGGCTGGCGCGGCGGATTCTAGAGGGCGGGAAGATGATCCGGTACGGCGCAAAGAGTCTGCCTTATGGCGGATGGCTGACGATGCCGCGGATATTTGGGAATGGGTGGATGTTGCTGGGGGATTCGGCGAGCTTTTTAAATTCGCAGCGGCTGAAGGGGATTCATCTCGCGATCAAGAGCGGGATGCTGGCGGCGGAGGCGGCGTTCGATGCGCTGCTGAGTGGGGACAGCTCGGCCGACATGTTGCGTGCATATAAGGCGGCGGTGGATCGGAGCTGGATTCGCGAAGAACTGTGGCCGGTGCGGAATTTTCACCAGGGGTTTGAGCACGGGATGCTGGAAGGGATGGTGAAGGCGGGGATCCAGACGGTGATGGGCGGCGGAAATCTGGGGCCGGATGCGAAGAACCATGCGGGCTACACGCGGATGGAGTCGGTGGAGGCGCTGGGGCCTGCGGACGAGAAGCGTGCGCAGATGATTGGGAATGCGAAGGGCGATGGAAAGCTGACCTTTGATCGGCTGACGGATGTTTTTCATTCCGGGACACGGCACGATGAGGATCAGCCGGTGCACCTGGTGGTGGAGGATCTGGACGTCTGCAGCGGACGGTGCACGCAGGAGTATGGGAATCCGTGCCAGTATTTTTGTCCGGCCGCGGTGTACGAGATGGTGGAGGCGACCGCGTCGGACACGGTGCGGCGTTTGTCCGACACGGTGAGCCAAATGTCTGACGGCGTCGGACACGAGCCCGAAGGCGTGTCAACAAAGGAGTTGCGGATCAATTTCACGAACTGCGTGCACTGCAAGACCTGCGACATTATGGATCCTTATCAGATCATCCGGTGGGTTCCGCCGGAGGGTGGAGGAGGGCCGAACTATGACGGGATGTAGCGGGGGGACTGAATGTAGCGGGGGAATCAAAGTTTTCATTTACGCCGGCATTTTGTGGGTGCCATATTGATGTTCGGGTCAACCAGAAGCGTCCGTTGGGAATTGCCTGCCTGCTGAGGACACGCTCCTGTTGGAAGCCGCCGCGGGCTGAAGTCTGCCGGCGACGAGCAAGGAGTTTCGGATGAGCAGAGGGGTATTGCAATGCCCGCGGTGCTCGGGATCGGATGCTCTGCGACACTCGCGTCTGCGGTGGTTTGACGTGTTTTTTCGGGTTCTCGGTCTGAAGGCCTACCGGTGCCGTCATTGCCGGAGAAGGTTCTATTCGATTAGGTCTTTGCCGGAATTCGTGGAACGTCCCCACCAGGGGTAAACGGACTGAAGCTGACGATGGCCGGGCGCATCGAATAGAGTAGAAGCTCATGGCGACGGTTGTGGACCCAATCCAGGGTGCTGCGGGTGAACAGCTCGAGAGGCTGATGGACAAGCACGGACGGGCGATCACCGACCTGCGCATCTCCGTCACGGATCGATGCAACTACAAGTGCGTCTATTGCCGGACCGGGAATGAGGGTGCGGTGTATGCGGAGCTGCCGATCGCGGATTATCTGCGCATCGCGCGTGTGTTTGTGGGACTGGGGATTGAGAAGATCCGGCTGACGGGCGGCGAGCCTCTGCTGCGACGCGGACTGACGGATTTGATTCGGGAACTGAGCCACTTGCGGACTCTTGATGGCGGCGCGCTGGATCTGGCGCTGACGACGAACGGGCATCTGTTGGAAGAGAAGGCGGAGCCGCTGCGCGATGCGGGGCTGAGCCGCATTACGGTGAGTATGGACGCGGTGGACGCGGAGAAATTTGTACGCATTACGCGGGTGCCGGGCAGCTACGAGCGGGTTCGGGCGGGGATTCGCGCGGCGAAGCGGGCGGGTCTTGCGCCGGTGAAGGTGAACTGCGTTTTGCTGCGCGGGTTCAACGAGGATCAGATTGTGGAGTTCGCGCGGTTTTCTCGGGAAGAGGGCGTGATTGTGCGGTTCATCGAGTTCATGCCGCTCGAAGAAGATCGGCTGTGGACGCCGGCTTCTGTGGTTTCGATGAGGGAGATTGTGGAAGCGCTGGGGACGTTTCGGCCAGTGGTGCGGATGGCGCCGAACGCGGCGAGCGAGACTGCGGTGCGGTACACGTTCGATGACGGCGTGGGGGAGATTGGGATTATCGCGCCGG
>CAZHTJ010000238.1:0-2394 GCA_964535525.1 uncultured Acidobacterium sp. | reverse complement strand
GGGCAGGGAAGCGAACGAGCCCGCATTGCCTGGGCCACCATACTCGGCGGCCACCTCTCCTTCGAGATTTGTCATCCCGACCGGAGCGCGGCCGCAGGACGCGCGTAGCGGAGGGACCTGCTTTTCGCCCGAACCACTTCAATCTCGCAAGGTGAGGCAAAACTCTGTCATCCTGAGCGAAGCATCCGAAAATCAGCGCGCGTTTTTTTGCGCGCTGAATCAATTCAGAAGCGAGCCGAAGGACCTGCTTCTCTCCTGCCTACTGTCTCCTGTCTCCTCTCAGAACCGCGTCCACTTCTCCCCGCCGCGGCATCGAAGGAGCCGTCCCCGCCCGCGTCACGGAAATCCCCGCCACCGCGCACCCAAACCGCACCGCCTCCACAATCTCCCGTCCCTCCGCCAGAGCCACCGCCAACCCGCCATTGAACGCATCGCCCGCCCCCGTCGTTTCCAGCACCGGCCCAGCATCCACCGCCGCCACATGCTCCCGCAGCTCTGCGTTCTTTACCAGCGCGCCCTGCGCCCCCAGCGTCACCGCTACCGTCCCCACGCCACGAGCCAGCAGCGCATCCGCCGCCCGCTCCGCATCCGCCAGCGACCCCACACGAATCCCAGTCAGCACCTCGGCTTCACTCTCATTCGGCGTCAGAAAATCGCAGTTCGGATAAACAGATTCCGGCAGGACAAACCCTGGTGCCGGATTCAAGATCGTCGTCACCCCCAGCCCATGCGCCAGTTCCAACCCAAATGCAACCGTCGGCAACGCCAGCTCCAGTTGCGTTAAAAACACTGCCGACTCCGCAATCAAATCCCGTGCGCCTTCCACCTCCGCCGGCGTCAGCGAAAAACAAGCTCCGGGCACCACGATGATCGCGTTCTCCCCGGACTTCGCGTCCAGAATGATTGCCGCCGCCCCCGTCGCCACATCCGTATCCAGCAAATGCCGCGTGTCGATCCCCTCCTCGCGCCAGGTCTGCCGCGCAATATCCCCCAGCGCATCGCGCCCCAGCTTGCTGATGAAGCTCACCCGCGCCCCCGCCCGCGCCGCCGCTACCGCCTGGTTCGATCCCTTCCCGCCAGGCCCCAGCCGGAACTCCTTCCCCATATACGTCTCGCCCCATGCCGGCAGCTTCTCCGTGCGAAACGTCATGTCCGCCACAAAACTACCCATGACTGTTACAAATTTCCTGCTCATCGAACCTCACGCCGCCTTTACGTCACAGTCACCAGCACAATTACCCCGCGTAAGCCCGCGCGATCAGCACCAGTGCCAGCACATACGCCGCAAACATCGCCGCCAGATACCCCTTCGCCTTCGCATTCGCCCCGCGAAACTCCTTCCACGCGAACACTCCCCACAAACACGCCACCATCGGGCTCGCCTGCCCGATCGCGTACGAAATCGCCACCCCCACCAGCGATGCCGCCACAAAATTGAACACCGTCCCGCATCCCCAGATCGCCCCGCCCAGCAATCCCAGCGCGTGGTACGAAGCTCGCGCGCGAAAATACTCCGCCATCGCCACCGGGCCCCCCACGATTGGCTTCCTCATCAGAATCGTATTGAAGCAGAACATCCCCACAAACGCTCCCGCCGTCAGACAAACCGCCGTCGTATACGGCGTCAGCGTCGCTCCCCGCGTCATCGCCCGCGTCACAAACGGCGCAAATATCCCCATCAGGAATCCCGAAATCACGCACACCACCACGCCCCGCCCCGAAACTGAATCCCCCTTCGACCGCAGCGCGCCATATGCCTTCCCAATCAAAACCAGCGCCACCACCGCCATCCCAATCCCCAGCCCCAGCAGCAACGGATTCCCGCGCGGCTGCAAGGCATAACTCAGCACCACGCCCTCCACCAGCGCAATCCCAATCGACACCGGGAACGCAATCGCCAGCCCGACAATCTCAATTCCCGCCACCAGCAGCGTGTTCGCAATGTTGAAAATAAATCCGCCCAGCGCCGCGTAAAACAGATTGATCCCATCCGCCCCGCGCACATTCGCGAGAAATGCCGTCGGCCCTCCCGCATAACTCCCCATCGTCAGCGCCAGCACCACCGAGATCAGCAGAATCCCCAGCCCGTAATCCCAGTAGTACAGCTCAAACCGGTAGTTCTTTGTGCCCTTGAATGTATTTGCGAATGAGCCCCAGCAAATGGTGCTCAGCACCGTCATCAATAACGCCGCATGAAATGTCGTCGGAACGAACATGGCGATCCTCGTCCCGCGTTGGCGTCCCCGTCCGCCCCACCCGCAAGACCCCCGCCATTAAACCATCTTCGTGTCGCTCTGTGCTCCCGTTATCTTCCCAATTCCGCCGCCCGAGCCGCGTCCACCAACTCGTCTCACGGCTCCTGCGCCGGCCGCACCGCGCCAAACCCCGCGCCGC
>CAZHTJ010000237.1:0-2427 GCA_964535525.1 uncultured Acidobacterium sp. | reverse complement strand
CACAAAGCTCAGCGACCAGGTCTGATGCTCCTCATCCTGCACCGGCTTCGTCAGCGCCTTGAACTGATACTTCTTCTCAATCTTCGCCAGCGCCCTGTACAACCCCTCGAGCTTCGTCACACTCTCGAAATCCACTCGCTTCGTCAGCTCCGCTGCGGCGAGCAGATTCGTCACTTCCTCATTCCGCAGCCGCGTATTGACCTTGTCGAAGAAACCCAAATACTCATTCAGCTGCGTCATGAACTTCGTCAGCGCCGCGCCTTCCAGCTTCGCTGCGCCCTCACCGTAGCGAATGATCATCCCCTCGGCGGCCCGCTTCACCATCACCCGCACAAAGTCGCGATCGTCCTTGATGTACTGCTCAAACTTCCCTTTCTTGATCTTGTACAGCGGCGGTTGCGCGATATACACGTTGTTCCGCTTGATCAGCTCCTGCATGTGCCGGAAGAAAAACGTCAGCAGCAGCGTCCGGATATGCGACCCGTCCACGTCGGCGTCCGTCATCAAAATAATCTTGCCGTAGCGCAGCTTCGTCGCGTCGAAATCGTCCTTGCCGATGCCCGTCCCCAGCGCCGTAATCATGGCGCGGATTTCCTCGTGCCCCAGCATCTTGTCGTAGCGCGCCTTCTCCACGTTCAGAATCTTGCCCTTCAGCGGCAGAATCGCCTGAAACTTCCGATCCCGCCCCTGCTTCGCCGTCCCGCCGGCCGACTCGCCCTCCACCAGATACAGCTCGCACCGCTCCGGATCACGCTCCGAGCAATCCGCCAGCTTTCCCGGCAGCCCACCACCATCGAGAGCACCTTTGCGCCGCGTAAGATCCCGCGCCTTCCGAGCCGCCTCGCGCGCCCGCGCCGCCTCAATCGCCTTATTGATAATCTTCCGAGCCACCGGCGGGTTCTGCTCCAGATACCCGCCCAGCTTCTCATTCACCAGCGCCTGCACCGTCCCCGCAATATCCGAATTCAGCTTGCCCTTCGTCTGCCCTTCAAATTGCGGCTGCGGCAGCTTCACGCTGATCACCGCCACCAGCCCCTCGCGCACATCGTCGCCGGTCAGGTTCTCCTTCACATCCTTGAACAACCCCAGCGACTGCCCAACCGCATTCACCGTCCGCGTCAGCGCCGTTCTAAACCCAGAAAGATGCGTCCCGCCATCCACCGTATTAATGTTGTTCGCGAAGCAGAACACCGTCTCCGAATATCCATCGTTGTACTGCAGCGCGATCTCCATATCCACGCCATCGCGCAGCCCCTCCATCACAATCGGCTTGTCGTGCAGTACCTGCTTGCCGCGGTTCAGATGCTTGATGAACTCCGCAATCCCGCCCGCATACTTAAACTCCGCCCGCTTCGCCTCGCCCGTCTTTGGGTCGATGGTCCGCTCGTCGGTCAGCGTGATCGTCAGCCCCTTGTTCAGGAATGCCAGCTCCCGCAGCCGCTGCGCCAGCGTGTCGTAGTTATATTCCGTCACCGCAAAAATCGAACGATCCGGCAGAAAATGTATCTTCGTCCCGCGCCGCTTCGACGTCCCCGTCTGCTTCAGCTTCGACGTCGGCGCGCCCTTCGCATAACTCTGCTCGTACGTGTGGCTCGCATCGCCCGGCCTTTCCGGCCGCCAGATTTCTACCTCAAACTCCTCGCTCAGGGCGTTCACGCAGCTCACGCCCACCCCGTGCAGCCCGCCGGACACTTTGTAATTGGACGTGTCGAACTTACCCCCCGCGTGCAGCTTCGTCAGCACCACCTGCACCGCCGCCATCTTCTCCCCGGTGTCGAGCGTCATCTCGTCCACTGGAATCCCGCGCCCGTCATCCACCACCGTGATCGAGTTATCGTCGTGGATCGTCACCTCGATCTTCGTCGCGTACCCCGCCAGCGCCTCGTCCACCGAGTTGTCCACCACCTCATACACCAGGTGGTGCAGCCCCATCTCCCCCGTCGACCCGATATACATCGCCGGCCGCAGCCTCACCGCCTCGAGGCCTTCCAGCACCTTGATGTTCTCGCCGGTGTACGAGCCGTTCCCGTCCCCCGCCGACGCGCCGCCCGAACCAGCGCCGCTCGGACCAGAGTTGCTCGGACCAGCGCCGCCCGAACCAGAGTTGCTCGGACCAGTGCCGCCCGAACCAGAGTTGCTCGGACCAGTGCCGCCGCTCTTCGGAACCTTCACATTCGTCGGTATCGGATCCTGCGTGGGTGTCACTTCTTTAGTCGCCATGAAACTCCGGTATAAGACTTAAAGCAGAATTGCTGTTGAACAACCAGGTTGAATAATTCCGTGTCGTAGACCTGAACGTCTGCCGCCTGGATCAGCGCAGGAACTCAGCCTTCAGCGAACAATCTGTCATCCTGAGCGAGCCTTCCGAAATCGTTGCGCCGCTTTTGGCGCAACAAACAATTCGGCCGCGAGTCGAATGGACCTGCT
>CAZHTJ010000236.1:0-2428 GCA_964535525.1 uncultured Acidobacterium sp. | reverse complement strand
AGCTGGGAGCTGGGAGCTGGGAGCTGGGAGCTGGGAGCTGGGAGCTGGGAGCTGGGAGCGAAGGTTCCGGCGCAAAATGGTTGCTTGATCGGGAAATCCGCACGGTCGAGTAGCGTGCTTGCTATCTTCCGCATCTATTCATTGCATTTCGAAAACTCCCCGTACACGAGAGGAACGATGAGCGTTGAAGGCAGTGGGACTGCGACGCGTCCGCCGGTTGCGGCGCGCAGGCATACGGAGAGGACGGTCCACGGGCACACGCTGGTGGACGATTATGCGTGGCTGCGGGAGAAAGACGATCCCGAGGTGATGGCGTATCTGGAGGCGGAGAACGCGTGGTGCGCTCAGGTGATGGCGGGGACCGAGGAGTTGCAGAAGCAGCTGTATGAGGAGATGCGGAGCCACATCAAGGAGACCGATGTTTCGGTACCGTTTCGCGATCGCGATTACTGGTACTACCAGCGGACCGAAGAGGGCAAACAGTATGAGATTTATTGCCGGAAGCGCGGGACGGCAGAGAGGCCGGAGGGCGAGGAGGAGATTCTGCTGGATGTGAACGAGCTGGCGGAGAACGAGTCGTTCATGGCGCTGGGGACGATGGTGGTTTCCGATGACGGAAATCTGCTGGCGTACTCCTGCGACAACCGGGGGTTCCGGCAGTACAAGCTGTATGTGAAGGACCTGCGCACGGGCGAGGTGTTCAAAGAGCACGCGGATCGTGTGGGGTCGGTGGTGTGGGCGGCGGATAATCGAACGCTGTTCTATTCGGTGGAGGATGAAGAGCAGAAGCGGCAGTTCCAGTTTTTCCGGCACGAGATCGATAAGCCATTTACAGAAGCCGAGCTGGTGTACGAGGAGAAGGACGAGCGGTTCAACATTGGCGCGGGGCGGACGCGCGATGACGAGTACATCATTCTTGAGAGCTCGAGCCACACGACGACGGAGGAGCGGTTCTTGCGGGCGGATGATCCGCGCGGGGCGTGGACACTGATCGCTCCGCGGCGGGATGAGATTGAGTACTACGCGGATCATCGAAACGGGCGGTTTTATATCCGGACCAACGATACGGGCCGGAATTTTCGTCTGGCGACAGCGCCGGTGGAGACGCCGGGACACGAGGACTGGACGGAACTGATTCCGGAGCGCGCAGAGGCGATGCTGGAGGAGGTGGATTTGTTCGCCGGGCACGCGGTGGTGTGGGAGCGCAGGGAAGGGCTGCAGCATATTCGGGTGGCGCCGTTTGCGGGAGACGGGCCGGAGATGCGGGAGTCACGGGAGATTGCGTTTCCGGAGCCGGTGTACAGCACCAGTCCGCATGCGAACCGCGTGTTTGATACGGGGAAATATCGCTACGCGTATCAGTCGCTGGTGACGCCGGCGTCGGTGTTCGAGTATGACGTGGCGACGGGCGAGTCGAAGCTGCTGAAGCAGGTGGAGGTGCCGGGCGGATTCGATCGCGAGCAGTATGCGTCGGAGCGGGTTTTTGCTAAGGCGGCGGATGGGGTGGAGGTGCCGGTTTCGCTGGTGTGGCGGAAAGACAAGCGGGAGCTTGGGAAGAATCCGCTTTGGATTTACGGGTACGGGGCGTATGGGTACTCGCTGCCGCTGGGGTTCAGCAGCAGCCGGCTGAGTTTGCTGGATCGTGGTTTCGTGCTGGCGTATGCGCATGTGCGCGGTGGCGGCGATATGGGCAAGGCGTGGCACGATGCCGGGCGGCTGATGCAGAAGCGGAACACCTTTACGGATTTTGTAACCGTCACTGAACACTTAGTGGCGGAGGGGTGGGGGGCGGCGGATCGGGTGGCGGCGGAGGGCGGGAGCGCGGGCGGGTTGCTGATGGGGGCCATCGTAAATATGCGGCCCGATTTGTATCGGGCGATCGTCGCGCATGTACCGTTTGTGGATGTGATGAACACGATGCTCGATCCATCCTTGCCTCTGACGGTGCCGGAGTATGAGGAGTGGGGCGATCCGAACGAGAAAGAGGCGTTCGAGTACATGCTGAGCTACTCGCCTTACGACAATCTTTCATCCCAGCACGCCAACACCGGGCGCGCCGGGGACCCCGAACACCCTTTATTGGCGAAGGACTATCCGGCGATGCTGGTGAAGACTTCCCTGCACGATTCTCAGGTGATGTATTGGGAGCCGGCGAAGTATGTGGCGAAGATGCGGACTCTTCGGGTGGACGGACGGAACCTGGTGCTGCACACGAATCTGACGGCGGGGCACGGCGGCGCTTCGGGGCGGTACGACTATTTGAAGGAGATCGCTCTGGATTACGTGTTTCTGCTGCGGGAGCTCGGGGTGGTTAAGAGTTAGTTCCCGGGGCTCAAGCCCCGTTGTTGCCGCCTTGTTCACCGGGCTGAAGCCCGGTGCTTCTACCGTCGCCTCGCTCCGCGAGGCATAGATGCACATCTTCTCCCGC
>CAZHTJ010000235.1:0-2438 GCA_964535525.1 uncultured Acidobacterium sp. | reverse complement strand
GCGGCGGCGAGGGCTCCGAAGGCGTGGGAGAGCGCGGTCCGCTGGGGCATGGCGGTCATGGGAACCCAGATGGCCATCCACGCGCCGATGATGGAGCCGATGGCGAGGCCGGCGATGATCCACGTCCAGGTGACGATGTGCGTGCCGATAAGGGTGCCGACGATGGCTGCGAACATCCCGGCTTCGGCGAGGAACATGCCGCGCCTTGCTGTGTCCGGGTGGGACATGCCTTTGAGGGCGAGGACAAAAAGGATGGAGGCGACGAGGTAGGTGGCTTCCATGAACCAGGTGGTGGGGTTCATTTCGCGGCCTCATTGGTTGGGCTCGGAGTAGGCTTGCGCTTGCCGAACATTTTCAGCATGCGGTCGGTGAGCCCGAATCCGCCGACCACGTTGATGGTGGCGGTGGTGACGGCGACAAATCCCAGAATGTGTGCAAACAGCGGATAATGCGCAGCCCCGGCGAGGACGAGCGAACCGATGAGGGAGATGCCACTGATGGCGTTGGTGGCGGACATGAGCGGGGTGTGGAGCAGCGGCGGCACACGGCTGATGACCTGATACCCGAGAAAGGCGGCCAGCACGAAAACGTAAACCGAGGCGATGAGGACGGCGGGATTCATGAGGGTCTCCGTTAGTGGGTCAGCTCCAGGGCGTGAGCTTCGTGCAGTTTGGCGACGCGGGCATTGACGATGTGGCCGTCGTGGGCGACGCAGGCTCCGGTGTGGGCTTCGCCAGCCAGGATTTCGTCGGCGAGGTCGATCGAGAGCGCGCCGTTTTTCGCACTGTCTTTGAGGATCAGTGCGAGGAAGTTGAGGATATTGCGCGCGTACAGTTGGCTGGCGTGGACGGGAACTTCGACGGCGAGGTTGAGGGGCGCGAGCAGTGTGACGCGCCCGCCGTTTTGCGTTGCGATGACCTGCGTGAGGCCTGGTTTTGTCAGCTCGCAGTTGCCGCCGGCGGGAGCGGCGACGTCGACGATAACGGAGCCGGGGCGCATGGCTTCAACAGCGGCGCGGCGGATCAGCTTCGGCGCGGGGCGGCCGGGAACCTGCGCGGTGGTGATGATGACATCGGAGTGCGCGGCCGTCTTCGTGATGAGGTCGCGGCCACGGTCGAGGGCTTCTTCGGTGAGCTCGGCGGCGTAGCCTCCGCCGCCTTCCGTGTTGATGCCGCCAAGGTCGGCGTCGAGGAATTTTGCGCCGAGGGAGCGGACCTGTTCACCGGCGGCGGCGCGGACATCCCAGGCTTCAACGACAGCGCCGAGACGGCGTGCAGTGGCGATGGCCTGGAGGCCGGCAACGCCCGCGCCGATGACGAAGACGCGAGCCGGCGGGATGGTACCTGCCGCTGTGATGAGCATCGGGAATAGTCGCGGGAGGAGGTCGGCGGCGGTGACGACGGCCTTGTAGCCGGCGATGGTGGCCATCGAGGAGAGGGCGTCCATGGACTGCGCGCGGGTGATACGCGGAACCAGCTCCATGCTGAAAAGGGTCGTGGGGCGATGGATCGCTTCGAGGAGCGCGTCGGGCGCGTCGAGGGGCTTCATGAATCCGACGACGACGGCGCCAGGTTTGAGACGGGCCTGGTCTGCCGGGGGAGGAATGTTGACGACGGGGAGGAGGTCGGCGTTGGCGAGGATCGAGCGGCGGTCCGCGGTGCGGGTACCGCCTGCATCGGTATAGCTTTGGTCGGAGGCTCCGGCAGTTTCACCTGCGCCGCATTCGACCTGGATGGAAAGGCCCTTGGCGACGAGGGATTTGAGGTTTTCCGGGAGGAGGGCGACACGGGTTTCCCGTGTGCGCGAATCAGGGGCCGACTCCTTCAGTATGCCGAGGATCACAGGCGCCTCCGTGGAGCAAGGTGGGAGCGAGACGGGCGGCGGGTGCTCATCGGGGAACCGCTCCGTCAAACGCGCAACAGACATTATTGAGCGGAGGCGCGGGTGCGCCTTGTGATGGCTGTCACCTGGATGGGGCGCGGGCTTTGGGGAGCCGGCTTTTTGGCGGCCTAGACCGTGACGCCGAGCGAGCGTGGGAAGCGCTGGAGTTCGGCGGGGGTGGAGGCGTCGGGGACGGAGCAGCCGGGAGCCGCGATGTACTTTGCTCCGGCCTGCTGGCGGGCTTCGTTCCACTGCTGGCGCATCTGGTCGACGGTGAGTTTTTGGAAGTCGATTTCGTCGACGCCGCCGAGGATGGTCTGTGAGAATTTCGCGCGGACTTCGGCGATGGAGATGCCGCTGGTTTTCACCGAGTGCTGAAGGATGGGCGCGGGGAAATCGGTGAACTGATCGATATACGGGCGTTCGAGGAAGTGGAGGTGCAGGATGGTGAGTTTGGTATCGGCGAGGGCTTCGATGACCCGCTTGTCGTATGGCCGCGTGTAGGTTGCGTAGTCGCTGACGGAGCCGAATTTGCTTTCGGCGTTGAAGACGCTGAC
>CAZHTJ010000234.1:0-2439 GCA_964535525.1 uncultured Acidobacterium sp. | reverse complement strand
CTGCGGGTTCGGATTCGGCCATATCGGGCCGGAAAGCTGGTCAATCAGATCAAAAAGCTGGCCGAGATGGCAGGGCCACTTCCACGAGTAAGACGTTCACCGGACCCGAATGACGAGTCCGATTTTGTAACCGAGGGTGGTGGTGTCGGACATGAGAACAGGGTACAGGGTGCAGGGTGCAGGGGTGCGCCGGGCGCGGATCTCATGTTTCAGAATCGCGGCAGGGTGGGCGCGCCCGGGGTCAGGCGACCAGCTTCAGCTGGGGCTTCTCTTCAGATAAACAGGTTTGGTACTGCGGATGGGACAGCCGGTGGTAGATGTACATTTTCTGATGCCAGGCTTCTGGCGCCAAGCCGAAGAAGATGCGGGCGGGAGACACATTGTCGTGCAGGACCAATCGATCCGGGTGTTCGTTGAATTCCGCGACCGCGGCTCCTTCGCCAATGAAATCGGTCAGGGCCATCTCGGCGTGGCCGAAGATGTCGTCGAAGTAGCACCAGACCCGCGGAAGAACGTGGGCTTTGGTCAGGAGGGGCAGTGCGTCGCGGGTCGAGGTGTAAAGATCGAGATCGAAGATGACAACGCCCAGAGGGGCGTCGGCGGGTGGCTGCCAGCGAGGTACGGTTTCTGAAACGTTGCCGAGAATCAGATGGGCACGGCTGGCGAGACGTTTTTCGAGGGCGGCCTGATCCATCTGGAAGGAACCGGCGGGCCAAAGATAGTGGAGGTCGCGGACGTCGCGGGTGGCGGGAAGGCCGCCGCCGGAGTCGAATCCGACCAGCCTGACTTCGACGCCGAGTTTTTTGCGGATCTCAGCGGCATGGTCGCAGAGACAAAGAAGGCCGTTGCCACCTGCAACTCCCAGTTCGACGACGGTGATGGCGTTGTAGCCGAGCCCTCTGGCCTGAAGGGCGGCGTAATGGAGGCACCAGGCGTAGTACGCCCGGGGAACGGCTCCGCAACGGAGGCGCATCTCCCAGGATCCGATGGGGAAACGCTGCAGGAAGCGGCGGAAAAAGAGGGCTCGCAGAGATACGGGGCGAGTCGCCAGATCAACGAATCGATCAGCCAGGCTCATGTGTCTCCCAGGAACGAGGTTTCTATTGCAGAGTATCGCAAGGGCGGGCCGGTTTGGCGAGGATTTGGGATGCGCCTATTGGAGTGTTTTCTGACGGGCCGACTGGCCCTGCATCCAGGCGGTTATTCTTGCGTCGAGGACGTCGAGGGGCAGGGCTCCGGAGTCGACGACCTGGTCGTGGAAGGCTTTCAGGTCAAACTTTGGGCCTAATGCTTTTTCGGCGCGGGCGCGGAGCTCGAGAATTTTGAGCTGTCCGATTTTGTAACCGAGGGCCTGGGCGGGCCAGGCGATGTAGCGGTCGCACTCGGCGTTGACGGTAGCGTCGTCCAGCCCGGAGTGGGCGTGGAAGAAATCGATCATCTGCTGGCGCGTCCAGTGCTGGGAGTGCACGCCGGTATCGACGACGAGGCGAACGCCGCGGAAGATGTCGGCTTCGAGGCGGCCGAAGTCGGAGTACGGGTCCTGATAGAGTCCGATGTCTTTGCCGAGATGCTCGGCGTAGAGTCCCCAGCCTTCGGTGTAGGCGGTGTAGTGGAGATATTTGCGGAACGTCGGCAGGCCGGTGAGTTCCTGCGCGATGGAGATTTGCAGGTGATGGCCGGGCAGCCCTTCGTGGTAGGCGACCGATTCGACGTTGGCGAGCGAGCGATGGGTGAAGTCAAACGTGTTGACGAAGACGGTGCCGGGGCGCGAGCCGTCAGGCGTGCCCTGCTCGTAGTAGGCGGGGGCCTGATCTTTTTCCATGAAGGCGGGGACGGCTTCGACGGTTAAAGGCGCTTTGGGGAGGCGGCCGAAGAGCTCGGGGAGTTTGGGGCGCATGTGGTCGATGTCGGCGCGGTAGACGTCGAGAAGGGCGTCGCGGCTGGTGGGGTGGAGTTTGGGATTGGCGTCGATGGAGGCGCGGAGGGCGGCGATGTCGGCGTAGCCAAGTTTTTTCGCGATTACGAGCATGTCGGCCTCGTCCTGCTTCACCTGGTCGAGGCCGATCTGATGAATCTGCGCGGGCGTGAGGTCGGTGGTGGTGGATTGCTTGACGCGGAAGGCGTAGTACGCGTCGCCGTCGGGCAGGGACCAGACGCCAGGGTCCGCGCGGCCGGCGGGGATGTAAGTCGCCTGGAGGAATTTCGCGAAGCGCTGGTAAGCCGGGTAGACCTGCTTGTTGATGGCGGCGAGGACCTCGTCGTGAATGCGGGTTTGTTCGGCGGTGGAGACGCTGGCGGGGAATTTCTTGAGCGGCTGGGCGAAGGGGCTGTCTTCGGGCTTTTGCGCGAGGAGCGCGTTCACCTGGACGAGGACTTTTTCGAGCAGATATTTCGGCGGGACGCGCTGGTCGTCGATGCCGGTGAGCATGTTGTCGGAGA
>CAZHTJ010000233.1:0-2443 GCA_964535525.1 uncultured Acidobacterium sp. | reverse complement strand
TTACGCCGGTGGCCATGGAGAAGGGTCTGCGCTTCGCGATTCGCGAAGGCGGCCGCACTGTGGGCGCGGGCACGATCAGCGAGATTATTGCCTAGCCGGAAGCTGGAAGCGAGTAGCTGGTTAGTAAGTTAGCGAGTTAGCGGGGGTCGAACTAACCTTCGGCCTCCTCTGACGAGGGAAAGAAACAAACCATGGTTGGACAGAGAATACGAATTCGGCTGAAGGCTTACGACTACCGGGTGCTCGATACGTCGACGGGAGAGATTGTCGATACCGCAAAGCGGACGGGCGCAACGGTAGCGGGGCCGATTCCATTGCCGACAGTCAAGAACAAGTACTGCGTGCTGCGGTCGCCGCACGTGGACAAGAAGTCGCGCGAGGCTTTTGAGATACGCACGCACAAGCGGCTGATCGACATTTTGGAGCCGACACAGCAGACGGTGGATGCGCTGATGAAGCTGGATCTGCCGGCGGGCGTGGATGTGGAGATAAAAGCGTTCGAAAAATAGCTAACAAGCGGTTAGCTAACAACCGGTCAGCTAATGAAGCGGTCAGCTAAGAGCCGGTTAGCGAAGAAGCGACGAGTTAGCAGCACCTAACAGTGACCGCGGAAATTGCGCGGGCATGATGAGGAAAGGGAAACGACAATGCCGGTGAACGGGATTTTGGGTAAGAAGATCGGTATGACGCAGGTGTTTGATGATAACGGCGAGGTGCACCCGATCACCGTGCTGCAGGCGGGGCCGTGCGTGGTGACGCAGCTGAAGACGGCGACCAAAGACGGCTACGACGCGGCGCAGATTGGGCTGGTTGAGTTTGTGAAAGCGCACAAGGTGACCAAGCCCCAGGCCGGACACTTTGCGAAGACGGGTGTGGCGCCGGTGCGGCTCGAGAAGGAAGTTGCGATTGAAGCGGCGAAGCCGGGCGCGAGCGAAGAAGCCGCGACCGATGGCGTGAAGGCCGGCGATCGCGTACTGGTGGATATCTTCTCCGACGAGAAGTACGTGGATGTGCAGGGCACCAGCAAGGGCCGAGGGTTTGCGGGCGTGGTGCGGCGCCACAATTTCGGCGGCGGTCCCAAGTCGCACGGGCACATGTTCCAGGTGCAGGGCTCGATTGGTGCATCGTCGTTTCCGTCGCGCGTGTTCCCTGGACAGAGAATGCCGGGACACATGGGAGTGGACAAGGTGACGGTGCGGAATTTGCGGATTCGCGGGATCGATCTCGATGAGAACCTGATTATGGTTGAGGGCGCAGTGCCGGGGCCGCGGGATGGTTATGTGCTGATCACGAAGGCGAAGGCTCCGCCGCGCGAGCGCCGTGGATTTGCGGGCGCGGGCACGGTGGATCCGCTGAAGGCTTCGAAGAAGGCGATGGGTAAGAAGAAATAGCTGAGCTAAGAGTGAGCGAGAAGCGAGTAAGCGGCGAGCGGACGGCGAGCAGGTCAGCGATAAGACGGTTAGCTAAAAAGCGGCAGAAAGAAACAAGACGATGGCAAACATTGACGTAGTGGATCTCGGAGGCAAGAAGGTTGGCTCGCTGGAGCTGGCCGATGAGGTCTTCGGGCAGGTAAACGAGGCGTTGTTATGGGAGGCGGTGAAACATTACCGCGCGGCACAGCGCCAGGGCACGGCTGCGACGAAGAATCGGAAACTGGTCTCCGGGTCGGGCAAGAAATTGTGGAAGCAGAAGGGCACGGGGCGGGCGCGTATCGGTTCGATCCGGTCGCCGCTGTGGCGGCATGGCGGCACGGTGCACGGGCCGGTACCTCACTCGCACGACTATGCTTTCCCGAAGAAGAAGCTGCTGGGCGCGCTGCGGTCGGCGCTGGCGGTGAAGCTGGCCGATGGGAAGCTGACGGTGGTCGAATCGCTCGAAGCGAAAGAGCCGAAGACGAAGTTGTATCGTGTCGCTCTGGACAAACTCGAAGTAACGAGGACGGCGCTGCTGGTGGAGAGCGGAACGAGTCTGGGGCCGAACCTGCAGAAGGGCGCGCGAAATCTCGCTGGCATCGATCTGATGTTGAACAACGAAGTCCATCCTTACGACCTGCTGAAGTCCGAGCGCGTGATTTTCTCGCGGCCGGCGATTGAGAAGCTGCAGGAATCCCTGAAGAAATCGGTGCCCCGGGGTCGTAAGTCAGAGTCCAGAAAGGCGGTGGCCTGATGCCGTCGACTTATACCGTTATCAAGCGGCCGATGATCACTGAGAAGGCTCTCGGCGTAAAGGAAACCGAAGGCACGCTGGTGTTCGAAGTGGCGGCCGATGCCACGAAGACCGAAGTAAAGCAGGCGGTGGAAGCGCTGTTCAAGGTGAAGGTGCGCGCGGTGCGCACGGCGAACATGGTGGGCAAAGAACGCCGCCGCGGCAAGTTTTCCGGCTATCGCGCCGACTGGAAGAAGGCCTACGTAAGGCTGAAGGCGGGCGAGAAGATGCCGGATTA
>CAZHTJ010000232.1:0-2452 GCA_964535525.1 uncultured Acidobacterium sp. | reverse complement strand
TCTCCCATGGGCCTGCCTCTGTGCATGGATTGACGGAACCGTTTGCGCTCTCGCAACAGATGATCTCAAAACATGTTGCCTGCCTGGTACGGGCGCGGATTGTGACCAAGGTCAGGCGCGGACGAGAGAGCTTGTGCACGCTCAGGCCGGAGGCGATCAGGACCGTCAGCGACTGGGCCATTTCTTATCGCAGATTCTGGGAAGAGAGTTTCGACAAACTGGATGTGGTCGTGAATCGAATGAAAAAAGAGGAAGGACAGAGATGACAAAAAATACGGTGAACGAAATAGAGCGGATGACGGTCACAAGAATTTTTGATGCCCCACGCGAATTGGTTTGGAAGGCGTGGACAGACCCGACCTATGTGATGCAGTGGTGGGGGCCGAAAGGATTCACTGCGCCTGTCTGCAAAATGGATTTTCGCGTGGGAGGAAAACTCCTCTGCTGCATGAGAGCGCCGGATGGGCAGGAGTTCTGGAATGCCGTTGAATACCACGAGATTGTTCTCCACGAGAAGATCGTTTCCCTCATGTACTTTTCTGACGCCGAGGGAAACAAGATTGACCCCGCGCAACTTGGCATAGAGCACGAGGCCATCGACGGTGCGTACGATGTGACCATCTTTGAGGATCTCGGAAACGGCCAGACGAAACTCACCTTCATTGGAAATGAACCCATGGAGAGCGCGAAAAACAGCGGTCAAATGGAGGGCTGGAACCAGATACTCGACAAGCTTGCTGCAGTTCTTGCCGGGCTATAGCATTCGCCGAATGGCAGTAAACCGAAACCACACACTCGAGTGGCTTTTCCGCCAGGGAAAAGCCACGTTCGATCAACTGTTTGTCGAAGACGCCCCGCACCAGCCGCTTTGTATCGGGGCGCCTCCAGCTCGCCAACGTGGACCAGAAGCGACGTGAGCCCGGCGCCCGGCACCCGGTGCCCCGTGCCCCGTGCCCCGTGCCGTGTGCCCGCCGGTGCCCGCTGCCCTGTTTCCGGAAGGGCCGGCAAAAAGCGGCAAATCTGCACCCGCCCAAAATGGCGTAAAGTGAAGACAGAGTTGCAGCCTCCGCCGGGTTTGCCGCAACTTACTGTGCATGCACGTTCCGGATTCTATGCGTCCCTGCGGTAACCCTCGACTCCTCCTCCTCTTCCTGCTCGCCGTCGCCGCACTCCCGACCCTCCGCGCCCAGGCCCCCGCCTCCCCACCCCCGCCCCAAACCGCCCAGCAGCAGCCCGCAACGCCCGCCAACGTCCCATCCCCCCAGCTCCCCGAATCCCAGCCCCCCCTCGACGTCGACCACGACCCCATCGTCTCCCCCGACGCCGCCGATAACGCCGCCGTCAGCCCCGGCCACCCCAACACCAATCAGGAAATCAAGCGCAGCCAGGGCGTCTACACCCTCACCCGCGATGTCGACGAAGTCGTCCTCAACTGCACCGTCGTCGATCAGGACGGCCACCTCGTCCAGGACCTCACCCAGCCCGACTTCCACGTCTTCGAAGACAACACCCTCCAGAACATCGTCTCCTTCACGCACTCCGACGTCCCCATCTCCCTCGGCATCCTCATCGATAACTCCGGCTCCATGCGCGACAAGCGCCCCGCCGTCAACACCGCCGCCCTCGACCTGGTCCGCGCCTCCAACCCCGAAGACGAAGCCTTCATCGTCAACTTCTCCGACGAAGCCTTCCTCGACCAGGACTTCACCTCCGACCTCAGCAAGCTCCGCGAAGGCCTCTCCCACATCGAATCCCGCGGCGGCACTGCCCTCTACGACGCCGTCATCGCCTCCGCCGACAACCTGTCCCACGGCGCGCGCCGCTCCAAGCAGGTCCTGCTCATCATCACCGACGGCGAAGACAACGCCTCCACGCTCAACCTCGAGCAGACCGTCAAGCGTATTCAGGATCTTGAGGGCCCCGTCGTCTACTCCATCGGCCTCCTGTTCGGCGACGAGGACAAGGGACAGGAAGCCCACCGCGCCCGCCGCGCCCTCCAGCTTCTCTCCGACGAAACCGGCGGCCTCGCCTTCTTCCCCCATTCCCTCGTCGACGTTGACGCCGTCGCCGCCGAAGTCGCCAAAGACATCCGCAACCAGTACACCATCGGCTATCACTCCAGTAAGCCGGCTTCGCTGGGCGGCTACCGTGCCGTCCGTGTCGAAGCCCACGCCGCTCACCACGGCAAAATCTACGTCCGTACCCGTACCGGCTACTATCCCAGGCCGCAAACCCTCACCCCACGCAAAACCAGCGTCGCCGACGACACAACCCGCAAGCCGCAATAGCGGCGCGCCCCGGGCGGCTGCGCAGCAGCGCAACGGCAGAAGCCCCGGGTGCTGCGCAGCAGCGCAATGGTAGAAGCCCCGGGCGCTGCGCAGCAGCGCGACGGTAGAAGCCCCGGGCGCTGCGCAGCAGCGCGACGGTAGAAGCCCCGGCCTTCAGGCCGGGG
>CAZHTJ010000231.1:0-2578 GCA_964535525.1 uncultured Acidobacterium sp. | reverse complement strand
GCGGTGCGGTACACGTTCGATGACGGCGTGGGGGAGATTGGGATTATCGCGCCGGTGACACAGGCGTTTTGCGGACACTGCAGCCGGGTGCGGCTGACGTCGGATGGGAAGATTCGGACATGTTTGTTTTCGCAGAGCGATCACGATTTGTACGGCGTGATGCAGCGGGGCGGGAGCGATGAGGATCTGGTGCGGTTCATCCGGGGGACGGTGGACCAGAAGGAAGCGCGGCACCACATTGGGGAGCCGGGGTTTCTGAAGCCTTCGCGCAGCATGGTGCACATCGGGGGCTGAAAGAGCCAGCGTTCAGCGTTCGGCGTTCAGCGTTCAGAAAAACCTTGGGATCGGTGAATGATCTGCGACGGGAACGATGTTTAGAGTTCTCGCCGGGCGAAGCGTATTCGTCGATCCATATAATGGACGGCGAATCATGCCATTCAGGAAAACTCCTCTGACCCCCCGTCGCAAGGCCCCACTCACGTTTCTTAGCTTTGTTGTTCCAGGCATCGTGCTGATTGGCGCGTTGACGGCGTTGAAGGCGCGGCCCGCGGCTGAGAATCAAAACACAACCGAAGCGGCGCGGCTGAACGCGATTGGCGTGGCGCTGATGAATCAGCAGCTCACGGAAAAGTCGGAGGCGAAGTTGGAGGAGGCGCAGGCGGCCGATCCTAAATCGGCGATTCCGGCGCTGAACCGTGGGATTGCGCTGCTGTATCTGCAGAAGCTACCGGAGGCGGAGAAGGCGCTGCGGCAGGCGGGGGCAATAGCGCCTGACAATCCGCGGGTTTGGTACAACCTGGGCCTGACGCAGATGGACGAGGCGGATCAGAAGGACGCAATCGAGGCCATGCGGAAGGTAGTGGCGATCGATCCCAACGACGCCGATGCGCACTATTTTGTTGGGTCACTGGATATGAGCCTCGGCGATATGAATGGAGCGATTGCGGAGTTTGAGACGGCGCTGAAGTTGCAGCCTCGGCATGCCTCGGCGGAGTTTGGCTTGGCGCGGGCATTGCAGCGGTCGGGGCGTGTCGATGAGGCGCATGAGCATCTGAAGGTTTTTCAGCACTTCACGCAAACCAAGATCGCGTCGCCGCTGAGCGTGGGGTATGGGGAGCGCGGGCACTACTCGACGATGGAGGAGATGGCGGTGCCGCCGGCGCCGGTGGGGGCGATGATCCCGGTGCGGTTCGAGGCGTGGACGGGGGACCCATGGCCTGGTCCTCATACGCGCGGGCTGACGCTGATCGAAGGTGGTGCCTGCGTGATCGATTTGTACGGGCCGGGCTCACAAGATCTGGTCGTGATGGGAAATGGCGAGCATGCGATTGGGACCTACCGGAACCTGAGAAATGGCAAGTTTGAAAGCGTGCCGGAGAGCCAGACGGGGTTGAAGGCTGGGGGCCATGGCCTGGCTTGCGCGGTGGGGGATTTCGACAACGACGGGTTGCCGGATCTAGCCGTTGCGCTGTTGAATCAGGTGATTCTGTTTCATAACCTGGGCGGCGGGAAATTCGAGGATGTGACGGAGAAGGTCGGGATTCAGCAGCTGAATCATGCAGCGGGGCTGACGTTTGTGGACTTCGATCACGATGGGGATCTGGATTTATTCGTGACGGGGTCGGAGGGACCGGGATCGGGTGCGAACCTGATGTGGCGGAACAACGGGAACTCCACGTTTACGGAGTGGACGGGACCGACGGGATTGGCGGGGAGCGGCAGCACGACACAGGCGATTTTGTCGGACATCAATAACGACCGGGCTGTGGATCTGGTGGTAAGTGGCGGCGACGGCGGGCCGACGGTGTATTTGAACCAGCGCGAAGGGGCGTTCAAGCCGATGCCACTGTATCCACCCCAGCAAGCCAGGACCGGACTTGCCGGGGGCCCTGGGAATCAGGATGCGGGTCTGAGTCCGACACGGGGTGTGGCGGTTTTTGATTTCGATAAAGACGGGTGGATGGATGTTGCGGTGACGCACGTGGGCGCGCCGGGGTTGACACTTTGGCACAACGTGAAGGGTGCGGGATTTGAGCGGGTGGCGCTGCCGCTTCCGGCGGGGGTGACGGGGGCCTGGGGCGTGACGCCGATTGACGTGGACAACGATGGGTGGATCGATCTGGCGGCGGTACTGGAAATCGGAAACAGGACCGAGTTGCATGTGTTTCGGAATCTGGGGGCGGGTGGATTCGAGGATGTGAGCGCGGCTCTGGGGCTGGACAAGATTGACCTGGATATTGCCCGGTCCGTGATAGCGGCGGATGTGGATGGGGATGGAGCGACGGACTTGATCGTGACGAAGTGGTGGGGACCGCCGGTGGTGCTGCGGAATGTGGGTGGGAACAAGAATCATTCGCTGCGGATTGCTCTGACAGGGTTGGCGGACAACAAGACGGCGATTGGGACGAAGGTGGAGGTTCTTGCCGGGGGGCAGTGGCAGAAGTTTGAGGTTGCGGGCGGCGGGGGGTACTTGAGCCAGGGTTCGACGGAGATTGTGGCAGGGCTGGGGCAGGCGACGACGGCGGATGTGGTGCGGCTGCTGTGGCCGACGGGGGTTCCGCAGGACGAGATTGATATC
>CAZHTJ010000230.1:0-2600 GCA_964535525.1 uncultured Acidobacterium sp. | reverse complement strand
CCCATCGTCTCGGTCCAGAACCGCTACAGCTTCGCCGACCGCGAGTGGGACTTCCTCCTCGACTTCTGCGAGAAAAACGGCATCGCCTTCATCCCCTGGGCGCCCCTCGGCCAGAACCGCGCCGCCCACGACCTCCTCGAAAAATTCGCCAAGGAACTCCACGCCTCGCCGCTCCAGGTCGCCCTCGCGTGGCTCCTGCGCCGCTCACCCGTCACGCTGCCTATCCCCGGCACGTCATCGCCAAAACACGTCGAAGAAAATATCGCGGCAGCCAGCCTCAAACTCCCCGACGCCGTCTACAAACAACTCGAAGCCGTCACCCCACCCCCGGCCAGCCTGCGTTAGCGCGGTAGCGTGACAATTCGCGCTTTTGCGAATTGTCATCCTGAGCGAGTCGAAGGACCTGCTTTTCCTCGCCGGAACCACCACGAAATCTCAATAAAAGAAAAAGCTGCGTCATCCTGAGCGAAGCATCCGCAAAATCAGCGCGCCGCTTTTGAGCGCGCTGAGTCAATGCAGAAGCGAGCCGAAGGACCTGCTTTTCCTCGCCGGAACCACCACGAATCTCAATAAAGAAAAAAACTCTGTCATCCTGAGCGAAGCATCCGCAAAATCAGCGCGCCGCTTTTGGCGCGCTGAAACAATTCAGAAGCGAGTCGAAGGACCTGCTTTTCGGGGATGTCAGATCGCCTCGGCACTTGGACGGATGCCTCTCCGGCGACAAAATCCTCCCAAACCTGATACGCTAAGCGGTTTTCCCGAGCCCAAATGACCACCACCGCCCAAACCGCCCCCGAACTCCACCCCGCCACCTTTCCCTTTACCCTGACCGAGGACCAGCAACAGCTCCGCCGAGAAATCCGCGACTTCGCCGCCCGCGAAATCGCCCCCAACGTCCTCCGCTGGGACGAAGCCTCCGAATTCCCCCACGACGTGGTGAAGCAGCTTGGCGCCATGGGCCTCCTCGGCGTCATCTTCCCCCCCGAATACGGCGGCGCCGGCCTCGGCTACACCGACTACATGCTCGCCATCGAAGAACTCTCCGCCGTCGATGGCAGCATCGGCATCATCGTCGCCGCGCATAATTCCCTCTGTACCAATCACATCTTCCTCGCCGGCTCCGAAGCCCAAAAGAAGAAATACGTCCCAAAACTCGCCACCGGCGAACATCTCGGCGCCTGGGGACTCACAGAACCCGGCTCCGGCTCCGACGCCTCCGCCGCCCGCACTACCGCCGTCCTCCGCGGAAACCAGTGGATCCTCAACGGCAACAAGACCTTCATCACCAACGGCCACTACGCCGGCGTATCTGTCATCATCGCGGTTACAGATAAGAATCAGGGCACTCACGGCCTCTCCGCCTTCATCGTCGAAAAAGGCACGCCCGGTTTCCGTCCCGGCAAAAAAGAAAACAAACTCGGCCTCCGCGCCTCCGATACATCCGAGCTCATCTTCGAGGACTGCGCCATCCCCGCCGAAAATCTGCTGGGCAAAGAAGGCGAAGGCTTCATCGACGCCATGCGCACCCTCGACGGAGGCCGCATCTCCATCGCCGCCTTGTCTTTGGGCATAGCAAGGGGCGCACTCGACGCCAGCGTCCACTACGTCAAGCAGCGCAAACAATTCGGCAAAGCCATCGCCGAATTCCAGGGCATTCAGTGGAAGCTCGCCGACATGGCCACCGAACTCGACGCCGCACGCCTCCTCACCCTCCGCGCCGCAGTTCTGAAAGACGCCGGCCAGCGCGTCACTCAGGAATCCGCCATGGCGAAGCTCTACGCATCCGAAGTCGCCGTCAAAATCTGCAACGAAGCCGTCCAGCTCCACGGAGGCTACGGCTTCATCAAGGACTACCCCGTCGAGAAGTTCTACCGCGACGTCAAACTCTGCACCATCGGCGAAGGCACCAGCGAAATCCAGCGCATGGTCATCGGCAGAGAGATCCTCAAGGTGCATCCTTCTCGGGGATAAGAACGCCGTCTCCCATTCGCCGGTCAACCTGAGCGCAGTCGAAGGGTGCTCAAGTCCACCCTTCCCGCGGCTGAGCGAATCTGTGTTCGGCCACGTGCATCGTTGTGTTCTGCCCCCAAATCCCCGCATTTCGTCGTACGATAGGACAATCCTCCCGCCGTTCAGCTGCCAAAAGAAAAACCACAGGAGATTCCAGTGAACGGAACCACGATCCGTCTTTGGGCGATCCTCATTCTGGCCCCCGCTGCCTGCAATTGGGCGCAAGGCCAGGACCTCACCTCCGACGCCGCAAAGGACATGCTCAACCAGCAGGGCGCCGGCACCGCCGCCAGCGAGTTCACCCTCACCCAGGATCAGGCCCGCCAGCTCACCGCGCTCAGCCAGACTCTTCTCGCGCCGCTCGCCATCCAGGCCACCCAGCCCTGTCTCCCCAACCCCGGCGACAAGCGCGTCCAGAGCCATCAGTTCGCCGCCTGCCAGGGCATCTTCCCCGCCGGAATCACCGCGCAGAACCCCGGCGTCTATCTCAAAGTCGGCCGCACCTTCCACTGGCACATCGTCGAAATCAGCAGCATCGTCGACCCCACCGAGGACCACAGCCAGCGCGTGGTCGCCTACACCTGGGAGTA
>CAZHTJ010000229.1:0-2606 GCA_964535525.1 uncultured Acidobacterium sp. | reverse complement strand
CCGATGCGCGGGGATGTGCAGATGCCGCTGACGATCATGATGGGGATGGTGCTGCTGGTGATCGGGATGGCGGTGGTGAATGTGGCGAGCCTGCTGCTGGTGCGGGCGGCGGGGCGGTCGCAGGAATTCGCGGTACGGTATGCGATGGGCGCGACGAGCGGGCAGGTGCTGCGGCAACTGCTGGCGGAGGGGACGCTGCTGGGCTTTTGCGGGGCGGCGCTGGGGGTTGTGGTTGCGCCCGAGGCTCTGCATTTGCTGATTCACTGGATGTCGGGTGGGTCGGGAGAGGCTTTGCCATTTACGCCGACGCTGGACTGGCGGGTGCTGGCGTTCACGCTGGGAGTGACGGTGCTGGCGAGCCTGGTGTTCAGCCTGGCGCCTCTGGCGCAGTTCCGGAATCCGAAACTGGCGGAAGCGATGAAGGAGCGCGGCGGGAGCGGGGGCGGTCGGTCGATCCGATTCCGGCGGAGTTGTGTCGCGCTGCAGATCGGCCTGAGCCTGTTGCTGCTGGTGGGGGCGGGGCTGTTTGTGCGGACGATTGAAAATCTGCGCCAGGTGGATGCGGGGTTCGCTACGGATCATCTGCTGGAGTTCGAACTGGATCCGGCGCTGGCGGGGTATTCGTCGGCGGGGGTTGCGCCGGTGGAGCAGCGGGCGATCGATGCAGTGGCAGCGTTGCCGGGAGTACGCGGAGCGGGGGCGACGAACGACAGCGATTTGGCGGGGAACGATATTCAGGGCGATGTGGTGGCGAGCGGGTATACGCCGAAGCCGGACGAAGACTTCGACGTGGAGCTGCCGTGGGTGAGCAACGATTATCTGCAGACGCTGGGGGTTCCACTGGTGACGGGGCGGTATTTTAACGCGGGGGACACGGCGACGTCGGAGAAGGTGGCGGTGGTGAATGAGAAGTTTGCGCAGCATTTTTATGGCAATCCACAGGGGGCGCTGGGACATGTGGTGAGCCGTCCCGACCGGCCGGGGACCGAGGCAACGATTGTGGGGGTGGTGCGGGATGTGAAGCATGAGAGCGTGCGCGATCCCGCGATTGCGACCGAGTACACGCTGTTCACGCAGGCGCCGAAGCAGGCGGGGCTGACGTTCTACGTGCGGACGTGGCAGGCGCCGGATGCGGCGGCGAACAGCATTCGCGCCGCTGTATCGAATATCGATACAAAGCTGATTGTGGGGAATCTGCGCACACTGTCGGAGGAGATCGACGAGAATCTGATAGCCGAGCGGTCGATTGCGATGCTGGCGACGGTGTTTGGAGCGCTGGCGGCGGTGATGGCGGGGATCGGGCTGTACGGGATCCTGGCGTATTCGACGGCGCAGCGGACGAGGGAGATTGGGATCCGGATGGCGCTGGGGGCGCAGCGCGGGACTGTGGTGCGGCTGATCGTGCGTGAGGTGATGATGCTGGCCGGGGGCGCGGTGCTGGTGACGATTCCGCTGGCGATGCTGGCGACGCAGGCGGTGCGGAGCCAGCTGTTCGGGGTTTCGATTGCGGATCCGGTGGTGTATGGGTTGGGGGTGGTGGTGATCTGTCTGGTGGCTGGGCTGGCGGGATTTGTTCCTGCACGGAGGGCGGCTACGGTGGATCCGGCTCGGGCTTTGCGGACGGAGTGAGTGAGACAGGGTGCAGGGTGCAGAGTGCAGAGAACGAACCGCAGGTCCTTCGACTCGCTCTTTGAATTGATTCAACGCGCAAAAAGCCGCGCGCTGATTTTGCGGATGCTTCGCTCAGGATGACGGTGTCGTCTCCTCTCCCGTTGCGATACGTGGTGGTTCCAGCAAAGAAACGCACTGGCCTACTTCGTGATGGAGTCCAGGGTGGTGGAGGCTTTGTCGATGGCTTCCGTCAGCACGGACATTTGTGACTGTGCGCGTGACAAATCCTTTGCGTCGAGGGCTTCGTTGACTCCGGGGATCACGACTGCTGCGTAGCCGGTGTATTCGCCAGGGGCGTAGATGGTGTGTTTGAACCAGGGGCGGTTGGGGAGGCCGGGTTCGGAGAGGAAGTCGCCTTCGACGGCGCGGAGCTGGGCGTTGAGGGCGGCGAGGGCCTGGGTTGAATCGGACGTGGCGCTTTGCTGTTTGTCCCGGACCTTCTGGGCGAGCTGGGTGAATTTGTCAGCTGCCGTTTTCGCGGTGGAGAAGTCGAGGCCGGTGAGGCCGTCGTCTTTGGCTTTCTTCTCCGCGGTGTCGAGGTAAGCGGAAATTTCTTTGCCGTAGGTGACGTAGTCGTAAGGAAGCACGTCAGTGTCGGCCATGCGCACCACGAGCAGCCCGAACACGCGCGCCATTTCCTGTTCGTAGACGAAGGTGGGGTCGGCATTCATGGTGAACCAGGCGTAGTTATCGAAGACGGAGTGATAGACGCCGTAGGGTCCGCCGGATCCGATGTCGGAGGAAGGCACGCCGAGGTGCTGGATGAAGGGGGTGAAGTCGGAGCCAGAGCCAAGGTCGCCGACGTTAACGTCGGTGTCGACGTGGGCGTTGCCGCGGGCGCCGTGTTCTTCGACACCGTTCGAGTTGCGGCGGCGGGCGGTCTCGGCCTGGTTCTTCTTCCACTGATCGTAGACGGTGCCGCCTTTGGGGCTGGG
>CAZHTJ010000228.1:0-2613 GCA_964535525.1 uncultured Acidobacterium sp. | reverse complement strand
AACCCGACATCGTCGCCTTCCCGCACCCGGAGCATGATCTCCGCGTCGGTCATCGACCGCCAGTCTGCAGGTCCGGCGGGGGGCTTCAGCCCTCGGGAACCATCTGCTTCCCGACTGCCCAACCCCGGCGTGGTTAGAGCAACGCTTGCCATATCCCTGCTAACCCCATTCGGATCGTCAGGTTGCGCGGAAAATTCCAGATCTTCAGGGTCGGCTTCAGGGGCGGCATCAGGGCCATCTTCCGGGCCCTCGTCCAGACCCAGCTCCAGGCCCTCTTCCCCTGCGTTTTCCTCGTCTTCCCACCCTTCGGTTACTGCCGGACCCAGCCCCTCCCCGTCCTCATCCACAGGCCGGTCCAGGGGATTGTCCAGCGGATCGTGGGAGTCGTCCGGTAACGGGGACGGGCTGCGCAGGGCCATAGGAAAAAGGGTACAGGGAACAGGGTACAGTGAGCCGGGGGAACTGTGGACAGCGAATAGCAAGCCCGGAGCCGGGAACCAAAAACCCGCCGCTGAGAGCTGGACAGTCGGGATTTGAGCGGGCAGCAGATTTGAGCCTCTTCACCGGGTGACCTGGCTCCCAGACTTGGCTCCCAGACCTGGCTCGAAGCTTCAACCGCCCAGCCCCATGTTCCCCGGCGATCCTTGCTTCAGTCGTGCCGAGAATTGCCACCCACCGCCCGGCTTTAGCCGCGAGGGAAGTATCTTCAGCACTCTGGCTTTTCCCCGTTGCAGTAACTTTTTCCCTGCGACAACCCACAAGGGCCATTCTCCCGAGGCAAGATCTGCGCGCAGGCGATGCGGGAGGGATCGTCGACGGCCACATGCACACAGTCGGGAGCTGAAAGGTCACACGTGTTCCCTCAATTTGCTCACCCCCACCCCACGGCCCCGGTCCAATAAGCGATCCATTCGATTCCCACGCGGATTTATGCCCGCCACCCCACGCCCCATCGTGCACAATAAGGATGGGTCTTTCCGGAGGTCGTCGATGACCAGTTCCCGCGTTGCCTTAACCGCGTTCCTCCTTGCCGGAACCCTCGCCGCCGCCGCGCAGGAACCACCCACCCCCGCGCCCGCCGCACCTCCCACGCCTCAAGCCGCGCCCGCGCCAACCCAAACCGCCGCCGCAACGCCCCCCGCATCCACACCCGAGTCCCCCGCGGTGGCCGCACCCGCGCCGCACATCATCCTCGTCCCCGCCGGAACCAAAGTTCTCCTCGAAACCCGCAGCGCCGTCAACACCAAAAGCGCCCATCCCGGAGACGGAGTCTATCTCTACTCCACCTTCCCCGTCGTCGTTGGCAATCGCGTCGTCATTCCCTCCGGCGTCTATGTCCAGGGCATCGTCGACAGCGTCGTTCGCCCCGGTCGTGGTATGGGCGCACAAAAAGCGCAGCTCAACATGCACTTCACCTCCATGATTTTTCCCAACGGCTCGGTTGTTGAAATTCCCGGCGTCGTCAACAGCATGCCCGGCGCCGAACATCAGAAGGTCAACGGCGACGAAGGCACCATTCAGCAGGATGGCGGCAGCAACAAGGCGCACAACGCTGGCGAGACCGCCAAAATCGCAGTTCCCACCGGAGCTACCATCGGCTCCATCGGCGGCCTCGAAGGCGGCCATCCTCTCGCCGGCGGACTCGAAGGCGCGGGCGCGGGACTCGCCGCTGCCGGCATCGTCGCCCTCTTCACGCGCGGCGCCGACGTCAACATTCCCTCCGGCACCCAGGTCGAAATGGTGCTCCAGCGCCCCCTGCAGGTCCAGGAAGCGAACGTGAACGGACCCACCAGCCTCGTCCCCGCGTCGAGCCAGCAGCAGCCCCTGCCCAAACCCGGCCGCGAGCGCATCCTCTGCCCAACCGGCAGCCTAGGTTGCAACTAACAAAACTCTGATTGAGCCCAGGTCTTGAGTGCCCGGAACTTCACCGCTTGCGAAAAAACACCTATCCCAGCGAAGGCCAGGTTAACCCACAGCAAGCAGCGAAAGCCCTTCCCACCGGAAAATCAACACATTCGCCGATGGATTCATCCCTGAAGTACCCTCCTGTGCCAATCCAGGAAAAGCTCCGCCCTGAGTCTGCTTCGCAGCTTTTTCGGCAGGCTCTTCAGCCGCGACGATTCCACGCCAAAAAAGCTGCTGTTTGCTCCTTGCTGTCCGAAAGCACGACCTCACCCGCGCCGAAACAAAAACACAAATCAGATCGGGCTTCAGCCCACGAGGGACGAATCGCGTAGCTTAACCAGAGCCTCCCAAAAGCGCCGCACTCTTTTTCCCGATTTCCGGAAACAGAATCCTCAGAAATTTCGTAGAGTAGATTGAACGAGGAACCCCAGCCCGTGCTCCATCCCCGTCTCCGTTTCCTTCCCCGCCTCCGCCATCCCGGCCTCCGCGTCTGGGCGCGCGACATCGGCATCTCCGTCATCGCCTCTTTCGTCATGGTCACCGTGCTCTACCAGCCGGTCCGCGTCGAAGGCACCAGCATGCAGCCCGAACTGCGGGATCAGGACCGCCTCTTCATCGACAAGCTCTTCTTCCACTTCGAAAAAATCTCCCGCGGCGACGTCGTCGTCTTCCACTACCCGCGCGATCCGGAAAAAAGCTACATCAAGC
>CAZHTJ010000227.1:0-2736 GCA_964535525.1 uncultured Acidobacterium sp. | reverse complement strand
GGCGAGCGCGATGCAGATGCGAAGGCCCAATGCGTCGATTGTGGGGGATGCGGTGCTGGTCAGAGCATCGCATCCCTGGGTGATCCAATTCAGCACTCCCATACGTCACCTCGGCGCTCGCCAATTGATGTTCAGTAAGTCAGGGCTTGCGCGCCGCCGTTGTAGGCCGGCGCTACGTGTGTCTGGTAGGTGTTCGTATAGACCGCGGCATCCTGAAATCCAGCCTTCAGGCTGTCCTGCTGCTGCTTCTGAGCCACGATCTGTTGCAGGGCGAGATTGGCGTTGATCTGGTTTGCGTCCTGCATGGTACGCAGTTGCAGAAGTAGAGCCTGGTTGATCCGCTGCAGTTCGGCCATGATGGTCTGTTGGCTCGGATCCTGACTTTGTGTGGCGGCTTCGAGGTTGGCGATGTCGGTCTGCCTCGATGTCTGACTCGCCCGGATCGTGCCCAGCACGGCGAGGTTGTTGCTCAGGACGGAGTCGCCGAGATCCACGGTCGCTCCCTGGGCTGCAATCTGTTGTTGACCGGAGACACTGGCGCTGCCGTAACCGGCAATCATATTGCTGGTATGCGGAACGCTGACCTGCTGCCAGGCGGCGGCGGCGCCATTCCCGGTATTGGCGGAATTCAGCCATCCCATTGAATTGCCGTAGGTGTTCGAGATTTGTTGCAGCATCCTCAGATCGGTCGTCGGCGATAGAAACCGCGAATAGAGCATCCGCGGCGCAAGGATCATCTCGCGATAGAGGTTGTATTGCTGCTGGACGGTGTTGTACGTCTGGATGGCCGTGGACGCGATCTTCAGGGTGTTGGTGAAGATCTGCTGGCCGTTCTCGATCTGCTGAGCCTGATTCTCGAGTGATTTGCCTTCATTCTCGATCTGCTTGAAGGCGTGGGCGGATTGGGTCGGATCGTAGACGACAGCCGACCCGAACTGGGCGTGTGCGACGGTGGCGGTTACGAGGGAAAACATTGCGGCGAAGGTGAGAACGATACGTTTCATGGGAATCTCCCTGATCTTCAGTGTTTATTGCCCTTTTCGATCTTGTTGGCGTCCTGCTCTCCCATTCGGCAGACCTCGGCGGATGTATCCGATCGAAGGCATTGCTGGAATCCTTTGCAGACAGCTTCTGAGTCTGCGGGATCGCACGCAATCTGCTTTTTGCATCCAGTCAGGAGAAGCACAGTTGAGAGCAATACAGCGGTCACGGTGGCTCGGCGCATATCGGCTCCTCAGTAGGTTTGTGGAATGGTGTGTTTCTCATACGCGGGCAGCAACATATCCTGCGTGAAATAGACTTTAACGCGAAGGCCTTCGCGGATGGTGATGGTCGGTGGAATCTGCATGAAGCGGTCGAGGACGGTCGTCGCCGACTGCGACACGCTGGAGGCAACGCCATTCGTAAACGCCTGGGAGCCGCTGGTGGTGATGGTGCCGCCGCCCCCTTCGATCTCACCGGCGCCCGCTATGATGCCGAGCGCGATGGAGGATCCGAAGATTTGGAGGTAGTGATTATCCACCTTATCCTTCAGACCCTCCTGACCGATCTGGGCGAGGCCATGGAACTGGTCGAGGTCCACGGAATAGCCGTCCGGCATAATCAGCCGGTGGAAAACCACGGCCATTCGCCGCTGCTGGCCGAAGCCCGCGGAGCCGATCTTCCTCGCCTCGCCCAACACGATCGTCCCCTCGGGGATAAGCACGTGCTGGCGATCATGCGAGTAGACGGGGTTCGACACCAGCACCTTCACCGGGCCGGCGGCATCACCGTCCAGGCGATTCATCAGAATCGTGTCGAGCGCCGTTCCCTCATAAATCACGTAAGGCTGGCCCAAAGCTGCGTCGATGTTGACCTCCGGCTTGCGCTCTGCCGCAGTCTGCGCTGCCGGAGTGGGGCGTGGGTCGGCCGCCGCCCGCGGCGCGATAAGAGTGCTGGCGGACTGGCCAGGCGCGGCGCCGTAAGCGCCCGCGCTCCCCACGCGATCCGCGGCGCCCAAATCTTCTGCCGGGGCTGCCTGTTGTTGCTGTGCCTGAGAATCGGGCTGGCGCGCGTAAACGAGGTTCGATGCGAACCGGGCGCGATAGGCGAGTTCACGGTCTTTGGCGGCGAGCTGCTGCTCCTCCTGGGCTGCCGGAGAAAGCTGCTGCTGCGCATATTCGCCCTGTTGTGCGCACGGCTGGCCCGGAACGCAAGGCGCTGGCTGACCGGTTGGGCTGTAGGGACTAGCTGCGGCTTGCTGCGCGGGCGTCCCAATTCCGAGTGAGGGGCCTGGCGAGGACAACGAATTCGCAGCCTGTTGAGCCGCCTTCTGTTGTGCTGCGGCGACCTGGTTCCTGAGATCCTGCACGTTGTTGTCCGTGCTGTCCTGGAGCATCGGCTGGGGCGGCTGATGCGAATTTGCCCCCTTCTGAGCAGGCGTCTTTTTGCCGGACCCGCTGAAGATCGCCGCAACGATCACCAGCAATGCCGCACCGAGATAGAGCAGTGGCTTCAGGTTCTTCTGGAGCACGCCCTTCGGTTCCCGCTCCTGATGGCGCAACTCAGGTTCGTACGGTAAGTGGTTTGGAGAGTTGGCAATCGGTTCCGGCATACTCGCCTCCATTCATCCCTTACGCGTGAATTCCAGCCGCTTCTTGCCCAGCTCGACATAACCCGAGTCCATCACCTTGGGGATGATATAGGTACCGTTGTTGAGTTCGTAGGTGATCAGGTTGGGTTTGCCGTCCCGCATCT
>CAZHTJ010000226.1:0-2742 GCA_964535525.1 uncultured Acidobacterium sp. | reverse complement strand
GCCGTCATCCCCGGCATCGGCGGCCATCCGCGCAACGTGCTCTTCCTCGCCGCGGACGCCTTCGGGGTCCTGCCTCCCATCGCCAAACTCACTCCCGACCAGGCGATGTACCACTTCCTCTCCGGCTACACCGCCAAACTCGCCGGAACCGAAGCCGGCCTCGGCAGCGAGCCCGTCCCCGAATTCTCCACCTGCTTCGGCTCGCCCTTCCTGCCCCTCGCCCCGCGCGTCTACGCCGAAATGCTCGGCCGCCGTCTCCGCGAGCACGACGCACAGTGCTGGCTCGTCAACACCGGCTGGTCCGGCGGCGCGTTCGGAACCGGCAAGCGCATGAGCCTGCCCCACACTCGCGCCATCGTGCACGCCGCTCTCGACGACCGTCTCGCCAAAGCTGAATTCACCACCGAACAAGCCTTCGGCCTCAGCATCCCCGCCGCCTGCCCCGGTGTTCCCTCCGAGCTCCTCAACCCCCGCAACGCCTGGCACGACAAGAATGCCTACGACGCCCAGGCCCGCCTCCTCGCCAAAAAATTCGCCGACAACTTCCGCAAATTCGACGCACCGGACGAAGTCCGCAACGCCGGCCCCCACACCATCTAGGAGATTCTCATCCCGACCGAAGCGGAGGGACCTGCTTCCCCCGCTCCCAGCTCCCGGCTCTTCACGCTCGCGGGCGCGAGCGCCAAGCCCGTAACTTGACTCTTGACAACCGCAGCACTAACCTCGAAATGGAGGCAGCGGCAGTTCTACCCCCTCCGCTTTTTTTGCCCCAGGAGAACGGCCCCAATGCAGACCCCCTACATCTGGAACTATCTGCCCCTGCTGATGCAGATCGTAGTCGTGGGTGCCCTGGCCTGTGGCATGGTCGGCATGTCCTGGTTCATCGGCCGCCATCGCAACCTCAAAGAAAAACTCGAAGCCTACGAATGCGGCATCCCCGCCGAGGGCGACGCCCGCGGCCGATTCTCCGTCCGCTTCTATATGGTTGCCATGCTTTTCATCCTCTTCGATGTCGAAGCTGTCTTCATGCTTCCCTGGGCCGTGATCTACCGCCAGCTCCCCGGCATCACCGGTTCGCGCTTCTTCGGATTCTGGGAAATGCTTGTCTACCTCGGATTTGTTGTCCTCGGCGTCTTCTACGTCTGGAAGAAAGGTATCCTCGACTGGGCGTCCGACAAAGCAGACCTCTAACCCAATCCAACATCGTTGAACGAGGCTATGGCAGAAGCGCTGCTCAACAAACAGGCTGTGTTTGAAAGCCTCGCGCAAAACGTGGCCATTCAGGCCATGCGCGCCGCGCATCCCGAAGCCGTCACCAATGCTAAATTCGACCGCGGCGAACTCACCCTCGTCATCGCCGCCGACCAGATTCGCGCCGCCTGCCGCACCCTCCAGACCGCCGGCTACAACTTCCTCGAAGACGTCACCTGTGTCGACTGGTATCCCGCCGAGCCGCGCTTCCAGGTCACCTATCACATCGTCTCCCACAAGCTGAAGGAGCGCGTCCGCCTGCACGCCATGGTCGAATCCATCGACCCCTCCCTCGACAGCATCACGCAAGTCTGGCCCTCGGCCAATTTCTACGAGCGCGAAGTGTGGGACCTCTTCGGCGTCCGCTTCAACGGCCACCCCAGCCTCCGCCGCATCATGCTCCCCGAAGAGTGGGAAGGCCACCCGCTCCGCAAAGACTACCCCGTGGAGGGCTATCGCTGATGCCTGACATCGATAACCAGCGCGCCCCCGAAATCCCCGGCTTCGTCGAGACCTCTTCCCTCGTCGTTCCGCGCCCCGAAGAAGGCTCGAAGGACCACACCATGGTCCTCAATATGGGGCCGCAGCATCCTTCTACCCATGGCGTCCTCCGCGTCGTCCTCGAAATCGATGGCGAAACCGTCGTCAAGCTCGTTCCCGACATCGGCTACCTTCACACCGGCATCGAGAAAACCTGCGAGGCCAAGTTCTACCAGCAGGTCGTTCCCCTCACCGACCGCATCGACTATCTCTCGCCGATGACCAACAATCTCTGCTACTGCCTCGCCATCGAAAAGCTCCTCCAGCTGGAGATCCCCGAGCGCGCGCAGTGGATGCGGGTCCTCCTCAACGAGCTCACGCGCCTCAACTCGCATCTGGTCTGGCTCGGCACGCATGCCATGGACATCGGCGCGCTCACCGTCTTCCTCTATACCTTCCGCGAGCGCGAAGAAATCCTCCGCATCTTTGAGCACGTCTCCGGCCAGCGCATGATGACCTCCTACTTCCGTATCGGAGGCCTCGCGCTCGATCCGCCGCTGGACTTCTTCGACTCCGTCCAGGCCCTCATCAAAATCCTGCCCGAGAAAATCGACGAGTACGAAAACCTGCTCACCGGCAATCCCATCTTCATCAACCGCCTCAAAAACGTCGGCTACCTCAGCGCCGCGGACGCCATCGCCCTAGGCGTCACCGGCCCGCCGCAGCGCGCCTCCGGCATCGACTGGGATCTCCGCCGCGACATGCCCTACTGCAGCTACGAAAAGTTCAAGTTCGAAGTCCCCGTCTCGAACGACGGCGACGTCTGGGCCCGCTACATCGTGCGTCTCCGCGAAATGCGCGAGTCCGTGAAGATTTGCCAGCAGGCCCTCGACGGCATGCCGGAAGGCCCCATCAAAGCCGACGCGCCGCACGTCGTCCTCCCCGACCGCGAAAAAATGAAGACGCAGATGGAAGCGCTCATCTACCACTTCAAAATCGTCACCGAAGGCT
>CAZHTJ010000225.1:0-2769 GCA_964535525.1 uncultured Acidobacterium sp. | reverse complement strand
AGGGGAAAGAGGAAGAAGAAGATTCCGATGGCGGCGTAGAGGCAGAGGGTGAGCAGGTTGGCTCCGCTGAAGCTGGGGGAGCGGAACAGCGTTAAGGGAGCCATCGGTGCCTTTGCGGCGGCTTCGACGAAGAGGAAGAGGATGAGACAAGCGCAGCCGCCGATGAGGCTGATCAGTACGAGAGGATGCGCCCAGCCCGCGTTTTCCGATGCGATGAAGCCGTTGACGATGCCGCCGAGGGCGAGAGTGACGAGGAGCGCGCCAGGCCAATCGAGATGATCGCGGGAGGCGGCGCGGCTTTCGGGAACATGCCGCAGCGAGATGACGATGACCACGATGGCGAGAGGGAGATTGATGAAGAAGGCCCAGCGCCAGGAAGCATGCTGGACGAGCCAGCCACCGAGAACGGGGCCGAGGGCGGTGGTGATGGTGGTGAAGCCGGACCATGTGCCGATGGCCTTGCCGCGGCTGCTCTCATCGAAGGAGGCACCGATAATGGCGAGGCTGCCTGGGACGAGGAGCGCGGCGCCGATTCCCTGAATGCCGCGGGCGAGGAGCAGCTGGTGGATGCTCGATGCCAGTCCGCATGCGGCGGACGCGAGGGCAAAGATCGCCACGCCGAGCAGGAAGATCCGGCGGCGGCCGAAGATGTCGCCGAAGGAGCCGCCGACGAGAATCAAAGCGGCGAGCAGGAGCCCATAGGACTCGACGACCCATTGCACATCGATCACGGTTGCGTGGAAGCTGGCCTGGAGCGCGGGCAGGGCGACGTTGACGACGGTGCTGTCGATGAACGCCACGCTGGACCCGAGGATGGTGGCGGCGAGGATCCAGGCTTGTGACTTAGCGGCACACGGGGTGTTGGCTGGCCCGGACCGGATGACGGCTTCATCGCAGGGGGATCTCATCGGGATTCAGGATGCAGTATCTCGCGAACCCGCGCTGGCTGGGTTTTCGCGATGTGTGATTTGCGGGGGGCTCGCGTTTGAGGAGCGGCGATGTTATTGCCAGGTGGCGCCGTTGTCGGTGGTGGTCCAGGCGTCGCCGTTGTCGGATTCTACGGTGAGCTTTTGTGGGGAGTCGACGCGGATGTGGGCGATGGCGTGGGTGCGGTCAGCGGTGACGGGAAGGTGGACTTCGATCCAGGTGACGCCGTTGTCGGTGGAGTGAAAGAGGCGGAGACGATCGCCGCCGGCCCAGATGTCTTCGCCGGAGATGGAGAGGACACGGAAGTGGATTGGCTGGGCGATGGGGACGGGTTGCCAGATTCCGGGGTCGGTGGAGCGCTCGATTTGGCCCGCGTCGTTGATGCGGAAGTGGGCGCGGGCCGCTGGGGTGGCCATGAATGCGCCGTGCATGGCGTTGGGACTTCTTGATTCTTCAGCGAGTGCATTTTGGGGCTGGCGTGGGGCGGCGTTGGGGCTGGCCGCTTTCACTGCGGACCGGGCGAAGCGCCGGCCATCCATCTCTGCCTGGATCTGCGCCTCGGCCTGGACCTGTTCGGAGGGTGGCGACGGAGCTTGCTGGCGCATGGGGGCAGTGCTCGGGCCGGAGATGACGCCTGGCGTGGATTTCGCTGTGGGCGGCGGAGATACTTTGGCCTCTTCGGGTTGCCCAGACGGAGTGGGAACTGGGGATCGCGCGCTGAGGCGCTTCGGGGTGCCGGATAGGGGAGCGGTGTTGGCGGTGGGACTGAGTGCTGGAGCGGGAGTGGTCGCTACAGGTGGTGGTGGGGGCGACGTGGTCCTTGCGGTTTGTGTTGGCGGGGCGTTGGTGCGGGTCGCGTGGTAGAGGAGGATCGATGAGCCGGCGATGGCGAGGACCGAGGCGGCGATGGCTACGCCGGGAAGCCAGGTGCGGAGCGGGAGACGCGCGGGTCGGGGTTGCGGTTCGGGCAGCGATGTCGATTCGGGGGCGACGGCGGCGGCGAGCTGGAGGGTGGCGCGGCAGGATTCGCAGGCAGCGAGGTGCGTGAGGATGGAGGCGCGCTCGCGGTCGAGCAGCGTGTTTTCGGCAAAGGCGGTGAGCTGGTCCGCGTCGGGGTGAGGGCTGTTTGGGCGAGGATCGGCGGCCTGGCTCCGAGCCAGTTGCGTGCGCAGCGTGTTGGTGGGGATTGGTTTCACCTGGCTTAGTCTCACTGGGCTTGGTCTCACTGGGCCGATTCGTCCTTGTTCCCGTCCTTGTTATAGAACGCGGGGGTGGGGGTTTCTTGCCGCAGTTTTCGAGCGAGGCCAGAACTCAGGTCGGGGCTGAGGTCGCGGACGTCGATTTCCTGGAGGAGCTCTTCGCATTGGCGTGCGCTGAGGCCGGCGGCGCGGAGGCGCTTGAGGGTTCGTTTCCGCAGATGGGTTGTGATGCGATTGAGGCGGCGGCTCATGGTGGATTCGTGGACGGACAGTTGGCGGGCAAGCTGGGCCAGCGTGCACTGATCGAGAAAGTAGGAAGCGAGGATGAAGCGGTCTTTGGCGTTGAGTTCGTCGAGGGTTTGGTTGAGGGCGGTGGCGAGACGCGGATCGGGTTGGGCGGCGCTGGGCTCGGCGGGTGCGGGGAAGCTGGCGCCGGCTTCGAGTTGTTCTTCGAGGCTGACGGTTTTGGCGTGCGAGCGGCAGCGGTCAACGTAGTGCTGGGAAAGGACGGTGCGGAGCCAGCCTTCGAGCGAGCCGCGGCCCATGTAGTAGTCGAGTTTGGAGACGCGGCGGCCTTCGCGGTTGGGGATGCCGTAGAGGTCGGCGTAGAGTTCGTCGGCGATTTCGCGGCCGGTGGCTTCGT
>CAZHTJ010000224.1:0-2825 GCA_964535525.1 uncultured Acidobacterium sp. | reverse complement strand
GATCCGCAATCGCGCGCGTGATCGCCTGCCGAATCCACCACGTCGCATACGTCGAGAATTTGTAACCGCGGCGGTACTCAAATTTGTCCACCGCCTTCATCAGGCCGATATTGCCCTCCTGAATCAGGTCGAGGAACTGCAGCCCGCGATTCGTATACTTCTTCGCGATCGAAACCACCAGGCGCAGGTTGGCTTCGATCAGCTCCCGCTTCGCCTGCTCCGCGTCCATATCGCCCTGGATCATCTCGCGCTGTGTGCGCTTGAGCTCCGCGATAATGACGCCCGCCTCTTCCTCCAGCTTCTCGAGGTCGATCTTGCAGTTCTTCTGCTGCCGCCGGTACTCCTTCTTCAGCTCTTCGCTGCGGCTCTGCTCGTACTTCGTGTCCAGCGAGCGAATCTGCCGCTCCAGCGTGCGCATCGCCTCGACCGTCTTGTTCACCTTGTCGAGAAGCCGCTTCCGCTCGAGGTTCGTGTACTTCAGCTCGCGCACAATCCGCGAGACCAGCACCTTCTCGCGCGCAATGCTCCAGCGCAGCCGCCGGTGTTCCCTGGGCTTCGCTTTCTGATTCACCGTCGCCAGCTTCTCTTCGAGTTGCTGTGCCTTCTTCTGGTGCTTCACCAGCGTGTCGGTCTTGCCCACGGTCGCGCGTACGCGCGCCTGCACCACCTCTTCGGTCAGCTCCTCGTCATCGAAGATGACAATTTCCTTGATGTTCCGCACGCCGCGCTTCAGATCCTCGCCCAGCGCAACAATCTCGCGAATCACCACCGCCGATCGCGAAATCGCCTTCATCACGCGCAGCTGTCCGCGCTCGATGCGCCGCGCAATCTCCACTTCCCCTTCGCGCGTCAGCAGCGGAACCGTGCCCATCTCGCGCAAATACATGCGGACGGGGTCGTTCGTTTTTTCCAGCGTTCCCGGCGTCAGGTCAAGCTCGACATCCTCGCCCTCTTCAGGCTCGAACTCGTCGCGCTCCGTGCCGCCGATCTTCGGCCCGCCCTCGAGAATGTCGATTCCCTGCGTGCCGATCGTCGTGATCAGGTCGTCAAGGTCGTCGGGCGAATTCATATCGCCCGGAAGAAGGTCATTGACCTCGTTGTAGGTCAGGTACCCCTTCTCCTTGCCGGCGTCGATCAGCTTCTGTATGTCTGCTTCGTATTTATCGTCAATCGCCAAGCGGATTGGTCCCCCCGCGTGAATTTTCGGATCTGTCTCACCTGGAGTGGACGAGGTGCGGTCAGGGCCAATAAAGGCAAAACCCATTGCGGCTCAGAGGTCGCAGGGTGGTAGGCGCACGTCTCCCCGGGAGGTTCAGAATACCACAAAAACGGCCTAAATCCGGCAAATTCAAATATTTCGGGGCAATTTCGCCTCTCAACGCCGAGCCGTCAAGACAGAATCCTCACCCATTTAGATGTGGAAATCTCCAAATTGTTTCATTGCAGCCACCCTCCCAACCCAAAACCGCCCTCCACCAGCAACACCACAGTACCGTGACCACCACGGAGCAAAGTACCGTGACCGCCCGCGCGAAGTACCGTTACCGGCGCACAACATCACCAAAACGGGAACTTATTCCCCCGCCGCCGCCACGATCCGCGCCTCCAGCGAAGCGGATACAAAAAAGCTCGCCCTGCGACGGAGTTCATCGATCGCTGGCTTGACGGCGTTTAGCTCCCCGGCCCGTTTGGCGCGCAGAAGGATACCCAGAACACCGGTCACCGCGACACCCGCCTTCGCTGCGAACTGGCGTCCCTCCTGTTCATCGATCAGAACGATATCCGCACCGATATCGGCAGCCAACGCGATCGTTTCCGCTTCACCGGGATGAAGCTGCAACTGGAGAATGCGGAGCAGAGGCGAGTCGCGTGGACTCCCGACCTGGAACCATCCCTCCTGCAAAGCCCTCTCGATCCTGCTTCGTGCGCCAATATCCGGATGCGCCCGCAGTTCCTGCGCAACAGCATCGGGAATCCAAAGCTCTGGAAATTGCGATCGCAAAAAACCGAGCCGGTCAATCGAAGCGAGATTCGATATCGGAGAAGTGTTACTGACCGCTCGCATAGTCGAGATCCTGGCCCAGCTCCACGTCCGTGTAGTGGCGGGCAATCCCCCTCTGACTCGCCAGGTTCCCAAATTCGTACCGCGTGCTCCCCGCCAGCTCCGACGCCTTGCCGAACGAGAGAATGCCTTGCGCATACAGCGCGACCGCCAGTTCGGTTCGCAGCCGCGGCTCGATCTCCGGCAACGGCAGGCGCAAACTCGTCGCCACAGATTCCGGAATGTCCAGATGCACCGACATAGCTGGTCTAATTCTAACGAACCGACTCCTCCGGCTGTACCCTAAATCCGAACCCCGTGCCCAACGACTTCGCCCAATCCGTCAAAGAACAAACCGACATCGTCAAAATCATCGGCGACTACGTGCGTCTCAAAAAAGCCGGAGCGCAAAACTACACCGGCCTCTGCCCCTTCCATAAGGAAAAAACCCCGTCCTTCAGCGTCCACGCCGGCCGCCAGTTCTTCAACTGCTTCGGCTGCCACGAGCACGGCGACGTCTTCACCTTCGTCCAGAAAATCGAGAATGTAGGCTTCTCCGAAGCCGTTCGCACCGTCGCGCAAAAAGCCGGCATCCCGCTCCCCAAGCGCGAATTCACTTCCCCTGAAGAAGCCGCCGAGCACCGCCAGCGCGGCAAGCTCCTCGAACTTCACGAAGTCGCCACCGCCTGGTTCGAAGAACAGCTCCGTTCCCCCGAAGGCGCCCTCGCTCGCGAATACCTCACCGGCCGCGGCCTCACCGCCGACGGCATCGCCAAATTCCGCA
>CAZHTJ010000223.1:0-2877 GCA_964535525.1 uncultured Acidobacterium sp. | reverse complement strand
TGGGGCGATGGTCGCTGCCGTAGGGGGTTTTGCGGCGGGACCAGCCTCCGCAGGCTGCGAGGCCGCCGATAGTGGCTAGGTTTTCGGGGTTTTGCCGGGCTTCGACGGCGAAGTAGGTTTGGTCGGCGATGAGCTGGGTGTCGAGGCCGAGCCACCCGCCGATGGCCTGGTCGATTTGCGATGGGGAGTAGTCACTGGTTTGGAGGCCGCGGATGGAGGTTTCGATGAGGGGGCCGAGGTGGGGGATGTCGGCTGGAGTGGCGAGGCGGTAGTGGAGGGGGTCGGTCATCATTTGTCAGATTTGATGTCGATATTGGCGTCTTGACATCACTCTAAATTTAAGACATCATAATAACATTATGCGCACCACATTGGCGATTGATGATGACGTGCTGGAGCAGGTGAAGGTGTATGCGGAGAGCCGCAAAATGAGCGTGGGCAAAGCGGCGAGCGATCTTATTCGCCGAGGCATTTCGCGGCCGGCGCCGACGCATATGGAGAATGGGCTACGAGTGTTCAGCCGTTCCGCCGATTCGCCTCTCATCACCACGGAACTGATTCGCAAGCTGGAAAGCGAACAGGATTTAGACAAGATTCGCTGATGGCTGTCACACTGCTCGACGTCAACGTGCTGGTGGCGCTCCTGTCCCAGGATTCGGATTCTCATGACGCCGCGCAACGGTGGTTCCTCCACCATGCACGAAAGGGATGGGCCACGTGCCCGTTCACTCAGGCAGGCTTCGTAAGAATCATCTCCAATCCGGCGTCGTCGAGGCATGTGATCCGACCGCCTCAGGCCATTGAGGTGCTCGAAGACAGCCTGAAGTTCCCGGTTCACGAATTCTGGAAGGACGATCTCAGCATGGCGGAAGCCACTGCGGACTTCGGTGAATATCTGACAGGACATCAGCAAACGAACGATGCTTACCTGCTTGGCCTGGCATCACGACACAAAGGCCGGATCGTCACCTTCGACAGAGGAATTCCGGCTCTTGCTTCCGCGGCCGGCTTGAGCCATCTGGTTATCTCCATCACAAAATAATCAGGTTGGCCGGTGGAAACCTGGGCGCGCATTCAGGCGATACAATCAGCATTCGATGGCTTACCAGGTTCTGGCTCGGAAATATCGTCCGCAAAAATTTGCCGATGTGGCGGGGCAGGATCATGTCACGCGCACGCTCGTGAATGCGCTGGAGCAGGGACGGATCGCGCACGGGTACATTTTTTCCGGCCATCGGGGGATTGGGAAGACGACGATCGCGCGGATTCTGGCGCAGGCGCTGAATTGCCGGACGGCGGTGGGCGATCCAAAGCGGCTGACGCAGGAGCCTTGCGGGGTTTGCGATTCGTGCACGGAAATTCGCGCGGGAAATTCGGTCGATGTACTGGAGATCGATGCGGCGACCAACCGGGGCATCGACGAAGTGCGCGAACTGAGAGAGGCGGCGCGTTACCGGCCCGCGCGGGACAAGTACAAGATTTGGATTCTCGACGAGGCGCACCAGATCACCGATGCGGCGTTCAACGCGCTGCTGAAGACGCTGGAGGAGCCACCGGACCACGTGGTGTTTATGATGGCGACCACGCAGCCGGAGGACATTCCGCAGACGATCCGGTCGCGGTGCCAGCACTTCAGCTTTCATGCGGTGAAGTACGAGGACATTCTGGCGCAGCTGAAGACGATTGCGGCCGAGGAGAAGATCGACGCGGAAGGCGGGGCTCTGGCGCTGCTGGCCGAGGCCGGCGACGGGTCAATGCGCGATGCGCTTTCGATCATGGATCAGGCGATTGCTTCGGCACCTGTCGTGAATGGCAAGGCGCATCTGGAGTCGGAGCAGATTCGCGAGCTGATGGGCTCGGTGCCGAACACGGCGTTTGAGCGGCTGATGGAGCAGATCAGCGCGGGGCAAACGGCGGCGGTGGTAGAGGAGCTGAACACGCTGCTGAATGCGGGGAACAGCCCGTCGGCTCTGGCGCGGCAGTTTGTGCGGTATCTGCGGAACGCGCTGATGGCGCGGGTGGGTGGCGAGAATACGGACCTGCTGCAGATATCGACCGATGAGCGGGCGCGGGCTGCGCGGTCGGCGATGCTGTTTTCCGAAGAGGACCTGACGCGGTTTTTGCAGGTGATGCTGCGGACGTTTGACGATTTGAATTACCGGCAGGAGCAGCGGTTCCATCTGGAATTGGGACTGGTGAAGCTGGTGCATCTGCAGCGGCTGCTGCCTATCGAGGAGATTTTGAGTGGGTCGCAGGGTGCGGCGCAGGTTACAGGTTACAGGTCACAGGTTGCAGGTGGATCGGGAGCTGGGCCGGGGGCGCGGAGTGCGGGGCCTGTTACGCAGGTGCCGGTTGCAGGACAGGTGCGGGCCGCCGCTCCGGCTGCGCGGCCTTCGCCGTTTGAGGCGGATCGGGATCGGAAGGTCATGGGCGAGAGCGGAACTGGTTCGGAGCCGGCGGCTCGGGCTTTGTCTCCGGCGGAGAGTGTGGCGCGAGCAGCGGTCGAGGGTAAGGCGTCTTATTCATCAACGGCGATTGCGGCAGAGGCTAAGCCACCTGTTGCTGTGGGAGTGGCCGAGCCACTGGGTGAGTCGACGGATGGCGCGCTGGCGCTGGCAGCGGCGGCCGAGGGCGCGCCGGATCTGGATCGGATTCGCGAGGCGGTTTGTGGGGCGCTGGCGAGCTCGGGGCATGAAACTGCGGCGAACCTGATCCACCAGGGCAACTGGACCGAGGCGGGGAACGCGATCCAGGTGGAGCTGGCGGTGCGGAAGACCATGCTGACGCTGACCGTGAATGCCGAGGCTGAAGGGATCTGCAGGAAGACGATGAAGGCGATGGGCGCGACGCAGAAGATCGCGTTTGTGCCGGGCGAGA
>CAZHTJ010000222.1:0-2881 GCA_964535525.1 uncultured Acidobacterium sp. | reverse complement strand
ATCTTCGGCGCCATCGGCCTCACCCTCGCCGCCATCGGTCTCTACGGCGTCATGAGTTATTCAGTGCGCCGCCGTACCCGCGAAATCGGCATTCGCATGGCGCTCGGCGCAAAACGTCCCACCGTCCTGAGAATGATTCTTCGTCAGGGCCTCGTCCTCACCGCCATCGGGTTGGCCATCGGACTCGCCATCGCTCTCGCCCTCGGTCGCTTTACCGCCAGCGTTCTCTACGACACCAGCGGAACCGATTGGCTCACGTTTGTTACCGTTTCGCTGGTGCTGCTCGCCACCGCGGTCGTCGCCGTCCTCGTTCCCGCCCTGCGCGCCGCCCACGTCGAACCAACCACCGCCCTCCGCTACGAGTAGGCCGGCCTTGAGCGCCCAGGGCAAAAAACACCACCATGGACCCGGCCAGGTTCACCCCACAGCAAGAAGCGGATACCTTTCCGGCACGAATCTCAATACAAATCGTCGAGCACCCCATCCCAAAGTACTGCCCTGTGCCATTCCGGGAAAAAGCCTGCGCCAACTTCGTCCTCCTTCCCTTTCCGCGACCTCTTCACTCGGGCCGCAAGACCGGGTCCAGGCAAGCCGCCACTTTCCACCTCTTCCTCCTCGGAGCGAAAATGAGGCAACCATGCGAACCGACCTGCTGCGATTCAACGGCGCTGTCCAACGTGACCCTGCCATCGATGCCTGGATGAAAAAGCACAGAGGTGAATTGGGAGCCATCGCGCAGCCGTGGTTTGAGGTGATGCGAAAATGCGGCGACGAAGTCCGCGAGCTCCTCCATGACGGCTGCCCGGTCGCCTGTCTGGGCGATGTGCCCTTCGCTTACGTCAATGTATTCACGGCGCACGTCAACGTGGGGTTCTTTCAGGGCGCAACGCTGCCCGATCCGGCCCGCCTGCTGCAGGGTGCCGGCAAGTTCATGCGCCACGTGAAGCTAAGACCCGGTACCGCCACCGACACAGCGGCGCTCACCCGGCTCATCGAGACGGCCTGGGCGGACATCAAGGCGCGCGTAGAAAACGGCTGGCGCAGAGAAACACCTCAGGGAAATCCCGCTATGCCGCTGCTTTCAAGGGCGCGGCGCGGAGTGTGCCGCCGGAGGCTGCCCGATGGGTGGGGCACCGGCAAACCTGAAATTACACTATGGTTAACGACGAGGCAGACGTTAACGCCGTCGTTATTATCGGGCGAAAGCCGTATCTCGAAAGGGGGATTGATACGCCCGATATTTGCGACTAACGTCGTCTCGGTTTTCGGGGCTCTGTCTTGCCCCGCCTGAAATCAAAGACCACCGATCGATGATCAACGTCTGCTACAACTCCGATTGCGGAAAAGAACTGCGCTACCTGCGCGACGGGCGAGTTGTCAGGACGGTTCACGGCAACGGCGTTAAAGCGCGACTCGAGCATTTTTGGCTGTGTGGTCCCTGCAGCAGTGAATATGAGTTCGTGTTTGAGCCGGACGGTTCCGTTAGCTTGAAGCATCGTCCTGGCGCGCGATCCGCATTAGCTGCGGCCTGAACTTTGGAAGTGACACAACCCGTAGCTGGCGCCTCTGAACCGTTAGTCGATAAAGTAGCCGATGTCGGTCAGCACCCTTTCACTCAGTTCCACGCCCAGCAGCCGCGCATCCACGGGGGAGTGGAGTCTCCGTTCAAAGCTTTCCAGCACGTACCCCGGCAGATCCGTCTGTTGGCGCAGCAGTCGCAGCAGGGCAGCACTATCCATGCGGCACTCGTATTCTCCGGGTACCCCACAGGCGGGGCGGATGGTCAGCAGTAGCGGGACGGTTCCTGCGAGGGAGGTCGAGGAACGGGACGGTCGAGTGCTCAGGTTGACGCGCATTCCGGAATCCTGACCCCAATCGCTCCAACCCTCAATGACTCGGATGGGGAACAGGCGCGGACCAAATGGGGAGTTCGGCTCCCAACTTTCAGCTACAGGCTACCGGCTACGGGCTACAGGCTGTCTTTCCTTCGCAATCCGATAAACCAAATACCCGACCACCGCCAGATTGATCACCAGAACAACGACCTTCACCGCGCTCGGATGGCGGTGAATCTCCCAAACCTCAACCGGCACCAGCGAAGAAGTAATAATGACGGTGAACCACTCCGCCCAGCGCTTCAAAAACCACAAACCCAGGCCTTCGGTCAGAAACAAACCCGCGTAAATAAAACTCACCAGCCCGAGTTCCCTGATTCTGTGCGGAGAAAGATTCGTCGCCTTCTCAAGAAATGCGCTGACATAGCGGCTGCCAGGGTCGAATCCAAACCTCGCGACCCAATGCTCCAGATCCCCCGCCACATCCATATGCACCAGCTTCAGGATTCCGACGCCCGTCGCGATCAACAAAGCCGCCTTCACCAGCTTGAAGACGGCGATCAGTCGAATCAGTCTGTTGTTGGAAGAATTCATCTGAGTTGTCGACGAGCCACCCAGCACCCGGCTCTCCGCTCGAGGGTCGCCTGAGCATCCTCGAGCCTAAACTCTAATCCCTAAACTCTTAACTCTGTCTTCACTCAAACACAGGCGTCAAAATCCGCACCAAATGCTCCGGCTCCGCCAAAAAAGCATCGTGCCCATGGTTCGACGCCATCTCCCGGTAATCGCATCGAGCCCCGGCGGCCGCCATCACCACCGCCATCGACCGGACGTCCTCGCGCGGGAACAGCCAGTCCGTGGAAATTCCCACCATCGTCACATGCGCCTGAATGCGTCCGTAGGCCACCAGCGCCGAGGCATGCGCCCGCACCGGGTCGAAAGTGTCCATGGTCCGCGTAATGCAGATGTACGCATTCGCGTCGAAGCGCTGGTTGAATTTGTGCCCCTGATAATCCAGAAATCCCGCAATATCGAACCGCCCGTTT
>CAZHTJ010000221.1:0-2911 GCA_964535525.1 uncultured Acidobacterium sp. | reverse complement strand
GACTTAGCCTGGATCCGAGTCACTCCCCAGGGCTTAGTCTTAGAAGAACTAGCCCCCGGCGTAACGCCAGAAGAAGTCCAACGTCTCACGGAACCGAAGCTAGTTGTGAGCGCGGATTTGAAGGAGCTGGTTGGATAACGCCAGCACCCAGTTCTCACCTCGGGCGCAGCTTCCTGCCGGGATCAAAAGGGGGCGCGGTGCTCGGCCGACAAGAAAACTTCCGGTGCGACGCGCGCGCGTGGGTCTCAGCGCAATGCCGTTTCACCGTCGATCCGTGCCAACGGACTTATCCCTGATTTGGTCTTCTTTCTGCCTCACAAGCGAGATGGCGTCTCTAGAATCTGCTTCAATCGCGCTCGCGTCGCGCGAAAGTGCTGCAAAGTTGGGGTCTGGGTTGCCGATCGCTGTGGCAACCGCATTAAGCAGCCTGTCGACCTTATCCCACGTCTCCGAATCGATTCTCGGATCTGTCTTTAGGTCAACGATCGTCCCCTCGCTGATCCCAACCTGTTGCAGTTGCGCCCTGAGGTTGGCTGAAACCCCGGGTTTCTGGAGATCGTGTCCCTCTCGCGCGATGTTAATCAACGTGTCGACACCGGCTAGCTTCTGCGAAAGATCGCTCAGCTTGGAATCCAGGGAGGCGTAGGAAGCGAACGTGGCTTTACGCTCCGCCTGCTGATCTGTCCACTGCAGCTTCCTGAGTTCAAGATCACCGGAGGCTCGAATCGTCACGTATGCGGTGATCAAAGACGCGCTCGCACCAATGAGCGCGGCTAGAAGTGAACTGCCCAGAAGGACCGGCAATAGAGTGGGACGATCCGAAATTACCGCCCTTTTAATCTGAGACAACCAGATTTCAGGTAATTCGTGAGGAAGTGGGGTCGGAGCCGAAACCTTTTTCTGAGCGTCGAATGCCGGCACCGAAGCCTTCACGACCTCCGTAATCTGCTGGAGCCATTCCGCGGGCAGTGCTTGCGGCGAGAGATTCTCTTGAGGCGGCCCACTTGAGCTGGGAGCACCTTGGGGCGGCTTCTCGCTCATTGGGGCTGCGAGGCTGCCGTTTTGCCCTGCCCCTCCAGATCGCTATCCGCACCAAAATGTGCCCGGCTGCAGATGATTTTCCCATCCTTGCAGACTACGCACGGGGGAGGCGGTGTTAGCGCTTTGGGGTTTTCGCACCCGGCAATCGGATCTTTCTTGACAAAGTCAAACAGAGAATGATCCGTACCCAACACATAGTTTGGAATGGGAACCCTTTTGATACAGTCTCCCTCCCCATTAAAAAACATAACCGTATTTGTTCCGCCACTGTCGAGCCAGCTTGATATCTTCGCCTTTGCATCCGCGGTTAGTGCATGGTTCACCACGGCACGATCCTGGGCATTTAGGAGACCTGCACCTAGAGATATCGCGAAGGCAAGTATCAAAGAATTCCGCGAGCGCATACACCCCCTAAGCCTGCAGAAGATAAGTTGCAGTCCGATCTATGCTGAATGGTCGCGATACAACAACTGAGCATCACAAACAAACGGCTAGTCCGGATTTGTGCCAACTCTATCCCGTCTTGGTGTGATTTTCAAGGCTTTCTGTGCATGACTGGACGGCCGCACAGAACTTCATGATCGGCCCGCCTCTCGCTCTTTTTTGCTCGGTTCGTCGCTAACCGCCTGATGACCCGGCGCACTCCGACGTGCAGCACAATCAGGTTGCCATATAGCCGCGCCGAAGGCGCATCCTTGCTGCCGCAGGCCGTCCTTGGGGCCTCCCATCGCACCGTCCTTTTGGCGCGATGGGGCGTCAACATCGTCGGCGTTCGCGCCGCGAACGCCATCCCTATCCCGCGCTTATGACTTAAGTACCGCGAAAGCCGCTCAGAGTCGTGTGTCCACAAATCGCCAACTAAAGCGCGACGGGGATTCGTCGGCCAGCTCGCTGCGTCGTCACTGGAGGCTTCCGGCGACGCGTCCCTGACTTCTTCACAGCAACCCGCGTTTCCAAACCCAGCCGATCCGCATACCGCAGCAGCTTCTCGATACTCACCTGCGAGATTCGCCCCTTCAGCAAATTACTCACCGAAGGCTGATACTCGTCGAGAATCGCCACCAGCTGCCCCTGCGTATAACCCTTCGCCCGAACGTGCTCCAGAATCGCCGACAGAATCTCCGCCTTCACCTTCAGCGCGCTTGCCTCCGACGCCGAAAACCCCAGCGCGTCGAAGATATTTCCCTTCACAATATGGGTTGGCTTATTCTCAGCCGCGTTTCTCATGCGCCTTCTGCTCCTGCACTCGTTGCACCACTCGTTTCAGCCGCCGCCTGGCTAATTCAATGTCCCGTCGATCCGTCTTTCGGCTGTCCTTCTCGAAACAATGCAGCACATAGATCGTGTTCGCCACTTTCGACAGGTAGATCGTTCTGTACCAGGTCCGTTCGTCCGCCTCTTTCAGCTCATAGACTCCTGGACCAATGGAACTCATGCTGCGTGTCGGCGAGGTCGGCTCTCTGCCGATCTGCAGTTGCCGCAGAGAAAACCCCAGCGCCCGCTTAATCTCATCGGGAAAACTGGAGAGAACCTCGAGCGAATCTCCCTCGAAGTGGACCGCAGCGGCCTGGTCGTGACCCCTCAACAGAACCTTCCAGCAACGGGAACCCGCCAGCCTGAATTATACAACATGTGCTATAACGGCGCGCCTGCCGACCCTCATGGACGCCGATCTAGCGACAGCCAACCGGAACCCAGGCGGATCGCACACTTGTTCCGCACTCACCCCGAGTACGCACACTCTGGCTTGGTATCAGGACACGGCTTCAGTCGTGCCAAAAAAGAACGGCGCGAAGCGCCCACCTTGCCCGCAAATGTGGAAAATGGACTGACCCCCAAAAGTGAGACACTCCGACAATTGACAGTTTGC
>CAZHTJ010000220.1:0-2914 GCA_964535525.1 uncultured Acidobacterium sp. | reverse complement strand
TAACGGCGAACTGTCAAAACTCGAACTGTCTCACTCCAGGGGTTCACCCCAAAAAACTGTCAAGCTTTTGTGGAAAACGCCAAGGTAACGAGCGCTCATTGCAAAAGACTTCCACGCCAAAACGTCAAAAGATTTTTGGCAGTCTAATTCTTCCAGTCTGGTATTCTGAACTTATAGATGGAAAAAGAAAAAAGCCTCGCTCCGGCGAGGTTTTTCTGCTTTTGGAACGCCCGTGCCTTCAAAACCCATACGCCCGCGGCATCGCCGGACCCTTGAAATGGCCCACCAGAGGAGAGCTTTAGAATCAATGAAGTAAGCCTTAAATGGGCCGGAATCAATCGTTTCCGGGGCTGCCCGCCCAAAAACGACCCTAAAGGCTGTGGAATCAGGCAGATCAGTTCTTAAATCCATCGGAATGAATGGTTTACATGTCACCGCTGACAGCAAAGCAAACAGAATGAATGATTTACTCGAAGTCCCGGGAGGGGGGTGCACAGACGCTCCGCAAGACCGAGCGGCGAAAATCAGGCCGCTTTTGGCAGCCCCATGAAATCCAGCGCCCGAATCAGATACGCCTTCATCTCATGCCGCGCAACGATAGCGTCGAGAAAACCATGCTGCAGCAAAAACTCCGACCGCTGGAAACCTTCAGGAAGCTTTTGCCGGATGGTCTGCTCGATCACCCGCGGTCCGGCAAAGCCGATCAGCGCGCCCGGCTCGGCGATGTTCAGATCGCCCAGCATCGCGAAGCTCGCCGTCACGCCGCCCGTCGTCGGATCGGTCAGCACAGAAATGAACGGAATGCGCGCCTCATCCAGCCGCGCCAGCGCCGTCGCAACCTTGGCCAGCTGCATCAGGCTCACGATGCCTTCCATCATGCGTGCTCCGCCCGAGGCCGCGATCGTGATCAGCGGCTGCCGCTGGTCGTGTGCGCGATCGATCGCGCGCGCGATGGACTCGCCAACAACCGCGCCCATGCTGCCGCCGATGAAGTTGTATTCGATCACGCTGAGCACCACGCGATGCGGCCCCAGCGACCCCTGCACGTTGACGATCGCGTCGAACAGTCCCGTCGCGTTCCGCGCCTTCGCTAGCCTTTCCTTATACGGCTTCAAATCGACGAACTGCAGCGGATCGGTCGATTTCAGATTGCCGTCGATCCACTCGAAACCAGGTTCGAGCAGGCTGCTGATTCGAGCCTGCGCGCTGATGCGCCCATGCCGGCCGCACTTCGGGCACACCTGCAGATTGGCTTCAAGATCGGCCTTCCAGATCGGCTGGCTGCACCCATCGCATTTGATCCACAGGCCCTCGGTGCGCACCCGGTTCACGCCCGACTCAATCTTGTTGTCTTCCCGCCTGAACCACGACATCTGCACTCCGATTGGCCGACCGGTCAGCGATCAGCCGATGCGCCGAACACAGATTATCAGGACCGCTGGCCGCCGGCTGTCGCTCGCTGGCTGCTATTTTTGTCCGGAACCGGACGCTGTCCGTTTGCGTACCGTCTATTGTCCACCTTGCGGGAGGTGCAACCATGTTCTGCAGCGCCTGTGGTCAGCCCATCGATGCGTATCAGCCCTACTGCCCGCGATGCGGGCGCCAGGTCACGCCCATCGCCACGGCAACTCCGCCCCCCTGGATGTGGACGCGCGTGCATCGGCACGTGCACACGCTCGGCATTCTCTGGATCGCCTACGCCGGCCTGACCATGGTGAGTTGGCTCGTTGCTGTCGGCGTTCTCTCCGGCATCTTTCATGACTGGGGCTTTCCCTTCGGCCACGGATTCGATGGCTTCTACGGATTCCCCTTCAGCCGCCTTCCGTTTCTCGTTCCCATCATCACGGTGGTTCTGGCGGGCCGTTCTGTTCTCTGCGTCGTCACAGGCATCGCGCTGCTCCGCCGCGCGCCGTGGGCGCGAGTTCTGGCCATCGTGACCGCGTTTCTGACGCTCGTCCGGCCCTTCATCGGAACCGCGCTGGCCATCTACACCCTGTGGGTTTTGCTGCCCGGCGCTTCGGGCCAGGAGTACGACCAGATCGCGACGCCCAGCCTACAATAACGGCATGGAATTTCCCATCAGCCGGATGCGGCGTTTGCGCCGCACCGAGCCTCTGCGTGCGCTGGTGCGCGAAACGCGTCTCGAACCGAGCGCGCTGATCCTGCCGTTGTTTCTTTGCCCCGGAGAGGGCGTCCGACACGAAATCGGCTCCATGCCGGGGGTCTTCAATCTATCGGTCGACGAAGCGGTGAGGGAGGCCGAATCGGCCGCCGCGCTCGGCATCGGCGGACTCTTGCTCTTCGGTCTGCCGGAAAACAAAGACGAGCAGGCGACCGGAGCGTGGGACAACGACGGCATCGTGCAGCGGGGACTGCGGGCTCTGAAGCAGTCAAGCGCTGCAAAGAAACTGGTGCTGATGGCCGACGTCTGCCTGTGTGAATACACATCGCACGGTCATTGCGGCATCGTGAAGCGGACGGACGGAAAATTCGGCGACGATTATGAGATCGAGAACGACTCAACACTGGAGCTGCTGGCGAAGACTGGTGTCTCGCTGGCGCGTGCCGGAGCCGATGTAGTGGCTCCGAGCGACATGATGGATGGCCGCGTCGCTGCGATTCGCGATGAGCTGGACGAAGAAGGAATGGAGCAGATCCCGATCCTGTCGTACGCCGCGAAGTTCGCATCGGCGTTTTACGGACCCTTCCGCGAGGCAGCGGACTCTACGCCGCAGTTTGGCGACCGCCGCAGTTATCAAATGGATGGCGCCAACATGCGTGAGGCGATGCGGGAGATCGAACTCGACCTCGGTGAAGGCGCGGACATGATCCTGATGAAACCCGCCATGCCGTACCTCGATGTAATTCGCGCGGCGCGCGAGCGCTTCGATGTGCCCATCGGCGCGTATCAGGT
>CAZHTJ010000219.1:0-2915 GCA_964535525.1 uncultured Acidobacterium sp. | reverse complement strand
CTCCATCAGCATGACCACCGCCCTCTGCAGGACTTTGTCCTCGAAGGTAGGGATGGTGGCTTCATACTGCTTCTCCCACAGTACCCTTTCGGGTTTGAGGCTTCAGATGATGGGAATTTGCGACCCTCTGTTGGCAGGCTTGCAGCACCTCGGCGGAAAAGGGCACACGCAAGCGTCCATCCGGCCCGCGTTTCGCATCAAGGTGCTTCTGTTCGATCCATGCGTAGACGGTGCCCCCACTGATCCCCAGTTGGGCGGCTACCTCAGCTACCGCCAATTCTCCCGGCCCAAAGTGCGGTTTGGGGCTCGGAATCCGGTGGGCGCGACGGAGCCACCTGACGGCTTTCGCATCGAAGGGCCGGCCTTTCCCAGTCTTGAGGCCCTTCACATTCAGTTCCGCCGCGATCTCCGCTGCGGAACGGTCTGACAGGAACTGGATCAACTCCGTGGCCCCCCTTTCGGTGCGCCCATAGCGAACCGGGCGAGCTATGACCAGTTCCTCAGTCGCACCTGTGCGCCAGTGGATCCCGACCCGGATGCCCTCTTCCGGGTCCTGTCGGGAGAGCAGCGTGACATCCGCAATCAGGGCGCGGAGGATCCGTTTGCGGTCTTTGAAGGAGGTCGAGGGGGCCGCCCAAAGGCGCGGGAAATCTTCAGCCAGGGCCTCCAACTCATCCCGGGACGCCAGCGGCGCCTTATCGGCCTGGGCCGTTACCCACGCGCTTTCGGCCTCGGCCAGGACATGAAGTTTTTCCTCCCAACGCTGCTCCAGAGTCCGCGCCACGAGCCGGTTTTCGGGTTCGCAGGCATTGAAGGCGCGTTCCGCCCGCCCGGCTTCGTATCTGGCCCGCTCCAACTGCATTTCGAACACCCGGCTCCGACTCGCGTCCCGCGCCTTGACCTCATCCGCCGCCGCCAACGCCAGACGGATTTCATCGGTGGAGATCACTGCCAGCACTCGCTTGGCCACTGCCGGGTCCACCGTTTCAGCCATGACCGAACGGCAGCCAGGCGTCTGGATATGATCCGCCCGGGCATGGCAGCAATCGTAGGTGGGCCTCCCATAGGGGTGGTCCGTGGACATGGCCCGTCCACAGGAACCGCAACGCACGATTCCTTGGAGAAGCGCGGCACCTTCCCTGGGAGGTCGCGCTCCCCGGTGGTTGTCGTTGGCGGCGAGCCGTTGTTCGTTGGTCAGGTAGCTTTCCCAAGTCACGTAGGCCGGGTGATGGTTTTTTAGGAGCACCGGCCAATCCTGCCGGGAACGTTTTTCGATCCTGGTCTTGAGGTTCCCATCTGGGCTCACGCTGCGCTGGGAATGGTAGCGACCGTAGGTGTAAGCGCCGGCATAGGACGGGTTGGAGAGGATCTTGACCACCCGTGAATGCGTCAGTCGGCCCCACCGCACTTCCCCTGACCAGGCCCCACCATAGGCCCGCCGTGGGAAAGGTCTGTCCTTGAAGGTGCCCACCACGCCGTAGGCCGAGCCCACCACTTCAAAGGCAGCAAACACGCCCGCCACCGCCGCCCGGATCTCGTCACTGGGGTCCATGACCGTCCGCCCGTCAGCATCGTAGACATAGCCCACCGGCAGGGGAGCGCGAAGTTCCCCCCGCTTGGCTGCGGCGCGCTTCGATTCCTGCAAGCGGCCGGCAAGGATGTGAAGTTCCGCTTCGGACATGGTTCCTTTCAGACCCAGGAGCAGCCGGTCGTTGAAGTTCTGGAGATCATAAACCCCATCGGCATCCACGATCAGTGTTCCCGTAAGACTGCAGAATTCCAGCAGACGCTGGAGGTCCGCGGAACTGCGGGCCAGTCGCGAAATTTCCAGCCCAAAGACCGCCCCGGCCTCGCCCAGACACACCCGGCGCACCAATTCCTGGAAGCCCTTGCGGGCATCGGCGCTGCGCCCAGAGACCCCCTGGTCGGCGTCGATGACCTGGATCAGACACCGATCCCAACCCAGACGGATGGCCTCGTCGGCCAAACCATACTGTCGGGCGGTGGATTCCCGATTTTCCCGCACCTGGGCCAGGCTCGATTGGCGCACATAGACAATGGCAATCCGCTCGAGGTGCTGGCTGGTGATCTTGTTCTGGCTGCCCATCATGTCGCAAGCCTCCCGCCCTGACCGCCGCCTGCAGCATGTTCGCCACGGGTGCCACGAGATCGGCCATCAAGGCATCCAGAACCATTCAGTCCAGCTCCCCCCTGGCAAGCAGCTCGATGTTGATGGCCGAGATTTCGGCCAAGGACCCTTCGATCCGGTCGGTCTCCCCGACCAGCCTTTCCACAGCCTGGACTGCCTCGGCCGGGACGTAGACCATGCCCCGGCGCTCCTTGGTCCGCACCGCCAGATATACGTAGGGGCCATGGGGCTCCCCCTGGGCGCAGCGGCAGCCTTCCTTGCCGCACCGTCGATACTGGCGCTGGAGCGAACCCCGAACCAGCCCTTCCAGGCCCGGAAGCTCTCTGGCCAAGGCGGCCCGCCGCGCCCGGAGGTCGCCCACACTCATGTCGCTGAGGGAAGTTTTCTTGTGTGTCATATATATACAAGTATCGTTCTTGGATCATGGCAAGCAAGGGCCCTCCTGGATTTTTTTCAGCAGGACAACGAGTTCTTCCAGCAACTCCGCCGAGAGGGGGCTATTGGCTGGAGGCAGACCGCGGTCGGTGAAGGACTCAGGCAGGGCGGCACTACCCAGGGGGCCGCCCTCGCAGACATAGATCAAGCCACCGTGCTTTAGCCGGCGCTGGAAAAGGATCGCCACCCGCTGCCCCGCCATCGGATGGAACGGGTGGGTCACCAGAAGGAAATCAAACTCCGTGCTGCGGTTCCGCGCAGTATGGATCAACCGTCGGGATGCCGAGCGGTCGCTTGCTTCCGTCAGCTTTCGGGATGTAGCTTCGGCGCA
>CAZHTJ010000218.1:0-2924 GCA_964535525.1 uncultured Acidobacterium sp. | reverse complement strand
TAGCATCAGTGGCATGAAATTCACGTGGCTAGCGAGAGCTTCTCTCGTCCTTCTCTCTGTCGCCACCGCGATCGCCAACGCCCAGCTATCGACGGCGACTCCAAGCGTAGCGCATGAGAATCAAGTGCGCGGGTACTGGATCGACCCCTCAACTGGACTCATGGGGGGTGGAAAGGATAACGGTAAGGACGTGAGTTGGCGAGCAGCTATGAAGTACTGCCACGGTCTGCGATTGGATGGCTATGCCGACTGGAGGTTAGCAAATATGGCTGAGCTTCAAGGCATTTACGACAAGACAGTCGAAGCCCCTTGACTGGCTGGTCCCATCAAGAACCATCGAGCTTTCACCTGGCATGTAAAGGGCAATTTGTTCTTGACGGGAGACGAATGGAGCGGTCGCCAGGTGACTGGCCGCATGCCTCGGGAATCGTATGAATACCACTTCGACTTCAATGAGGGCAGGCCTGACAAAGACCCGAGTGGCTGGCTCTACTCCTCTTCCGGCATGCGTGCACTGTGCGTGCGCGGTCCCGAAAGATAAATGCAACTGTTAGTGCATTCCGGGCGCAAGACCGGCAATTCGGAACATTCGCGGTCTGGAGCGGAGGAAATGCAGGTCCATTCGACTCGCGTCTGCATTGATTGTTGCGCGCAAAGGCGCGCGCAACGAATTTGGAAAACTCGCTCAGGATGACAGAGTTTTCTTTTCCCGATGGAATCGAGGGGAGGTCGACGAAGAGCGAGCCCGCGAGCCTCGCGGGGGGATCACCGGCAATCCGGAACATTCGCAGGCAGGCTGGCGGAAAAGCAGGTCCCTCTCTCCGCTTGCCCCATCGCTCACGCGACGCGGCCCCTGGTGCGCTCCGCTCGGGATGACAATCCAGGGTGCTCCGGTGTTTAGCTAACCCGTGTTTAGCTAACCGGTTTTAAGCTGACCGGACTTTAGCTCCGTTCAGCTTCTTGCTCTGAGGAAGGCAATGACGTGGTCGGCTTCTATGACGCCGACAAGTTTGCCGGCTTTGTCGACTACGGGGAGGGCGCGGAGGTTGTATTTATCGAAGAGCTCGGCGACCTGATTTTCGTGCTGGTCGGCGCGGACGGTGACGAAACGCGGTTCGGTCAGGACTTCCATGCGGGTTTCGGGGCGGGCGAGAACGAGGCGCGCGAGAGGAACGACTCCCTGGAGAATTTCGCTGGAGTCGATGAGATAGATCTCGGTAATGGTTTCGGGATCGCCTTCAAAGCCGCGCAGGGCACGAATGCCATCGGCGACGGTGGCAGTTTGCGGAACCGCGACGTACTCGGTGGTCATGCGGCCGGCGGCGGAGTCTTCGCGGAATTCGAGGAGCTCCTTGACCTCCTGACGCTCCTCGGGGTCCATCTCTTCGAGAATGGCTTCGGAGCGCTCGTCGGGGAGCTCGGCGAGAAGGTCGGCGGCGGCGGAGGGATCCATCTCCTCGACAATGCCGGCGGCGGTTTCTGAGTCGAGGGCCTGCACGAGGGATTTCTGGAGCCTGGGTTCGACTTCTTCCAGGGTTTCGGCGGCGACTTCTTCGTCGAGGGTGCGGAGGACGGCTTCGCGTTCGGCGGGCGCGAGATCTTCGAGGATGTCGGCGATGTCGGAGGGGTGGAGTTGCGCGAGGCGCTCGTGCTCGATGCTGAGCTTGACGCGGCGGGCGGGGTCGACCTCGACCATGTCGACAAAGTTCCAGGGAATGACGCGGGGTGGGAGTTTGGAGACGAGGCTTTCGAGTGTGCGTTTGGGGAGGGTGCCGCTGAGCAGGCGGCGGACCGCGCCGCGCAGGCCGACTTCGACTTCGGTGACGCAGAGTTGCTCGTTGCCGTTGGACTGCCAGCGCAGGTTGACGTCGTTGACACGGACGACCTTGCGGCCATGGACGTCGATGATCTGGCGGTCGAGGATGTCCTGGCGCAGGAGGATGAAGTTTTCGTCGCCGAGTAGCGGGGTGAGGGTGGCTTCGGGGCGAAGCTCGAGGGCGCCGGAGGGGGTCCAGCGGACATCTTTGGCGGCGACGACTTCGAGGCCTTTGCGGGTTTTGAGGACGAGGCCGGCGACACGGCCGGCGTCAGCGCCAGTGGCGACAGCGACATCTTTGAGACGGCCGCGCATGCGCCCGGTCACGCTGGTGACGGGGGTGCCGAGGATGGCGGTGAGGGAGCGGAGTTCGACATCGTCGCTCATGATTCGAGTCCCGGCATGAGTGTAACAGTGTGTATTTCCGTTGGAGTGGCGAAAGAGCCGGCGTGCAGGAGTGGACGCAGGAAGCGCCCGCGGAGGTTGCGCAGGTCGCGAGAGTTTTGTGATGCTTTGAGAACTATCCCGCGGAGGCTAAAGCCCATTTTCCGCTGATCCTTCCAGCACCCATTCGACACGCCTTCAAAGCCTCGGGGGCTAAAGCCCGGCCGATTTTTGGGCCGATTGCGGCAGGACTGAAGTCGTGCCGCTTGAAGGATGTTGATTTTTTCTCACGCTGTTGAATGTCGTTCCCAAGATGGATCAACAAGCGTTACTTTGGGGGCGAACCGGGAGTCGAGTTGTATGGACTGCTGGGGCAGTGCGGGAGCACGCTTCTTGCTGTGGGGTGAACCTGGCGTTCGCCGCTTTTCGGGTTTTGGGGTTGGGGGTTGGGCCTGTGTTTCGGCATTTTTCCGCAAGCGGTGAAGTCGTGCCCTGAAACGAAGCGGCTAGCTAACGATGAGAGGCCCCCCGGCTCTGCCGGGGAGGCAGCCAAACTTTGAGAATTCCGGGAGTATCCCTCCCATTGTTGCTCTTGTCCTGCCGAATCTCATTGTTGAACGGTCCTCTTGACGTTGCGATTGTTTTAGCTTTTCGCCGGTTGCGATCAGGCCCTTTGAGGGGCCAGCAACCGTAAAGCCTCCGGCTCTGCCGGAGGATACTTACT
>CAZHTJ010000217.1:0-2926 GCA_964535525.1 uncultured Acidobacterium sp. | reverse complement strand
GCGTAGGTGAGGTGCTCCTTGCCGATTTTTTCGCCGACGGTGACGACGATGCGCTTCCAGCCGACCATGGTGCCGAGGCCGAGAGCGATGGCGACGGCGACCTTGACCCAGGTGGGGATAAATTTAGTCGCGTTATCGAGCTGCTTTTTGTAGGCGCCGAGGGATTTGTTTTCGGCGGCGTTGAAGACGGGTACGCCGTTCTTGCCGGCGTTTTTGCCGATGAGGCGGATGGCCTCACTGACGACGTACATATCGTTGCGGACGTTCTGCTGCTGGTTGGCGGGAATCTTGTTGAGATCTTTGTAGAGGACGACTTCGTTGTCGATTTCTTCGACCATCTGGCGGGTGGCCAGCATGGTGTTCTGGTTGAAGTCCTTGGTGCGGATGAAGTCGGTGAGGTCGGTGCGGGCGTCGCCGATGACGGCGTTGGGGGAGACGTAATGGTTGAAGACGGTCTCGGCCTGCTGGGAGACGGCGGCAAAGTTCTGGACCTGGCTGAATCCGACCGCGTGGTTGAGGGCGTAGGCGGTGGGGACGGTGCCGATGAGGATGAGCATGATGAGGCCCATACCCTTTTGTCCGTCGTTGGAGCCGTGGCCGAAGCTGACGCTGGTGCAGGTGAGGATGAGGAGGGCGCGAATCCAGAGCGGCGGGGGCTCAGTGCCCTTTGGGGATTCGTACAGGGCCTTGTTTTTGACGACGAGCTTGAGGACGAGGAGGAGGATGGCGGCGACGCCGAAGCCGACGAGCGGCGAAATGAGGAGGACCCTGAATACGTTGCCTGCCTGTTCCCAATCGACGCCGCTGGTGCCCTGGTGCGGGTTCATGAGCTGGTTGGCGATGCCGACGCCGATGATGGAACCGATGAGGGTGTGGGAGCTGGAGGCGGGCAGGCCGAACCACCAGGTGCTGAGGTTCCAGAGAATGGCGGCGATGAGGAGGGAGAAGACCATGGCGAAGCCGGCGCCCCTGCCGACCTGCAGGACCAGTTCGACGGGGAGCAGGGAGAGGATGGTGAAGGCGACGGCGCCGGAGGAGGTGAGCACGCCGACGAGATTCCACAGGCCGGACCAGACGACGGCAACGTGGGGCTCGAGGGAGTGGGTGTAGATGACGGTGGCGACGGCGTTGGCGGTGTCGTGGAAGCCGTTGACGAACTCGAAGCCGAGCGCGATGAGCAGGGCGATGCCGAGCAGAAAATATGGTCCGACGGAGGCGAGGTGGGTGGCGGAAAGATCGCGAGCCAGCTGCGAACCGGCATAGCCCAGGCCGCCGAGCAGAGCGATGCCGAAGACGATCATCCCGATGGCGCCGGGAGACTTGCTCATCTTCTCGTGAAGGAGGGCGCCTGGATGTTCGGGAATGGTGGGTACTTCTACGACTGATTCGAGAGGAATACGGGCACCTGCGGGCATGCGGGAAGCGGCTCCATTCTAAGGTCGGGGGCGGGTGGAGCCAAACTACCGGGGTGGATTGCGGGTAAGCATGAACGCTGGGTTAACAGACTGTGAATCTGTATGTGGCGGAGGGGATGGGGTTACCGGTTGGCGGGGTAGGCAGGTAAACCGGAGGCGGGAGGGTAACGACGGGAGATCCGCGGGCGCAGAGGGATGGCGTGGCCTGGTGTCGTTGCACCGGAAGCACAGAGTGTGAAGAGATTATTGAGCTGGGTTAGTTCCGAATGGCCGACTTTACGGTCGAAACGCCCTGGACGAACACTGCGGTAGAGCCGCAACTACAATGACAGGACGATGAAGCACTATCGTTCTTCAATACCGAAACGAGCCCGGGAACGCGTTCTTGCCACGCATTTATCGGGACCGCAGAAGTACCTGGCGGAGTACCGGCTGAACAGAAAGGTTGTGGGATTTCGTTACTTCGACCAAGACGGCGAAATTCAGTCTGAGCGCCCTGTGAGGGATGGGTTGACACACGGTACCCAATACTTTTTCGATGAGGGAACCGTCGCCTTTTCAGAACCCTACAAAAAGGGCCTTCCTCACGGCACCGCGAGGCAATATTCGGAGGAGGGGAAACTCATCGGAACCTATTCGATGATCCGGGGCACAGGTATCGACCTCTGGCGGCACAAGACGAACTGGGGTACAGGGCCGTCGGTCTTTCTTTCTGAAGCTCGCTACCTCAAGGACGGGATGTTCCACGGGTTCGAGTGGTGGCTGAATGAGGACCAGAAGACCGTAAACCATGAATGTCATTTCATGCGAGATCGGAAGCATGGCATCGAAAGAATGTGGACTAACAGGGGACGTCTAAAGCGAGGCTATCCCAAGTATTGGATCGATAATCAGCAGGTCACCAAACGCCGGTATGTGCGCGAGATGAAGCGAGACCTGACTCTTCCATCGTTTCGGGACGCGGATAATCGAGCGAAGCGGACATTCCCGCCGGAAATCAGAAATCACCTGACATAAGCATCGTTCGCTTCAAGTGCTCTTCCGCTGACTCCCGCCGCCTCTCTGAGCCGTATCACCGGCAAGCGGAGATGATGCTCCATGCGCCCATGCGTTCAGGAAGAGCAACCGCAGATCCTTCGTCGCTTCACTCCTCAGGATGACAGCGCCCGAGGTGGGTGGAGGTGACGCTTAGCTCCACTCATCCCGAGTGGAGAGGCGGTCGTTGATGGCCTGCTCGAACTGCTCGTTTTTTTTGATGTAGATTTCGCTGAAGCCGCGGTCCTGGCGGAGAAGGATGGCCTGGAGGCGGACGAGCTCGAGCAGGGCGAGGAACATGGAGACCAGGGCGTTGACCGAGCGGGTGTGGGCGAGGAGCTTCGAGAGGCCGACGGGGCGGTCTTCCATCATGAGGCGGCGGCGGATGAAGTCGATCATCTGGCGGACGGTGACAGTGTCCTCTTCGACGTCGAGGATGGGGCGATTTTTGGCGCGCTCGAGGACTTCGCGGAAGA
>CAZHTJ010000216.1:0-3005 GCA_964535525.1 uncultured Acidobacterium sp. | reverse complement strand
AGTCGAACCGCCAGTTCAGGCTGTACCACGGGCTGTGCTTGCCCGGAATCTGATATTGAAAATGCGTCGTCTCGTTGTACCGCTCGTCGTGGTCGATGCGGAACGGCAGCCCCGTCTGTCCCACCGTCGCACCCGCCCCGCCCACCTGCGGCGGAAAAAACCGCGCCGCCACCGACGACATCACCACATACCCGCTGAATCCCTTTACCGGCGTCACATTCGCGCGCAGCGCAAATCCAGGAATCTTAGAATTGTGCCACTCGATCGGAAACGTGATCGGCGTATTGCCCAGCACGCTGAAGTCGTAAGCGTTGTCGGTGTACTTCCAGATGTACTCGCCGCTCACGACAAAATGCCGCCCCGCCGCCTGCTGCAGGCCCGCGTGATACTCGTTGCGATACCCTGGCGACAGCGCCCCCGAATTCCCGGCCTGGCAAAGCAGCAGGGGATTCACCACCGCGTTTAAACATCCACGGCTCGCCAGCACCAGATTCTCGTTGAACGGCGTCTCCAGCGTCCGCGCATACGACGCGCGCAGCACCGTGTTCGTCTTCTTGATGCTGTAGGACCCGCCCAGCCGCGGCTCCGCCTGCCCCGCCGTCGCCAGCCCGTTGTACAGGTCCCCACGAATGCCCACGTTGAACAGCCAGTTGCCCGCTGCGATCTGATCCTCGGCGTACAGCGCCAGCTCCTTCACATCTGTGTTCCCGGGAAAGTCGTAATACTTCCCGCCCCGCGTCAGGTCGTACGGATACAGCGTCGTGCACGGCGCCGCCACCGGCACGTTCCCCGCCATGCATCCCAACAAATTCAGATACGTCGGCGACACAATCCCCAGCGCGTCGCTTTCACTCAGCAACGTCTGCTCGTACATCGCTCCGAACTTCATGCTGTTCGGGCCCTTCACATACGAAATGTCCGTGTGCGCCCCAATGTTGGCCAGGCTGCGGTCCTGGCCGATGCTCTGTTGCTGCACCGGCCCCAGGTCCGCCAGCGGATCCCGGCTCGGGTAGTAGTGGTAATTGTCCTTCCTGAAATAGGCGCCAATATTCCACACCGACGCCTGCGTCAGCACCCGCGTGTAGCTCGGCGAAATATCAATCGTCCCGATCTTCGACTTCTGATCCGTCGGCCCCGTCACCGCCGCGCCCGCAAGGTTCACCCCGCCGGCGTTCAGGTTGTCGTACGTATTCGGCGTCTGAAACCACGACCTGGAATAGTTCAAATTCAAATGCACAGAATCCGCCGTGTCGATCTGATAATCCACGCGATCGAACACGTTCTCCTCGTTTCCCTTGTCGTGAAAAACCGCGAACTCCGGCCCGTCCAGAAACCGCCCCGTGTTCAAACCATCCACCGAGATGAAGTTCCCCCAGTTCTGTTTTCCGTATCCCAGATCGAGGCCGCCCGCCGTCGATCCAAACGACCCATACGAGAAGTTCATCTGCCCTGTCGGCTTCAGCTCTCCCTGCCCCGACCGCGTCGTCACCTGGATCACCAGGCTCGTCTTGTCCCCATACTCGGCCGGTGGCGCGCCCTCGATCACCTGCATCGACTGCACCGCGGTATCCGGCAGCTGATTCGAAAACGCCTTGCTCTGCTGATCCGTGATCGGCTGCCCGTCCACCGAAAACTGATTCTCAGCATGATCCCCAAGCCCATGGAACATCCCGTTCGAATCAGCCGTCACCCCCGGCGACGAGAGCGTCACCAGCGAGCTCAGCCCCGACGACGCGCTCTCCAGCGGAATCTCCGCAAACGCCTGCCGATCCACTTCTGTATCCATCGTCGGCGCGTTGCTCATCAGATCCTCGCCCGTCACCTCCACCGTGGTCGCCGTCGTGCCCACCGTCAGGCTCACCGGCAACGTGACCCCCGTCGTCCCCTTCAAATCCACGTCGTGCACGTACGTGCCGAACCCGCTCATCGTCACTGTCATGTGGTAGGAGTTGGGAGGCACATTCGCGAACCCGAAGTGCCCCGCGTTATCCGTCTTCACCGAGCGCTGATACTGGCTCACCGGGTTCTGAATCGTCACCGTCGCCCCGGGCAAAACCGCGCCCGTCGGGTCGGTCACCGTCCCGCTAATGCTTCCCGAGCCACTGACCTGCGCCCCGTCCAGATCGAGCGCGAGGCAGTTCGGCGCCAGGCACGGCGCCATCGACATCAAAACCAGCGGTAGGAACACCACCGCGCGACGCATCAGCGTACGCATCCACGACCTCCTGCAAGTGTGAAGGGCCCTGGTTTCCGGAACTGGCCCGGACCGGCATCCCCGGAATAACAACCCAAACTGAAGAGTGAAACGGCTACGCGAGAAATGCGGAGCCCGAGGGCGGAGGACGACTGACCAACCGGAAAAACACCGCGCGCCGCGGCCTGCGCAGAGTCCGCGCAGGCGCTACCGCAGCCACTGAAAGGCTGACGCAATCGAATGTGATCGGCGCAGCCGCATGCGCGACATGATGGGCCGCCACGCACAGCGCACAGTCGTGATCCGCTGCGCCACCCGCGTGCATGTGCGCCGCCTGCACCATCCCGCTCATCAGCACGAGCGCGATGCAAAAGACGCCGAGCACCGAAGCCCAGCTTAACCGCGGCCTGGAGAAGACAGAGCGCATCCTACTGCTTCGACTATAACCAGGCCCAGCCGTGAGCCGCAAACCGCGCCGCCGTCCCGGTCGTCCCATTACCCGACACTGCGCGCGCGGTGACTCCTTCGCGCCCCGCCCGCTCAGGCTCGCCGTCCCTCGCCTTTCGCTCGTAGTTCGCTCCCGTCCCAACTTGACACTTCACATCGACCCGGTAAGCTAAAAGATTCCCGACCGGCGCTCGAGTCGCTGGCGGTTTTGAGGGGATGGCGGCATCTTGAAGGTCAGGGTCTTCTATCACGACAGGTGTTTTGACGGAGCCTGCTCCGCCTCGCTCTTCAGCCGCTTCCACCACGAGCGCATCTCCCCAGACGCCCATTACGAATTCTGCGGCCTCGTCCACCGCGCCGGCGC
>CAZHTJ010000215.1:0-3056 GCA_964535525.1 uncultured Acidobacterium sp. | reverse complement strand
GGATAGTGGTCAGCGGATAGCGGATAGTGGATAGCCCAAAGCTGGCGTTCGGCGTTCAGGCAAAAGCGTCTGCCTGGATCGCGATCGCTCGGAATCGTAATCGCTCATTGCCTGGAGGTTTGGGGGGTTGCGCCAGGGAGGACGGAGGGCGCAGGTTCCTCCGATGAGGAATTGCTGTCGGGGCTGGCCCGGACTGCCGGTCCAGGTGCGGTCGTAGGCGGTGTCGAGGACGAACCAGGGACGGACGGCGCACGCGGCTCCAAGGAGCGCGATGCCAATGCGACTGGAGGTGGCGGGCTCGGAGCCTCCGAAGCTTTCCAGCACAACGGAGGTGGTTTTGCCGAGCGCGGTCGGCCGACCGGGAGGAATTCGTGGCGCACCCGCACGGTGTTCAACTTCTGTTCCGCGGCTGTAGCTATACTGCAATGGCTGAAGACAATCGTGGTAGGCATCGGGCTCATGGAGGTTCAATGAATCTGTGTCTGAGATTACGTCTTGCGATCGGCGGTGCGCGGGGCTGCGGTTGGTGGTGGCCGGCAGCGGCTGGTTTGTTCCTGCTGACTTTGTTCCCCCTGGCAGTTGGCGCTGCGGTAGATACCGGAGCCACAGCGCAGCCCACCGCGCCGGTTCCCCCTGCCGTGCCGGTGTTGATGGTGAGCGATGTGCACTTCGATCCGTTCATGGGAATGGACTCGAATGCTGTGGCCGAGCTCGCCCAGGCGCAGCCAGCAGATTGGGACAAAATCTTCGCGAAGCACTTTGTCGAACAGAACTGGAGCGGCCGGTTCGATACGTCGTACCTGCTGTGGCAAACGAGCCTGAAAACGATGAAGACCAACGCGGCCGGCGTGCGCTTTGTGACGCTGAGCGGCGACCTGCTGGCGCATGACTTCGACACACAGTTTTTTACCGCCTGCAGCAGCGGGAACTGCGGCGACCTGGCGAGCTTTGCGGAGAAGACCATCGACTACGTGCTACGGGAACTGCGCACTACCCTGGGCGTACCGGTTTATGCGGCGCTGGGCAATAACGATTCGCCTTGTCACGACTACGACCTAACCCCGGGCAGCGATTTCCTGCACACGGTCGGAGAGACGATCACGAAGGATGTGCCCGCGAAGGAGCGCGATCAGGCCGAGATCGACTTCAGCGGCGAGGGCTACTACAGCGTGACGCTCCCGGCTCCGCTGAACAACACGCGGTTGCTGGTGGTGGACGATATTTTCCTGGCCAGCAGTTACGGGCCATGCCCGAGCGGGCCGCAACCGCCGGCGGGCAAGCCGGTGCCGCTGGTCGGAGGGCCCTGGATACCGTGGCTCGAAAAGCAGCTCGGGGCAGTGCGCGCGGACAAGAAAGACGACGCCAAGGCATGGGTGATGGGCCACATTCCGTCCGGAGTCGATCCCTTTAATACGGTTAAGAAAAAACTGAACGTGTGCGGCAAGACGGGAAAGCCGCCGAAGATGTTTCTGCCCACCCCGGATCCCGGGAGTCCGGATGAGCTGGAAGCGGCGTTGTCGCCGTTCGGGGACGTGATCACGCTGGCCATCTTCGCTCACTCGCACATGGACGAACTGCGGCTGCTGCCGGGGGCGCAGGCAGGCGATCCGGCGGTCGCGATGAAAATGGTTCCTTCCATCTCGCCCTTCAACAGCAATTACCCGTCGATCACGATCGCCATCGTCGATCCCGCGACGGCAACGCTGGTGGATTATCAGGTGATCGCGGCTCCCGACCAGACCGGGGTGAACCCGAACTGGACTCAGGAGTACGACTTTGCGAAGGATTATGTTATGCCGGCGGGGAAACCGGCGCTCTCCGCGGCTGCGCTGGGGCAACTCATTGACAGGTTTCGCGCGGGCACCGATCCAGCGGACGCGCTTTACTGGAAGTATTACGAGACGGGAGTCCAGGGTTATCTGGATGCGGGGAACTGGCATGAGTACGTTTGCCTGATGGATCACTTCACGCCGAGCGACTTCACGAAATGCACGTGCGGGACCACGCATTGAGGCGGGGATTCGGGCGGGCTGGATCGGCTGGTGCGCCTTGCGGTGGTGAGGCGAGGGTTGGACGGAGGGGGTCCACCCCTCTGGATAGTATTGATTCGATGGATGAGGGATGGGCTGCTAACCCCTCGTATCGGCGAGGTGGTTAACACATCCCGTCCATCTTCGGCGATCGCGTCCGGGAGCGCGGCAAGCCGGTTTCTATTCCAGCCTGAAGTGCGCGATCCTATTAATGATGATCCGGCCCTCACTGCAACGGCTTCCCATCGGCTTGCTGGCAGCCTTTTCGTTCTTTGGAACCATGACACTGCCGGCTCAACCGCCCGACGAGGCATCCGTGATCCAGAAAGTGGATGCAGCGGTTAAGGCGCGGATCGATAACATTGCCGGATATACCGTAACTGAGCACTATGCGGTTTACAGAGGCAAGGACAAAGTCCATCCTGTGGCCGAAATGACGGTTAACACGACTTACAAACAGGAGTCGGGGAAGAGTTACGTGGTTGTCTCGCAGACCGGCTCAGCTCTCATGCGCAATCTCGTATTGAACGCAATTCTGGACAATGAAAAGCACCTGAACCAGCCTGGTGTCCGAGAGGGCGCATGGATCACTTCCGCAAATTATGAGATGAAACTAAAGCCTGGCGAACCCCAGCAGTTGGATGGACGAGACTGCCTGGTTTTGGCCCTGACCCCAAAGCGGAAGGCTACTTACCTGATCGAAGGAAGTTTGTGGGTGGACGCCAGGGATGAGTCGATCGTTCAGATTGAGGGGACAGCATCGAAGAACTCGTCGCTGGTGACGGGACCGACGCAGATGGTGCGGCAATATGCAAACATTGTGGGCTATCCGGAGGCCACCCATCTGCGAGCGGAGTCCAGCAGTTTTATGTTTGGCGATACGGTCGTCAAGGTCGACTACCAGGACTACCATGTCGAGCTGCGTCCTGGTGGATAGGCTCCCCTGGGAGGCATCAGCGGCCGGTTCCGCTCCAGCGACACCATCACCAGCCGCGCCCCCTTCACCGAGCTCAACCGCGTCTTCCG
>CAZHTJ010000214.1:0-3060 GCA_964535525.1 uncultured Acidobacterium sp. | reverse complement strand
ATTATGGCGACGCGGACGATTGAGAACAAGCGGGACCGGTTCGCGACGATTCTGGTGGCGCCGTTTATGACCTGCTCGGCGCGGCTGCCGATTTACATGCTGATGATTGCGGCGTTCATTCCTAACAAGCCGATTCTTGGAGATTTGTTCGGGCTGCGGGCGGCGGTGATGTTGAGCCTGTACGTGCTGGGATTTGTGGCGGCGCTGGCGACGGCGTGGCTGCTGAAGTCGTCGATATTGAAGGCATCGTCGGCGCCGTTCATTCTGGAGCTGCCGCAGTATCGGCTGCCCACGGTGCGGTCGCTGAGTTTGCGGCTGGTGGATCGCGGCAAGGTGTTTCTGCGGCAGGCCGGCACGGTGATTCTGGCGGTGACGATTGTGCTGTGGGTGATGAGCCATGTTCCATTCCACACGGACCTGGCGGGCAGCGTGATCGGACGGATCGGGCAGTTTATTGAGCCGGCGATTAAGCCGCTGGGGTTCAACTGGAAGATTGGGATTGGGCTGCTGACATCGGTGATGGCGCGGGAAGTGATTGTGGGGACGCTGGGCACTCTGTATGGGGCCGATCCGGCGACACAGTCGCTGGGATTGCAGGCGGCGCTGCGGCACGATCTGACGCTGGGCGGGGCGATGGCGCTGGTGGTGTTCTTCGCGTTTGCGCTGCAGTGCACGTCGACGATCGCGATTGTGCGGCGGGAGACGAACAGCTGGCGCTGGCCGGCGCTGCAGTTTGTGTATATGAGTGTGCTGGCGTATGTGGCGGCGCTGGCTGTGAACCAGGTGATTCTGCACTTTGTGCGGTGAGCCGTGGCCTGTAGCCGGTAGCCTGTAGCGGGCAGAGGCGCGGGGCTAACTAACTTGCCTGGCGCAACTCGGTGAGGGCAGAGGCCGGAGCTGGGGGTTTGCGGGGAGTAACAACGCCGTGGATCGGATAAGTCCGGCTAAAGATCCGCAATACGTCGTTGGTCCTCCAAACGAGTACGGGGCCGGTGCAGCAGCCGCGTCGCTTTCGAGGCGGCGCGGACGAGCAGATAGCCCTTCGAAATGTTCGCCACGGCGCTGAAAACGAGCTCAGAGCGCATGGGCCCTCCTTCAACATTGAGCAACGGGAGGGGACGCTGCGGCGCCTGCGTAAACTTCGAGGGCGTGAAGATTCGGTACGAACAGAGCGGAGCCACGCTGTTCCAGCAGCTTCCGTGTTTTGAATTCGTGCAAGGAGCGGGAGACGGTTTCGCGGGATACGCCGATGTGCTCGGCGATTTCTTCGTGAGTCAGGGGGCAGAGGAACCGGATGCCGCGCTCTGTCTGACGTCCTTCTCCGCACCATTCCAGCAAGAGGCGGGCGAGCCTTGCGGTCGCGGTCAAGGCAAGGCCGAGGGTGCGCAGCTGAGTGTAGGCGCGGTTGTATTCGATGCTCAGCTGGCGGGCAACATTCCGACAGGCGAGCGGATAAGTCAGCAGGAAGTCAAGAAAGGCTTGCCGCTGGACCGATGCCAGGATGCAAGGGGACTGGGTTTCCGCGGTAATGTCATAGGGGTAGCCGGAGACTGCTGAAGTTAGTCCGAGGATGTCACCGGTGCCGACGATTCCGAGGATGAGACGCCTTCCGGCCGCTGAGTTCATGGAAAGCTTCACCCTTCCTTCAAGCAGAAACAGGACGGCGCGGGGTTCTTGTTCCTCGGTGAAGAGGACCGTATTTTCATGGCGGCGGAATGGGGCGGCCAGGGATGCGAACTCGCTCGTGGCCTGAGGGGACAGGGCTCGGAAGAACTCTCCTGATTCGCAGGGCAGCCAGCGCGGGTCTTCCCAGTCCATTGGCGGCGACGCGGTGGTGAAGGGCTCGACAGCGAGCTGTGAGTCGCCGTTTTGGGTGGGTTGTTCGAAGTAAGGTGTCCGGGCGGGATCCAGCGGAGGCTTTTTTGCGGTGTGTTTGCGGATCAGGTGCGAGCTGTTCATCTATCTTCCCCACGTATTCGTTTGAGCGGCTTGACCACGAATGACGATGGCGTGCGTGTGCTCAGGGTTCCGACATGCTTTATTGCGGAGTGGCGCACGGGCGACGCCTGGCCACCAACTCTCTCATGCCGGCGAGCATCGCTTTGGGCTCGGTTCTGAGGGTGGCATCCGCAAAGCGGTCGGAATCGCCGGAGGACTCAGCGATGAAGGCGACGGGCACATTGGAGCCCAGCGAACGAATGAGGGAAGTGAGTCTTTGCCTGTTGTCCGCGGGAATGGAATTGCCGAGGAGGACCAGGTCGAAGTCGCCGGCTTTAAAGTGGTCGATGGCCTCCCGGATGCAGCCTGCGACGTTGACGATGTAACCCGCGGTTTTCCAGAAGGAGCTTTGCGTTTTGAGCAGGGTGGAATCGAGACCAATGGCGAGGACGACGATAATCGGCATGAACAATACCTCCGTATCAGGCATCAACGGCGTGCCAACCGCTGATACAGGAGTTTTGGGGCCCGGCTTTGCGGTGTTTTACCGGATGTCCGCTCGGTTTTCTGTTCAATATTGAACAGAAAAGCGCAACGACCGGCATTTAGTTGTGGATAACGTCACTTCATCGCATCGGTATGCACCTCTCCGGGCTACGATCAGCAGCGATGAGTATTTGCGGCTTGGGCTGCTTCAGGAATTTATCCACGCGACAGCTGTTACGAAGACAGAGCGTAGTGGAGGGGGCGGTGTGGGCTGCTTCTCCAGAAGTAGATGAGGACGATCACGCTGGCGAGCGCCGCGTAGGCGCACCAGACCGAGGTGAAGGCGTACTGCTTGACCGCGTCGACCGCCAGAAGGATGGCGAGGTTGACGACGCCGAAGACCACCATGGCTCTGACCTTCGAGAAGAATAAGGAACCGCAGGTGGCGATGATATACAGGATCGCAATAACCATGTGGCTGGTCCCCTGATTGGTATACACGATGCTGTTTTGCCGGATGTAGATCTGGGTTGGGTAGGCGGTCAGGGCCCAGAGGATGTAGAGCCCGGTTCCTCCGCCGATGATGAGGAAGGGCACCATACGGGTGCGACTGCTGCCGTTCGGTTCGAAGAGCAG
>CAZHTJ010000213.1:0-3076 GCA_964535525.1 uncultured Acidobacterium sp. | reverse complement strand
ATCAACGACGAAAACTCCCCGCTCCCCACCCTCGACTCCACGCGCCTGTTAGCCCGAGCCGCCGTCGACCGCGCTCTCGCCAAACCATAATCGCGGACGGACCCAGGCTCCCAGCTCCTGGCTCGTTACCTCCGTACTGCTCACCCCTCGGATTTCGCTTGCCTTAATTCCGCAATTTTTCTAACCTAACAACAGGGAAAGCTCTGTTCAGCCTCGCGGCGAAACAGAGCTTTCGCTTTTTCAAGCCAATGTATTGAGCGAGGTGCACCCGAACCATCATCCCATCAATGAACTGGCGTCGCAAAACCCCGAAATGGACCCTAAACCCAACAATGCAAACCACATGAGATCTAAACCCAACGAGCTGAATGACGTACCCCAACTCCAGACCGTCAAGCCTCTTATCATCAATGACTTAGTGGAAAGCGGCCCAGGGGGGTGGGGGGGCGGAGGGAAAAAGGCAAAATCCCAGGCGGAAACTCAATTGTGCCCTTGCGGAGCCGTCGCCGCCTGCGCCTCTTCGATCAGCGTGAAGAGCCGGCTGCGATCCACCACTTCGACGAACGGCGAGCCGCTGGTTCGATTCGTGACGACCCAGATCGTCGGCGTGTGCTGAATCCCAACGCTCTGCCCGAGGTCGTAATCGGCCTTGACCAGCGTCGCAAGGTTGCCCTGAGGATCGGTGATAAACGGGAAGTTCAGTTTGTGATCCTGCGCAAATTTTTGCGCAAACGCCTGCAGCTCTTCCTGCGAATGAATCGTTGGCTGCGCTGCGAAAACCGCGTCACGAAAATCGTCGCCGAGGCGCTTCGATTTTGTGTCGGACTTAGAGTCAAACCAGCGCGCATCGACCGCGGCCTGAAAGCTCCAGGTGTGAAACGGCAGCGGAAAATCGTGCCGCACCCACGGAATGTGATACTTCTCGATGGCCTCTTTGATGACGGGATTGGCGCGCGCGCAGTCCGGGCACTCGAGGTCTTCAAACTCGACGATCGCCACGCGCGCTCCGGCCGGCGGTCGCAGAGCCGCGGCGTTGTGCACGATGGTTTTTTGCGATTCCGGATTGGAAAACTGCGCGGCGGCCGGAACCAGCGGCAGCGCAACCATCGCCGCTGCCGAAAGCAGAAGAGCTGGAATGAAAGCGCGTCCAAAACGATCCATAGCTATTGGACTCATTGTAGCGAAGCAGGCGCGCCTATAATGGCCGCGATGAAAGCAGGCTGCGCAGTCAAGCCGAGAGCGTGGAAGTCGGCCGATGCCGCCGCAGCCGCGAAAGAGTTCTTCAGCCGATCGCAAAAAGCGGGGTCCCGCAAGACGGCTATTCGCGAGCTGATTCGCGAGCTTTGCTCCGATGATCCGTTCGACCATCGCTGCGCAGCCGAGTTGGCCCGACTGGTGAGCCGCCGCGAGCCAGGCATCCTTGCCGCCTACGGAGACATTCTCGCCGAAGTTGCTGCCGGATTGCCGATGGAAGAATGGCAGGCTCGCGGTTACGTGATTGTCGCGGCTGCGCACAACGCGATGACGCGGTCGCAGCGCCTTCGACTATTGCCGCTGGTTCGCGCCCGGCTCGCCGAAGATCGCATCGCGGTTCGCGCGATGGCCCTGGAGGCTTTCGCGATTCTGGCCGCAAACGAACCTGAGCTTCGCGACGAAGCCATGGAGATGCTCGAAGCCGCCCGCCACGACGAAGCGATGGCGATGCGCTGCCGGGCGAAGCTGATGCTGCCCTTACTGATGAGAGCGGAGATCGGGTCGGGCGCCAACTGATGACCTGTTTAGGAGGAAGCACGGCTATCTTTGACCAGCCGCTCGATTTTTCTAATGGCTTCCTGATACTCCTTATTTTTCGCGCCATAGACGATAACGCTCCAAATACAAAGGCCACCCGTTTCCGAGTGGCCTCTGTAGTGCGTGCAAGGCAGATTGGCGGTTGCCGACATCTGCGGCGCAAGCCGCTTCCGCCTGGACGGCTAGTCCCCCATGACGGGTTCGCCGGCTGGTTCGGACTTGACCGCCGGCTTCGGAGCAGGCGCGATGGAGTCGATCGAGACCAGACCCTCGACCGGTTTCTCGCCGAGAATCTGTTCGCGGTACAGCTTTGCCATGCGCGCGTTCTCGGCATCCTGCTTCATTTTCGATTCACGCGCGCGCAGCTTTTCTTCCCGCGCATTCTTCGCGATGCCCAGCTTGTCCAGGCTGTTGTTGGCCGCCGCATCCACGTGATCCTGGTTCAGCACCAGCGTGTGTTGCGCCGACTCCATCCCGACCTTCTTGCCGCCGGCGAAGATCTCATGCCGCCCATGCTCCTCGTACCACTTGGTGAGCGTGGCCGTCATGTGCATCTTCTCGATGATGTTCCGCCAGCCCACGCCCGTGTTGTACGCGCAGAAGCTGATCTCGCCTTCCTGCGTCGCGTAGGGGATGATGCATTGCTCCGTGCGCCGGAAGTCGTAATTGAACAGGTCCTGGAACCACATGCCTGCGATGAACAGGAAGTTCCACCGATCCGCGCGCCGCTTCTCGATGTCCTGCATGGTGCGATCGCCCGTCACCTTGCCGTAGTTGCGGCCGGTGGCGCCGAAGCACTTATCGAATTTCTGCAGCAGGTCCATGATCCGGAAATGCGTCGGCGACTTCGTTGGATCGTAGTTCCGCAGCAGCGAGAGCGCCGCTCCGATTACGGAGAGCGTCTTGCCGCGAGCAGCGTCGTTGATCTTCGCCATGTCTTTCGCCAGGCGATCGGCGTTCAGGAACGCGGTCACCGGAACGGCTTCCTTGGTTTCCTTGTCGATCATCAGCGCCATGCCGATGCCGCAGTTCGGATGGCATCCGCAGGAGAGCTGGCCCCACTCATGGTTCGGCCCGTGCACCAGATCGGCCCAGTCCGAGAAGGTGCTCATGAAGCTGATGGGGAACCAGTCGCGGGTCGGCTCGCCGAGGCCGGTCTGGTTCTTTACGTCGTGCGCCATGTGGCTCAGCGTGTAGCGCTGCGCGGTGCGGCGCTCGTCGGTGACAGCTTCGTCGCGGCCGGTGAAGCTGACCGGCTGGAAGCTGAGGAAGTTGATCTTCTTGG
>CAZHTJ010000212.1:0-3107 GCA_964535525.1 uncultured Acidobacterium sp. | reverse complement strand
GCGCGGTGTTTCCAGATCATGGTCGAGGATCTGCGCATTCTGCTGCGTGAGTTTGCCGGGCGCAAAGGCCAGCCCACGGCTATGATTCTCGACAGCCGCACGTTGCAGTCGACGCCGGAATCGGGTGCGCGCGGCGGCTACGATGGGGCTAAACGCCGCAAGGGATCGAAGGTTCATGCGGCAGTCGATACGCTCGGACATCTGCTGGCCCTTCACGTTACGGCGGCCGATCAACAGGACCGCGCGCAGGTGGAGAAGCTGGCTGAAGCAGTCCAGGAGATTACCGGTGAGAACATCGAGTTGGCGTATGTCGATCAGGGCTACACCGGAGAGAACGCGGCGCAGGCGGCAGAGAAACACGGCATTCGATTGGAAGTGGTCAAACATACAGAGGCCAAACGCGGATTCGTGCTGCTTCCACGCCGCTGGGTTGTGGAGCGCAGCTTCGCCTGGGCAGCCCGCTTCCGTCGACTGGCCAGAGACTACGAGAGGCTGGCCAAGATACTGGCCGGACTCCACTACCTTGCCTTCGCCATCCTCATGCTCGCAAATATCGCACGGCAACTCACGCAAAGTTAATAACAGGCTCTAGATGCGGACGAGTTCCCGCTGAATTTTGCCGGTGACCCACGCTTTGCCGGGGGCGGTGAGCATGTCGATTTCGCTGCGGACGCCGAAGTCGGGGAGATAGATACCGGGCTCGACGGAGAAGCAGGTGTTGGGCAGGATGAGGCGCTCGTCGTGGGTCTCGAGGTTATCGAGATGCGCGCCGGGTCCGTGAATTTCATGGGCGATGTTGTGGCCGGTGCGATGGGTGAAGTAGTCGCCGAAGCCGGCGATTTGGATCACGGCGCGGGCGGCATCGTCGGCCTGATAGCCGCAGATGGGCTGGCCGGCGGCGAAGGCCTGCTCGACCGCGGCGATGGCGGCGTCGCGGGCGTTGCGGACGGTTTCAAAGACAAGCTGCTCGCGTTGGGTGGGCTCGCGACCGACTACGCCGGTCCAGGTGATGTCGTAAAAGACGCTGCCGGGTTTCTCGAGTCGTCCCCAGATGTCGATGAGGATGAAGTCGCCTTCGGCGATGGGGGACGAATTCTCGACGGTGGGCTCGTAGTGGGAGTCGGAGCTGTTGGCGTTGGCGCTAACGTTGGGGCCGTTCTCCCAGACGAGGCCCTCGTTGCGCATGGCTTCACTGAGCCACTGGACCATTTGAAACTCGGTGAGCTTGCCAGAGGAGCCGTCACTGGGACGAAGAGCGCGGCCGATCTTTTTCCAGGCCTCGGCGAGAATGACATCGATGGCGCTCTGCGCTGCGGCGTGGTCGGCGATTTGGTCCTGGTTGAGGACGGCTTCAAAGTGGCTGACAAGATCGGCGGAGCTGACGATGTGTTTGCCGAGGCTGCGGAGGAATTCAACGGTGCCGGCGTCGACCATGGAAACGTACATGATGGCGTTGTTGGGGGAGTACTGCATGGCTATGCGGCGGGCGTCGAAGAGCATGGCATCCAGGCCGGCGTGCAGCTCCTGCCAGCTTGAGTAGAGGCCTTTGGCGCCGGGAAGCGAATCGAGGCGGCCCTGCTCTATGCGATGGACGAGCTTGCGCGGATCGCCTTCGGCGGGAATGAAGTAATACCAGCGTCGGGTGATGTGGGCCATCTCGTCGAGGCCGAGGATGTGCGCGGCAATAGGGTCGCGGTGGTGGTGATCGTAGAAGAGCCAGCCGTCGAAGCCGGCCTCGCGGATGGCGGACTGGATCGCGTCGAGTTTCATAGGGGACATTTTACGCGCGTGGGGTGCACGCGGGAACGCAGGCCTTACAGGCCCGCGAGCGCTTCAGTTTGCGAGGGGAAGAGGCCGGCGTACTTGGTGATGCCGACCATGGTGAAGACCTTGGTGAAGTGGGCCGAGAGACCGAAGGCGTAGACCTTCTGGCCGGCGTTGGTGGCTTCCATCAGAAGCTGGATGACGAGCGCGATGCCGCTGGAGTTGATGTAATCGACTTTCGTGAAATCGAGGAGGACTAATTTGACGGTACCTTTGGGCAGCGCCTGATAGGCGCCGAGAACCGCATCCTTGGAGGTGCTGGCGATATCCCCCTCAAAGCGGAGGACGCTAACCGGATGCCCGGCCGGGGAAGTGATCTGGTCAACGCGCGACTTGGTTTCGCTCTGCACTGTCAATAGTCTCCATATTCTTTTTGGGTTAGAGCCATTTCGCAGGCTCTATTACGCATCTTTATCCAACCGTATCACCAGCCGGACATAACTCGCTTTTCCATCTGAGCCGGAGACCCACTCCGCCTCGTCGACGAGCGCCTGGATGAGGAACATGCCCATCCCGCGCGGATCTTCTTCGCCGTGCATCTTGCGGTCGATGTCGGGCTTGGCCTGCTTCTTGCTCATGCCTTTGCCGTCGTCGATGACCTTGACTTCGAGCGAGTCGACGCTCGCATTGAGAACTACGCCGACGGAGAGCTTTTCGTTCAATCGGTTGCCATGCTCGATGGCGTTGATGCAGGCTTCAGCTACCGCTGTTTTGAGGTCTTCGACGCGTTCCTCAGGGAAGCCCATCAGTTTGGCGACCGCCGATGCCGTGCTCATGGCAACTTTCTCGAAGCCCATCCGCGAGGGCAACCGAACCTCGACGGTGGTGGTCTTAATTTCGCTCATGCCGGCATCTCCGTAGTAATCGAACCGCGGCACAGCGCCAGTGCGGTCATGTCGTCTCCCTGCGGGCCGCCTTCAGAAAAATTGTCGAGGGCTGTCCACAATGCATCGAGGATACCATCGGCCTTCTGGGCCGGGCACGTAGAAAATTCATTTAAAAGCCTTTCCGGGCCAAATTCCTCATCCCCTTTGAAGACTTCCGTGAGGCCGTCGGTGTAGAAAAGCAGCCTTGCGCCCGGGGTAAAGACGCTTTTCTCGATGGAGTAGCTCATTCCGGGCAGAAGGCCGAGGGGCGTTCCGGCTGCGTTGAACTCGTGCGGAGAGGCGCCTGGCGAGATGAGGAAGCCGGGATTGTGGCCGGCATTGACGACTTCGACTTCGCCCGACTCCGGGTGAAGCCTTAGAAAAATGGCGGTGACGTAGCGTCGGCGGGCTTCTTCG
>CAZHTJ010000211.1:0-3122 GCA_964535525.1 uncultured Acidobacterium sp. | reverse complement strand
ACCCAGTTATAGAAATCCTGGGTCTCGGCCGTAGTGGAGCTGGCACTGGTAACGCTGGATCGAAGCACTTCGATCGCGCCAAACCAGAACAGCTTGTTCCTTATAAGTGGTCCCCCCATGGTCGCGCTGGTATCGTTGCGCTGGGAGTTGGGAAGTTTGCTTTCGAAATGGGTGAGTGCCGACAGGTTGTTGTTGGTGAATTCGTAGTCGATGGTTCCGTGAAATTGGTTCGAGCCTGAGATGGTAAAGACGTCGACGGTAGCGCCGCCGTTTCTTCCCTTCTCGGCATCGAAATCGTTGGTCCTGACCTCCATGGATTGGACGATTTCGGGATTGGGAGAGATGGAGGTACCGCCGCCGCGGGAAGGGGTGTTGGTCTGCGCGCCGTCAATTTCGTAACCGTTCTGCTCCTGGCGCAGGCCTGCTGCGTTGATGTTGATGGAGTACTCGTTGGTGAAGTTGTCGGCTCCCGTCTGAGTCGCGGCACCAGTCATGCCGGGGGTGAGCGCGGACAAGCCATAGACGTTTTGACCCGAAAGCGGAGTTTCCTGGAGGGTGGCTTCGGGAATCACGGCCCCGGTCGTGGGCGAAACCAGATCAGGGGTCGCCTGGGAGGCGGTGACAGAAATCTCCTCGGTGTTGGCCGGCCCCACCTGTAATTCCGGCGCCAGCGTTCGGGTTTCTCCGACCTGGAGTACCAGGTTGGTCTGCTCCCACGTTTTGAAGCCGTTCATGAGAATCTGCACGGTGTAGGTGGATGCGGCAATACTGTCAATGCGGAAATAGCCGGCGTCGTTGGTTGTGTCGGTTTTTTTCACACCGAGCCGGGTATCGGTGACGGTGACTTTGGCTCCCGCGATGAGGGCGCCGGAAGGATCTTTGACGGTGCCTTCAATACCGCTGAGGAACTGACCGAAAGCCGACCGTCCCAAAGTCAACAGAAGGAGAACGAATATCGAACCGCTGATTGCAAATCTCTTGCTGGTCATCTGAGCCTCCGTGAAAAAACAGGGCCGGGCGGACCCCTCCGCCGCGAGGTTTTTCGCTTCCGTTAAATACAGCTCGGAATTTCCACGCGACTATTCGCTCGCCTCAAGGGCTTTTCAAGTAGGACACGGTGTATTACAGTGTGGCGGCTACAGTCAGAAGCTTCGTGGTCGGGGCTAATCCACGTGGAATCTGATAAATGGCCTTCGGCTATTGTCTTTTCGACTCAACGAACAATCGGCTGGCATCGGCGCAAGAGGCCGCATAGTTGACATTCTGATATGAGCGGTTGAGCATGGTGAACTGCGGCTGCGCTGAGGCTTCGGGGTGGTTCCATAGCCGGCTGGTACGGGTGGACGGTGAGTACCATGGGTTCGATCACAGATTCGACTTGGCGCGAAGATGTTCATCCCGATACCAGTGCCCTGAGCGACGCGGAGAGGATGGCTGTTCTCCGGGAACTGGAAGCGATCCTGAACAGCCCGATCTTTCAGACCAGCAAGCGGTGTCAGCAGTTTCTCTCCTATGTGGTCACCCACAGGCTGGAGGGAAACCATGATCGGCTGAAAGAGCGGACCATCGGTGTAGATCTCTTTCACCGTCCCGCGGGCTATGCAACCGGCGACGATCCAGTAGTACGGGTGCAGGCCGGTGAGGTGCGCAAAAGGCTGGAGAAGTACTACAACACAACACCAGCGCATTCCGGTGTCCGCATTGAGCTCCATGTCGGCTCCTATGCTCCGGAGTTCAGGTGGGAACAGCCGGCAACGCACCGCCAGGAAGCACTCCTGAACCTTCCCGTCGTCCCGGAGGAAACCTCTCCCGGCGGAGGTGAGAACGAGTCCCCACAGCACACGCGGGCTGAGACTCCGGAGAAGAGCCGTACCGGCGTTAACCGCAGGATTCAGCTGTGGGTGCTGTCAGCAATAGGTATCTCTTTTTTGGTCACTCTGGTTTTCATAGGTTCGGCCGTTTCCCGCGGAAGGGTACCGAGATCCACGATGGAGCAATTCTGGTCCCCGGCGCTTTCGACTCCGCAGCCTGTACTAATCTGCCTGGCCAAACCTGCTGTTTACCTTCCGTCGGTCAAACTTTACCAGCGGCACTCAAAGTCCCCGGACAGGTTCAGGAGCCAGTTCGAGCGGTTGACGCAGAGGCCCGATCTGGAACCAACGGACAAGATCCTTTGGGGGGATATGGTCGAATATCCCGATTATGGACTGGCGGCCGGGGATGTGTATGCGGCAACCGGGATCTCGGCATTTTTAGGGCAGATCGGGAAAAAGAACCAGGTGAGAATAGGTGGCAATTACTCGTTCGAGGACCTGCGGAACTCGCCGGCGGTGGTGATTGGGGCCTTCAATAACAGGTGGACGATGCAGATGACATCGAACCTGCATTTTGCATTCGCCGAAGAGGGCGAAGAGTCGATCATTCGAGAGGAGGGTCCGTCGGGACGGCAGTGGCGCTCGGAAACCGATCCTAATGGCAGGACGACTGAGGACTATGCCGTGATTACCAGGCTTATGGATTCCAAGACCGGCCAATTCGTTTTGGTTGTGGCCGGAATTAAATCCTATGGAACTCAGGCAGCCGGGGAGTTTGTTTCCAATCGCGAATATCTCGAGAAGGCCCTTCAGTCAGCCCCCCGCGGCTGGGCAGAGAGGAACATGCAGATCGTGATCCAGGCGACCATCACCGATCTGCTTCCCGGACCGCCGCAGGTGGTTGCCATTCACGCGTGGTGAATGGACCCCGCCACTGACGCCGAACAATCTTCCTGATCCTGCATGCACGATAACGCTGGTCCGCTGTATGGAATTCGTCGTATCGTATCGCCAGTAGATTCCTCGGGGCAACGATTTACGAAAATGCAGAAGGGTCGGCGCGAATTCCTTCATCTGTCGCTGGGAGCCATGGCGGGTGTTTTGTCGTCACGACTCGGAGCACAGCAACTGGGCGGAATGGGGGGGCGAACCGCTCCCGCTCAAAAGAAACCCGCGCGATCCGGCCGCCCGTTTGACGCATATTTTGTCGATGTCGCCGCGTCCGCCGGACTCACTTCACCGACGATCTATGGCGGTGAAGATCACGATGAGTACATCATCGAAGCCAACGGATGCGGATGCGCCTTC
>CAZHTJ010000210.1:0-3211 GCA_964535525.1 uncultured Acidobacterium sp. | reverse complement strand
TGGTGGGAGATGCTCTATATCGACTTCCCCCTCTTCCTCGCCTCTACCTTTTCTATCTCGTCTTTCTATCTCGTATCCCAAAAGGAGCTATTTCCCCGCCGCTGGTACCGAACCTTTGTCTATCTGCCATTTCTCATGTCCTTAGGCATCGGACTAACCATCACCAATACCATCGCGGTCATGGAAGCCCTCTTCGGAATCCAGAGCGCCTTCAAACGAACCCCCAAGTACCGCGTCCAGAAGCGCGGCGAAAAATCGAAAGGCGCTTCTAAGTACCGCAAGAGGCTCGGCCTCATCCCCTTCCTCGAATTAATCGTCGGAGGCTACTTCGCCCTCTGCATCTGGTACGCCGTCGCCAACGAAAACTACTTCACCGTCCCCTTCCTGATCCTCTTCGTGGTCGGCTACTGGTACACAGGCTTACTGTCGCTCCTGCAAGGCCGCTTCGAACGCTGGCGTACCGGAGCGAACTTAGACGACACCAGCCCCAAACCCTTCCCCGTAGGCGTGTAGGTAGACCATGAACCATGGCACCCTTATCGCGCTGCTTGTCACCATCAATTTCGTGCTGATCGTAACGCCCATCGCTCTACTCGTATTTGCGTGGCGCGGCTGGAAGACAACGCCGGCTCCCTCCAACTGGCGCGCATCGACCGCTCTGGCCGCGCTGGTAATTGAAAGTATGGCTGCCCTCGCAATGCCGCTCGTTATGATCCTCTTAATGACACATACCTGGGCAAACTGGATTGAGAAGATCGAAATCACCGCGATGAATGATCTGGTGATCGTCGGAATCGCGGCGTCTCTGATCGCGATTCCCCCCGCATCCTTCGCCTGGGGCAAGACTCGTTGGCTCACGCTGCTCGCCTGCGTTTTGACAACGGCACTTTGTTACGGAACCGGGATGTCTCTCTCCTATTGATCGTTTGTGCAGCCGCGAGAACCCCGGCAATTTCGAAAGGACATGGCTTCAGCCATGCCACCTAAACTCCCCCCCGGCTCTGGCCGCTGAGGGCGCTCTGGATCCGGTGCGGACCCATGGTAAAGGAGCCGGGCTTCAGTGTCTGCGTGAGAACGCGATTTTTGAGATTGTCGACCACAATATCTTGCGGTATTCCAAAATTCAAATCGCAAGCGGTGGCCTGCAGAACTAGTTCTCACGCAGACACTTCAGCCCGGCGTCACTGCCACTCAACGAAGGGGCTTCACCCCGGAAACTGCTTCGAATGGGCACGGCTTCAAGCCGCGTCGAAAACGGGCGGCACACCGACCTACCGTGCCCAACCCCTGCAGAAAAACAAGCCAAACCCCAAAGCCTTGAAAACGCCAGGTTCACCCCATAGCAAGAAGCGTCGACTCCTGCCGTCCAACCGTCAATCCCACTCGGCCCTCCACCTCGGTCCGGAAGTACTGCCCCGGCCCATTTTGGGAAAACACCTTTCAACTCCGCCGCCCCCAGCGCGTCGGCAATTAGCGCGCTGGGGCGTGAGGTGCCGTGGTTTCTGGCCGCCGGAGAGTCTTTCGTCTTCGGGAGCCTCAGGGTGCCGTTCGGAATTCGATGCGCGTGGCAAACTGGAAAGCTCGCGGTCCGCCCGAGCCGAAGAATCCCCCCGCCGTGCTCACCGGCGGGTAGAAGTTCGTCTGCACCGCCTGCGCCGGCTGACCGTTCTGAGCCGGCTGGTACGGGCTGATCAGATATTGCGCCCGGAATAATTCGCATTGGTCGTTCCCCGAATATTCGTCTCGTTGAGGATGTTGAACGCCTCGCCCATCAGACTCACCGTCGCGTGTTTCCCGCAGCGGATATCCTTCTTCAGCTGCAGGTCCAGCGAGCCGAATGGGCTTGCAAAGTCGATCCCGCCGCAACATCCTCGACCGTGCCCCGGCAAGACAGGGAAACGCTCCCGGACAGACGGGCAGAGCATTCCAGCGATTGATGATCGCAATTCAACTGGATCCTGTTCTTCACATCGCGCGCCAGCGCATTGCGCGGAATCAGCGGCAGGCGCGAGCCGCTCCCTCCGTTGATCGCCGTCCCCGGCAGGAAGATATCCGCCGGCACCCCCGAATCGAACGTGTAAAGTGGAGCCAATGAGAATCTCCACAGCAGCTCGGCTTCCCCATAAACCGTAAGCCGGTGACGTTCGTCCGTGACCGTATAGCTTTTTCCATCCGCAGGTTGTTGATGCTCTCCACTAAGTTCGCCTGCTCGTCGGCATTGTTGTTGGTTAGCTGGTCATCGTCGGAATAGTCGAACGTCTTCGATAATGTATAACTCACGTTGTACTGATATACGACCGGCCCGAGCTTCGCGGTGCGATGCGCAAGGCTGAAAATGAGTCCGCCTTACCACGGCTTCGCCTGCGATTGAATCAGGGTGATGTTATCTGAGATACCGGTAAGTGGGTCGGTGATCGTGCAGGACACGTTGCTTCCCGGACACGCGATATCCGGCGATGTCGAATCCGTGCTGCAGCAGCAGATGTCCGATCAGTTGCCGCATCGCAAACACGTGCAGACCATCCGCTGAAATCAGCCAGTCACTCCCCATCTCCCGCTGCAGCCCCCCGAAAACTGCTGGAAGAGCGGACTCTGCCCGTCACCTTTCCCGCATGCCCCTCAGTCGTGCCGTAACGCGGTCATGAAAGAATGGGGCTTGAGCCCCTGCGCGTTTCCAGGGCTCGCAATCGGACATGGATCGAATAGCTCGAATGCCGCAGACAAAAAGAATTGCCATCATCGGCGGAGGTATCGCGGGCATCAGCGCCGCCTGGACCCTTGAGAAGGCACGCCGCGCCGGCCAGCCTGTCGAATACTGCCTTTATGAAGCTGAAGGCCGACTCGGCGGCGTCATCAGCTCCGAGATCGTCGACGGTTGTGTCGTCGAAGGTGGACCCGATTCCTTCCTCACCGAGAAACCCGCCGCCGCCGCTCTATGCCGCGAACTCGGCATCGCGGACCAGCTTCTTCCCTCCAACGACCGCCAACGCAAGACCTACATCGTCGTCAAAAACCGTCTCGTCCCGTTGCCCGACGGCCTGATGTTCATGGTGCCCACCAAGCTTCTCCCAACGGCCTTCACGCGCCTCTTCTCCTGGTCCACCAAACTCCGCATGGCGCGCGAGTATCTCTTCCCGCCCGAGCCGGGCACGGCAGACGAATCCGTCGCCGACATGACCCGCCGCCACTTCGGCCAGGAAACCGTCGACCG
>CAZHTJ010000209.1:0-3233 GCA_964535525.1 uncultured Acidobacterium sp. | reverse complement strand
TGGCGGATTCGAAGACGGAGCGGCTGCCGTTCGATGCGGGGATTGCGTGGCCGTATTCGGAGGGGCTGCGGATGGATGAGGCGATGCACCCGCTGACGCTGCTGACGTTCGGATTGTATGGCGAGGTACTCCCGAATCAGGACGGCGCGCCGGTGCGGGTGATTGTGCCGTGGAAGTACGGGTTCAAGTCGGCGAAGTCGATTGTGAAGGTGAAGTTTGTGAAGAGTCAGCCGGAGACGACGTGGAACATGATGTCGCCGCAGGAGTACGGGTTCTATTCGAATGTGAATCCGAATGTGGATCATCCGCGATGGAGCCAGAAGACGGAGCGGGTGATTGGGGCGCCGATTTATCGTCAGCGGAAGCCGACGCTGATGTTCAACGGATACGGGGATCAGGTGGCGAGTTTGTATGCCGGGATGGATTTAAAGAAGAACTATTGAAGGGCAGAGTTTAGAGTTTAGGGATTAGGGATTCGAAAAAGCGCTGGTGAGCCATGTTTGGGAAAATGCGCCATTGATCACGATTGACGGAATTAGCTTCGGATGAGTAAGCGGTGGATTGTGGCGCTGAAGGTGGTGGCGCATGCGGCTTGTCTGGGGCCGGTGATTTGGCTGCTTTGGCGGCTGTATTTGTCGGTGACTTCGCAGCCCGATGCGCTGGGGCCGGATCCGACGCACACCGTGACTTTTTTTACGGGACGGGGAACGCTGCGGCTGCTGGTGATTACGCTGGCGGTGACGCCGGTGCGGCGATTGATTCCGAAGCTGAGCTGGCTGGTGCGGTTCCGGCGGATGCTGGGGCTGTATGCGTTCTTCTATGCGTGCCTGCATTTGATGACGTACGTGTGGCTGTATGCGGGTTGGAGCTGGGCGGCGATGGTGGATGATATCAGCCAGCGGCGGTTCATTTTGGCGGGGCTGACGGCGTGGTTGATGCTGGTGCCGCTGGCTCTGACGTCGACGGCGTGGTCGATTCGTAAACTGGGCGGGAAGAACTGGAATCGGCTGCACTGGCTGACTTACTGCGCCGCGATTGCGGGGGTGGTGCATTACTGGTGGGGAGTGAAGTCGGGGGTGAAGAGTCCGCTGGGGATCACGGTGGTGCTGGGGGTGTTGCTGGTGGCGCGGCCGATTTTGGCCCGACTGCAGCGTTCAGGGCACCGCGTTCAGCCAGCGCCTTGATCTGATAGCAGGAATTGAAGCTCCACAGTGGCGAATTAGATCGGCAGGCCTGCGGAGACTTTGCGGCCGCCCGTCAGGCGGAGTTGCGTTCATGCGCTATTGGCGTGGGCACTGCGGCACACTCAAGCCGCAGTGCTTGAATCATGCCGGTGAGAGAGATTCAAGTTGCTTAGAATGCATTGGTAAAGCACATGAATGCCTAACGCCGAGGTGTCGCATGACGAACGGGTCTCATCTCCTGTCCAGCCGAAGAGAATCCGATTGCTTCATTGCGCGGAGAGCTTTGGAGATGTGGCTGGGTTGGCTAACGCCGTTGAGGTGGTTCACCGTAATTGGGACCACAGTGCTGTCAGCGTTGGCGGGGGCAACAATCCTGGGGGCGCCCAGGCTCATCGGAAGCAGCTTCCCGACATTCGCCGGTCTTTGTGCCCTAGGCGCCTCCATACTCAGCGTTTTGCACACAGCCCTGCACTGTGATGCACATCAGGCGGAATGTCGCAGGCTAATCAATTCGTACACAGCCCTCGAGGCCGCGTTCCAGGCACTTCAAACTTTCCCGCAAGCGGAGTTGAAAGCCAGGGCAAACGAGCTCGAGAAGATATACGAGGACACGTTGAAAGCTGCGATGGCTTCTCCACCCGTCCTCTTGCGCAAACGTGCGACGAAAGAACGCATTGAAATGGCGAGGGATTGATTGAGTGTTGGCCGCCTAATTCTGAGGTGCGGGTGCTTTGCGCTTTCCGACTGCTGCCAAACCCTGCAGACGTGAGTGCGCGGCAGGGGCGGAGTTGAAACTCGGTTATCGAAACGGGACAACGCGGTACTTTCGCGCGGAACGCGGAATGAAGTTTGTTGACGATGGTCCAGTCAAGAGCTTTTGCTACTTGCTGTGGGGTGAACCTGGCCTTCGCCTGCTGCGGGGCTTTTTTTTGGGGGGGGCGTTTTTTTCTGAAAGCTGTTCAGGCGTTGCCGAGGGTTTTGGTCATTTTCAGGAAGCGGCGGGTTGGAGGGGCGGAGTCGAATTCTATTATCAAAACGGGACAACGCGGTACTTTGGGGTGGAACGCGGGATGAAGTTTGTTGACGATGGGATGGCCAGGAGCTTCCACTTCTTGCTGTGGGGTGAACCTGGCGTTCGCCGGGGTTGGTGTTGTTTTTTGGGCTGGTTGGGTTTTTTGGGGGGCCTCTGCCTGCTGCTGGTCAGCCTGGGCCGAGGGGCTTGGTCATTTTGATGAAGTGGCAGGGCTCAAGGAGGCGCGGGATCATTTCGGGGCGGACGGGTTCGGTGCCGTTGTCGGTATAGCCGAGTTTGCGGTAGAAGGGCGGGAGCTCGGTGCGGAGGTTCACGACGGTGATGTCCATGTGGTGGGCGCCCATCTCGCGGGCGAACTCTTCGGCGGCGGCGATGAGGCGGCGGCCGAGGCCGGATTTCTGGCGCGCGGTATCGACGGAGAGCAGGCCGAAGTAGGCGCGGTCTCCGCGTAGCTCTACGTAAACGGCTCCGGCGAGGGTGTTGTTTTCTTCGGCGACCAGGAAGCGGCCTTTTTTAAAATGGGCGAGGGTTTCTTCGGGTGTTAGGCGGTCGCGCGCGATGAAGAAGGCTTCGACTTGGAAGGCCTTGTTGATGAGGGCCGTCACGGCGGGGAGCTCGGGTTCTTCTGCGAATCGGATGTCCATGGGTCGTTTGGGAGAAGAGTTTAGAGTTTGGAGTTTAGAGTTTAAAGCCCGTAGCCCGTAGCCCGTAGCCCGTAGCCGGTAGCCGGTAGCCGGTAGCAAAAGCAACCGCGGATCCTTCGCCCGCTTACGCGGGCTCAGGATGACAACTTCATAAGATCGGGATGACAACCTAAAACTCAAGGGCCGGTAAACGGCAGGGCCCTAAAACTTCAAGGGGCCGGTAAACTGCAGGGCGCTAAAACTTCAAAGGCAGGAAAAGGAAAGGGCCGGGAGCTTTTGGCTGCCGGCCCTCTTCGATTTTGTCGCGCTTTGCATTTATCGCGAGGCGGGACCTTTGTTGAGGGCGGCGTCCTTCTGGGCCAGGACTTGCTG
>CAZHTJ010000208.1:0-3236 GCA_964535525.1 uncultured Acidobacterium sp. | reverse complement strand
GAGGAGTTTGTCGCGCTTGCCCTGAATGGCTTTGCCGAGAATTTCTTCAGCGAGACCGTTGGAGTAGCCGTTGGCAACGTCGAAGAGGTTGACGCCGGCGTCGAGGCAAAGATCGACCATGCGGCGAGCTTCGTCGACACCCGTGCTGCCCCACGCGCGGAAGAATTCGTTACCGCCGCCGAAGGTTGCAGCGCCGAAGCTGAGCGCGGAGACTTTGAGGCCAGAGCGTCCGAGGAGACGATATTCCATGCCGGTAAGGATGCGGGAGGTGTGTGGGAAGGTGCAGGAAGCGGGGAAGCTGGAAGCTGCAAAAATCTAATACGGTGTTTTGTTGGGGGTGTCGAGCCATGCCTGGAAGGATTCCCAGGCCTGATCGCGGAGAAGCATCGCGGAGGGGATGGTGCGGTCGCGCGAGGGAAGCGCAAGCTCGCGGTAGAGGAAGGCATCGTCGAAGGAGACGCGGGCTGCGTCGGCGCTCGTGTTGCCGTACCAGATGCGGTCGATGCGGGCCCAGTAGATGGCGGCGAGGCACATGGGGCAGGGTTCGCAGCTGGTGTAGATTTCGCAGCCTCTTAATGTGAAGGTGCCGAGGGTCTGACAGGCTGCACGAATGGCGCACACTTCGCCGTGCGCGGTGGGGTCGTTGTCGCGGGTGACGGTATTGAAGCCTTCGCCGATGATGGCGCCGTCTTTGACGATGACGGCGCCGAAGGGACCGCCGGCGCCGCTGCGGACATTCTCGGTGGCGAGAGCGATGGCCCTGCGCATGAATTCAGGGTTCGGAGACGGGTGCATTGTGGGCGGGAACGATTGCGAGATCAGTATGGCATAAGGTGCTTGCGTTGCAGCGTGTTAGTCACGGTAAATTGTCTTGCTCGTTAAGGACGGCTTCGCTATGATCAGCGAAGTCCCAGGTTACTCTCGGATAGTGAATTCCTTCTGCAGACCACAACTTCCCAGGGTCCACACGCGTCTGTAAAGGTTCGAACCCCACGCTCCCCCTCTTGAGTGCACAGCGGGAGTTGTCAGGTCTTTCAGGCGGGAGCCATCTTTTGAAATTGACGAAGTTCCCTTTTGCTGACGGCGCCAGGCGCATCCTGCTGGTGGCCGCCGTGGCTTTCCTTTTTCCGATTGCCGGATGGGCGCAGGCGACCGCGCAGGATGAATTGCCGGATGCGCCACAGGCCACGATCCTGCAGAGCCAGCCGGCGCAGATGCCAGCAACCACGCCATCGCAGAGTCAGCCGGCACCGCAGACCGGTTCATCGAGTTCCGCTCAGTCTGCGCAGACCACGCCCGAGACGAAGGAGCAGCGCGAGGAGCGGGCTCGGCGGGAGCTGGAGGCGGAAGAGCACCAGCGGATGCTGGGGGTGGTTCCTCTCTTCAATGTGACGTCGAATGCGAACGCGGCTCCGCTGACTTCGAAACAGAAGTATCAGTTGTTTTTCAAGAGCTCGACGGACTGGTATGTTTTTGCGATCACCGCGATCGACGGGGAGCTCAGCCTGCTGGGGAAGGAGTATCCGTCGTATGGGGAAGGCGGGGAGGGCTTCGCGAAATACTGGGGCGCGGCGTATGTGGATACCTTCGATGGGAATTTGTGGGGCAATGCGATTTTGACATCGTGGTGGCACGAGGATCCGCGCTACTACCGCATGGGTCATGGCAAGTTCATCAAGCGCGTTGGCTATTCGGCGTTTACCACGATCTGGTGCAAACGCGATAAGGGGACATGGGGGCCGAACTACGCCAACGTTGCCGGGAACTTCATTGGTGGGACGATCTCGAACATCTATTACCCCAGCGACCAGCGCGGCGTGGTGCTGACGCTGGGACGTGGCGCGAGCGTGACGTATGAGGGGATTGTGGGCGCGGAGATTGCGGAGTTCTGGCCGGACATTGCGCAGCACTTCATGAAGAAGCATGCGGACAAGCAGGCCGCGCCGCAGCCCGCGGCGGCGACTACGCCTTCGCCCACAACCACGCCTGGAACTCGCATGCAGCCTGAGGGGAATCAGACGCCGACACCGAATCCTGGGGACCAGAAGCCTCAGGACCAGAAGCCTCAGTAGTTTTGCTGCTTCGTCACGTTTCGGATTTTCGGGTTTGAGCTGCGTGGTATCGTTATCCCGCATTCTGGTTCGAACCCATGAAAATCCGCTGCGCCGTTCGTGTTTTTCTGCTGCTTCTTGTCGGATTCTTCTCGACTCCTTCCTTCGCAAAGACTGTGGTTTTCTGGCAGCCGGGATTTCCCGCGGCGGATTCGCCTGCGCCGGATGAGGCTGGACTGCACGCGGCGTTCGGCGATGCTTCGTTTGTGGACGCGGAAGGCCTGGGCGAAGCGCTGGCGGCGGCGAATTTGTTGGTGATGCCGTATGGGTCAGCGTGGCCGGAGGCTTCGTGGGATTCGATTCTGCGTTATTTGGATCGCGGCGGGAATTTGCTTGTGCTGGGCGGTAAGCCGTTTACACGCGCGGCGTATCAGGACGGGAGCGGGTGGCATTTGCGGACGGCGAGCGTGGCGCAGTCGCTGGAACTTTTTATTCACGATTATCAGGAGACGCCTGGGACTTCGGCGGAGGTGAAGTTCGCGGCGAATCCGGATGTCTTCCCTGCTCTGCCGGCGTTTGGCTGGAAGCGGGGGTTTAGTCCGGTGGTGCGGCTGAGCGTGGTCGATGGCGACGTCTCGGGGGGAAATACCGGGTACGAGGACATGGATCTGACGACGTTGGCGTGGGGCGAGCGGGAGGGTCACAAGCTGGCTGCGCCGGTGATCGAACTGGACCACAATGCGAATCGGTTTGTGGGTGGGCGCTGGATTTTGGTGGCGTGCGAGCCGGATGCGGATTTCTTTGGGAAATCGAAGCTGCTGGCGACGCTGGTGGAGATTGCAATGCGGAAGAATGACCGCTTCGCGTTTCGGCCTCGGCTGCCTTTGTTTTTGGCAGGAGAGGCGCTGGAGTTTCGGTTCAAGCCTTCGGATCCGATGGCGGAGCAGCCGGGGGGCGATCAGCTGCACGTGAAGGTGACTTCCGAGGACGGCGGGGTTTTGTACGACCAGACGGCTGCGTTTCCGGGGGCGCATCGTCTGACACTGCCGGCGAGCGCGGAGGGCGGACGCGGGTTTCATACCGTGGAGGCGACCCTGATCCGCGATGGGAAGCCGGTGCGGGTCGATCGGTCGGGCTACTGGATGCGGGACTATGCATATTTGCTGTCGGGGCCGAAGCTGACCG
>CAZHTJ010000207.1:0-3259 GCA_964535525.1 uncultured Acidobacterium sp. | reverse complement strand
GGCTGCTGCTCACCATGTACAGCGTCATCTTCGGCTGGATCTTCTGGAACTTCCTGGCCGAGTTCATCAAGCAAGGCATCGACATGGAGATGATGGGCCAGCCTCAGCCCATGAATCTGAATGAGCAGGTGATTCGGCCTCTGCTCGGCACCAGCAGCTTCCTGGGCCTGTTCATGATTCCGCTGATCAGCATGCGTCTGTTCGCCGAAGAGAAGCGCAACGGGACGATTGAGCTATTGGCTACATCCCCGGTGCGCGACATCGAGATCATCCTTGGTAAGTGGTTCGCGGCTACGTTGCTTTACTGCTGGATCATCATTTTTGCCTGTATCAATTTCGTCTTTCTCTTTCGCTACGGCAACCCGGACTGGAAACCGATGGCGGTGACGTTCCTTGGCGTATTTCTGCAGGGAGCGGCACTGCTGGCCATCGGTACGTTTATTTCGACGCTGACAAAAAATCAGATCATCGCCGGAGCGTTAACGTTTGGCGCGTGCCTGCTGCTGTGGATATTTTCCTGGGTCAGCAGTTATGACTCGTCAACGTGGGCGCAGGTTTTCTCCTACATGTCCGTCATTACTCACTTCGATACTTTCGACCGCGGCGTGCTTTCGACTAAGGACGCGATTTACTATCTCAGCGTCATTTTTCTTGGATTGTTCTTTACCGCCCGCTCGATGGAATCGCTTCGCTGGAGGTCGTAACTCGGAATGGCATGGAAGGGTTTGAAGGCGAGACAGACCAAATACGCAGCGTATGCGACCACTTACATTCTGGTGGTTCTGGCCGTCGTGGTCGTTGCTAATTATCTCGCCAACCGTTACTCGAAATCGTATGACACGACGGCGAACAAGCGCTACAGCTTGTCGCCGGAGACGAAAAAGATTGTCGATGGGCTGAAGGAGCCGGCGACGATCACCTACTTCAACGCGAGCACGCGGTTCAGCGAGGGCAAGGATCTGCTCGACGAGTATTCTGCATTGTCGCCGTCGAAGGTCCACATCAAGTACGTCGATCCGGTCAAGGAGCCGATGGTGGCGCGCGCGGCCGGGATTCGCAGCGAGGGCACGGCCACCGTCCAGGTGGGCGACCATACTGAGATCGCCAGCGATATGACCGAGGAAGGCATCACCGGCGCCTTCATTCGCGACATCAAGGGCAACACGCGGACCGTCTGCTTCGCGACCGGGAGCGGCGAGCATGCGATCGACGACTCCAGCCGCGACGGCGCTTCGGGCCTCAAGGATCTTCTCGGCCGCGACAGCTACCAGACGCAGTCGATCGATCTGGTGCAGAAGGCCGCGGTTCCCGCGGAGTGCACTGCCATCGTGATTGCGGGACCGACGCGCGACTACGAACAGCCTGCAGTCGATGCGATCAAGACTTACGTTGAGAATGGCGGCCGCGCGTTCTTTATGCTCGATCCGCCGTTCAGCATGGGCCCGTCAAGCATCGCCGAGAATGCGGCGCTCGCTTCCCTGCTGCAAAGCTGGGGCGTCACGCTGGACAAGGACCTGGTGCTCGACCTGAATCCCATCGGGCAAATTTACGGATTCGGCGGCCAGGTGGCGCTGGTGAATAACTACGGCACGCAACCTATTGTCGCCGACATGAAGAGAACTTATACCGGCTTCCCGCTCTCGCGGTCTCTTACGTTGACCAATGGCAGCAAGACCACGGTGGAGAAGCTGTTCGATTCGTCCGACACCAGCTTTGCGACCATGAATCTGAATTCTCCTAAGATCAACACGGGTGACCCAAACAACAAAAAGGGACCGCTAACGCTAGGCGCAGCAGGAAGCTATAACTCCGGCAAACCGAACGAGCAGGGACGCTTTGTGGTGGTAGGCGATTCCACTTGGGCGTCGAACAGCTTCATCAAGTTCAATGGCAACGGCGATCTGGCCACCAACGCGATCAACTGGCTTTGCTCGGATGAGGACTTGATTTCGATCCGGCCCAAGGCGCCCGAGGACCGGCGCATCACGATGACCACTGGCCAACTTGCGATGGTGCGGCTCGTGAGCCAGTTTGTGCTGCCGCTGATCGTCATTGCGGGCGGGATTTTCGTCTGGTGGAAGCGGAGATAGTCGCTCGCTATGAAGTTTCGCGGTCTCATTGCAGCAGCGGTTGTTCTCCTGGTTCTTGCGGGGGTTCTTTACTGGTCGGAACATCGGAAGACTCCGGAGAACACTGCTTCGACCGCGAGCAGCCCCGCGATTCTCACCGTTGATCCCGCAGCCGTCACATCTCTTACCGTGAAGCAGAAGGGCGCGCAGCCGGTGACGCTGGTTCGGTCGGGGTCGCAATGGCAGATCACATCGCCGGGGACGTTTCCTGCCGACTCCGGCGCGGTTTCCGCGATGCTGTCGAGCCTCGCGCCTCTTAAGTCTGACAGCGTGGTTGAAGACAAGGCGACGAACCTCGGTGAGTTCGGCCTCAGCGATCCTTCTGTCGAACTCGACGTGAGCACGAAGGGCAACAAGACCAGCCGGCTGCTGCTTGGCGACGATATGCCGACCGGCGATGGCGTTTACGTTGCTGTGGCCGGCGATTCGCGGGTGTTCACGGCTACGTCGTTCACAAAGACCAGCCTGAACAAAAGCCTCATGGACCTGCGCGACAAGCGCCTGCTTCCTGTCGACTCCAGCTCGGTCAGCAGCATCGATCTGATCCGCAACGGCGACGACATCGGCTTCGCGCGGGTGCAGAACGGCTGGCAGATCGAGAAACCGCAGCCGTATCGCACCGACAATTTCCAGGTGGACGATCTGCTGCAACAGCTGACCAGCGCGAAGTGGGATGTTTCCGCGTCATCGGAAGATGCGGCGAAGACCTTTGCGCACGCCACGCCTGTGGCTACGGTAAAGATCGTGGGCAGCTCCGGTGACGACAGCCTTGACGTCCGCAAAGACAAGGACGATTACTACGCGACGTCCAGCGCCATCGGGGGAACCTGGAAGATTGACTCAACCAACGCCAGCGCGTTGGGCCAGGCGCTCGGCCACAGCCTCGACGACTTCCGCAATAAGCAGCTGTTCGATTTCGGATTCGCCGATCCGGACAAGATCGAATACCATTCAGGGCCGACGACGATGGTGCTGACGCACACCGGCAAAGACTGGTTTTCCAACGGCAAGAAGATGGACGAGGACAGCGCTGCAATGGTGGCCACTGCGCTGCGCGACCTGTCCGCGACGAAGTTTGTCGATTCAGGATTTACCACGCCGACAATCGAGATCACCGTGACATCGGGCGG
>CAZHTJ010000206.1:0-3267 GCA_964535525.1 uncultured Acidobacterium sp. | reverse complement strand
ATTGTCGGAGTGTCTCACTTTTGGGGGTCAGTCCATTTTTGGGGTGAACCCCTGGAGTGAGACAGTTCGAGTTTTGACAGTTCGCTGCCGGCTGCATTTTCGGTTGTCATTTGGACTGAGCGGTTGCAGACTCAGCCCCGGCTGGTTGGAGGCGGGCTCTGTAGGCTACCGTAAATTTCCGGTACTTCGATCTCCGACCCATTTGCAGTTCCCCATTCCCTGCAAACTGTCAATTGTCAGTCTGTCTCACTTTTGGGGTCGGTCCATTTTTCAGCCGGGAGGGCGGAATACAAGGCAGGTGACCTTGACAATCGGCTGGTGGGAGCTTCCGCTACTTGCTGTGGGTTGAACCCGGCTTATTCAGGTTTTTGGAGTTGGGGTTCGGGGTTGGGGTTGGGGGTTGGGGTTGGGGTTCGGGTTTTTGGAAATGTGGGCTTGATTAAGGAGCTGTTGGAAAAGGGAAATCAGTTCCGAGTTGAAGCGCTTTTTCCAAAATGGGACTGAACGGTACTTTCAGGGCGGAACGCAAGGCAGGTGATCTTGACAATCGGCTGGTGGGGAGCTTCCGCTACTTGCTGTGGGGTGAACCTGGCTTATTTGGGTTTTTGGGGTTGGGGGTGGGGTGTGGGGTTGCAGTTCGGGGAAGGTGAAACAGGGCGATTAACGGAACATGCGAGGGTCGTAGTGAAAGCGTTTGGGTGGGGAGAAGCGGACCCGGGAGAAGTCGGAATGGCGGGGGTTGAGGAGGAGGTTGGAGTCGCCATCGACGACGGCGGAGGGAACTTTGAGGGCCAGGGATCGCGCGCTGGTGGCCCAGGCAGAGCCCAGATCGCGGCAGGTCTTGTTGTTGAGGGTGCGCCAGGCGGAGGGGAGGAGTTTCTGGTCAAGCGACTCGATCAGAGGGTCGGGAACGGAGGCTTGGGCGATGAGGAGGTCGTCGGGCGCCTCGTTCGGCTCGAGGTTGACGAAGAACTCGAGGGCGGCAAGGGCGCGGGAAGTGGAGGTGTAGACGATGGGAACGCCGAGGTGGTTCCAGCGGCCGGCGGCGTGTAGTCCGCCAACGCCAGTGAAGGCCGTGGAGCGGAAGCGGCGGGGGAAGAGCCTCCAGACGTCCATTGCAGCCGATTAGCTGTAGACGCCGTAGGCGATGCGCTGGAGAACCTCTTCGACGGACCGGACGCCGAGGTCGGTATCGAGGAGGTCGAAGGGGCGGCGGCCGGCGAGGGCGCGGTTGGGGTTGTTCATCCAGCGGGAGGCCTTCTCGTCAGAGCCAAGGACTTCCCTGGCGAGAGCAACAACCCGGGCCATGCGGAGGGTGCGGTCCGACTCCTCGTGGGTAAGGCGCGAGTGCGTGGCAAGGCGGCGGCTGAGGGTGCGCGCGGGGATCGAGAGGCGCTCGGCGACCTGGGTGCGATGGAGAGAGAGGGTGACGGCCAGCAGGTCGATGGTGGAGGCGGGCAGGCCTGAGCGGACCTGTTCGGCGAGGTCGTCGGTGGTGCGGACACGGTGCCGGAAGGTTTTGGCGCCGCCGAGGACATCGACGATTGCGGTGATGCTCATGGATGCCATCTGGCAATTATTGTACGCCATTTGGCTGGAGGTAGAAAAGAGCGGCGCACCCGGTTCGAAATGCTGCCCTATTGACTCTGGATAGTGGTGGTGGGATCCGATTCTCCAAAGAGTTCGCCTCTTCTCGGTAGGCTAACGTCCGTGTTGCCGAGGCTCTGAGAAACGGGCTAGGATTCAACGATCTGCCGAAATCAGGTGCCGACGGGGAGGTGGTGTCGTGTCAAGTATCTTTCTTGCGCACAGCTCCGCAGATAAAGCATTTGCCAAGAAGCTATCGGGATCACTTCGCGATCGCGGTATCGCGGTTTGGATCGATGAGGCCGAGATTCGCGTTGGCGACTCGTTGTTTGATCGTATTGCTGCGGGGATCAGCACCATGAAGTACCTGGGCGTCATTCTTTCACCAGCCTCGACGAAATCGAAGTGGGTTCGGCGCGAAGTAGAGATTGCTCTTTCAAAAGAAATAGACGGCGACAAGGTAGTTGTTCTACCAATTCTCTACAAGCGCTGCCAAATTCCGGCCTTCCTTCAGTCGAAGCTCTACGCCGACTTTTCATCGCCGGGTAGCTTCCAGCTAGGGCTCGGTATCTTACTGTCGAGATTGCTAGAGCTAGAGGACGGCCACATCATGCAAAAGGCCTGGCACCCGAAGGCTGTTCGATTTGGTTTAAAAGTGGGCCTGTTAAGGTCCACAGCAAACGGGTTGGAATTCTCACGAAGCTTTCGGCGGAACCTCAACGAGACGACGGCACGTTATCTCATCGGTGGCTTGAAGGGCGCTGATCATTTTGGAGTGGCGGTCATGATGGCGATCGGAAGCACGCTCGCCGGCAAGAACCTGCCGCTTTACGATGAGGATCTCCATTTCTTGGCTAATGAACTCATTCTCGACATAGTTAGGCTGTGTTGGGAAGCAGCATTGCAAGCGAAGATTCTTGTCGGCGGAGATCAAGGCACGCGAGTGGATCCCTCTATTGAAGAAGAGTTATTTGACGAGGCGACAGCGATCTTCGCCCCTGAGGATGCACCTTCCCAGGACGCCCGCCGAATATTTAATATGCTCCTAAATGAAGTAATTTTCACTCGCCTAGCTATATTACGTCCAGAACAGCGCGACCTTGCCCCAGTTCTCAGCTCCCTTCTATTCGACTCGGTGTACAAGAATTTCGTGGCGGGGCTTCAGGAGCGTGCTTGGGAAAAATAACTTGCCTTCGCGGCGGCCGCCAGTGTGTCTTTCGATGCAAGGAAACTGGCGGGCTTTCGAGCTCGTGGATGGACTAGGAGCGGCTACTGCTTCGCTGCGAAGCTGGTTGTGCTGCTCAGCACTTGCTGGGCGTGGTGGAGTTCGGGGAGGTTTGGGTCGGCGGATGGCCAGGCTTAGAGGAAGGCCTGGTACTCGGTTTGGGCCTCGGCCGTGTTTTCCGGCCAGTTCGTCGTCGTGGGCGTGGCAGTACAGCTCGAATCCCGAGGCTGGCCGCTCACGCCGAAGGCTCGGAGGTATGTTCAGCAACGAGCAATTAGTGGCTCGCCGACGATTCGGGCGTAATGAGCCGCCTATTGGCTGAGTGTGCCTCCAGCATGGGTGCTGGAGGGCAGTTCTGAGGGTGCGGTGGCGGGCTCATCGGGTGGTTCGGGTGGGGGCGGTGGATGATGCAGGTTGATGCCGTCCTGCCTGAGGAGTGCCTCGTAGATGGGGGT
>CAZHTJ010000205.1:0-3291 GCA_964535525.1 uncultured Acidobacterium sp. | reverse complement strand
ACCAGTGGATCGTTGTTGACGGCTTCGGCGACGGAATGGATGAGCTTGATGATGAGCTTCGCCATCTGATAGCCGGGCGCGGCTTTGCCGCCGAAGATGAAGGTCCGCGGGACGACGGAGGCGTTGGGGTCGCGGTGGATGCGCTTGAGCAGCGTGATGATATGGAGGAGCTGCAGGTGCTGGCGCTTGTATTCGTGGAGGCGCTTCACCAGGACGTCGAACATTGAGTCAGCATCGACGGCGATGCTGAGGCGTTCGTGGATGAAAGCCGCCAGCTCGAGCTTGTTGTGGCGCTTGATGGCGCGCCAGCTCTGGCGGAACTCGGCGTCGTCGGCGAGGGGTTCGAGGCGGCGGAGTTTTTCGAGGTCGTAGACCCAGCCCTGGCCGAGGCGCGCGGTGATCAGCTGTGCGAGCTGCGGGTTGCTGAGGACCATCCAGCGGCGCGGGGTGACGCCGTTGGTTTTGTTGGAGAATTTCTCCGGGCTGAGCGCGTAGAAGTCCCCGAGGACACTGTTCTTCAGCAATTCGGTGTGCAGCGCAGCGACGCCGTTGATGGCGTGGCTGCCGACGGCGGCGAGATAGGCCATGCGGACGTACTTGTCGCCGTTTTCGCAGATGAGTGAGAGGCGGCGGGCGCGGTCTTCGTCTCCGGGAAACTTTGCGCGAACCTGGAGGAGATGGCGGCCGTTGATTTCCTCGATGATCTGCATGTGGCGGGGGAGCAGCCCGCTGAAGAGGCTGCGCGGCCACTGCTCGAGAGCTTCAGGCAGCAGCGTGTGGTTGGTGTAACCGAGCGACTGCACGGTCACCTGCCAGGCCTGATCCCACTCCATTCCGTTTTCGTCGACCAACAGACGCATGAGTTCGGCGACGGCGATGGCCGGATGCGTATCGTTCATCTGGATGGCGAAATTGCGGTGGAGCTCGGTGAGCGGGCGGTTTTGCGTGGTCTGAATGCGGAGGATGTGCTGCAGGCTGCAGGAGACGAAGAAGTACTGTTGGGCAAGACGCAGCTGCTTGCCCTGGGTTCCTTCGTCGTTGGGATAGAGAATCTTGGAGAGGTTCTCCGACGCGACCTTGTCGGCGACGGCGCCGAAGAAGTCGCCGTGATTGAAGACGCCGAAGTTGAAGCTTTCGACAGCCTGGGCAGACCACAGGCGCATGGTATTGGCCGTGTTGGTGCGGTAGCCGAGGATGGGCGTGTCGTGCGGGACGCCCCGCACCAGCCGCTCGGGAACCCATTTAACGTGGACTCGGCCGCGGGCATCGGTGTGGGTTTCGGTGTGGCCGCCCATTTTGACTTCGAAGGCGTCCTCGGGACGCTCGAGGGCCCAGGGATTGCCGAGGCGCAGCCAGTTGTCGGTCGACTCGACCTGCCAGCCGTCGCGAATCTGCTGGTCGAAGATGCCGTACTCGTAGCGGATGCCGTAGCCGATGGCGGGAATGTCGAGGGTGGCGAGCGAGTCCATGAAGCAGGACGCGAGGCGGCCGAGGCCACCGTTGCCGAGCCCGGGCTCGCCTTCCTGTTCGATGAGCAGGTTGAGGTCGAGGCCGAGCTTTCGCATGGCCTGTTCGGCTTCGTCGTAGATGCCGAGATAGATGAGGTTGTTGGCCAGATGCGGGCCGGTGAGGAACTCGGCCGAAAGGTAGCAGACGACGCGAACATCCTGGGCCTGGTAGTTGCGCGTGGTGGAGATCCAGCGTTCGACGAGGCGGTCGCGGACGGTGTGTGCGAGGGCCATGTAAAGGTCGTTGACGGTAGCACGCTCGACGGAGCGGCCCTGGACGAAGAGCAGGTTATCCAAAAACGACTGGGCCAGGGCTTCGACGCCGGGCGCTGTTCTCTGGCTTGTGAGGGATTTTTGCTGTGCCAGCGCCGTCGCTGCCGTTTCGGAGATCATTGCACACACCTCGCGTCGCCTTGACGATAGTCCTCGAGTGCCGGTGGGGCGCTTTAAAGATCGGTCAATTGTGCCTTTCGGTACAGTGGATTTCCGGTTCGGATTGCGATTCCCGAAACGAAGTTCGAGTTTGCTTTTTCGGGCGAATGTCGCGATGCGGGACGCGGCGGCAATTTTTTGCCCCTCTTTTTTTGACCGGTGACTTGTTTTGTTGGAGTTGGCGAGTTACCGGGCTTGAGTACCTGGAGAAGTGACCTGGTTCCTGTCAGATACGACTTTGGTCGAGATTGATACAAGCTCGGCTGGGTCTGCATCAAACTCGGCCGAGTTGCGGGCAGATGATTGAACGTCAACGCTGCCAACCTCGTCGCCCAGTGCGTCGGCCACGCCGAGACGCGCAGCAGCCGAAAGCATGCGGCTGCGGGAATACGCCATCGCCATTGCGACCAGCCCGGTATTCGTCGTGACATTGCCTATGCCGCTCTTCGGTTCGCCCACAGGACACCTCGAATCGAATGTACTCATTGCAGACGAACCGTGCCCAGCACTCCATCCGGCTTAATGCCCAGGAGCACCCACTGGCGAAATGACGCAACCTCTCCGCAGTCTCTCAGCCGCGAATCACTCAGAAAAAGAAAACTCTGTCATCCTTCCATGAAAAGAGACGCACCTGTCCAGAGGAATCTGCGCCGACGGGGCGCATCGTGGGTTCGTTAATGCGCGTGATGTCTGGTAGTCAGTTATTGGGAAGCCGGGGCGGTGCGTGGGCCGATCTAAGCCGCGACGAACCCGCTGACGATGAGCGTGCCCTGACCTGATGGATTCCTGACTGCAACCGCGCGGATCCTTCCGCTGCGCGTCAGGTGCGTCTCTTTTCAAAGAAGGATGACAGTTGCGCTTAGGCGGCTGACTGGTCCAGTTCTTCGGGAAGGGCGGTGAGGGTTCGGTATTGGAAATACATGTTGAGGCGCCAGCGGAGGATCATGCCGAAGGCGAGGATGAAGAAGAGGCCGCCGGTCTGCTCGATGGACATGATGCGGTTGAAGTAGCTGCGCGCGGCGAAGCGGACAGCGGCGAGCACGATGATGACGGCGAGGAAGGCGCTGGAGCGCTTCATCATGATGGCGTCCCCTTCGCGGTGCAGGCGCGAGGTGCGCAGCAGCGGCCAGGCCAGCAGGACGGCGCCGATGAGGAAGGCGGCGAGGGCCCATGTCCACGGGAAACGGAACGCGGGGACGATGAACATGCAAAAGCCGGTAGCCATGCCCGCGGGCGGGATGAGGATTTTTTTTAGCGTGACGGGCGTTTGGCCTTCGCGGATGCGCCAGATGAGGACGGCGACGGCTCCGAAGATGGAGGTGACCACGGAGGTGAGGGGGGATATGTGCAT
>CAZHTJ010000204.1:0-3419 GCA_964535525.1 uncultured Acidobacterium sp. | reverse complement strand
AGTGGATCGATGAGAACAAGACGGGCCGGAAGAATTTCACCGAGATGCGGAAGAAGGAAGCGGGGCTGCTGGTGGAAGAGGTCGGGGCGACGCTGCGGGCAGCGATGCCGTTCCTCGATCCGGTGGTGGTAAAGGATGGCGTGCCACAGCCGGCGGCTGCGGAGACGGTGAACGCATAAGGGCAGGTGACAGGGTACAGGTTGCAGGGTACAGGTGACAGTACCCTGGCCGGGCGCCTTCTTTCCGGCTCATGCGCGTTTTGGTGAAGCGAGATCGATGCGTAGACCGTTTCTGATCGGCGCAGTGGTTATGGCCCTGATGGGGGCGAGAGGCTACTCTCAGGCGAAGCCGACGTGCGCGGTGGTGCCGAAGTCGCTTGCCGGCATGAAGGATTGTTATCGGCCGCTGCTGGTGTTCAGCGCAAACGGCGACGATTTGCGGCTGAAGCGGCAAGTGGAGATCCTCGATAAGGCCGCAGACGACATGATGGACCGGTTTGTGCTGTTCGTGCCGATTGTGCCGGATGGGCGGCGGGTTTCGACGCCCGCCGATTCGCCGTACGCGATCCTGAGTGGCGAGCAAATGAGCGCCATCCGGAGTCTATTCCACATAACCACAGGGGAATTTGTTGTGCTGCTGCTGGATGAGGACGGTAGCCCGATGCTCCGCGCGACCGCTCCAGTGAATGCGGATCGACTGAACGCGCTGATCGACAAAACGCCGCGGCGACAGCAAGAAGCGGCTCGGCCCCACGCCAATTAGTCACACAGAAACACGCAGACAGACGGGTTCGGTTAGCATCGAAGAATCGGGACCACCCTCCCTTCCTGCCTCAGCGACTGGTTTTTGGGGCGTGTCGGGCATCCCCAGGAGGGCATATGGAGTCATCGACGGCGACCGCAATGGCGGTTCCTGCCACGGAGTTCGCGACACCGCTGCCGGAAATTGTGGACATGCTGAAGCGCGTTCAGGCGCTGCAGGGATTGACGGACAGCGAGCTGGAGTGGCTGGCCACGCATAGCGAGGAGATTTCGGCTCCCGCGGGCACGGCGCTGTTTCGCGAAGGCGATCCGGCAACGAAGATGTGGATCATCCTGAAGGGCGAGGCGCACGTGCGGCGCTCGCAGGGCGGGCTGGCGCTGTTTATCGGGCGTTCGGGACAGATTACGGGCCTGCTTCCCTTTTCGCGGATGAAGACGCATGGCGGGCAGGGATTCGCGGCGTCGGATTTGTGGGCGCTGCAGATCGATCGCGACGTTTTTCCGGAGATGCTGGAGGCGATTCCGTCGATGGGACAGCGGTGCGTTTCTGTGCTGCTGGATCGCGTGCGGGAGATGACGCGCCTGGAGCAGCAGGCGGAGAAGCTGAACGCGCTGGGCAAGCTGGCGGGGAATCTGGCGCACGAGCTGAACAACCCCGCATCGGCGGCGCAGCGGGCGGCTTCGGGGCTGATTGAGGAACTGAAAACGTACGGGCAACAGAAGTTTTTGCTGGGGAGTTTGTGTCTCGACAGCGCGCATCTGGAAGAGATTCGCACGTGGCGATGTCGCATGGAAGAGCAGACGAAGCAGCGGCCGGCGGATTCAGTAACGCAGGCGCAGCGTGAGGACCAACTGCAGAGGTGGCTGCGCGAACACGGCGTGGAGATGACGTGGCAGGTTGTACCGGACCTGGCGGAGCTGGGAATCACGACGGAGAATCTGGACGAGCTCTCGGAGCTGCTGGGCCAGCAACATCTCGACGTGGTGCTGTCGCAGTTCGCGTCGTCGGCGCGAACGGAACGGATGGCGCTGGCGATGGTCGACTCGACGAAGCGGATCTTCGAGCTGATTGGCGCGGTGAAGGATTATTCGTGGATGGATCAGGCGCCGATTCAGGAGGTCGATCTGCCGCAGTCGCTGGAGACGACGCTGACGATGCTGCAGTCGCGGCTGGAGAAGGTGAAGATTGAGAGGCATTATGCGGCGGGGCTGCCGCGGATTTCGGCGTACGCGAGCGAGCTGAATCAAGTGTGGATGGCGTTGCTGGAAAATGCTCTGGACGCGATGAACGACGAGGGGAAGATCACGCTGAAGGTGGAACTTTCCGGGGAGTTTGTGGTTGTGGAGATCTGGGACAACGGACCGGGGATTCCGGCGGAGCTTCAGGCCCAGATCTTCGAGCCCTTTTTCACGACGAAGGCGCCGGGGAGCGGACTGGGGCTGGGCCTGGACACGGCGCAGCGGATCGTGCGGCGGCATCGCGGGTACATTCACGTGCAGTCGAAGCCGGGCGCAACGTGTTTCCAGGTACGGCTGCCGATGGAACCGCTGCAGGCGTACTGAGGAGGTCGCGTTTGGACGCGAGCGATTGGCGAAAGGCCGATGTTGACGCCTCGGAGCATCCGCGACTGGATAAGGCTGACGAGCCACCACGCCTTGCAGAGCTCGTCCGTCAGATCCGGCCAGAAAACCGCTACCAAGAAATCCCATCTGGCCCGGAGACCGGTAAAGAAGCGGTTGAATGGCAGGGTGACGGGAACTGATTCACGCGGATTTGCGCAGTTCTAGCCAGTCGACAGCGGCTTCCGACCAGGCGTGGTCGGAGGCGGGCCAGCTGGCGCGGCTCTTGCGGACCGGGGCCGAGAGGCGGGTCCGGGAGAAACCGCGGCACGCCTCGAAATCGAAGGCGGCCTCAGGAATGCCATCGAGGAGCAGAGCGCATTTGTGGCCATCGGGCGACCAGACGATAGAGAGAGACGAGTGACGCCGGCGGTTGGGTCGTGTGGCGGCATCGTAAACGTGGACGGCGTCAAGGATCAGATTGTCGGAGTCGAGGTCGAGGGCGTAGAAGTACGCCGCCTCGCCGTCGTCGTCAAAGAAGGCGCCGTAGCGTCCGTCCGGAGCGGCGGTAGCGGCGAAGAGATCGTTCCCGGGCAGAAAAGTCTGTTGCGCCATTGGAGATGACTCCATTGTTTGATCCGTTCGTTCCAGGGCGCGAGAACCCTCTATCACTTGAAACGATTGCGCGAGCCCAAAGTCGTGGCTGGCCGCAAAAAAATCTCAATAATTCAGTGCGGGTTATGGCCGGAAACTTTCATCCATCATGCCACAATCGTGGCGACGCTGAACCGGCGAAAAATCCACAGTCGACGTCCTACAGCTGATTCATATTCACCAGGAATTCGGCGTTGTTGCGGGTTTTCTCGAGCCGGCTAACGAGAAGTTCCATGGCTTCAACAGGCGAGAGCGGATTGAGCACCTTGCGCAGTACCCAGGTGCGCTGTAGTTCATCTTTTGGGATGAGTAATTCTTCTTTTCGGGTGCCTGAGCGCTGAATGTCGATGGCGGGGAAAACGCGCTTGTCGACCAATTTGCGGTCGAGAATGATTTCCATGTTGCCGGTGCCCTTGAATTCTTCGAAGATGACTTCGTCCATGC
>CAZHTJ010000203.1:0-3435 GCA_964535525.1 uncultured Acidobacterium sp. | reverse complement strand
GAGGTCCTTCGGCTCGCTGCACTCGCTCAGGATTTCGCCTGCGGTCTCCCGCTGCGCTCACGCCCGCAAAGCGGCTCAAGTTCGATCCCCGATGGCGCTACCACGTCCTCCATCCTGAAAGCCCCAGGCTCGCCGCAACCTGAGTGTGATTGCTATTTCATCCGCGACGGTTAGACTTGCCCCCATGAAGCTCTGGATCGCCGCCATCGGCGCGCGCCCCCGCGACACCTTCGACGAACTGGCCCGCCTCTACATCGACCGCATCGACCCGCTCCTCCCCGGCGGCAAATCCCCACGCGGCAGCCATTCCAACATTGAAGCCCCCGTCTTCCGCTCCGAAGACCTCCTCTGGGAAGCTGTCGAGCGCGAGCGCGCCCGTACCACCCCGCTCCTCGTCCTGCTCGACGAACGCGGCCGCCAGATGCCCTCCGAAAATTTCGCCAAATGGCTCGGCCGTGAGCGCGACCAGGGCCGCCAGCTCCTCATCTTCGCCATCGGCCCCGCCGACGGCTGGTCCCAGGACTCCCTCCAGCGCGCCACCGAGCGCCTCTCCCTCGGCCCCATGACCCTCGCCCACGAGCTCGCCCGCGTCGTCCTCTGCGAACAGATCTACCGCGCCCTCACCATCCTCGCCGGCCACCCGTATCATCGAGGCAGCCTGTAGCCTGTAGCTCGTAGCGTCGCCCGGATATTCGGTTTCGCTCCCAGCTCCAGGCTGCCAACTCCCGGCTAGTGAACCCATGACCGACCCACACCCCGAATCCCGCAAAGGCCTCATCCTCATCAACACCGGCCCCGGCAAAGGCAAGACCACCGCCGCCATGGGCACCGCACTCCGCGCCGTCGGCAACGGCATGCGCGTCCTCATGCTGCAATTCCTCAAAGGCTCCTGGCACTACGGCGAGCTCGACTCGACGAAAGCCTTCGGCGAAAACTTCGTCCTCCGCCAGATGGGCCGCGGCTTCGTCAAAATCGGCGGTGCGGAAACCGACCCCGAAGATATTCGCCTCGTCGAAGAAGCTTGGGGCCAGGCCCGCGCCGCCATCCTCTCCGGCGACTGGGACATGGTCATCCTCGACGAAATCAACTACGCCATCAGCTACAACATGCTCTCGCCCGCGCAGGTCGTCGAGACCTTACAAGCGCGCCCCGAGATGGTCCACGTCATCCTCACCGGCCGCAACGCCCACCCCTCATTGGTCGCCATCGCCGACACCGTCACCGAAATGCGCGAAGTCAAACACGCCTACCAAAAAGGCATCCTCGCCCAACGCGGCATCGAATATTAGTCCCTCCACCCATCGAACTTCCCACCTCGCACAGCCCCAGCCAACCCCTCAATATCCCCCGACAAAACCCGATCCTCCTCCAGCGCCGTCACAATCGAACGCACAGCAGTAAAAGCCTCCCCCACCCGCCGAGCAGGCTTCAGCGGCGCGCGAAAATCCAACCCCTGCGCCGCGCAAAGCAGCTCAATCGCCAGCAGCCGCTCCGCATTCTCCACCACCTGCCGAAACTTCAGCGCCGCCGTCATCCCCATCGACACGTGATCCTCTTTCCCGCCCGACGTCGGCACGCTGTCCGTGCTCGCCGGTGCGGCAAGCACCTTAGACTCGTTCAGCAGAGCCGCCGCCACTACGTGCGCAATCATCAACCCCGACGACACGCCCGGCGTCCGCGACAAAAACGGCGGCAGCCCTTCATTGATGTCCGGATTCACCAGCCGATCCACCCTCCGCTCCCCAATCCCCATCAGCGTCGTCATCGCAATCGCGGCTGAGTCGAGCGCCAGCGCCAGCGGAGCCCCATGAAAATTCCCCCCCGACAAAATCTCTCCCTCGATAGACGCGGGACCCGAGGCCCCGCTGTGGGGCGGAAAAACCACAGGATTATCTGTAGCAGACCCAGTTTCAATTTCAAGCGTCACCCGCGCATGCGCCAAGCCATCGCGCACCGCCCCATGCACCTGCGGCATGCAGCGCAAGCAATACGCATCCTGCACCCGCGGATCGTTCTCGCGATGCGATTCGCGAATCTCGCTCTCCTCCAGCAGCGCGCGCAAATGCGCCGCCACCGCCATTTGCCCGGGATGCGGCCGCACCGCATGAATCCGCTCATCGAACGGAGTCGGCGTCCCCTTCAGCGCCTCGAGCGTCATCGCCCCCGCAAGATCGGCCAACTCAGCAACACGCAAAGCCCGAGCCAGAGCCAGCCCGCCCACCGCGGTGATCGCCTGCGTCCCGTTCAGCAGCGCCAGGCCTTCCTTGGCTTCGAGCACCAGGGGTTTCAGGCCCGCCTGCAGCATCGCCATCGCCGCAGGAATCTGCCGGCCTTGAACCAATACCTGACCTTCGCCGATCACCCCCAGCGCCAGGTGCGCCAGCGGAGCCAGATCGCCGCTCGCTCCTACCGACCCGCGCGACGGAACCACCGGATGAATCCCGCGATTCAGCAGCGCCAGCAGCAACTCCACCAGTTCCAGCCGCACGCCGCTGAACCCCTTCGCCAGCACATTCGCGCGCAGCAACAGCATTGCGCGAACCTCAGCCGCGGGCAGCGGTTCCCCGATCCCGCAAGCGTGGCTTCGCACCAGATTCCGCTGCAGCGCCCGCACCTCGCCCGGCTCAATCCGCACGTCCGACAACTTCCCGAACCCGGTGTTCACGCCATACGCCGTCTCGCCCCGCGCCAGCAGCCCATCCACCACTGCCCGCGACTCACGAATCCGCGGAGCCGCTCCAGGATCCAGCGCCACCGCGCGCCGATCCATAGCGACCTGAGAAATTTCATCCAGAGAAAGAGGCTGACCAGAGAGCAGAAGCGGGGAAGATATCACGAACATCAGCCTACAGCGCCCGGAGTACAGCGTACAGCCGCAAAACCTCCAGCCCCAAACGTATCGCGCGGTAAAATAAGCAGATGCCTTGTTTCTCCCTGCCGGGAGCCCCAGCCGCATGAAGCGTCTCTGGCGCCTGCTCTACTACGCGCGCCGCTACTGGCTCCAGGCTCTCTCCGCCGTGGTCCTCGCCGCCGGTGTCGGTCTCCTCGACGCCTTCCGCGTCCTCCTCATCGGCCCCATCTTCGACAACGTTCTCCACCCCGGCACAGGCATCAACCCCGCCAAACAAAGCCCGCTCCTCGGCGAAATCGGCGAGCGCTGGCACATCCATATCACCCTGCAAAACCTCGTCCCCGCGCGCCTCCACAACGACTGGTCCGTCATCGCCTTCGCCTTCGTTGTCTCCACCTTGCTGAAGGGTATTTGCGACTACACCGGCACTTATCTCGCCAACTACGCCGGCTTCGGCATGATCACCGATATGCGCGACGACCTCTACGAGTCGATCCTGCGCCGCTCCGTATCCTTCTTCCAGAAACACACCACCGGCACCCTGCTCTCCGCCCTTATCAACGACATCGAGCGCGTCCAGTACG
>CAZHTJ010000202.1:0-3518 GCA_964535525.1 uncultured Acidobacterium sp. | reverse complement strand
GTCCCCGGCGCCATCGCCGCAACATCGGCGGCTTCCATCAGAAAAAATCCTGCCGATCCCGCGCGGCTACCCGCCGGAGTCACAAAGAAGATAACCGGCGAAGGAGAATTCAGGATGTCGCCCACCATGGTGCGCGTCGAATCCAGCAATCCCCCTGGCGTGTTCAGTTCCACCAGCACGGCCTGTGCGTGAATGTCCGCGGCACGATCAAGACCGCGCTTCAAATAGTCGGCGCTGATCGGCTGAATCGTATCGTCGAGGTGAAGAACCACCACCTGCCCGTTCTGCGCCGCTACCCTCGCCGTGCAAGGTCCCAGCAGGCACAAAAGCAGCAGCAGGATCATCGCCAACAGAAACAGCGTTTCGCGCTTCCCGTGCCTGTGATGAAATGCCAGAGCCTTCATGGCTTTCCTCCCGCTGTCCGCTCGCTTCTTGCTCCCGGCCAGCCTTCGCTACCGCCTACGGGCTACTGGCTCGTCGTCTGTCCTCGCCGCTCCAGCGCCAGCTTCATTCCCTTCGCGCTGGCGCTCGCCGGGTCCACCTTCAGCGCCTCGCCCACGTCACCCGCCGCAGCGCTCAGTTGGTTGGTCTGCAGATCCAGCCGCGCCAGTACCAGATACGCGGGCACGTTGGGCGCCAGCTGAATCGACGCGTGTGCCTCCGCGCGCGCCGCATCCGCATCGCCGTCCCGCTCTCTCACAGCGGCCAGTCCCGCATGGGCCAGCGCGGACCTGGGATCGGCGTCCAGTGCCTCACGATACTCCCGTTCCGCCTCCAAAACCAGCCCCTGCTGGAAGAACTGATCCCCATCCTTCACGTTCTCCGCCGCGCGCTGAGCCTGCGTCATCGACGCCAGCCGCATCTGCTGCACCTGCTCCATCTCAAACGCCGCCTGCCGAAAACCCGCTTCGCTATAACTTCGCTTGATCCGGGTCAGCGGCCCCTGGTTGTCGGCCACCGCATGTCCCGGATCGGGATTGGGCCTGGCCGAATCCGCGTTCTTCAGCTGCGCCGCGAAAGTCTGCGCTTCCGCATCCTGCGGACGCAGCGCCAACGTCTCATCCAGTTCCTTCAGCGCGCCGCTTGTGTCCTTGCGATGCGCAAGCGCCACCGCCAGGTTGAAGTGGTAGTCCGGATCGCGCGCGTCGGCCCCAATCGCCTGCTCGAACAGCGCGCCGGCATCTTTGCCGCGACGGCTCGCCGCCACACCCTGGTTGTTCACGACCTCCGGCAGGGGCAGGCGCACGCTCACAAACACAAAAGCGTCTTCCGCCTCGCGATAATTCCCCGTGTAGAAGCACGCCAGGCCCCGATAGAAATCCGCCTCCAGAGCATTCGGATCGTCTTTGCGCAGATGTCCCAGCGTCGACGCCGCGTCTTCATAATCCTGATCGGAGAAGTAAGCTCGTCCCAACGCCAGCCAGGCTGTCGCAAAGTCCGGTGCAAGCCTCACAGCATCGCGCAAATGCGAGATTCCCTGCTTCGGGTTCTCGGCCACGATGCCCTGGATGTAATTCTGGAAAGCCTCGGCGGGCAGGTTCCTGTCCGCGGTCAGGAAGGTCTGCTCCTCTACCGCGTAATGCGGATCCAGTTGCCGCGTCACCTTCCACGCCAGGCTATTGATCGTCTCCACCAGATGCTGCGCGTCGCCCTGCTGCTCGATCTGCGCACCCATCCGCAGACCCGAGACATCCAGCACTTCGGCATCCGCGGTGATCTGGTTCGCCGCAACGGAGTAGTGGCCGAAGATCACGTAGTCGGCGTCGAGCGTCTGTGCGATGCGGATCGCCGTCGCCCGCGTCGGCTGCAAGGTGAGGGGCAAACCCAGATGGTCAAACGCGTAGAGTCGATCGCCCCGGTTGATGGTGAGAAACCGCGCCGAGTTCAGCCGCCGGTTCAGCACGTCGGGGAACGCTTCGCCCATCCAGCCCAGCGTTGCATCGCCGCTCCGGTTTTCGAAGGGCAGCACCAGCAGCAGCCGCCCATGCGGCTCACTCGCGGCTGGCGATTTTGCATCCGCAGCCTGCTGTGCGCGAGCCGTCCAGCTCCATGCCGAAAAAACCAGCAGAAGGGCAGCCCCCACTCCGCGCAATCTTTCCAATCCCCTCACGTCAAGCTGATTATAAGTCGCGCAATCCGGGGATCAGGAACATGCCTCAGTTCCCAGGCTCCACACTCCCAGCTCCAGGCTCCAGGCTGTCTTCCTCACCCCAGCTTCCACGGCTCCCGATAAGGCCGCGTCAGCAGCGCGCTCGCGCCAGGATCGTTCAGAATCGTCTCCGTCTTCACGTCCCACTCGATCCTGCGCCCGACCAGCATCGAAATCAGCCCCAGATGCCCAGGGATGGTCGAGTGATGCGCCGTCTCCACCGGCGTAATCGTCGGCTTCCTCGACCGCAGGCTGTCGAGAAAATTCCGCCGGTGTTCCTCGGAAACAATCAGCTGCACTTTCCGCTCCTTCTCCGGCAGCGCATCCTCCTCCACCCATGCCGGATTCGACGCGTCAAACCCGCTGCGATCCACCCATACCCATCCGTCTTTGCCGATCCACTTCGTCCCCATCGCAATGGCCGGAGACCCGCCGGCAATCGTCATCGTCACGTCCACCGGATACCCCGTGACCTCCTTCCGATAGAGGCACTCGATGGTGTATTTCGTCGCCGTATTCCAGATGGCGTTCACCCGCGGAAACTCGCCGTGCCCCTCCACCATCGAGGGCCCGGTGCGATCGAACCCCATCCCCCAGTGCGCAATATCGCCGTGGTGTCCGATCCAGTCCATCAGCTGCCCGCCGCCTGTGTTGTAATTCCACCGCCAGTTCTGATACACGCGCACCGCGATGTACGGCTCCATCTTCGACGGTCCCAGCCACAGGTCGTAGTCGAAATCCGCCGGAGGCTCCGACACCGCCAGATCCCACGCCGGTGTCCCCGGAACAATCTGCGAAGGGTCCTCCGGCTTATTCGGCAACGAAGAAAGTTTTTCCATCAGCGCCGGCAGCGTGTGGGGAAAATCATGATGCCCGCCCGGCAATCCCACCTCAATGTGCGTCACGTCGCCGATCATTCCGTTGCGAACAATCTCCGCCGCCTTGCGGAAAGAGGGAAGCGACCGCTGCCACGAACCGGTCTGCCAGATGACGTTGTTCTTCTCCACCGCCCGCACAATCGCCTGCTGCTCGAAAATCGTCCGCGCCAGCGGCTTCTCGCCGTAAATATCCTTCTTCCGGTTCGCCGCCTCCGTCGCGATGATCGCGTGCCAGTGATCCGGCACCGCAATCATCACCGCATCGATATCCGCCCGCGCCAGCAGCTCGCGATAATCGTGGTATCCCTTGCAGTCCTGATTGCCGTAGTGCCCGTTGATCGTGTCGAGCGCCGCCTGCAGGTGGCCCTTGTCGAGATCGCACGCCGCCACCACCTGGCAGTCATTCATCGAAAGGAACGCCTTCGTGTTCGCCGGGCCCATCATCCCCCAGCCAATCACGCCAATCGCGATCCGGTCCGAAGCCGGCACAA
>CAZHTJ010000201.1:0-3604 GCA_964535525.1 uncultured Acidobacterium sp. | reverse complement strand
CCGGATCGTGAAAACCCGGCGGCATCACCCCGATGATCCGATACAAATCGTTGTCGCCCCGCAAACTTCTTCCCACAATGTGCGGATCGCTCCCGTAAACCCGCTTCCACAGCCCATCGGAGATCACCGTCTCCAGCGTGAACCCCGGAGTTTGATCCTGCGGATCGAACGTGTGCCCCAGCTCCGGCTTCACGCCCAGCATCGCAAAATACGCCGGCGACACCCCCTCATATTGAGCCCGCGCTGGCTGCGATCCCCCCGTCAGGTTCACCGACCCGAAAATCTGCAGCACAACATACTGAAAAATTCCCGAACGCTGCAGATCCTTAAACTCCGGAACCGAGATGCCCGCGTCCATAACGCCCGCGCCGGGCAAATCGTCCTCGACGCGTACCAGTTCCTCGGGGTGCGGGAAACGGAGCGGATGCAGCAGCGTCGCGTTCACCAGGCTGAAAATCGCCGTCGTCGCTCCGATCCCCAGCGCCATCGTCAGAATCGCAATGGCCGAGAAGCCCGGCGACTTCGCAAACATGCGCAGCGCGTAGCGCAGATCCTGAATCAGGTTTTCAAAGAACGGCAGCCCCTGCTCGGCGTGGTACTGTTCGCGGACCGTGCCCACGCCACCGAACTTCAGCACCGCCTGCCGCCGCGCTTCCGCCGCGGACATGCCGGCGCGCAGGTTTGCCCCGGTCTGCAAAGCGATGTGCTCCTCCATCTCCTCGCGCAGCCGCTGATCGCCTCGCCGTCCGGTTATGAAATTTGTCAAGCGAGCCAGGAAACGTCTCAGGAGTTTCATTGCGAATCCTCCGCTTTCACCTCAAAAATGTGATCTGCGCCGTAGTCTCTTCGCGGTTGCGCGTCTCGGCTTTCCATCACTCGTACCGCAACGCCACCAGCGGATCGACGCGCATCGCCCGCCGCGCAGGGATGCAACAAGCAGCCAGAGCAACTGCCGTCAGCACCAGAGTGACGCCGATGAAGGTCACAGGATCCGTAGGCGTGACGCCGTAGAGCAGCCCCGCCATCAGGTGCGAGACGATCAGCGCGCCGCCCAGCCCCAAAGCTGCTCCCGCAATGGCAAGCGTGAGCCCCTGGCGCAGCACCATCTCCAGAATTCTGCCGCGTTTTGCCCCCAACGCCAGGCGAATCCCGATCTCGTGACTGCGCTCGTTCACGATGTACGAAATCACGCCGTAGATTCCCAGCGCTGCCAGCAGCAACGCCGTCGCTGCGAAGCACCCGACCATCTCCATCGAGAATCGCTTCTCCGCCAACGACAATGAGACCGCGTCGTCGAGCGTCTGCGCCCCATAGACCGGGAGTTCCGGATTGACCGACTGCACCATCGCCCGCACCTGATCCGGAATCGCGCTGGGATCCAGCTGACCGCGCAGAAAAATCGCCAGCTCCTTCGGCTTGCTCTGATACAAGCTCAGGTAAATCTGCGGCACACTCGGATTCGCCAGGGATTCGGTGCGCGCGTCGGCGATCACACCAATCACGGTGACCCAGTCTTTGCTGAGGCGGCCCACCTTCAATCGCTTGCCCACCGCATCGGCGCCCGGCCACCATGCGCGCGCGAATGCCTGGTTGACCACTGCGACCTGAGGCGCATTCTCGTTGTCCGCATCGCTGAACAATCGGCCGCGCAGCAACGGAATCCCCAGCAGATGAAAATACTCCGCCGTTACGTTGGATCGCTCCACCTGCGGAGGCTCTTTGGTCCGGGTCTCTCGCCCTTCCAGGATCAGGGGCGTCATATCGGGCACGTGATTCAGCGGAATCGAAGCATCCCTCCCCATCGCCGCCTCCTGGACTCCGGGGAGCTGCCGGCTGCGCCGCATCAATTCGCGCACCAGAGGCGCCTCCTGCGCGGGTGTTCCATAGATGTCCGTCTTCGGATCATTGGGTATCGGCAGCCACAAATGAACCGCCATCACATTCTCGGGATTGAATCCGAGCGGGGCGCGACACAAATCCCAGAAGCTGCGCAGTAGCAGCCCGGCCGCGATCATCAGCATCAGCGACAGCGCAAACTCGGTCACCACCAGAACCCGCCGCGTTCCGATCTGTTCCCTTGAACCGCGCGAGCCTCGTCCTTCCATCCTCAGCGTATGCGCCAAATCCAGCCGCCCAGCCTGGAACGCGGGCGCGAGACCGAAAATGATTCCCGACACAATCGAGACCGCCACGGCAAACAGCAGCACACTCAAGCTGATCGTGATGTCATTGAGCCGGGGCAGGCTCTCGGGAATCATCCGCACCAAAACATCTTTCGTGCAGAGCAGAATTCCGATGCCGGTGATCCCGCCCAGCAGTGCCAGCAGAATGCTCTCCGTCAGCAACTGGCGCACCAGTCGCCAGCGCGCCGCACCCAGCGCCTGGCGCACCGCCATCTCACGCTGCCTCGCGCTCGCGCGGGCCAGCAACAAATTCGCCACATTCACGCAGCCGATCAACAGCACCATTCCCACCGCCGCCAGCAGCACCACCAGCGATTGACGCACATTGCCGACCACGCTCTCCTTCAGCGGTGTGAGCTGCATGGCCCAGCCGCTTTCCACGGGATAATCCGCGGGAAACTGCCTTTGGAGCGAAGCGACGAGCACATTGAGCTGGCTCTGCGCGCCAGCCACCGTCAGTCCCGGCTTCAGTCGCGCCATCGCTCCCAGAGTCAGCCGGGTATTGCGCTGCGGCGGGGGGGCCGGATCAGCTGCAAATCCCGCGGCCGCCCAAAGATCGGTATTCCGCTCATCGGGAGTTCGTCCCGGGTCGCGAAACCCCGGCGGCATCACGCCGATAACACTGTAGAGATCGTTATCGAGCCGTAGATTTTTTCCCAGGATATGCGGATCGCTGCCGAAGGCGCGCTTCCACAACCCGTCGGTGATCACCACCTCGAGGTTGAAGCCGGGCGTCTTATCATTCGGGTCGAAGACCCGGCCCTGCTCCGGCTTCACGCCCAGCGCGGCAAAATACGCCGGGGTGACGGGCTCGAACTGAATCCGCGCCGGCTGATCCGAGCCCGTTAGATTCACCGATCCGGACCCAACCAGAGAGACGTATTGAAACATTCCGGAGCGCTGCAGATCCTGGAGCTCCGGGATCGACAGGCCCACATCCTGCGCGCCGATGCCGCGCAGATCGGCCTCGATGCGCACCAGTTGTTCCGGGTGCGGGCAGCGGAGCGGATGCAGCAGCGTCGCATCCACCAGGCTGAAGATGGCCGTGGTCGCGCCGATGCCCAGCGCCATGGTGAGAATCGTGACCGCCGCGAAACCCGGCGACTTCGCCAGCATGCGCAAAGCGAAGCGAAGATCCTGCACAACATTCTCGAAAAACGGAATCCCCTGTTCGGCGTGATACTCCTCACGGACCGTGCCCACACCGCCGAACTTCAGCACCGCCTGCCGTCGCGCCTCCGCTGCGGACATGCCCGCGCGCAGATTCTCTTCCGTCTGCAGAGCGATGTGCTCCTCCATCTCTTCGCGCAGCCGCCGATCGCTCTGGCGCCCGGTGAAGAAATTTGTCAAACGAGCCAGAAATCGTCTGAGGAATTTCATGGCAGATCCTCCGCTTTCACGTCAAAAAAACGCGTCACCAG
>CAZHTJ010000200.1:0-3650 GCA_964535525.1 uncultured Acidobacterium sp. | reverse complement strand
GGGTTGAGCCCGCAGTATGCTTTCAGCGATTTCTAGGGACTGGCCGTCCAGGCGGGCGCGCTTCGCGCAGAACATGGGGTGCCTGGACCGAATCGTCTTCGGCCCAGCGGGTCCAGGAACTGCGGAAGGCGACGAATTGGATGCGCTGGCTACTCTGGTTGACGCATGGGAAGCTCGGAGCCATCCTATTGATGCCCCTGGCCCCCAAGGGATGCTCCGATAAAAACTTAGAGAGCATCCCTCAGGGGCTAAAGCCCTTTTTCACTGCTGTTTACGGCATGGCTGAAGCCATGCCCTTTCAAGACAGTGTATTAATCAGAGCTTTCGCAGGAATGGTGCAGCCAATCGACGTAGACGGGTTCTATCTCTGATCATTGCTCACTTATAACTGGCGTAATCGTGGTGCGTTGGAGGCATATTCAGCGGCGCCTGGGGGATAGTACGATCAGGTGCCTGGCTGGAGACGGGCGGGTGCGTTACCGGGGTCACGAATGCGCACGGAACGAGGGCGGCGATCTGTGCAAGGGGATGCAAGCGTGGGGGACAGGGCTGAATTTTGGGGGCATTTTCGCCGATGAGGATCGCAGAATGACGTTTCGCGCGACGAGGGCTGGAACAGAACTGGAAAAACAGGCGGCGCACGATCCGCTGACCGGGGTGTGGAATCGCGGGGCGATTCTGGAGCTGATGGGGCGTGAGGTGGCGCGAGCACAGCGCGAAGGCACGGTGCTGGCGGTGGCGATTGCGGATCTGGATCACTTTAATGAGATCAACGAGACGCGCGGCCGCCAGTGCGGGGACCATGTGTTGCGGGAGGCGGCGGAACGACTGGCGAGCTGCCTGCGCGAGTACGACTCGATTGGGCGGTATGGTGGCGAGGAGTTTCTGATCCTGATGCCGGGCTGCGATCCGCAGACGAGCCAGACGCGGATGGAAGCGCTGGTGGCGAGCATCGGAGACCACATTTTTTCGGACCATTTTTCAGATCAGGGGCGGGAGATTCGGACGAGCTGCAGTTTTGGAGTGACGGTGTTCCGGCCGGCGACTCGACTGTTGGCGATCGAAGAACTGCTGGCTGCGGCGAATAACGCGCTGTATGTGGCGAAGGCGACGGGACGGAATCGCGCGCACTTTGCGGAGTTGGTGGGGCGGCAGGCGGCACGGGCGTGAGCTGGGAGCTGTTGATGCGTCTCGGTGGATGAACGGCTGCCTGCGCGGCTGCGGTGTTAGGCTGGCGGGGTGATGCGGGTTTGGAGTGCGGTGGTGCTGGGCGTTGCGGCTTGCGCGGCGGGAGTCGCGCGGGGGCAGATTACGGGGCAAGTCGCTTCGGGGCCTGCGCCTGGGCAGCAGATTACGACGAAGGTCTACACGAATCCAAGACTGCATTTGACGTTTACTTATCCGGCGGAGTTGGGGCCGGTGGAAGCGGCTGCCTTGGCGGCGGTGGGAAAGCGCATGATGTACGGGGGAGACGAAACCGATCCGGATCATCCGAAGACGGACGCTTGCACGAAGGTGCTGCTGAGTGTGGGGAAGGAAAGTCCGGCTCAGAGGAACGGCGGGGCGGCGGGCACGTGGGTGCGGCTGGGGTTGCTGGATGACAGTGCCCAGTGTTTTCCCGCGAAGGTCTTTAGCCAGAGGAAGTCGATCGATGCGCTGCTTCGGAATCTGGTGACGCAGGCTACGACGGTGATGGGGATGATGCCGCTGGAGCAGCCGGTGGCGTACGCGATCCAGGGGCACCGGGCGAATTTTGCGGCGGCGCAGGGAGAGCCCGTGACAGGGAACGATGTGCAGGCGGCGGGCGAGGAACTGATCGGCGTGGCGTCGGTGGCGGTCGAGGGCCACGTGCTGACGTGGGTGATCGAGACCAACGATGCTGCGATGTTTAACCGCTTGCTGGGCAGCGGCGTGGATTTTGCGGCGGCCAAGGCGGAGCGGCTGGTTCCGGTTGAGGCGCGGTGAGACAGGGTACAGGGTGCAGGGCACAGAAAAAGCCTGTAGCCGGTAGCCTGTAGCTGATGCCCGGCAAGAGCAGCCGCGAACCTGTCATCCCAGGGCCGCAGCAGAGCGACGTGGCCGAAGGAGCTGTATTCTGCCCTGGCTACCGGCTTCCAGCTTCGGCCTATGTGACATAGCTCACATTCGGGGGCCGGCGGGGTTCGGATAATGGGTTGCGGGGCGCCGGAGCCCGGGTTATTTATACTTTTCATAACCCCCGGATTGCGGCCTCCCACCGAGAATCCCCATGTTTCTCCTCTGGTTAAGAATTGCGGCAGGTTTGTATGGGGTCGCCAGCGTGCTGGCGATTCCGGCCGTGCTCGGGCACCATCCGAGGGGGCACCGGTATTGTTTGCCGGTTGCAATGGGGGGATTCTTCTTCCATCTGGTGGCGTCGGTGGAGATGCTGGCGGCGGCGCATCATTTGATTCCGGTGCTGGGGACGGAGATTGTTTCGACGCTGGCGCTGGCGATTGTCGGCGTTTTTCTCTTCACATTCTTTGTGTATCGGACGGTTTCGTTTGGGCTGTTCGCGCTGCCGCTGGCGTTTTTGCTGACGGTGGTTCCGGCGATTGGGCCCCAGCGGTATACGTTCAGCTCGCCGATGGTGCGGAACGGGTGGATTGCGTTCCACGTGGTGATGCTGCTGGTGGCGTATGCGGCGCTGCTGTTCGCGATTCTGTCCAGTTTTTTGTATCTGATCCAGGAAAAGCGGCTGAAAAGCAAGGACTGGGCGAAGGCGGGCGTGACGGCGCGGCCGAAGACGCGGCCGCGCGGATTTCTGACGTGGCTGCCGCCGCTGGCGACGATGGACCAGATCACGCAGAGCACGCTGCAGATCGGTTTTGTCTGCATGACGGTGGGCTTGTTTGCGGGCTCGGTGATCGCGCAGGAGCAGGTGGGCATTGGGTATTTTGCCGATCCGAAGGTGCTGCTGTCGTTTGTGATGTGGGGATTGTATGTGGTGATTTTGTTCGTGCGGCGGAGTGTGGGGCTGCGCGGGCGGCGGGCGGCGTGGGTGACGTCGAGTGTATTTGTGGTGATGCTTTGCGTGTGGGCGGCGAATCTGCTGAGTGGGGTGCATAGTTCCGCGCACAGGTTTGGATTGAAATGAGATTCCTGGTCACAGGTCTGAACCATAAGACGGCGCCGGTGGAGCTGCGAGAGCGGCTGGCGATCGGGCCGGAAGCGCTGGGGGAGACGACGCGCGCGCTGATGGCGAGGCCGGGGGTGAAGGAGGCGATGATCCTGTCGACGTGCAACCGCGTGGAGCTGATGGTTTCGCACAACGGACTGGAGCCGCAGCTGCCGGAATTTTTGGCGGAGCATTTTGCGCTGGATCGCGGATTGCTGGTGCCGCATTTGTATCGCTACCAGGATGAAGAGGCGGTGCGGCACATGTTTCGTGTGGCGGCGAGCCTCGATTCGATGGTGGTAGGCGAGGCGCAGATTCTGGGGCAAGTGAAGCAGTCGTGGAATGTGGCGCGGGAGCTGGGGGCGGTGAAGGGTCCGCTGGACAAGCTGATGCAAGGCGCATTTTCAGCAGCGAAGCGAGTGCGGTCGGAGACGGAGATTGGGTCGTCGTCGGTGTCGATTGCGTCGGTGGCGGTGGATCTGGCGCGGCGGATTTTCGGATCGCTCGAAGGCAA
>CAZHTJ010000199.1:0-3663 GCA_964535525.1 uncultured Acidobacterium sp. | reverse complement strand
TGTTTGGGCTGAAGCGTGTGCGGGAAGAGATCGATCGGATGGGGATGGTGCAGTAGGGAGCGAGTAGGGTGTAGGTTGTAGGGTGTAGGGAGGCGTTTCTGCGCTCCGGCGTTCGGAGAAGACCAGCTCATTGTGCGTCATCGGATTCTCAGCGAATCCAAGTGGCCACTATCACTTTCAGCCCGTCCTTCACCCCGAAATAAGCATCATCGTCTAACGGGAATGTTTCTGAAGACTATTTCACCACCCCATACGTCTTTGGAGGTTTCGAATTTGAGGATGAAGTTGAAGTCGGTCGCGTCCTCGCTCCACCGCTGCAATTGAAAGCCGAATTTGAGCGGCAGGCCTGGCGTCAAATCCTGAGAGAGGTTTCCGCTCGATTCGCCAAGAACTAGGATTCCCGGCGCACCGAGATATATTGAGGCAAGAGATACGGAGTATTGATTCCCCAGGTTATCAACAAGAGAAGCGCCGGTGAATTTGATATGGAGGTTCCGGTCGGACTTATTCTCCAAGAGGCCGTAGCAATTCAGGACCTTTCCCTCACCCATGTATGTGTTAATTCCGTGAGCACATTCCCTTAAGGTGAAAGTGAAATTATCGACCGTGATTGGATCGGGAGCCTGTGTCGTGTAGGTCGGAGTCTGACCCGGTGGGGTGCGATCACCGCCGGAAGATTCAGACTCAGTCGCTGGTTTCGAGCTGTCAGTGTGGGAAGGATTGATCATTACTCGGATGACAGCGTTCGAAACCTGGGCGGCCTTTAGAGCTTTTAATCCCGCTATGCTCGTGTCAAACTTGGTGACCTTCACAGCTCGGATTTTCGCGATGATGATATCGTCGGAAAAACCCAGTCGGACCATCTCGATCACATCGCCGTTGGTCATTACATCTGGATTCGACCCTGTAGCCGAAGCCGACTGCTGACGAGGACCAACGGCTGTCGGGACGCCCTTCAATCCCGCAAACGAAGGAATGTAGAAGCTTGAAACACATAGAGCAACGATCAGGGACCATCTCATATTGCCTCTTCCAGGCGTTAGTACGCCGTCACGGAAGCCTCGCCCGGGACCACGACTGATGAAGGCAAGAATCCGGAGACTCCAGCGGGAGTTCCAAAATTGGGGTTATTCTAGCTCGAAACCCACACGATTGCCCGAAATTCTCAAGATTCTCGATCAGGAGCATCCACCGGAGTACATCATGGACTGGTTGAATCATGCGTACCACTCCAACCGCATCTGACTAACCCGCCAGTGACGTTCCCGCTCAGCCTTTTTGTACGCGCTGGAACATCAGCACCAGGGGAATCGAGAGCAGGGCGAGATAGCCGAGGAGACGGAAATTATCCGCGTAGGCGAGGAGGGAGGCTTGTTGCTCGACCATTCTGTAGATCGCTCCCAGCGCCATGCGATGCGCGGTGGTGGGGTCGAATCCTGAGATTGAAAAGTGGTTGGTGAGGGCGGTGAGGGCTCCGGTGGTGGTGCGCGCGCCGGCGGTGACGTGCGCGGCAAGGTAGTTCTGATGGAGCTGGGAGTGGCGGACGAGGACCGCGGTGACGGTGGCGATGCCGATGGAGCCGCCGATGTTACGCATCAAGTTATAAATTCCCGATGCGTTGCCGATTTCTTCCCGCCGTAGTCGTCCCATGGCCATGGTGGTGAGGGGGACGAAGGTGAGTCCGCCGCCGAATCCATTGATCACGCACGGTATGGCAACGGATGCCATAGCGATGCCGAGGTTGATGCGGCCGAGCATGAGGGTGGAGACGCCGAAGATGCCGAGGCCTATAGCAAGAAGCAGACGGCCGTCGATGCGTGCAGCCAGCGTGCCGGCGACCATCATGGCCAGCATGGAGCCGATGCCACGCGGACTGACCGCGAGGCCGCTGTCGAGCGCAGGGTAGCCGAGCAGCGTTTGCAGAAAGAGGGGCAGCATGGCGGTGACGCCGTAGAGCACGAAGCCAAACATGGCCGTGATGAGCGTGCCGGTGACGAAGTTGCGGTTGCGGAGGACGTGGAGCTGAACGATGGGGTCGCGGGTGCGGAGTTCGCGAACGAGGAAGCCGAAGAAGGCGGCGATGGAGAGGAAGGCGGTCCAGCGAATCCAGGTGGCGCCGAACCAGTCCGACTCCTGTCCTTTGTCCAATACAAGTTGAAGAGAGCCGAGCCAGAGAGCCATCAGGCTGAAGCCGAGGTAGTCGATGGCGCCGGTGAGCTTGCGGCGGATGTAAGGCGGGTCTTCGATGAACATGCCGGCGAGGAAGAGGGCGAGGATGCCGACGGGGAGGTTGATGTAGAAGATCCAGCGCCAGGAGTAGCTGTCGGTGATCCATCCACCGAGGGTAGGGCCGATGACGGGTGCGACGACGATGCCGATGCCGTAGACCGCCATGGCGGTGCCGTGTTCGCGGGGCGGGAAGCTTTCGAGGAGGATGGCTTGCGCGAGGGGCTGCATGCCTCCGCCGCCAACGCCCTGAAGGATGCGGGCGAGGATAAGCATGGGCATGTTGATGGCGAGTCCGCAGAGGAGCGAGGCGGCGGTGAAGAGAACGATGGAGAGAACGAGGAGGCGCTTGCGCCCGATGCGGAAGGTGATCCAGCTGGTGGCGGGAAGCATGATCGCGTTCGAGACGAGGTAGCTGGTGAGGACCCAGGTGGCTTCGTCGGTGGAGGCGGAGAGATTGCCAGCGATGTGCGGGAGGGCGACGTTGGCGACCGAGGAGTCGAGGACCACCATGAAGGTGGCGGTCATGACGGAGACGGCGATCATCCAGCGGTTGGCGGTGGGGGCCCACGGGGCTGGTGGTACGGCTGGGGCGAGGGGAGTAGCGGGCGCGGAGGTCAACGGGTCCTCGCGGTTCGTGGTTTGCTGGACGAGGGGTTCAAGTAGCTACTTTAGTCTTCTGCGGCGCGTGGTTGGGCAGGGAAGTGTGCGTTTGGCGGGGGCGGCAGTTGCTTTCGGAGTTCGGCGTGCGTCAGGTGAGGGCGCGATCGAGATGGGTGTAGCCGCCGTCGACGACGATGCACTGGCCGGTGGTGTGGGCGCTCTGCGTGGGCGAGAGGAGGAAGACGGTCATGGCGGCGATTTCGGCGGGCTCGGTGAAGCGATGGCCGAGGGGAATGCGGTGCGCGATTTCGTCGAGGGCCTGTTGCGGATTCGGGCGCGTTGCGATCCATCGCTGATAGAGGGGCGTCATGACTTCGGCGGGAAGTACGGCGTTGGCGCGGACGTTGTGGGGGGCGAGTTCGGCGGCCCACTCGCGGGTGAGGGCGAGCTGCGCACCTTTGGCGGCGGCGTAGGCGGAGGTTCCGCCCTGGCCGGTGAGCGCGACCTTGGAGCTGATGTTGACGATGGAGCCGTGCGCGGCTTTGAGCATGGGCAGCGCGTAGTGGGCCATGGCGTAGTAGTGGACGAGGTTTTGCTGGAGGCTCTCGACGAAGCGGTCAGGGGAGCCGGAGGCAAGGCCGACGCCGTCGTTGGCTCCGGCATTGTTGACGAGGCCGAGGAGGCGGCCGTAGGTGCGGCGGACGTAGTCGACAGCGTGCTCGCACTGGGAGGGGTCGGCGAGGTGGGCTTCGACGAAGTCGCATTTGCGGCGGGAGTTGAGCATTTCGGCGAGGAAGTTTTTGACGTTGTCGGAGGCGCGGCTGACGACGACGA
>CAZHTJ010000198.1:0-3665 GCA_964535525.1 uncultured Acidobacterium sp. | reverse complement strand
AACCCACCCAGATCGGCAGCACCGCCTCGCTCTTTGGATCTTTCAGGATCACGACTGGCATATTGGTCGACGGATCGACCATCAGTCCCCGGATTTTCATTTCCACGTCCATCGTGTCCCTCGCTCCTTCACCTAAACCGCCTCACCGACCAGACTGTTCGGAAATGTTTTTGTAACAAGCACCGGCACGTATACGCCCGGAGCCGGCGCAATGGGCTGCGTTGTGGTGAAATTGAGTGTCTTATTTTGAGATGTCCGCCCCACGACCTGCTCGCGCGCCGGATTCACTCCCTCCACCATCGTCTCCAGCACCTGCCCCACGTGCTTCGCGTAATTCGCACGCTGAATCTCCCTTTGCCGCTCCAGCAGCACTTGCAGCCGCTTCGACTTCTCCTCTTCCGGAATCGAATCCGCCATCGCAATTGCCGGCGTGTTCGGCCGCGGAGAATACTTGAACGCAAATACTCCGTCGTACTGCACCTCATCGAGCAGCGTCAGCGACTCTTCGAAATCCTCCGCCGTCTCGCCCGGAAATCCCGCAATTACATCGGTCGTCATGCTGATCGTCCGCTTCGCGCCCTTGATCCATCCGATGCGCTCCAGGTACTGCTCGCGCGTATACTCACGCGCCATCAGACGCAACACCTTCGATGAACCGCTCTGCACCGGGAGATGTACGTGATCGCACAGCGTCGGCACAGCGTCGATCGCCGCCACAATGTCCCGCGTAAAGTCCCTCGGATGCGACGTCGTAAACCGGACCCTGCGGATTCCCCGCACCTCGCCGACCGCCGCCAGCAGCTCCGCGAATGTCCGTTTCCCCTCAGCATCCTTATAAGAATTCACGTTCTGCCCCAGCAGCTGGATCTCGGTAAATCCGCTGTCCGCCATCCGCCGCGCCTCGGCCAGTACCGACTCCGACTTCCGGCTCCGCTCCTTGCCGCGTGTGTATGGCACAACACAATACGCGCAGAACTTGTCGCAGCCCTCAATGATCGTGATGTACCCGCGATGCGGATTCGACCGCGCCGTGAACTCCGTCTCGAATGTTTCTTCCGTCTGCCGGTCGTCGAGCCCCGTCACGCGCGTCGCGCCCTGCTCAATCTGCACCAGCATCTCCGGCAGTTTGCGATACGACGCTGATCCCGACACCAGCGATACATATGGCGCACGTTCAAAGATGCGCTCCCCCTCCTGCTGCGCCACGCACCCCAGCACGCCAAACCGCTTGCCCTGCTTGTACAGCGCCTTGTAGTCGTTCAGCCGGTGAAAGACCTTTTGCTCCGCTTTGTCGCGGATCGAGCAGGTGTTGTAGAGGATCAGGTCCGCCGCCTCTTCCGTCTCCACCCGGGCATACCCCTGCTGCTCCAGCGTGCCAATGACTTTCTCCGAGTCATGCACGTTCATCTGGCATCCGAACGTCTCCAGATAGAAGGTTTTCTGCCCAGCCATCCCCCGAGTATAACGGAGGACAACCTACGCCCGTCAGTACCACACCAGCGTCACATCGACAAGATGACCATCGATTCGACTGCCAAGCAAAATCGCCGGAAATGGGTGTCCCGCCCGGGTCCGGCCGGCTTTGGCGCGATAGGTTTTGGGCATTCACCGGTCGATGGAAAGCCAAGCCTCCCGCGGCCCCGGCCCCGGGTCGAACCGCAGCACCGCCGCCCACTGCCCCTTCCGCTCTGCTCCCCACACCACTTGCCCGCCCAGCACCCGCGCGATCAAACCCGGCGGCAAATCCCGATGAAAGTCGAAATACCGCATGTCGAATTCCTCGTTCCGCCGCCCCAGATTAAAAAGTAACCGTGGCGGATCATATTTCGTCGAGAACAACAGGGCAGCCGAATACGACCCGCGCATCTCCCGCGCCTTTCCGATCTCCTCGGCCGAGAAATTCCCAATCGCCACCACCGGCACTGGCTTCGTCACGTAGCCTAGTTCCGGTTTGCTCAGCTCATCGGTCGCCGGCCACGCCGTCAGCACCGTCGCCTCCGGCATGTGCGACACAATCTGCGCGACCGCCGACTGATGCAGACGAATCACCGTCGCGTATTCCAGGTTGTCCTCTGGCGCAAATCGGTACGGCGGATTCACAAACAACCCCGCCACAAACGCCGCCGCGCTCAACGCCACCAGCCCCGTCCATTCCCGCAGACGCCGCCTGAAAGTATTGACGCAAAGCAAGATTACCAATGGGTACAGCGGCAGCAAATACCGCGTCAGCAGCGCCCCACCCAGCACCGAGAAGAACACCCCATTTGCCGCAATCGTTACGTAGAGCACGGCCTGATGGTCCGGCCGAATACGTGCTCGTAACTGTGACGAATTCGAACTTCCGCCATCCTCCTTCACCGGAGGCAGAAGGAAACAAGCCAGCATCGCCGCCACCGGCACAAACATATTCATGTGCAGCGTCACATGCATTGTCCGATGTACCAGCGCCAGCAGCACTCGCACCGGCGTCAGCGTCGCCGTTGCGTTGTACCGCAAATATTCCGGATTCCCAAACACGAACCCCGTCTTCCGCCAGTGATAGACGTACCACCCCGCCAGCGGAACCACGGGCGCCACCAGCGCCGCCACCTTCCGAACCCGTTCCCACCGCGGCCGCCGCTGCCAGCTCACCCAAACCGCCAGCGCCAGCGGAGTCACGACCGCCGTCTCCTTCGACAGCGCCGCCAGCGAAAAACAAACCGCCGCCCACCAGGTCCGCTCCTCCAGCAAAAACGCCAGCGCCCACAGCGTCCCCGCCGCCGCAAACAAATCCGCATGCGCCAGCGAACTCTGCGCGAAGAACACTGGATAAATTCCCGTCAGCAGCACCGTCGCCAGAGCCACGGCCTGCTTCCCGGTCGCGACCATGGCCACGCGCCACACCGCGGTCAGAGCCAGTGCCGCCACAGCGCACATCGCGGTCCGCGTCACGACCGGGGCAAAGTGAAACACCTTCCACACAACCGCCAGCACCACCGACGGCAGCGGCGGATGCGCATTGGACAAGGTTGAAGCTGGAATCAGTGAGCCAGTGCGGAAGAAATCCCACGCCGCCGGAATGTAATATCCGGCCTCGTCCCAGTAGTAAGGCAGACGCAACAGCGGCGCATGCAATACCACGACAGCCGCAAACGCAATCGCCAACACGGCCCACCGTGGAAACCCGCGTCGGGCTCCGCGAACCAACGCGAGCCTCAGTGCACTGGCCCCTTTGGCGGCTGTGGCTCCAGTGCCAGGGCCCCGAATGTCTGCTCATACTGCGCCAGGTTCTGCCCCAGGATGTTCCACAGCGCCTTGGCCTGCTGCGGGCTCAGATACACGCCGAGCGCGTTGTTCACGTTCACCTGCTCCGCGGTCTCCTGATGCACCAGGCCGAACACCAGCAGAAAGTCCCACACGCTCACGCGCACCTGCACGCTGTTGGAGTAAATCTCGCGATACTCCGGCGTCTGGTTCAGTTGAATTTTCGGTTGTGGATGCGATGGATTCATAATCCCCACCAGACTACCCCATCGCGTCGAGGAGAGATTTGGTGCGAAAGGGGGGACTCGAACTTGAGCCGCTTTGCGGGCGTCCGAGCCCGCTGGCGAAATCCTGAGCGCAGCGAAGGACCTCTGGTAACTCAGAACCCGCAGTAAGTCTGGTGCGAAAGGGGGGACTCGAAC
>CAZHTJ010000197.1:0-3672 GCA_964535525.1 uncultured Acidobacterium sp. | reverse complement strand
CCCGCAAGATTACCGTCGACGTCAAGGGCGAAATCCTCGAGCTCAAAGACACCATCAACACCATGGTCGACCAGCTCAACGCCTTCGCCGGAGAAGTCACCCGCGTCGCCCGCGAAGTCGGTACCGACGGTAAACTCGGCGGTCAGGCCGTCGTCCCCGGCGTCGCCGGAACCTGGAAGGACCTCACCGACAACGTCAACTTCATGGCCTCGAACCTCACCGGCCAGGTCCGTAACATCGCCGAAGTCGCCACAGCCATCGCCAACGGTGACCTCTCCCGCAAAATCACCGTCGATGTGTCCGGCGAAATCCTCCGCCTCAAAGAAACCATCAACACCATGGTCGACCAGCTCAACCGCTTCGCCGGAGAAGTCACCCGAGTCGCCCGCGAAGTCGGAACCGAGGGCCGTCTTGGCGGTCAGGCCAACGTCCCCGGCGTCGCCGGAACCTGGAAAGACCTCACCGACTCGGTCAACTTCATGGCCGGCAACCTCACCGGCCAGGTCCGCAACATCGCCGAAGTCACCACCGCCGTAGCCCGCGGCGACCTTTCCCGCAAGATTACCGTCGACGTGAAGGGCGAAATCCTCGAGCTCAAAAACACCATCAACACCATGGTCGACCAGCTCAACGGCTTCGCCGCCGAAGTCACCCGCGTCGCCCGCGAAGTCGGTACCGAAGGCAAGCTCGGCGGCCAGGCGGAAGTCCCCGGTGTGGCAGGCACCTGGAAGGACCTCACCGACAACGTCAACTCTATGGCCGGCAACTTGACCGGCCAGGTCCGCAACATCGCCGAAGTCGCCACCGCTATTGCCAACGGCGACCTTTCCCGCAAGATTACCGTCGATGTCCGCGGCGAAATCCTCCAGCTGAAAGAAACCCTCAACACCATGGTCGAGCAGCTCCGCTCCTTCGCTGCGGAAGTCACCCGCGTCGCCCGCGAAGTCGGTTCCGAAGGCCGTCTCGGCGGTCAGGCCAACGTCCCAGGCGTCGCCGGTACCTGGAAGGACCTCACCGACTCCGTCAACGCAATGGCCGGCAACCTCACCGCGCAGGTCCGCAACATTGCCGAAGTCACAACCGCCGTCGCCCGCGGCGACCTCTCCCGCAAAATCGCCGTCGACGTTAAAGGCGAAATCCTCGAGCTCAAGAACACCATTAACACCATGGTCGATCAGCTCAACGCTTTCGCCGGAGAAGTGACGCGCGTGGGCCGCGAAGTCGGCACCGAAGGCAAGCTCGGCGGCCAGGCCAACGTACCCGGCGTCGCCGGCATCTGGAAGGACCTCACCGACAACGTCAACGTGATGGCCTCCAACCTCACCGAGCAGGTCCGCGGCATCGTCAAGGTCGTCACGGCCGTGGCCAACGGCGATCTGAAGCAAAAATTGACAGTGAACGCGAAAGGCGAAGTCGGCGCGCTTGCTGAAACCATCAACAGCATGACCGACACTCTGGCCACCTTTGCCGATCAGGTCACCACCGTGGCCCGCGAAGTCGGAGTCGAGGGCCGCCTCGGCGGCCAGGCCAACGTCCCCGGTGCCGCCGGTACCTGGAAGGATCTCACCGGCAACGTCAACCTCCTCGCCGACAACCTCACCAACCAGGTCCGCGCCATCGCCGAAGTCGCCACCGCCGTCACCAAGGGCGACCTCACCCGCTCCATTCAGGTGGAAGCTCGCGGCGAAGTGGCTGAGCTGAAGGACAACATCAACACGATGATTGATAACCTTCGCCTCACCACCGACCGCAACACCGAGCAGGATTGGCTCAAGACCAACCTGGCCCGCTTCACCGGCATGCTCCAGGGCCAGCGCGATCTCGCCACCGTCGGCCGCATGCTCCTCTCCGAACTCGTCCCGCTCGTCAACGCACAGCAAGGCGTCATCTACCAGACCGAAACCCTCGCCGAAACCGAAGAGCTCAGCGGCCTCGTCCTCCTCTCCGCATTCGCCAACGTCCACGACGGCGGCTACAACCGCGAAATCGGCGTGGGCGAAGGCCTCATCGGCCAGTGCGCCGCCGAAAAGCGCCGCATGCTCATCACCGAGATTCCCGCAACCTCCGTCCCCATCCGCTCCGGCCTCTTCGAGGCTGTGCCCCGCAACGTCATCGTGCTGCCGGTGCTCTTCGAAGATCGCGTCAAAGCCGTCATCGAGCTGGCCAGCCTCTCCAACTTCACCGCATCGCACCTGGCCTTCCTCGATCAGCTCACGTCGTCGATCGGCATCGTACTCAACTCCATCGAAGCCACCATGCAGACCGAAGCCCTGCTCAAGCAGTCACAGCAACTCGCTACCGAACTGCAGACGCAGCAGAAAGAACTCCAGCAGACCAACGAGCAGCTCGCGCAAAAGGCCCAGCAGCTCGCCGAACAAAACTCCGAAGTGGAACGCAAGAACCAGGAAATCGAGCAGGCCCGCCGCGCCCTCGAAGAAAAGGCCCGCGAGCTCGCTCTCACCTCGAAATACAAATCCGAATTCCTGGCTAACATGTCTCACGAGCTGCGCACGCCGCTCAACTCCATCCTCGTGCTCGGCCAACAGCTGGCTGAAAACCCCGACGGCAACCTCAGCGGCCGTCAGGTCGAATTCGCGCGCACCATCCACGGCGCCGGAACCGACCTGCTCAACCTCATCTCCGACATCCTCGACCTCTCCAAAATCGAATCCGGTACCGTCTCCGTCGAGCCCGAAGAGCTCTTCTTCGGCAGCCTCCTCGAAGCCGTCTCCCGGCCCTTCCGCCACGAGGCCGAAAACCGCAAGCTCTTCTTCGAAGTCAAGAGCGATCCCAGACTCGGCCGCAGCCTCGTCACCGATCCCCGCCGTCTGCAGCAGGTCCTCAAAAACCTGCTCTCCAACGCATTCAAGTTCACTGAGCAGGGCGGCGTTCGCCTCACCGTCTCCAGCGCCACATCCGGCTTCAGCACCGACCACCCCATCCTCTCCGGCGCAGGCTCCGTCGTCGCCTTCGAAGTCTCCGACACCGGCATTGGGATCCCCGCCGAAAAACAGCGCATCATCTTCGAGGCCTTCCAGCAGGCCGATGCGGGCACCAGCCGCAAGTACGGAGGCACCGGCCTCGGCCTCGCCATCAGCCGCGAGCTCGCCAGCCTCCTCGGCGGAGAAATTCAGCTGCGCAGCACGCCCGGCAAAGGCAGCACCTTCACCTTATTTGTGCCGCAAACCTACGTCGGCCCCGCCGCTTCCCCGCTGCCGGAAAAGCACCGCGCCTCCTTCACCGCGCCCGTCTTCCTCGCCAATCCTGTCGTCTCCGAGCAGGACTCCGCCATCGAGGACGACCGCGAGAATCTTCAGGACGGCGACACCGTCCTCATGATCGTCGAAGACGATCCCCACTACGCCCGCGTCATCGCCGACCTTTCGCACGACAAAGGATTCAAGGTGCTCTGCGCCATGACCGGCGCCGAAGCACTCGCTCTCGCGCGCGAGTACAACCCCTCCGCCATCTCTCTCGACGTCTTCCTCCCCGACATGCTCGGCTGGACCGTCCTCAACCATCTCAAGCAGGATTCGCGCACCCGCCACATTCCTGTACAAATGCTGACCCTCGACGACGATCGCCGCCACGGCCTTTCGCGCGGCGCCTTCGCCTTCGTCACCAAACCCACTTCGACCGAAGGACTCGAAGCCGCGCTCACCCGCATCCACG
>CAZHTJ010000196.1:0-3687 GCA_964535525.1 uncultured Acidobacterium sp. | reverse complement strand
GGTCACTACTGGCGCTTAACCTGATTCGCGTCGCGCCCGAATCGCCGCATGCGCCATGGTCGACGAAGGGTGGCGGACCGGCGCCCTCCTGGATCGCTTCCCGAGAACCGGTCAATATGCGCCAGCCTGCCCGCACATGATGCTCGATTCACGCTAACAGGTCAAAGCGCTCATGGACACCGTCCTGGATGGTTTGTCCCCGCCCTGAAAGTTCCAGCGCTTATGCGCTCGGGGACCTGCCAAAGAGAGGTCCGCCCGCCGGCGGCTATCGCCCCTTTTTGCAGGTCGTGGAGCCGGTGGATGCCGGCTTCGGCGCAGTCCATCATTTCGAGCAGGCGCGAGCGCGGGAAGGCGTGGCGTTCGGCCGTGGCCTGGAGTTCGACGCAGTTGCCGTCTTCGGTCATGACGAGGTTCATGTCGGCTTCGGCCTGGGCGTGTTCGGTTGATGGGTCGGAGTGAGGGAGGTTACCTTGGCGAAGTCAGCGCCAGCCGAGGGTGGGGGCGACTGTGGTCAGAATGGCTTCCATGATGTGCGCGTTGTAGTCAACGCCAAGCTGGTTGGGGACGGTGAGCAGGAGTGTGTCGGCTTCGGCGATGGCCTGATCTTCTTTGAGCTGGCGGATGAGGACATCGGGCTCCGCGGCATAGGTGCGGCCGAAAATCGCGCGCTTATCCTGTTCGATGAAACCGATCTTGTCGCCTTCGTCGTTGCGTCCGAAGTAGAGATGGTCGCGTTCGTCGATCAGCGCGAAGATGCTGCGACTGACCGAGACGCGCGGCGTACGGGTGTGGCCGGCTTCTTTCCAGGCGGCGCGAAAGGCGCGAATCTGGGCGGCTTGCTGGATGTGGAAGGGCTCTCCGGTCTCGTCGAATTTGAGGGTAGAGGATTGCAGGTTCATGCCGAGCTTCGCGGCCCAGGCCGCGGTGGCATTGGTCGCCGCGCCCCACCAGATGCGGTCCCGCAGGCCTTCGGAGTGCGGCTCGAGGCGGAGCAGGCCGGGCGGATTGGGAAACATGGGGCGGGGATTTGGCTGCGCGAAACCCTTACCACGGAGCAGCTCGAGAAATTCCTCGGTGCGGTGGCGGGCCATATCGGCATCGGTCTGGCCCGGCTCGGGAGCGTAGCCAAAGTAGTGGAAGCCATCGATGATCTGCTCGGGCGAACCGCGGCTGATGCCGAGCTGCAGGCGGCCGCCGGCGATCAGGTCCGCGGCTCCTGCGTCCTCGACCATGTAATGCGGATTCTCGTAGCGCATGTCGATGACGGCGGTGCCGATTTCGATCTTTCGCGTGCGGGCGCCGACTGCTGCGAGCAGAGGGAACGGCGATGCGAGTTGGCGCGCGAAGTGATGCACGCGGAAGTACGCGCCGTCCATGCCTAGGCGCTCGGCTTCGACAGCGAGGTCGATGGACTGCAGGAGCGCGTCGGAGGCGCACTGGGTTGCGGACTGCGAGGACGGGGTCCAGTGGCCGAAGGAGAGGAAGCCGATCTTCTTCATGCTGGTTCAGTCTACTGGGGTGATTCGATTTGGACATTGCTTTGGTGGCACCCTGGGAGCTGTTGCACCTCAGGAGGCGGAGGCTATGGCGAGGCGCTGGAGGTCGTGGAGCTGGCGGACGCCGGCTTCGGCGTGGTCGAGTTCGCGGGTGAACTCGACGCACTGGGTGCTCGGCAATGCTTTAAAGACGCGTAGCAACCCAGTCCCCTAAACCCAGTTTGACCACGCGTCGAGCAATCTCTTTCCCTGTCCAAACCGACACAAATTGACCGCTGGGCGGCGTCAAGGCCCCCTTGGGAGAATGCACGGCAAATATCATCCTATGATAGCGATCCTTCCGGGCATTGAACCTTGATACATAATCATCCAGAACGCCCTGGCTTGCGGTGCTCTTTACTTGAACGAAAGCGATTTCATCAGAAGAGACATTTTCAACTTCAACGTCGACTCCCTCGGTTGTGCCCCCTAGCCTTGCTAACCGTGCCCAACCTGTACGCGATAAGATCAGATCAATCAACACCTCAAAATCCTTAGGCCCGAGACGCTTAACAAGTTTGTATACCGCGTCCTCGTAGGTCTGCCGCGCCCGGTCGGCGGCGCGTGCGTCCTCATCTTCCTCATTTCGAATGATGCGAAGAATTTCCTTCCGTCCCTTGGGCTCGCGTACGGTAGCCTGATATCCAGCTATAGCGGCAACAATGCCCGGAAGTTCGCTCGTTACCAGATGCCGCTTGTTCTCCATGGAATAGTTGTTCCACGGGGATTCACAGGTCAGCCAGAAATGGCCCTGCTCACTCGTCTCGATATCGGGGTTTATTTCAACCCCATCTCGAACGGTGCACCACCACATGCAGCCGTCCTGAATCGTGATCCACACATGCTGGCTCGGGTCCACCAGCAAAGTCCGAAGGGCTTTAAAGTCCTGCGTTGCGCCGGGTTTGTTTCCAAACTGCGCCCGGATTAGACCCTCAATCGGCCCCATATCTGCGGTCCGGAGGAGAGCGTCGGGGATCGCGCGCCATCCCGCATGGATTTGTCCATTAGCCTTGGCGGCCTTCCACCACTGTCCACCAGCGCCATTTTTCACGTATCGAACAGAATCAGGAAGTGCTGCGGCCATCTGAGAACCTCGAACTTAGAGTACGGTAACAATGTATAAGGTATAAGCCACTTTCGGCTTCTGCGCTGTAGCCATTGTTCGCGATGGTCATGAGATAAGCGGAGGATGGTATCTCACAAAGGGCCCAACGTGAAAGGATAGAGACCATGCCCAAACCTAAGAACCAACGGGACGAGTTCGCAGAGCAGTACGTCGCGGGTATTTTCGCAGATGCGGGGTGGTCCGTTTACTTCCCTCGCAAGGACAAGGGGTTCGATTTCATCGTCTCAAAGAAAACAGACGCTGGTCTAATTATTCGTCCCGTTCAGGTGAAAGGGAAATTCCCAGAGACCACGACGGCTGTCCGCAAGAAGTATGGCTACCGTGGCAAGCTGACCGCGATACATCCCGACATGGTTTTAGTGATCCCACTGTTCACGTCACTCGAACGATTGGCTCATCCTGACTGTGTCGCGTACATGCCTCGCACCCAGATTTCGGCGGCTAAGGAAGGTACCTTCTGGTGCGGCCCGGCAAAGCTTGAAAAAGGCAAAGTGTCAGCGAAGGAAAGCTTTCAACGCTATTTCGATGAAGAAGGACTGAAGACCGTGGAAAACAAGAACTTCGGCCATGAAGGTGACTCATAACGGTCGCCTCTGATCTCTCCGGTTCTTAGTGGATCGCTGGCTAACCGCAAGTTGAGGTCAGTCGGTGATAACAGGGCGATGCACTCATTGACATGGTTCTGGGTGGTTTGTTGCCAACCTGAAAGTTTGAGCGCCGGTGCGTTCGGAGACGTACCCAAGAGAGGGTCCCGCCCGCTTTGGGTCCGGCTTTTGCCGGCTTGTTGTCGATTCCCTTCCCTGACCCTCAAGCTTCTCGGCGCGCTTTACGCCGCCGCTTTGATCGCCTCTCGCTGTAACTCGTGGAGCTGGCGGATGCCGGCTTCGGCGTAGTCCATCATTTCAAGCAGGCGCGCGCGGGGGAAGGCGTGGCGCTCGGCCGTGGCCTGGAGCTCGACGAAGTTGCCGTCTTCGGTCATGACGAGGTTCATGTCGACTTCGGCCTGGGAGTCTTCTTCGTAGGCGA
>CAZHTJ010000195.1:0-3751 GCA_964535525.1 uncultured Acidobacterium sp. | reverse complement strand
TGAGCAGGTTACAGGTGACGGGTTGCAGGTTATAGATGTCAGGTTGCAGGTTGCAGGTTACAGGTTACAGATTTTTCAGTGGTCATTTGGGGCGGAGGAGGGGCTGGAACTCGGGGTGGGTTTCGAGGATGTGGTGGGCCACCGGGCAGAGGACGTCGACTTTAAGGTTATGGTCTTTTGCGTACTGGAAGGCGGTGGTGACCAATTCGAGGGCGATGCCTTTGCCGCGCTGGCTTTCGGAGACTCCGGTGTGCCAGATCGTCATCCAGCCGTGGCCGTCGGTTTCGAATTCCAGATAGCTGGTTTGGCCTTCCTGCTCGATCTCGAAGCGGCTGCGGGTGACCTGGGTTGGGTTGTTCACTCGGGGCTTCCTTGCCCTGATGATACCGAGCCCGAACCCCCACCCGCCCCTGGGGGTTAACTTTGGGGCATTTTGCTGTCGTTTCTATTAGTTACAGAATTGGTTGGAGGGCCTTGGGCGCTGCGTAATTCTGCCGCAGTTAGTTACGAGAGGGCCTCGAACCAGCGGAGTTCGGGGAGCACGCCGGTTCGATCACGGGCTGGTGCCGCCGTCGTCGTCTCAAAGAACCAGGGTGAGGCCGGCCTGAGCCGGCGCAAATGGAGAAGCTCCGTGGGCGCTTTGGATGCTGGCGCGGGACAGAACTTTCCCTAGTCTTAGTGTCGGATCTTTGCGGAAGCTAAGCAAGGGAAATCCGGTGTGCGCACGGTACGGAAGTCACAGGTGGGGCAGCCTGTAGCCGGTAGCCAGTAGCTGCGGTGGCGTTCTGGCGAACGCGGCGGGATTTGGCGCCATCGCTCGCGCGACGGGAGGCCCCAGGAGCGGCCTGCGGCAGCAAGGAAGCGCCTTCGGCGCGGCTCTATTTCCCCGGCCTGAAGGCCGGGGCTTTTACCGCCGTGCCGCTCCGCGGCACCTTGAGGTGCCTCCTTCTGTGGGTCGAAGGCGCGGTCATTTTTGCGAGCAGGGCGCGGAGTTCTGGAAAGATGGGGGGTGGTCGCGATCGGCTCGGTAAAAGACCTGGCCGCCCAACGCGGAACGCACGATGAGGCCGGCATCGGCCAGGGGGGTGAGTTCGCGCTGCACTGTGCCGACGCTGGTTGCGATTTGGCGGGCGATTTGCCGGGTGAAGAAGGACTCGTCGGGCTCCGAGGAGGAGGGCCCAGGATTGGACCGTCCGCCAGCCGAACGCCGCGCCCCAGGCCTTCTCCGGCGTACTCATTTTGAGTACAGCGACCCATCCCTCGGAAACCTGCTCCTCGGCCAGACCCGAGGGGGCGAAGGTTAAGCCCCATCGCGCTGAGGCGCGACGGGAGTACCCAGGAACGGCCTGCGGCAGCAGCATGGAAGCGCCTTCGGCGCGGCTTTATTGGCACGACTGAAAGTCGTGCCCCTTTACGTTTCGTGCCTCGGTTGGGAGGGCGCGTCGCATTCGCGATTTCGATATTTCGGCGGACGGCCGCGATGTTGTGTTGGAACGTGTTCAGGAGCGGTCGAATGTGGTGCTGCTGGATTTGCCCCGACGGTAACGCGGGTTCGACGTCTGCCGCTGCCGGAAGGATCGGCAGCACAACCCTGAAAACCAGGACAAACCGGGGATATGGTTTACTGGTCTGGGATAACCGCGAAGCGCCGTGACAGGACGCACGCCGGAAAACTGAGCGATGAACAGTGAGCCCTGGTGGAGCCGGTGCCGCGGGTAATCACTTCGGCCCCACCAAAGCTGCGACATCGCCCCCTGTTTGCCGGAGCGAGTTGTTTTGCAACCGATCCGAACTATTTCCCGTTATAAGTTGCGGGGCTGCCCAGACCGCTGCAAAAATCCCAGCCCGGAAAAGCGAGATAACCCACATACGGTCCACACGTGCCGTACGTGATGTCGTTGAATTCCGCATTCCTGTCCTGGTAGAGTCTCGTGAGTTCTTCTCTGGAGGAGCCGGAGAATCTGCCCGCCGCATTCACAATTCCCGCCCACATCGGCGACGAAAGGCTGGTGCCCCCGACGATAAGCCAACACGGCGCGACGCCGCAGTAAGTCTCACCGCCGAAGTCGGGAATCGGGAAGTTGTCCAAAACCCAGACCCCGCTGTTGGGGTTGGCGTCCGCGGCAACGTCGGGAGTGCCGCGTTGGCTCCCCACAATATAGCGGATGCCGTCCTGGTAACCTGGCCGCGGTTCATAAACGCTCGGGCCACCCCCTCCATCTTGCCAGGTATTCTCCAGTTCGAAGTTGCCCCAATACGGGTTCGTCGTGAGTGACGTGCCGCCCACCGAAACCACGTTCGGAGAGACGCTGGGATAGATTGGTCCCGGTGAATCGCCCGCCGAGGCAAAGTAAACCACCCCCCGCGCTTTGAAAAAAATGTCGTCCGCCGCTTCGGCGGAGTACTCGCCCGTGCCCCAACTATTCGATACTTCGCCCCCACCCGCCTTCGCCACCAGCTGGCTGGCAATCGTTTCCGCGCAATATAAGTCCTGGTTGTAGTCGGACTGTGCTTCCACCAGATAGAGTGTGGCCCCGGGCGCCATGGAGTGTGCCCACTCAATATCCAGCGATTCCTCGACCTCCCAGCCTCCTGTGGGATCGACCGGAGGTTGGCTCGCGGTACCGGTGCAGGATCCGGGTATCGGGCCAGTCGTGCTGCCAGGCGGCGCATACACCACAATGAAGCTGCTCGGCGTGATTGCCTTGACTCCGAACTGCGCGGAAAAACTCTGCAGATCCGTAAATGCGTTGGGATCGTCGTAGGAGTCCACGACCGCAATCGCCCTTGCCCCTCCGCTCGGATTCTGCGTGACCACGTTCGCATTGCAGCCCCCTACCGGCGTTACCAGATCGTAAATACAGGCGATGGAGGCAGGGTCTTCGTAGAAATATCCGGGGAAGGGCGGACCTGCCGCCTGCGGCACCCCATTAAATTCTCCCGGGAAACTCAGAATGCGAACGTTGGTGTGGGAACGCAGGCCCGCGTCGCCAGGCTTGGCCACGCTGGATGCAGGGATGGTCACGCTGGTACTGCCGCCGGGGCCTGCGCGCTGCGCCAGGGCAGTAGTCGCATAGCCGGCAAGCAACGCGCCCAGCGTCATCAGGGACGCTGCCGCTTGTCTCATTTCCATTGGATTTTCTCCTCGTGGGTTCGGGCCCTGCTGCAAGCAGTTTCAAAAGGGGGGGATCAGCAGACGAAGCGATTGACTGGGAATGCTGATCATTGAGAGCCCGCTCAGCACATCACCCGATAAGTTGCGAGTAACACTACCACAGGTTCGTCGTAACTTGTCAAAAACTTTGCTCCTGTGGGAATTTATCGGCGGAACTCCTATTCGTCATGCGCATCGGCCCGTTGGACTTTTCTCCTCGCGGGTTCGTGCCCTGCCGGTGCGAGGAGGCTGCAATTGGGGTACTCGGCTCGCCACGAGCGCGGATCGAATCAGGAGAAGGACTTGAGATTGTCGTCGAACGTTCTTCTTCGGATCGAAGTTGCACTTCTTTGGCTCGATGACGCGTTCATTTTTGCGAGGAGGGCGCGGAGCTCGGGGAAGATGGGGTGGTCGCGATTGGCTCGGTAAAAGACCTGGCTGCCCAGGGCGGAACGCAGGATGAGGCCGGCATCGGCGAGGCGGGTGAGTTCGCGCTGTACGGTGCCGACGCTGGTTGCGATTTGGCGGGCGATCTGGCGGGTGAAGAAGGACTCGTCGGGGGCTCCGAGGAGGAGGGCCAGGATTTGGCCTCGGGTC
>CAZHTJ010000194.1:0-3761 GCA_964535525.1 uncultured Acidobacterium sp. | reverse complement strand
GAAGCCGGTGACGTGGCCGTGTTCGAGGCCGACGATGGCGACGCGGACGGGCGGGATCTGGGTTTGGCCGGGGAGGGGAAATGCGAGGAGAGCGAGGAGGGGGATCGAGCAGAGGGAGATACGGGACGACATAAATCTATGCTAGCGCGGCGGTGACGGTGCGAGGGTTGCGATGGCGCTGAGCTTTTTAAGAGATTGATTCCCAAAATGGTCCAGGAAATTCTGGGCGCGGTACTTTGGGGTTGAAGTACGGAGATATTGTATTGACGATCGGATGGGCGGGAGTCCAAGGTTCTTGCTGTGGGGTGAACCTGGCCGCTTCAGGATTTTGGGATTGTGGCTCGTTCAACCGGCGGCTGTGGTGTGGAGCCTGGCCGGGCAGCGTTGGGGGAGTGCGGGGTTTCGTTGCAATTGGCGTCGGCGCGCTGATCGGGGGCCTTTGTTTTGCCCGGCGAGTATGATGCATGGCTGTAATTATGTCATTGTGCTTAGCGATTAAACATTTACATGCTTAGCCAATAGCGTTAGCTTAGCATCATGGCAAAAGAAAAGGTACTCACTGCGAATGAGCGTGGCGCGAAGGGCGGCGAAGCGCGCGCCGCCGTACTGACCAAGGAAGAGCGTAGCGCGATCGCGAAAAAGGCTGCGGAATCTCGCTGGTCTGCCGGAATATTGCGTGCTACGCATTCGGGCAACTTCAGGATCGGCGGCAAGGAAATCTCTGCTGCCGTACTTGAAAACGGCAAGCGCGTATTGACGCAGGAAAGCTTCCTTGATTCGATTGGCCGTGCGCGAAAAGCGAAAGCTGGAACAGGGAGCACTGCTCTGGTCGACGGATTGCCGCCTTTTTTGCAAGCTGACTACCTCAAGCCTTTCATCTCGGAGGAGTTACGCGAGTCGACCACGCCAATTTTGTTTCGGAACCAAAAGGGCGGCAAGGCATTTGGATATGCCGCTGAATTGCTCCCCATGGTTTGCGAGGTTTACCTGAAGCTGCGCGATTCTGTGCAGGACGAGGCCGCGCGAAGAAACGAACCTGTGAAACTGCCGCGGCAGTCAGCGCACATCCTTCTGGCTTGCGACATCCTGATGCGCGGCCTCGCGAGAGTCGGCATTGTGGCCTTGGTAGACGAAGCCACGGGATATCAGGAGGTTCGTGATCGCCAAGCGCTCCAGAAGATCCTCGATCAATACATCGGAAAAGAACTGGCGAAATGGGCGGAGCGCTTCCCGGCATCATTCTACGAACAGATTTTTCGGCTTTGCGGTTGGGAATACGACTCGAACAGTTCGAAGCGCCCGATGGCGATGGCGAAAGTGACGATTGATCTCGTTTATGACCGAATCGGTCCAGGCCTCACTCACGAGTTGAAGCAGAAGGAAATTGAGCGCCGTGTGACGCAAGGGGGAAAGAGACATCTTCATCGCTGGCTCACTCCCGATATTGGTCATCCGGCATTGAAGCAGCATCTCGACGGTCTAACGTTTTTGGCCAAGACGTTCCCCGATGACGACTGGAATGGATTTCATCAGGCCGTAGATCGCGCTGCTCCAAGGTACAACCGCACCTTGCTGCTTCCGTTCCCGGACGAGAAGCCTGTTGCAGAGGGTGAAACCGCATGAATGGCTGGCGGCCTGACTATCCGAGCGCGCCGCGGGAGAAACAACGCAGAAAAAGGACAGTACTGGTTTGTGGCTTCGTTGCCACGCCGGTTTCGAGGGTGGTAGCTTGAGTATTCGATTCGTCCACAGAAGCCGGCCAACGAAGCCAACCTGTGAAGCCAGTCAACGAAGCCTATCAGCGAAGACAACCAGGGAAAACGGTGAACAAAGCCAGTCCGCGAAAACAACCAACGAAACCGGTCAGCACGTCAGTCAGCGAAAACAATCGATGAAGTTAGTCAACGAAGCCAACGAAACGAAGCCAGTCCACGAAACCAAAGAAGCCGAACAACGAAGCCAATCTACGAAGGACATCAGCACACATGCAGACCAGTTATAACGGGGTCGCTCTGCCCAAAGACGGCGAGGCGATCCAGTACGCGAATGGGAAGTACACGGTTCCGGATCATCCGATTATTCCGTTTATCGAAGGCGATGGGACGGGGCGGGACATCTGGCGCGCTTCGCAGCGGGTTTTCGATGCTGCGGTGGAGAAAGCCTACGGCGGGAAACGCGCGGTGCAGTGGTTTGAGATTTTTGCCGGCGAGAAGGCGTTTCGGGAGTTTAAGAACTGGCTGCCGGACGATTCGGTGAAGGCGGCGACGGATTTTCGCGTGTCGATCAAGGGGCCGCTGACAACGCCGGTGGGTGGTGGGATTCGTTCTCTGAATGTGGCGCTGCGGCAGATCATGGATTTGTATGCGTGCGTGCGGCCGGTGAAGTACTACACGGGTGTGCCGTCTCCTGTGAAGCGGCCGGAGAAGCTGGATGTGGTGATCTTCCGCGAAAACACGGAGGACGTGTATGCGGGGATCGAGTTCAAGGAAGGGACGGCGGATGCGAAGAAGCTGATTTCGTTTCTGAACGACGAGATGCTGAAGGGTACTAAGAAGCGGGTTCGCGAGGATTCGGGCGTCGGGATCAAGCCGATTTCGATTACGGGGACGAAGCGGCTGGTGCGGTATGCGATTCGGCATGCGATCGAAAGCGGACGCAAGTCGGTGACGCTGGTGCACAAGGGGAATATTCAGAAGTTCACCGAGGGCGCGTTTCGCGAGTGGGGGTATGAGGTTGCGGTGGACGAGTTTCGCGGCGATGTGGTGACGGAGCGCGAGAGCTGGATTCTCGGGAATGTTGAGGCGAATCCGGGGCTGACGGTGGAACAGAACGCGGCGATGATTGAGCCGGGGCTGGAGTTTGGCAACGACGAATTTCGCAAGGCGCTGTACGCGGAGATTCAGGGCGTGCTGAATGCGATTGGGAAGTCGCACGGCAACGGGGCGTGGAAGAAGAAGGTGCTGATCAACGACCGCATTGCGGATTCGATTTTTCAGCAGGTGATTATTCGGCCGGAGGAGTACAGCATTCTGGCATGCCCCAATCTTAATGGCGACTACATTTCCGATGCGTGCGCGGCGCAGGTGGGGGGGCTCGGGATTGCTCCGGGGGCAAATATCGGCGATGGCTACGCTGTGTTTGAGGCGACGCATGGGACGGCTCCGAAATATGCGGATAAGGATGTGATCAATCCTGGGTCGGTGATGCTAAGCGGGGTGATGATGTTCGAATTTCTCGGTTGGCCGGAGGCGGCGCGGCTGATCGAATCGTCGATGGAGAAGACGATCCAGCAGAAATTTGTGACGTATGATTTCGAGCGGCAGATGCAGGGCGCGACCAAGGTGAAGACGAGCGAGTTTGCTACGAAGATGATTGGGAATATGTGATAGCCGGTAGCTGGTAGCTGGTAGCTGGGAGCTGGGAGCTGGGAGCTGGGAGCTGAGCTAGAGCCCAGTGCTTCGGTTGCTTGCGGCACGAGTGAACAGCTTGAAGAGGTCGTGAGAGGAGAAAAGCCGTCCCTCAGCGGCTAAAGCCGGATTCATTTCGCAGAGTTTATGGCACGGCTGAAGCCGTGCCCCTTCAAGGCAACGAGGTCTTTCAGCTTGCTGTGAGGTTGCGCTCTGATAAAAAAGTGGTTTGAAGAAGCAGGTCCCTCCGCTGCGCCTCAGGCTCGCTGACGCGAGCTGAGGCTTCGGTCGGGATGACAATGGTCTGAGGAAACGCAGATCCTTCGGTCGCTGACGCGGCCTCAGGATGACAAG
>CAZHTJ010000193.1:2295-3795 GCA_964535525.1 uncultured Acidobacterium sp. | reverse complement strand
GCTCCCTGCGCCACTTCTTTCTCAATCACGGGAAACCAGCGCGGATTCGTATAGATGATGTAGCCGTAGTAGGGCGTCGCACCCCACAGACTGTGTCGCACAAAGAGTCGATACGTGGTCGTGGGTGTAAGGCGCCCTTCCGCCGCCGGAAATATGTTGCTCGTTCCCATACCCAGCACCAGGATATTGGGCGCAGCCAGGATCAGGCCGATGACGCCGATCCCTGCTCCAACAATGCTCGTGAGGCGATTCTTTCTCCATGCCGCGATGACGACGACAGCGTAGGCAACGCAGGCGATTCCGTAGACGATCATCGGCGCCAGCACATTCGCAAAAGAGTATCCGGTTGCAAACTGAATCGCCGCAAGCAGCACCGCGAATACCGCCAACCCAGTCAAAGCCGCGTCACGGCGCGACGATTTTCGCACCAACGCCCACGCCGACCACAGGAAAACTGCCAGGATTGCTGCGAACAATAAAATAACGACCGGCATCCGCGCGCTCCTCCTCAGTCGATCGGGACAAACCCCGGCCGCAGGGGAAAGTCGTTCGGCGTCACCTCGCCTTCCTCGTTTTCCCGCTCCGATTCCTGCCTGCGCCGGCAGGGCCCACCCCTTTCGCTGCCCGCTTCTTCGCCCGCTCCCGCTTTCGAATCTCCGTCGGCGCATACATGCTCTTGCGGCAATTCACTGATCCGCAGTTGCACCGCGCCTCATCCTCATCGCCGTCGTAGAGGTAGTAGTCGTACGTCAGCTCTTCCCCCGCCTTAATGTTGCGGATCGCCATGATCCACACCCGCCCATCGATCTCTTCCGTCTCGCAGTTCGGCTCGCACGAGTGATTGATGAACATCGCCGTCCCGTGCCCATCGATCACCGTCTTCCCGTCCCCCACCCCAAACAAATAAGTCGTCGGCGAATCCTCATACTTCTCATCGGCCTCGCCTTTCGGAATGCGCGGCCCCGTGTACTCCACCACCCGCGCCCCTTTGCGAATGGGCGCCATGGTGTAGCAGCCCGCTGCGTGAATCGCCGAAGAGCGAATGATCAAACTCACATCCACCACAATAAATCCCCTGCTTGTCCTTCCCGGAAATTCCCCCCGTCTAAAATAGAAGAAATGCTGCCGCGCTCCCTCCTCTTCGGCTCCATCTTCGCGCTGGCTCTGCCCCTCGTCGCCCACGCGCAGGACAACTCCACACCGCCGCCCCAGCAGAACCCTCCCGCCCAAACCAACCCGCCCGCCCCGCAAAAAAAGGACCAGCCCAAAAAGAGCACGGCCGACCAGAACCCATTCCCCGAAGCACAGTCCCAGGCCGCCGCTCACCAGGCACAGCAACAAGACTCCAACTCCCCTGACGCCCCGCAACCCCAGAACACGCCCCAGCCCAGCTCCCCAACCAAACCCGCTGCCGGCGACAATCCATTTCCCGAAGAGCAATCGAAGAAAGCAGCCGAGACGCCTGCCAACTCCGAACCCGCATCGCCCAACTCCAATCCC
>CAZHTJ010000193.1:0-2195 GCA_964535525.1 uncultured Acidobacterium sp. | reverse complement strand
GAGGCCCTCCGCAACTATCGCCTCTACCTCAGCGCGCTGCCCAACGGCCCCCATGCCAAAGAGGTCCGCAAGGCCCTCAAAGAATTGGGAGCCGCACCGCCCGCCTGAAAAATCGCCGATGATATAGTTCCCCCAACCGAATTCAGCCGCACTCGGGCCCCCACAATGCACGCTGTCCTCGAACAGGTCTTCGACCTTTACCGCGCCGAACTCTCCGACAAGTCTGCGGAGTGGTGTCAGCTCCACCCCCAGCAGGACGAACGCCTCTGGTCCGCACAGGAACTCATCGAACATCTCGTCCTCACCTGCCGCAGTTCCAGCCGCGTTATGCAAAAGCGGTTCGACCGCGGCCAGCCCACCTCCGAGCGCAGCACCCCCGTTCAGTGGCTGTTACAAATGATCATGCTCAGTTTCGGCCAGATGCCAAACGGAGTTCCCGCCCCGGTCTTCGCCCGCCCCGATCAGCTCCACTGGCCGCCCACCACCGGCCCCGAGCTCCTCGAGATGCTGCGCAAGGAAATCGATGAGATGGACTCCCTCATCGACCGCTGCAAGCATAGCTTCGGGATTCAGCGCATCGCCCCGCACTTCCTCCTCGGACCCCTGCGCGCCGACCAGTGGCGCCGCTTTCACGTCATTCACATCCGCCATCACCTCGGCCAGCTGCGCCGCCTCGAGCAGACTGTCGGCCATCCGGTCGCGCAAGAGGTTCCCGCCGCCCAGGCCTGAAGCGTTATCGGCTACAGGCTACCGGCTACGCGCTACAGGCTCGCACTCAGTACTTCGACTTGAACGCGTACGTAAGCCCCATCGTGAACTCGAACGAATTGCGCCTCGTCGGCGGCTCCGTCGACGGCGGATCGTTCAGATAACTGTCCAGCGTCCCCACTGAAAGTCCGAAATTCTTGTACGCCGGGAACGCGAACGTGTCCGTCTCCTGCGCCGAATACGCGCGCTCATTATTGTAGGCCGGCACAAACTGCAGCTCCTGCGTCAGCGTCACCAGTTTCAGTTTCAGCAAATAGTACGCCGCAAACGTCGATCCAATCAGATTCTGGTTCCCCGATGAAGTCCCCGAGATGAAATCCTGCTTCTCGTATTGCATGGTGGCCTTCAAATCGGCTTCCTGCTTCTGTGTTTTCAGTGCTGTCCAGCCCACGCCTGCGCCGTAGATCTGCTGCAGGTTCAGATCCTGGCCGTAGTTGTGATCGAACGCCGTCTGCCCCAGCACAAAAAACCGCGGCGAAAAATACTCGTCCCGTTCCGCATCGAAATGCGAGATCGAGGACTTCGTGACGCTGGCCGGCGTGAACACGCCTCCGCTCGTGAAAGCCGGCTGCGTGATCTTCCCAAACGACCCACTGAAATCCGCCGAAGTCCGATTCCGTGAATCGAGCCACGTCACCGTCGGCACCACCCGTACCAGCCCAACGCTGCCCGACACCGCATACTGATTCTGCGTCGCGGTCACCAGCGTCGCTCCCGCCGTCGCCGCCCCGTTCCAACCGGTAAAGAAGCCCGGCTCGTGGTTCAGCTGTTTATCCAGCTCGGCCCGATCCATGATGAACTCCGCGTTCTTCACCGGAATGGGCGCAGGCTGCTGGTTCGCCGGATGCACGGTCACCGTGCCGTTCGCCACGTCGATCGTACCTGTGGGCAGGTTGCGCCCCTTCTTGCCGTGCGTCTTCACAGTTTTGTCGAAAACCGCGTAATCCTCCGTGGCGTGCAGCTCGCGGATTTTCTCCCACTTGATCGTCAGATCCCCCAGCGGATGGCTGTGGAAGGTCACCGCGCCATTCACCTCCTGCACCAGCCTGCCATGCAGCGTGTCTCCGTTGTTCAGCACCAGTGTGTCGGTTTCCGGTGTCTTGTCTTCCGCGGGCGCCTTAGCCGCCGCGCGCAGATACAGGGGCATCGCGGCGATGATCAGCGGCAGAACGAAAACGAAACGTCGAATACGGGGGAGCAGGCTCATGAACCAAGGTCCTCCTAAGAAAATAAAGTTGAAGATGAAAGATCGCGTTCGTGCATTTCAAGATGCGGCCGATATGCCCCGGCGTTGCAGCACCCGCTGGACGCGCCGCCCAATTCTCCTCGACAATGAAAGTATGCCGATAACCCGTGAACAGGCCCTGGACTACTTCCGCTCCGACGACCTCATCGGCCTGGGCATGGAAGCCGACGCCGTCCGCAAA
>CAZHTJ010000192.1:0-3828 GCA_964535525.1 uncultured Acidobacterium sp. | reverse complement strand
GCGGCACCTATAACAAGAACACGCCCGACTTCTGCAACAAGTGCGGCGACCCCGTCGGCCTGCAGCTGAAGTACGACCAGGCAGAGTGCGAAGAGCGCGGCATGACTTACTCCGCCCCGCTCAAGGTCACCGTCCGCCTCACCATCTACGACAAAGATCCCGAGACCGGCGCCAAGTCCATCCGCGACATCAAGGAGCAGGAAGTCTTCTTCGGCGACATCCCGCTGATGACGCAGAACGGCACCTTCATCGTCAACGGCACCGAGCGCGTCATCGTCTCGCAGCTCCACCGTTCGCCCGGCGTCTTCTTTGAGACCGCCAACAACCGCACCTACTTCCTCGGCAAAATCATTCCCTACCGCGGCTCGTGGGTCGAGTTCGAATACGACCAGAAAAATACCCTCTACGTCCGCATCGACCGCAAGCGCAAATTCCTCGGCACCATCTTCCTCCGCGCTCTCGGCCTCAAATCCGACGAAGAAATTCTCCGCACCTTCTACACCGTCGACAAGATTGCAGTAAAGGACGGCAAACTTTTCTGGACCCTCGATCCGGCTGGCGACAAGCCGACGCACCTCCTCGGCGCAAAGCCCGCGCACGCCATTGTCGCCAAAGGCGAAGAGATCGCGCACTCAGGCCGCAAGATCACGCCCTCGATCATGAAGGCTCTGCGCACCGCGAAAATCGCTCAGGTCGAAGTCGAAGCCGCCGAACTCGACGGCGCCATGACCGCTGCCGACGTGGTCGATACCTCCACTGGCGAAGTCTTCATGGAAGCCAATCAGGAGCTCACCTCCGACAAGCTGCACAAGCTCATCGAGGGCGGCGTCACCTCCATCGATCTCTTCTTCCCCGAGCGCGACGACATGGGCAACGTCATCACCAACACCTTGCGCCGCGACTCCGTCCGCAAGCCGGAAGAAGCCCTCATCGAGATCTACCGCAAGCTGCGCCCCGGCGATCCGCCGACTCTGGACACCGCCACCGCGCTCTTCGAAGGCATGTTCTTCGACCCGCGCAAGTATGACTTCTCCCGCGTCGGCCGCCTCAAGTTCAACATCAAGCTCTACGAGAATCAGGATGCAACCTCGCTCGATCACCGCACCCTGACTCCCGAAGACTTCTACGCCACCATCCGCTACCTGCTCAAGCTGCGCCGCAATATCGGCATGGTCGACGATATCGATCACCTCGGCAACCGCCGTGTCCGCGCCGTCGGCGAATTGATGGAGAACCAGTTCCGCATCGGCCTCGTCCGCATGGAACGCGCCATCAAGGAAAAAATGTCCGTGTATCAGGAAATGTCCACGGCCATGCCCCATGACCTCATCAACGCCAAGCCCGTCATGGCCGCAATTCGTGAGTTCTTCGGCTCCTCGCAGCTCTCGCAGTTCATGGATCAGACCAACCCGCTGTCCGAGATCACGCACAAGCGCCGTCTCTCCGCGCTTGGGCCGGGCGGTCTCTCCCGTGAGCGCGCCGGATTCGAAGTCCGCGACGTACACCCGACTCATTACGGCCGCATTTGCCCGATTGAAACGCCGGAAGGCCCGAACATCGGCCTCATCAGCTCGCTGTCATGCTTCGCGCGCATCAACGAGTACGGCTTCATCGAGTCGCCCTATCGCAAAGTCCGCGACAGCCGCATGCTCGACTTCGTCCAGGTCACCAACGCAGGCGAAAGCGGCATGCGCGTCGGCGATCATCTCGAGAAGTCCGAGGCCATCAAGCTCAACGACAAGCTGCGCAAAGAAAAGCAGCGCCAGATTGAGTTCGAGCCCTACTCCTTCTATCTCTCCGCGTGGGAAGAGGACAAGCACACCATCGCCCAGGCCAACGTCGAGCTCGACGAGAACGGCAACATCGTCGAAGAGCTCGTCAACGCCCGCAAGATGGGCAACTTCGTCCTCGTCAACCGCGGCGAAGTCGACTACATCGATGTCAGCCCCAAGCAACTCGTTTCCGTCGCCGCCTCGCTCGTGCCTTTCCTCGAGCACGACGACGCCAACCGCGCGCTCATGGGCGCCAACATGCAGCGCCAGTCCGTGCCTCTGCTCGTCTCTGAGGCTCCGCTGGTCGGCACCGGCATGGAAGGTGTCACCGCCCGCGACTCCGGCGCCGTCATCCTCGCCAAGCGCAATGGCCTCGTCGACTCGGTTGACTCCGAGCGCATCATCGTCCGCGTCGAAGGTGAGCATCACCCCACGCAGCTCTCGCGTGAGGTCGGCTCCGACATTTATCAGCTCATCAAATTCAAGCGCTCCAACCAGAACACCTGCATCAATCAGAAGCCCATCGTCCGTCAGGGCGACCGCGTCCTGAAGGGTCAGGTCATCGCCGACGGTCCCTGCACGGAACAGGGCGAGCTCGGCCTCGGCCGCAACGTGCTCGTGGCCTTCATGCCGTGGCGCGGTTACAACTTCGAAGACGCGATCCTCATCTCCGAAAAACTCGTGCGCGACGACTACTACACGTCCGTCCACATCGAGGAGTTCGAGATCGAAGCCCGCGACACCAAGCTCGGTCCGGAAGAAATCACCCGCGACATCCCCAACGTCAGCGAGCACTCGCTGCGCGATCTGGATGAAAGCGGCATCATCCGCATCGGCGCCAAGGTCCACCACAACGACATCCTCGTCGGCAAGGTCACGCCGAAGGGCGAAACGCAGCTCACGCCGGAAGAGAAACTCCTCCGTGCCATCTTCGGCGAAAAGGCCGGCGATGTTCGCGACGCTTCCCTCACCTGCCCTCCCGGCATCGAGGGCACCGTCGTCGACGTCCGCATCTTCTCCCGCAAGGGTCAGGAGAAGGACGAGCGCGCCCGTCAGATCGAAGCCGAGCAGGTCGCGCAGCTTGAGAAGAACCTCTCCGACGAAATCCGTATTCTCACCGACGAGCGCCTCAAGCGCCTCGAGGGCATTCTCGGCGCGAAGGAAGTTCTCGCCGACCTGCACGACGAGCGCACCAATAAGCGTCTCCTCGCCAAGGGCGCGATCCTCGACCGCGATGCCATCGAGCGCATCTCCACCCGCAACCTCAAGCGCATCCGCTATAACGACAAGGATCCGCGCGTGAACGAGCAGATCGACGAAATCGAGGAAATGACCTCGCGTCAGATCGATGTGCTGCGCAAGATCACCAACGAGAAAATCGGCAAGCTGCAGAAGGGCGATGAGCTGGCCCCCGGCGTCATCAAGCTGGTCAAGGTCTACATCGCCATGAAGCGCAAGCTCTCCGTCGGCGACAAGATGGCCGGCCGTCACGGCAACAAGGGCGTCATCGCCCGGATTCTTCCGGAAGAAGACATGCCCTACCTGCCCAACGGCACTCCGGTCGAAATCGTTCTCAATCCGCTCGGCGTCCCGTCTCGTATGAACGTCGGTCAGATTCTCGAAACCCACCTCGGCTGGGCCGCGCATGATCTCGGCCAGCAGATCGCCGAGCTGGTCAAAAAGAATCAGGACGCCAACGAAGTGCGCAAGGTCATCGTGGAGAAGTTCGCTAACACGGCGGCTCTCCGCCAGTTGAAGGAGCTCGACGACACGCAGCTGTTGCGCGTCGCCGCCGGTATGAAGAATGGCATCTGGTTCGGCACCGCGGTCTTCGATGGCGCTCGCGAGGGCGAAATCAAGGCGCTGCTGGCCGCCGCTGGCCTTCCCACCTCCGGCAAAACCGAGCTCTTCGACGGCATGACCGGCGAAGCCTTCGAACAGCCGGCCACTGTGGGCTACATATATATGTTGAAGCTTTCCCACCTGGTCGACGACAAAATCCACGCGCGCTCCATCGGCCCCTACTCGCTCATCACCCAGCAGCCGCTGGGCGGCA
>CAZHTJ010000191.1:0-3927 GCA_964535525.1 uncultured Acidobacterium sp. | reverse complement strand
CTCCGGCCAACCGTGGGCCGAACTCACTCTTCCGATGGCCGGCGAACACAATGCGCTCAACGCCAGCGCCGCCGCGGCACTCGCCGCAGGGCAGGGAATCGCGCCCGAGCCCATCACTGAAGCTCTTGCAACATTCCGCAGTGTCCGCCGCCGCCTCGAAGTGCGCGCCGAAATCGACGGCATCACCATCATCGACGACTTCGCCCACCACCCAACCGCAATCCGCGAAACCCTGCGTGCCCTGCGATCCGCCTATCCAGGACGCCGTCTGTGGGCCGTCCTCGAACCGCGTTCGAACACCCTGCGCCGCAACGTTTTCGAGCACGAATTGGTAGAAAGTCTCTCCCTCGCCGACCAGATCGTCGTAGCCGCGGTCTTTCACTCCGAAAAAATCCCCGCACCCGAGCGCCTTCATCCGGAAAACGTCGTCGAAGCCCTCAACGCAGCAGGCCGCCAAGCCGTTCTGCTCCCAAATGTAGAGGCCATTGTTACAAATCTCGTCCCACGCCTTTCATCCGGCGACGTTGTCGCCATTCTCTCCAACGGCGGCTTCGACGGCATCTACGAAAAGCTCCCCGCGGCACTGAAACTTCGTCCGCATCAGCCCTGAACTATGCTCGCCGCCATCGCCCTCTTCACCACCTGGATCGTTCTCGGTATCCCGGTCGCCATCGTCACCATCCCGTGGACCCTCCTCAGCCACAATGTCCTGCCGCTGTACCGCTGGGCGATGCGTGTGGTACGCACCGGTCTGCGCTTCGCACGCATTCGCGTCAAGGTGGTTTGGCAGCAGCCGCTCGACCCATCGCAGCACTACCTGTTCCTTTCCAACCACGTCTCGAATCTTGATCCGCCTGTGCTCATTTCCGTGCTGCCCGAGCGCACCGTCGCCTTTCTCAAGCGCTCGTTGATGAGAATTCCGATGCTTGGCTGGGGTATGAGACTAGGCGGTTATCTTCCCGTCGATCGCGACGGCCGCGTGGAGAGCGCCATCGAAAGCATGGAGACCGCGACGCGGACGCTCCAGTCCGGCGTGCACGTTCTCTCGTTCGTCGAAGGCACGCGCTCGCGCGATGGACGCCTGCAGCCCTTCAAGAAAGGTCCGTTTTATCTAGCCATGCACGCCGGAGTGCCAGTAGTTCCTGTCTCCATCTCCGGCACGGAAAGCATGATGAAGAAAGGCAGCCTGAGGATCTATCCTGGCACGGCGCAGGTGGTCGTCCATGCGCCCATCCAGCCCCGCGATTACGCGAGCCGCGAAGATTTGTCGGCCGCCGTGCGCGCAACCATTGCCTCCGGACTGCCGGAGTGGATGCGCACCTGAGCTACTTCAACACCGCATTGTAGCCATCAGTGAGCAGCTTTGCGCGCATGGCCATCGCATCGGCGCGCGTCGTAAACGGCCCCAGCTGCACATGCAGCAGTTGATCCTGCGGCTCGTTCCGCACCACCGCCGTGTAGCCGTGCTTCTTCAGCGCGTCTACCAGAATCTCGGCGTCCTGCGGAACGCGCACCGCCGCCACCTGCACCATGAACCTCGTCGCCACGGCGGCGGGTTGCACTATGGCGGGCTTAGCGGCAGGCGACGTTGCAGCAGTTTTAGCCGGGGGCTGTGCGGCGCTGGTGGGCGTAGAACTCGGCGAACTCGCCGGTGCGGTTACCGCAGGCCGCGTCTCTGCGCTGCCAGGTTGCGGAGCACCCGTGCCGTCAGTTCCCGAAGCCGCTCCGTCCCCCCCACTCGTCGTGGTGGAAGGGGTTTCCACGGGAGTCAGCGCCTGCCCCGGAGAAGGCTTCGACAGGTGACTGTCGGGCACCGGCGGAGCCGTCGAGGGCTCCGAGGCCGCTCGAGAACCGCCGGCTCGGCCTACCGAATAGCCGAGGCCAAAGAAAATCGAACAGATCAGCACGAGGCCAAAAAAAATCGCCAGCAGCGAACGCGTTCCCAGCGCAATCTCGGTATCTGCGCCCACCGCGCGTCGAGGCGCGTCCGCCAGGCGACGCTCTTTCCGGGTCTGCTGCTCTTCTTCCGTGTCGAACATGAAAGACATAGGGACCTCTGGGGGATGAGAACCCGTTATTTCGTTTCAGGTGGCGCGGCAGGTGGCTTTCGGGTTATCCCGCCATGCCCCAGCAGCGAGATCAACTCCATCGGCAGCGGAAAGACAATCGTCGTGTTTTTCTCCACTCCGATATCGGTAAGGGTCTGCAAATATTTGAGCTGGAGAGTAACCGGTTGCTCCGCCAGCAAATTGGCAGCTTCGACCAGCTTCTGCGCCGCCATAAACTCGCCTTCGGCGTTGATGATCTTCGACCGCTTCTCGCGCTCGGCCTCGGCCTGGCGGGCCATGGCGCGCAGCATGGTGTCCGGCAGATCCACCTGCTTCACTTCCACGCTGACCACCTTCACGCCCCACGGCTCCGTCCGCTGGTCGATGATGGTCTGGATCCGCTGGTTCAGCGCGTCTCGATGCGAGAGCAAGCCGTCCAGTTCAACCTCGCCCAGCACCGAGCGCAGCGTGGTCTGCGCGAACTGCGATGTCTGATAAACGTAGTTTGAAACCTCGATCACCGCTTTCGCGGGATCCAGCACGCGCATCGTGATCACGGCGTTCACCTTGATCGTTACGTTGTCGCGCGTGATCACATCCTGCGGCGGGACCTCCATCACTTCCTGGCGCAGCGAGACGCGTACCATCTGATCGATGGGGCGAAAAACCAGGATAATTCCCGGACCCTTGGGCTGAGGCAGAGCACGCCCCAGGCGGAAGATAACCCCGCGCTCGTACTCGCGCAGAATCTTGATGGAATTCAGCAGGTAGAGGATGACAACGACAATAACAACAAGAATGGGTACGCTGAACATAGTCGGGTGCCTTACGCCCGGCTGAAATTGTATCGCAACAGATGCCGTAAAGCCCGCGTAAAATCAGGCTGAAACCGTTTCTCGTACACTCTCGACTAACAATTTCAGCCCATCGACAGCACGCACGCGGACGCTCTCGCCCGCCGCCACCGGTGCCGCCGATTCGGCCAGCCACAATTCGCCATGCACCAGGATCTGCCCTCGTGGAGCAAGTTGTTCCTGGGCAACGCCGATCACGCCCACCATTGCCTCCGGCCCCGCCACGACCTTATTTCGTCGAGCGATGAGGGCAATCCGCACCAGAAACGTCGTAATCAAGCCAAACGCCAGGCCCGTCGCGACCGCAGTCGCAAACTGTACCCGCATCTCAGGGATCGGTCCAGCGACCAGCGTTAGAGTTCCCAGCACCAGCGCTACCGTCCCGGCAGCTGCCAGAATCCCGTGGCTCGGGAACTTCGCCTCCATCACCATCAGAATGATGGCTCCCACAATAAGAGCCAGCGACGTATACCGCACGGGCAGCAGGTTCAGCGAGAACAGCGCCAGCAAAACCAGCAGCGTCCCCAGCGCCCCGGGAATAATCGTCCCCGGCGTGTTAAATTCCAGGTAAATCAGCAGCGCGCCGGCCAGCAGGATCAGCACCGCCAGGTTCGGATCCATGAGGCGGTCCATAATCTCCTCGCGAAGCGTCAGATCGACAGCCACCATCGTGGTCCCGCGCGTGTGCAGCACCTGGCTTGCCCCGTTGAACCGCTTGATGGTGCGACCATCAATCGCATCCAGCAGGGAGCGGTCATCCGCCGCCACCAGGTCGATCAGGTGCAGCTGCTGCGCCTCCTGGTTCGTATACGACTTCGAATTCTGCACCGCATCCTGAGCCGCATCGACGTTGCGTCCGCGCGCCGACACATAAGACCGCAAAAACGCCAGCGTGTCGTTCAGGATTTTCTGCTTCATCGTGTCGTCGATCTTGCCCATCTCGACCACCGGATGCGCAGCCCCCGCATTTGTCCCCGGCGCCATCGCCGCAACATCGGCGGCTTCCATCAGAAAAAATCCTGCCG
>CAZHTJ010000190.1:0-3930 GCA_964535525.1 uncultured Acidobacterium sp. | reverse complement strand
GTGATGCGAATCTGCCCGTCGAACGCGCCCACCGGCTGCGCGTAGATGGCGCGATGCGTAGGTCCGCCGCCGCGCCCCACCGTGCCCCCGCGCCCGTGGAAGAGGCGCAGCCGTACGCCACAGTCGCGAGCGACCTCGTGCAGAGCGCGGTGCGCGCAGTAAATTTCCCAGGTGCTGGTCAGCATCCCGCCGTCTTTGTTGGAGTCGGAGTAGCCGAGCATCACCTCCTGCGTGTTGTCCCAGGACGCAAGCAGCTTGCTGTAGCCGGGCGAACTCCACAGCTCGCGGCAGATGCGCGGCGCATTGCGCAGGTCCTCGATCGACTCGAACAGCGGCACCGGCATGATCCCTGGGTCTCCTCCGCGGCCTGCTACTTCCACGCCCCCCAGCCGCGCCAGCCAGATCACAGCCGTTACGTCCTCGACTGACGACGCCCCACTAACGATGTACTGACGGATGGCCTCCGGGCTGCAGCCTTTCTTGATTTCGGCGATCACCCGGAAAGTTTCGATGACATCGCGCGTCTCCGGACTGAGCGCGCTCGGAGTCGTCGCACCGTTCTGCGCGTCGCCGGATCCGTGACGCCAGGCCGAGGACTCCTCCAGCGCCTTGTGGTGGATGCGCGCGTGCTGCCGGATGTCGAGCGTGTGCAGGTGCAGGCCGAAGGTGCGGACCATCAGCAGTAGCGGATCGATCAGCGTCTCAGCCAGGCGGATGCCCTGGTGCGTGGCGAGGCTGCGGCGCACCACGCTCAGGTCCTCAAGAAAATCGCCGGCAGAACAGTAAGGCGAGAGCCCGGCGAGCGAGGATTCAAGTACGTCGGGGTCGGCGTCCGCTTTGCCCGCGGTGCGCTGGATGCGCGCGCGCACGCACACCAGGTAGCGACGATAGGTTTCGAACTCGAAGCGCGTGCCGAAGGCCTCCGCGCTGGTGTGCAGCTCCGCCTCGAAGGATCGCAGGCGCGCCAGCAGTTCTTCGCTTACCGGTAGCTGCTGCTCCGACGTGGTGAGCAGATTGATGGCCTCCTGCAGCCGCTGGTCATAGTAGTCGAGCAGGCGCGTGCGCGCGGCGAGGATCGCCTGACGCGTCACTTCGGGTGTGACAAAGGGATTGCCATCGCGGTCGCCGCCGATCCACGAGCCGAAGGCGAGCAGCAGCGGCAACTCCGACAGCTCGAGCTCCAGGCCGTATTCGCTCTTCAGCGCGCCCGCGACTTCTCCATAGAGCCCAGGCAGCGTGTCGAAAATGGAAACGTCGTAGTAGTCGAGGCCCATGCGGATTTCGTCACTCACTGCCGGAGCGCGTGTGCGAACCTCGTCGGTTTGCCACAGCGCGGTGATCTCCGCAGTCAGCGCCTCTTCGAGCGCAGTCAGCTCCTCGTCGGAAACAGGGATGCGATCGAGCTTTTCGAGGAATTCGCTCATGCGCCGCCGCTTCATCAGCACGGAACGCCGCGCAATTTCCGTAGGGTGCGCGGTGAAAACGGGCACGACCAGGATGCGCCGCAGCCAGGCCAGCGCCTTCTCTGCGGAAATGCCCGCCTGGCGCATCGCGCGCAGCGTCCCGCGCAACTCGCCGCGCTGCGTTTCACGTTTGGAGTCCCCCGTGATTTGAAGCGAGAGCCGGCGGCGCTTGCGGTGGTTGGTCTCGGCCAGGTTGATCAGCTCAAAATAGAAGGCGAAGGCGCGGCTGAGCCGTTCAGCCTGCTCCACCGGCATGGCGCTGATGGCCAGCACCGCCATCTGCATCAGGTTTTCGGCTTCGCGGATTTGCCCCTTGCTCTGCAGCTCGCGCCGCCGGATCGCGGACTGTCGCAGCTCCTCGACTTTTTCGTAGAGCGGCGTGCCGGCCTGCTCCCGCAACACCCGCCCCAGCAGCAGCCCCAGCGAACGCACGTCGCGGCGCAGCGGCGCTTCCTTCAAATCGCCGGTGCGCGCCTCCAACTCAGCCAGGCGCTCGGTCCAGCTCTCGGGCTTCCACAGAGGCACCATGGTTCTGATTAAATCAGAGAGCGATGCGCGCCGGACCTGACGACCCGCGGGAGACCGAAATTTTCGGGCAAGCGACCGCCGAGCGCAGCACGGATCCGAAGGCCGCGGCGGTCGTGATCCGCCGCGCGGAGGAGCGTGACATCCCCGCCATGGCCGCGATCCGCTCCGCCGAGTGGGAGACGCAAGAGTATTGGCAGAAACGTATCGGGGCTTACCTAAGCGGCAACATCGGCGCGCAGCACGCACTCGAAGGACACGCCGTCTTCGTGGCCGATCTCGATGGTGTAGTCGTCGGCTTCATCGCCGGCCATCGCACCACCCGTCACGGATGCCAGGGCGAACTCGAATGGATCGACGTTGTCGCAGCACATCGCCGCCTGGGTATCGCCGGCCAGCTGGTCGCCACACTCGCAGAGTGGTTCGTCGAACAGCAGGCTCTGCGCATCTGCATCGACGTGAAACCCGAGAACCTCGTCGCTCGCCGGCTTTACTCGAAATACTGCGCCCGGCCGCTCAATCCCCACTGGATGGTCTGGGACGATATTCGCGTTGCTGTCTCGGGAACTGCCATCCTTCCGTGATCATCGCCCAACCCTTGGGCGGTTGCGTTATCCTCCTTGCGTTATGCGCAGACCCTTTTTGATCCTCGTTGCTGTTGCCTCCCTCACGGCTCCGGCCCTCGCCCAGGAAACGCCCAAGCCCAAACCCGAAGACACAGAAATCTGGACTCCCGTCCCCGCCATCGTCACACCAGGCGCGACGGACGCCGCACCGCCCTCAGACGCCATCATCCTCTTCGACGGCAAAAATGAGGACGAGTGGGTCTCAGCGCAGGATCACACGCCGGCAAGATGGATCGTCGGCGACGGCGTCCTGACTGTCGCCAAGGGCACCGGCAACATCGAGACCAGGCGCAGCTTTAAGAACTACCAGCTGCATGTCGAGTGGAAGATTCCGGAGAACATCACCGGCAGCGGCCAGGCGCGCGGCAACAGCGGCGTCTTTCTGGCTTCGGTTGGCCCTGGCGACGCGGGCTACGAGCTGCAGGTCCTCGACTCCTACAACAACACGACCTACGTGAACGGCCAGGCCGCCAGCATCTATAAACAGAGCCCGCCGCTGGTCAATCCCAACCGCAAGCCCGGCGAATGGCAGACCTACGACGTGGTCTGGACCGCGCCCACCTTTAACACCGACGGCACACTCAAAACACCCGCCTACGTCACGGCCTTCTTCAATGGCGTCCTCGTGCAGGACCACTTCCAGCTCAAGGGGCAGACCCTCTACATCGGCCAACCCTTCTACAAAGCCTACGACCGCGCCCCCATCAAGCTCCAGGCCCACGGCGATAAAAGCGAGCCCATCAGCTTCAGGAACATATGGGTGAGGGAGATTCCTTAAAGACAGGGAATAGGGATGAGGGAACAGGGGTTAGGTTGGGCATGGGGAAGCCAGCGACGATTGAAGAAGTAATGGTGCACGTGCGAGACGATCTTAATGTCTGCGACCCTGAGCAAGTAGCGACATTTCGCCAGTACGCGGTCGAACTACACACCGCGCCGATCGTCCGGTACGGTTTTCCCGCGAGAGCCTAATTGTCGTCGCCCTAAAAAGACAGCGAAGTTATCTACTGGGAAGATGTCGAAGAAGGATTCAACGTCTCGCCAACGGATGGAACCGGCGCAATCCTCGAACATTGGTGCAATCAGGATCGACTGGGCGACGCTTTGAACTACTGGCCTGCCCGACGAGCCACGCCTCGCCGCGCTCCTTATCCCTGTTCCCTAATCCCTAATCCCTGGTCTTTGAGCTTCATCGCCTCCGGATCCCACTTCACAATGGCGTCGCGCTCATAGCTGAGATTGCTCAGCAGAGCCGCACCCGCCGCACGATACCCGAACACACCATCCTCTACAACAGGCTGCCGCGACCGCACCGA
>CAZHTJ010000189.1:1546-4016 GCA_964535525.1 uncultured Acidobacterium sp. | reverse complement strand
TACGGCTTTTACTTCAGACCGGACGATTACTACGCCTGCACTGACAACGACTGCATGGTGAGGCCCTGGATTTTGGTAGTCCAACGAAAATGGAAAAATGAATACCTCGCTCATCGGCTCCGATTCCACAATCCCTACGATTCTCTGCCTGTTGAGGAATACAAGGAGCTTAAGACGGTCCACAACTAGACGTAGCTAGAACGCGCTCAACCTTTAGTCGCGCTGGCGGGTCAGGAGTTTTTGGCGGATCTTTGGCGGGCGGCTTCGTAGAGGAGGATGCTGGCGGCTACGGCGGCGTTGAGGGATTCGACGGGTCCGGGGGTGGGGATAGCAATACGTTGATCGGCGCGTTCTAACAACTCCGCGGAGAGGCCGCTGCCTTCGTTGCCGATGAGGAAGGCTGCGGGTCCGGTGAGGTCGGCGCGGGAGCAGGGGATCGCGTCGGTGTCGGAAGAGGCGGGGACGGCGGCGAAGACGGTGATCTTGCGCTCGGCGAGGGCGGCAAACGCGGCGGCGGATTTTTCTGCGACGACCGGGACGCGGAAGGCCGATCCGGCGGAGGCGCGCAGAGTTTTTGAATTCCAGACGCTGACGGTTCCTGGCAACGCGATGACGCCGCCGGCGCCGAAGGCTTCCGCAGAGCGAATGAGCGTGCCGAGGTTGCCTGGATCCTGCAAGGCGGCGGTGACGAGGACGAGGGGGCGGGGTCCGGAGAGAGATTCGGCGAGGGAGAAGTGCGGCGTCTCGACGATGGCGGCGATGCCCTGGGGCGATTCGGTTTCGACGGCGCTTGCGAAGACGGCGGGGTTGAGGGAGACGATGGGCGTGGGAGCGGGAAGTATGAGGCGCTCGAGGATGCGGAGGTTGCGGGCGTCGGGCTCGGTGCGGATGAAGACGGTGCGGAGGTGGAGGCCGCTGCGGAGGGCTTCGGAGAGGAGATGTTCGCCCTCGATGCCGATTACTTCGGAGACCTCGCGGCCGGTGCGGGCGAAGGCGGCGCGCAATTCACGGACCCTGGCGTTCTGGCGACTCTGTACAATGCTGATGAGGCGCGAGCGATCCGAAGCCGTTGGCATGGAGGGATTCTAATCCCTTCTCATGAGGGGTTGGATCAGGGACGGTTTCGTCCATGGAGTTGCTGCGCCGCCGGGTTACTCGACGGGAGAGGCCTTGTCAGCAGAGATTCTGCGCATCCATCCGGATGAGCCTGAGCCGGACCGGATCAAATATGTAGTGGACTGCCTTCGCAGCGGCAAAGTGGTGGGCATGCCGACGGACACGTTCTACGGTCTTGCGGTGGATCCGGTGAATCTGCGCGCGGTCGAGAGCATTTACGAGATCAAAACGCGGTTGAAGCAGAAGCCGCTGTCGCTGCTGGTTTCGGGTCTGGCACAGGCTTATTCGCTGGCGCGGGACAGCGGTGCGTGTTTTGACTTATTGGCGGAGAAATTCTGGCCGGGGCCGCTGACGGTGATTGTGAAGGCGAGTTCGCGGCTGCCGCTGCGGAGTACGGCGAATACGGGCAACGTGGCGCTGCGGGTTCCTGACGCGGCGATTCCGCGGGCGGTTGTGACGGAGTTTGGGCTGCCGATTACCGCGACGGCGGCGAATCTTGCGGGGCTGCCGGAATGCACATACGCGGCGTGTGTTCGCGACCAGATTGGCGACAGGATCCCGGTGATCGTCGACGGAGGGCCGACGGGACGGAGCGTGCCGACGACCATCGTGGATTTGTCGGGGCCTGAGGGAAGCTGGCAGATACTGCGGGAGGGGGCGATTCCGACCCACGCGATTGTGCTGGCGCTGCAGGAGCGATGATCGTCCCGCGCGACAATCTGCGGCCGGTGCGACGGGTGCGAGCGCCGAAGGGCGGATGGAAGCGCGGGCTGGTGTGGATCGCGGGGACGGCGATTGCGGCGGCGCTGGTGTGGGTGGTTTGGGTGGACACGCAGATTCAGCACTTCGCGCGTCGCGATGAGGCACGGCCAGCCGATGCGATCGCGGTGTTTGGAGCGGCGGAGTATGACGGGCGGCCGTCGCCGGTGCTCCGGGCGCGTTTGGATCATGCGCTGGAACTTTATCGGCGGGGGATTGCGCCGTTGATGATCACGCTGGGCGGGGGCGACCCGGCGGATCGGCATTCGGAAGGCGGCGTGGGGCACGATTACCTGCTCGCGCACGGCGTTCCCGAGGCGGCGATTATTGCGGAGACGGAGAGCGACAACACAGAGGAGTCGGCGGAGCGGCTGGCGGTGATTGCTCGGGCGAATGGTCTCGAGAATATTGTTGTGGTCAGCGACGGGACGCATTTGTTTCGGATTCATGCTATTTGCGAGGCGGATGGGTTACAGGTATTTACTTCGCCTCGACCTGTGGGGAGAAGCATTCCTCGAGAGCAGCGCTTTCGACGGCTTGCGCATGAAATTGGGAGCTATACCGCCTGGCGCTTGCACATGCACTAAGGGGCGCG
>CAZHTJ010000189.1:0-1446 GCA_964535525.1 uncultured Acidobacterium sp. | reverse complement strand
AGTCACACCAAACTTCGGTGCTCTTGTACTGCAGGGTTTCTCGATTTCTGATCGGAGAATGAGAGTCAAACATTTCCGCGGTCTGAAGGTGTGGCAGCGCTCAATGGCTCTTGCGCGTGGCGTTTATCAGCTCACCGCGCTCTTCCCGAAATCCGAAATATTCGGAATTGTTCAGCAAATGCGTCGCGCTGCGGTTTCGGTGCCCAGCAATATTGCTGAGGGACACGGAAGACATACCGACAGGAGCTTCGCACTCTTCCTGCGACAGGCTCGAGGTTCACTGAATGAGCTGGAAACGCAATTGGAATTGTCGGTCCAGCTGGGTTTCGCTCAGACCTCCCAATGCTCAGCCACATTACAGGAGATCGAGGAGTTGGCCAGGATGCTGAGCGCTCTTCAGGCCACCTTGGTCCGGCCTTCACCCAGCCGCGCACAGTTGTAGCTGAACTGTTCGATTTCCGCCTTGCTGTCGTTCAGTAAAGTTTCGCCCTCGTTAAGCTCGTCGTTCCCGGATTTTCGCTCGGGGTTCCCTCGCTTTTCCCTCGTTCATTTCGCGCTCTTCCGGCTCGTTCGAAGCTTCCAGACTAACTGCCGCAGCAGGCCGAGCCATTCGCGCAGATTGGAGGACGTGAGTGGGAGGGGGCGGATGAGGCGGCGCACTTTTTCGTCCATCTGGGCGGCTGTGGTGCGGTGCGGGTAGCCGTTGATGGAGAGGGCTTCGAGGAGGAGGGCGATGAGCCGCTCTCTTTGTGCGGCTGTGGCGAGGGCGGGATCGGCGGCGGGTGCGTTGTTCTGGGTTTGGGTTGGGGCTGCGTTTGGGGATTCTGTCTGTGTTTGGCGGATTAGCTCGTACAAAACGATGGCGACGGCCTGGCCGAGGTTCATAGAGGGATGCTCGGTTCGGGTGGGAATGCGGAGCAGGAGCTGGCAGTGGCTCAGGTCGTTATTGGAGAGGCCGACCTTTTCCGATCCGAAGAGCAGGGCTACGCGGGAGCCGGCGCGGAGATGGGCTCGAATGATTTCGGCGGCGGCTTCGAGGCGGTGAAGCGGTTCTGCCGGAGTGCGGCGGGTGCCGGCTGTTGTGCCTGCGACGAGCGAGCAGTCTGCGATGGCATCGGCGAGTTGGTCGAACTCTTCGGCCGCGGTGAGGACGGGCTCGGCATTCACAGCCGATTTCGATTCGCGAAAAGCCGGGGGGTAGGGATGAACGAGGCGCAGGCGGAGGCATCCAAAGTTGGACATGGCGCGGGCGGCCGCGCCGATGTTGAGCGGATTGCGGCTGGCGACCAGGACGACGGTCAGGCGATCCAGTTCTTCAGCGGTAAGCACGGTAGGTCATTCTAAGTCAGCGGTGGCGAATGAGCGCCGCGGCGTGGAAGCCGCGGGAATGTGGTCAGGCGCCGAGGTGGGTCTCGACGTGTAGCTGACGGGCGACATCGCCGTTGC
>CAZHTJ010000188.1:0-4032 GCA_964535525.1 uncultured Acidobacterium sp. | reverse complement strand
GCCATGGCCTTCAACCGCTGGGCCGACGCCGACCTCGACGCCGCCAATCCCCGCACCCGCATGCGCGCCATCCCCGCCGGCCTGCTCACGCGCCGCTTTGCCGCGGGATTCACCGTTCTCATGTCGGCGATCTTCCTGCTCGGCGCCTGGCGTCTCAACCGCCTCACGCTGATTCTTTCGCCGATGGTCCTGGCTGTGTTGTTCCTCTACTCCTACACCAAGCGCTTCACAAGCGGGTCGCATCTTTTTCTCGGACTCGCGCTGGGGCTGGCGCCCACGGGCGCCTGGATCGCCATCCGCGGCTCGCTCGATCCGCGCATCCTCGTCCTTACCGCTGCGGTACTCTTCTGGGTCGCGGGCTTCGACGTCCTCTACGCCTGCCAGGATGAAGCCCACGACCGCTCTGCGGGACTCTTCAGCATTCCCGCCACTTTCGGCCTCGCGCCCGCGTTCTGGATCGCCCGCACCATGCACGTGATCATGCTCGCCCTGCTGGTCTGGCTCGCCTTCCTCTTCCACCTCGGCCCGCTGTCGGGGGTCGGCATCGTCGCCGTTGCCGCGCTCCTCCTGTGGGAGCACACACTCGTCTCCCCGCGCGACCTCACCCGCCTCAACGCCGCCTTCTTCACCATGAACGGCGTCATCGCCGTCATCTTCTTTGTCTTTGTTGCTGTGGACTTACTTCTCCGCCGTCACGCGCCCTTTCACCCATAAGCCAGCTGCGTTCGCCGCCGCGTCCAGCACGTAGCCAGTAGAATCACCGTTAACACCAGATAAACGACCGGTGTGCTGCTCACCGCAACCGTGCCGGTGAAATCCAGGCCCCGGATGTGATGCGCCGCGCCGATGTACCACCAGGCCGTGTATAGCGCCTCGAAAAACTTGCTGCTTCCGGTCAGCACGCCCAGCGCGAGCGCGAGGCTCGGGATAAAGCAAACCGCTACCGCGAACCCGGCGAGGTCCCGCAGGTCGCCCGCGATCAGCAGACGAATCACGAGCCCGCCGCCGGCGGCCAACGTCACCAGGACACCCGCCACCCACACCGCCGGCAACTGCCGCTGCAGCGCATGCGGTGCAGAGAAGATCAGCGAGCCCGTAGCGTACCGCGTCTCGCGGCTCCCCATTTGTGACCACACCAGGATCGGCCAAATCCACGCCGCCAAAATAATTTCGCCGCTCGACGCACTTAGCGGAGAAGCGAGGCAGGCAACGAAGAGTCCGCCGGCCACCGCGTACCACCACCACCGATGCCCCTGCAGCATCAGGCGCAACTCGGCCACAACGACGGAGAAGAATCGATTCTGCACGCTCGCAGGCGGCAGCGGCGTCAACCGGCTCGTCCACGGATCGCTCTGTACCAGTTGCTTCGCCGCAGCCAGCTCCAGGACCGGCGCCCGCTCCGCCGTCTGTTTAGGTCTGCGCGCGAAGCGTCCCCTCGCCGGATCGAAGCGATGAAAGAACACCGACGCCAGCAGCGCGGCCAGCAGCGAATACCCGAACCAGGTCATGCGCCCCAGGAATTGCATCGCGTCCCACTGAATGCCGGTCCACACAAATCGATGGCGCGGCGGTGTGATTCCGATGCTGAGCGAAAAATTGTTGTGAAAAGTGGGATCGACCTGCAGCAGCGTGCTGCGCATCTGCTCCATCATTGTGGGCATACCGCTGAAGTCGCGGAAATAATCGGCATGATTCAGCGGCCCGCCATGCGTCACCGCCGGCTCGACCCCCGCAACGATCAGCCCGGTCCACACGAAGAACCAGATCACATTGCCCAAACCACCCCGCAGCAGAGGCAGCGTTTCGAACAGCACTGCCAGCGCCGCTACAAACGCCATCGCCGGCAGTGCGTAGAGCAGCAGCGGTGACAGCAGCGTCCACAAATGCAGCGTGCGATCTTCGCCTCGCAGCATCTGCATCCCGAGCGCCGCCAAGGCCATCACCGCCACCATCGACGCCAGCACCGCGAAGTTGCCCAGGAATTTGGCAACCGTGTAGAAGCTCTTGCTCATCGGCGTCGCGGCCAGAATCTGCCCCACGCGTGTCGTTTCGTCGCGCAGGATCGAGCCCTTCACGATGTAGAAACCGGCGAGGGTCAGGAAGGAACTGGTCACTACCGCCATCAGCGCGCCCACCCACGCCGAGTTGTACACGCCTCGGTAGTCGTCGAGCTGCATCACGACATGGCCCGCGAAAACCTGGTAGCCCAGGAACAGCGCGCCTCCCAGCGTCACCAGAAAGCTGGTGCGCCGCACGCGCGTCAGAAAATCCGCCTTCACCAGATGCCACAGAACGGGGCCCCCGTTCACGCGGCGACCGTTCACGCGGCCACCCCGGCCGCCCGATAGGCCGACAGCGCGTCGAGGTACGCATCTTCAAGCGTCGGCAAAACCGGCTGCGCGCCCTTCGGTGGCTCGGCGGTGATCACGCGCACGTGCACGCCATCGCTGCGCCGCATCGTGCTGCTCACCCGGTACACCTGCTTCACCGCGTTCAGATCGGCGCTCGGAATTACCCACTCCCAGATGCGCCCGTCCACTCTGCGCAGCAGTTCCTCCGGCGCGGCGTGCGCCACCAAACTGCCGTTTGAGATCAGCGCAATGTCAGTCGCCGTTGCCTCCACGTCGGAAACAATGTGCGTCGACAGAATCACGATGCGCTGGCCGGAAAGCTCCGACAGCAAGTTGCGAAACCGTACCCGCTCCTCCGGATCGAGGCCGGCCGTCGGCTCGTCGACAATCAGCAGTTGCGGATCGTTGAGCAGAGCCTGCGCGATCCCCACTCGCTGCTTCATGCCGCCGGAAAAGCCGCCCAGCGGACGCCCGCGCACATCGGACAGGTTCACCACGTTCAGCAGTTGATCGATGCGCCGTTGCGCCGCCTTCGAATCCAGCCCCTTCACCGCCGCGAGATATTCAAGGAATTCCTGCGCACTCAGGTTCGGATACACGCCGAAATCCTGCGGCAAATAGCCGAGCACAGCACGCAGCTGATTCGGGTCGGCCGCCAGATCCGTGCCATTCCACGTCACCCTGCCTTCGCTCGCTCGCGTGATCGTAGCCAGCACGCTCATCAGCGTCGTCTTGCCCGCGCCATTCGGTCCCAGCAGTCCCAGCACTCCAGGCTTGAGCTCAAGGCTGAAGCGCCGCAGCGCCCAGACCTTCCCGCCATAACACTTCCCAACATTGTCGATAGATAGCTTCAACCAGGGGACCTCGCCTGTGTGCTGATGCCCGGTACGAAGTCCTGCCCTCTCCGGTTCCCTAACTGTGACGAACCGCGAGCTTCCCGCGCACTGGTATATCATCCTGACATTCTTTGACAAGTGATTCGGGAACGGAAGTCCCGCCAGATGCGTGCAAAATACCTGTTCTTTGTGCCCTTGGTCGCGTTCTTCGCCAGTGCCGCGGACACTCAGGAAGCCACGAATCACACTATCCACGACTTTTTTTTCTTTAACGGCCCTGGCGACTTCAACCGCAATGTACTTTACAGAAATAAGCTGGAGTTCTCCCTCGAGAGCGGCTGGGAGCCCATCAATATCCCCTTCGTGTACGACTTCGTGACCGGCAGCACCTACACCACCTGGCCGCTCCATTACACGCTGGAACCCAACATTGCTTCCGTCCGCTGGACCATCGATAACATCGATTGGCCGAGCATCCTCCGCGGCACGACGGACTACACATTCAGCGGAACCTATGTTGACGTCCCTCGCGGCCCGGAGACGCGCTATTTTGCGTTTCTCTTTGGAATACGCCGTAACTTCATTCGTCCGAACTGGAGGATGGTTCCTTACTTTGATGCCCACGGAGGGGTGGGCAATATCAATGCCAGAGGACCAGACGGGGTGCTCTACGCCCAGGGGCAGGATCTGACCTTCACGTTGATGAATGGCGGCGGGATTCGCTACGACTTCAACCCCCGATTCAGCGTCGAAGCCGGCGCGACCTATCAGCACATCTCCAACTTCTACCTGTCACAGCCCAAATATTACGATTACGGCATCAACGTCTGGGGCTCGATGGTCGG
>CAZHTJ010000187.1:0-4084 GCA_964535525.1 uncultured Acidobacterium sp. | reverse complement strand
GCGGCGCGGGAAAAGCCCTTTTCTTCGACGACGGCGAGGAAGGTCTCAAGCTGGTAAAGGTCCATAGAGGCAAGCCGAATCAGGTGCTGGCAGCCAGTATGAATCAAATTTATGTAAATGCAAAGAATTACAAATTTGCTTTATAGGCTTGCGTTTGCCAAACTAATGACGCACGAAGCACGATGGCTGTTGAGGACGTGTGCGATCAAAGGCACACGCAGGTTTGACTCAAGAGAGACATCCGTATGCCTCAGGACCGGGTTTATTTCTTCGATACGACGCTGCGGGATGGCGAGCAGTCGCCGGGCTGCAGCATGACCCACCACGAGAAGCTGGCGCTGGCGCATTCGCTGGCGGATCTGGGCGTGGACATTCTCGAGGCGGGATTCGCGATTGCGTCGGATGGGGATTTCGCGGCGATTTCGGCGATTGCGCAGGAAGTGCGCGGACCGAAAGTAGCGTCGCTGGCGCGGGCTCGGCAGGAAGATATTGAGCGAGCGGCGAAGGCTGTGGAGAAGGCTGCGCGGCCGCGGATTCATGTGTTTCTGGCAAGCTCGGATATTCATCTCGAATACAAATTGAAGATCACGCGAGACGAGGCGCTGGAACAGGCCGCGAAGATGGTGGCCCTCGCGAAGACGTACGCGGATGACGTGGAGTTTTCGCCGGAGGATTCGACCCGGACCGACCCGGAATTTCTTTGCCAGTTTGTGGGCGCGGCGATCAGCGCGGGCGCGACGACGATTAATCTGCCGGACACAGTGGGCTACGCGACGCCGGAAGATTATGCGGGGATGTTCCGGAACATTCTGGAGAAGGTGCCGGGTGCTGACCGCGTGATTTTGTCGACGCATTGCCACGATGATTTGGGCCTGGCGGTGGCGAATACGCTGGCGGCGATTCGCGCGGGGGCGCGGCAGGTGGAGTGCACGATCAATGGGATCGGGGAGCGCGCCGGGAATGCTGCTCTGGAAGAGATTGGCGCTGCGCTGAAGGTGCGGGCCGATGTTTATCCGTATGAATGTGGGCTGAAGCTCGAGAAGCTGTATCCGGTGAGCCAGCAACTGGCGGGGACGATCAGCTTTGGAGCAGCGCCCAACAAGGCTGTCGTAGGGGCGAATGCCTTTGCACATGAGGCGGGTATTCATCAGCACGGTGTGCTCTCGAATCCGCTGACGTACGAGATTATGACGCCGGTGTCGGTGGGCGTGCCGGCAAATCGGATGGTGCTCGGCAAGCATTCGGGGCGGACGGCGCTGCGGTCGCGGCTGCATGAGCTGGGGTACCGCCTGTCGGCGGCGGATCTGGACATCGCGTATCGGGCGTTCACGGAGCTGGCGGATCGCAAAAAGGCGATCTACGACCAGGACCTGATCAATCTGGTGGCGCATCATCAGCGGCACGAGGACTTGATCTCGACAGAGAGGGCCCTTAGCTGAGGTCCGGTCAGCTTAGAACCGGTCAGCTAACGCCGGTTAGCTGAAAGCCGGTTAGCGAGAAACCTTAAGCCACGAACAAGAGATCTGAAGAGAATTCATGTCGAAGAAGCTGAAGATTCTGATTGTGGCCGGCGATGGCATCGGCCCCGAAGTGACGGGCGAAGCGGTGCGCGTGCTGCAGTCCGTGGCGGAGCTGGGCGGGTTCGACTTTCAGTTTCGCGAAAAGCTGATTGGCGGCGTGGCAATCAAGGCGAAAGGGGCGCCGCTGCCGGAGGACACGTTGAAGGCGGCGCTGGACAGCGATGCGGTGCTCCTGGGAGCGGTGGGGAGCAACGAGTTCAACGCGCTGCCACCGAGCGAGCGGCCGGAAGCGGGCTTGCTGAAGATTCGATCGGAGCTGGGTGGGTTTGCGAATCTGCGCCCTTCGTTTGCGTGGCCGGGGTTGACCCAGAATTCGCCGCTTCGGCCGGAGATCGTCGAGGGCGCGGATATTTTGTTTGTGCGCGAGCTGTTGGGCGGGCTTTATTTTGGCGCGCCGCGCGAGTGGAACAAAGCGGTGGGCGCGGCCTGGAACACGATGCGCTACACGCGGGACGAAGTGGTTCGCGTGGCGAAGGTAGCGTTTGCGTTGGCGCAGAAGCGGCGGAAGAAAGTCACATCGGTGGACAAGGCGAATGTGCTGGAAGTTTCTCAGCTGTGGCGCGCGACCGTGACCGAGGTGGCTCAGCAGTATCCCGATGTCGCGCTGGAGCACCAGTACGTTGACGCGATGGCCATGCACATCATGAATCAGCCGCGAAATTACGATGTCGTGCTCACGGAAAATCTGTTCGGCGACATTTTGTCGGACGAGGCTGGTGTGATCACTGGGTCGCTCGGCATGCTGCCCTCGGCCACGATCGGCGGGAAGGTAAATCTGTATGAGCCGGTGCATGGATCGGCTCCCGATATCGCCGGCAAAGGGATTGCGAACCCGCTGGGCGCGATTTTGACGGCGGCGATGCTGCTGCGGTATTCGGCGGGGCTGGAGGAAGAGGCTGCGGCGATCGAGGCGGCGGTAAAGCAGGTGGTTGCCGATGGGGTTCGTACGGCCGATTTGGCGCGAGGCGACAAGAGCGTGAAGGTGTCGTCGACTTCGGAAGTTGGGAGCAAAGTGCGGGATGTGCTGAAATTGCGGCCGGTGAGCGCATAAATTTGCCTGACATGGCGACAAGTTGAACTGGAGTTTTCATGACTGATCTCAAACGAGCGGCGCAAGAGCTGGCCAAGACGCAGGGTAAATCATTTAGAGAAATGATCCATGATTCCGTCGCAGCCGCGGTTCAGGACAAGTTCGCAGATCGCCCTGCTCCGAAGACGCTGTTTGAGAAGGTTTGGGAAACCCACGTTGTGGCGGAGCCGCCAAACGAGCCCGCGCTGATCTATATCGATCTGCATTTGATCCATGAGGTGACTTCACCACAGGCGTTCGAGGGGCTGCGGCTGGCGGGGCGCAAGGTGCGGCGGCCGGATCGTTCGGTGGCGACGGTGGACCACAACGTGCCGACGACTGCGAATCGGCTGGTGATCGAGGATCCAATTGCGGCGAAACAGATTGAGGCGCTGCGCAAGAATTGCGCCGAGTTTGGGATTGAGTTGTACGACGTGCAGTCGCCGCGGCAAGGCATTGTGCACGTGATTGGGCCGGAACTCGGACTGACGAAGCCAGGGATGACGATTGTGTGCGGCGACTCGCACACGTCGACGCATGGAGCGCTCGGCGCGCTGGCGTTTGGCATCGGCACGTCGGAAGTGGAGCACGTGCTGGCGACGCAATGTTTGCCGCAGGGGAAGCCGAAGACGTTTCGGATTTCAATTGAGGGTGAGTTGCCGGAGGGGGTGGGCGCGAAGGACATCGTGCTGGGGATCATTGGGCGGATCGGAACCGACGGCGCGACGGGCTACGTGATCGAATACGCGGGATCGGCCATTCGATCGCTAAGCATGGAAGGCCGGATGACGATCTGCAACATGAGCATCGAGGCCGGCGCGCGGGCGGGCATGATTGCTCCCGACGAGACGACGTTTGCGTGGCTGAAGGGCCGGCCGTTTGCTCCTCAGGGCGCCGCGTGGGACGAGGCGGTTGCGGAATGGCGGAAACTGGCGACGGATCCCGGAGCGAAGTTCGATCGTGAGCTAACGATTCCCGCAATTGAACTCGAACCTTATGTAACGTGGGGGACGAATCCCGGGATGGTTGTATCTGTAACAGCCACGGTGCCTGATCCTGCGGCAGAACCGAACGAGGCGAATCGGCGAGCGTTCACTCGGGCTTTGGAGTACATGAATTTGAAGCCCGGAACCCCGATCGAGGAGATTGCGGTGGATCGGGTTTTCATCGGATCGTGCACGAATTCGCGGATTGAAGATTTGCGTGCGGCCGCGAAGGTCGTCGCGGGACACCATGTGCACAGCAATGTGCGTGCGATGGTGGTGCCGGGATCGCAGCTGGTGAAGGCGCAGGCTGAACGCGAGGGGCTGGATCAGGTTTTTCGCGAGGCGGGATTTGAGTGGCGCGAGCCGGGGTGCTCGATGTGTCTGGGGATGAATCCTGACATCCTGCAGCCGGGAGAGCGGTGCGCTTCGACCAGCAATCGGAATTTTGA
>CAZHTJ010000186.1:0-4173 GCA_964535525.1 uncultured Acidobacterium sp. | reverse complement strand
CGCGACTACCAGGTGCAGCGGTACAAGGGCCTGGGCGAGATGACGGCGACGCAGCTGTGGGAGACCACGATGGATCCGGAGCGGCGGACGCTGCTGTCGGTGCGCCTCGAAGATATTGCGGAGACGGAGACGATCTTCACGACGCTGATGGGCGAGGATGTAGAGGCGCGGCGGAAGTTTATCGAGGATAACGCGCTGGATGTGAAGAATCTGGATATCTGAAGAGCAGGGATCAGGGATTAGGGATTAGGGATTAGGGATTAGGAAACCCGATACAGGGGCACGGGACCGGAAGATTCATAGTTCGTGCCGGAGGGCTGTGACGGGATCGAGATTGCCGGCTCGAGCCGCCGGGAGCCAAGCGGCGAGCAGAGAGACTGCGGCCAGGACGAGCACGATCGCCGCGAGCGGAACCAGGCCGAAAGAGGTCTTCATGAACATCTGGAAGCGCACCAGGCGTTCGATGAGAAAGCAGCCAAGGAGGCCGATGGCGAGTCCGAGCGCGGCGAGGCGGGCGACCGTGAGCAGGATCAGCTTGAGAATGTCCCTGCGTTTAGCGCCGAGGGCCATACGCACACCGATCTCCTGTACCCGCTGCGTCACGTTATAAGAGATGACGCTGTAGATGCCGATGGCAGCGAGGGCCAGGCCGAGCGCGGCGAAGCTCGAGAATAGCGCCATGTTGAAGCGGGGTTGCTGGGTCTGTTCGCCGATCACCTCGTCGAGGGTGTTCGGCTTGCCGACGGCCAGGTCCTTGTCGAGTGCGCGCGCTTTGAGCCGCACGGCGTTGACGATGGCGAGGGGATCGCCGGTGGTGCGCACCGCCAGTTGACGCTCGGGCGGCGCAAACAAGGTGTACGGCAGGAAGACGGCGGGAGCCGGAGCCTCGCTGAGGCCGTCGTTCTTTGTGTCGCCGATGACACCCACAACGGTGACGCCCGCGGCGATGCCGGGAGCCGAGAGCACCTGTGGGTTGGTCATCGGTAGCCCGAGATCGTCGATCTGCATGGAGCGGCCAACCGGGTCCTGGCCCGCGGGCCACAGGCGGGCAGCGGTCTCATTGACGAGCGCAAGGCGCGTGCCGCTGTCGATTTCTGCCTCGGTAAATTCGCGTCCGCGTTTCAGCGGAATCCCGAGGGTCTGCGGATAGCGGGCACTGATGAGGGCAAGCGCCACCTTGCGGCCTTCGGTGGGCGGCTGCCCTTCGATCGAAAAGGATGAACGCCATCCGCTCCAGGGCAGGCCTGCGTTGCCGAGGCTTGCGGCCTGGACGCCGGGCAGGTTGATGATGCTTTCCAGCAGATTGCGGTCGAGCAGGTTGCGCTGTTGCCAGGTGGGGTAGCTTTTCGGCGCCAGGGTCACGTCGATGCGCATCACTTTCTCCGGCTGGAAGCCTGGATCGGTGCGGAGCACCTGGACAAAGCCGCGGACCGCGAGGCTGGCTCCGGCGAGGAGGACGACGGAGAGGGAGATTTCGGCCACCACGAGCCAGCCGCGCATGGCGCGCCCGCGCATGCTGCCGGTGGCGCCACCACCGCCGTCTTTGAGGGTGCCTACCAGATCGGGGCGGGACGAACGCAGCGCGGGCGCCAGGCCGAAGAGGATGCCGGTGAGCATGGAAACGCCGAGCGAAAAGAGAAGCACCCAGCCGTTGATCGTGATGCGGGCTTCGTTGGGCACATAGTCGGGCGGGATGAGGACGACGATGAGCCGGGTGGCGCCGACCGCGAGCAGCACGCCGAGAATTCCGCCGGCCACGGACAGCAAGACGCTCTCAGTCAGCAGTTGTCGCACGAGCCTGCCGCGGCCGGCGCCGATGGCCAGGCGCATGGCAATTTCGCGGGCCCGCCCGGTGGTGCGGGCGAGTTGGAGATTGGCCACGTTGACGCAGGCGATGAGAAGCAGGAGGCCAACCGCCGCGAACAGCAGATGCAGGCTATCGGCCATCGCGCCGCTGGCGGTGGTGATATTCATGTAATTCAGCAGGACCGTGCGCAGCTGCCCATTCGGGTAGTCGTCGGGGCGTTCAGCGGCCAGCCGGATATTGAGCTGGTTGAGTTGCTGCTCGGCGGCGTGCTGCGTGACGCCGGGGGCGAGGCGCATGATGATCGCGATGCCACTGTTGTCCTTTAGATCGGTGCGGAGCGGCAGCCAGAACGCCTCGTTGGTCCACCAGCCGAAACGCGGAGGCATGACACCGACGATAGTGCGCGGCACGTCATCGAGCGTGATGGTGCGCCCGATGGCGTGAGGATCACCGCTGAAGAAGCGCTGCCAGAACCCATAACTGAGCACCACTACAGGCGCGGGCTCACCGCCGGGGCCGATATCGAAGGGCTGGATGGTGCGGCCGAGGAGAGGCTTCACCTCGAGGAAGTTGAAGGATCCACCCGTAAGGAAGACACCGTAGAAATTCTCGGGGTTGACGCCGCCCGTCAACAGGACGGACTTGACGCTGGTCGCCATGACATCGGAAAACGCCGGGAGCTTTAGAATCTCCTGCATCTCGCGCTGCGAATACCAGTGCCAGCCGTGGACGGCGTCATGGGGGCCGAGCACTGCGGGCGCCCAGATCTGGTTGGGCCTGGCATAGGGGTATGGCGCGATGAGGACGCCGTAGACCACGCTGAACAACGCGATGCTGGCCCCGATGCCCAGCATCAGCGAGAGCAGAGCCACCACGGTGAAGCCGGGATTCTTGCGGAAGCTGCGCAGGGCGAAACGCACGTCCTGCCAGAGCCGCTCCAGCGACAGCCCGCCCCACGTTTCGCGCGACTGGTCGGCGGCGCTCGCCATGTTGCCAAACTTGCGGATGGCAGCCTGCCGGGCTTCGACGGGGGACATGCCCGCCTCGATGTTCTCTTTGGTTTCGAGGTCGATGTGTTCCTGCATCTCGTCCTCTAAACGCTTTCTGCGCGTTTCCCACTGGTTCATGGCGCAATCCTTCTTTCGGGAAATTCGGGGCTTTCAGGAATTTCAGAGCCTATGAATTCTGATCGGGGAGCGGAGCCAGGAGCCGGGCAATCGCGCTCGAGAAGCGCTGCCATTTCGACGTCTCCGCCGAGAGCTTTTTTCTGCCCTTCGCGGTCAGGCGGTAAAACCTGGCCTTGCGGTTGTTTTCGGAGAGGCCGTCTTCGGCGGCGATGAGCTTCTGCTTGAGCAGACGCTGCAGCGCCGGATAGAGCGACCCATGCCCCACCTGCAACACTTCATCGGATCGTTGCTGAATGATGCGGGCGATGGCATGCCCGTGCGCCGGCCCGAAGGCGAGGGTCTGCAGGATCAGCAGATCGAGGGTGCCCTGCAGGAGTTCGAGTTGGCTGTCCAGCTCTCCAGTCGTCATTCGACCTGAAGGTAAATCCTGCTCTGGTCGAATGTCAAGGGGAAGGGCGATCCGGAGTCGGGCAGAAGCGGCGGTCCGAGGATCGCGCTATAGCCGGAGGGATCGGCGTGGACCTTACGAGGGGCCGGGAGTGGACTTTGGGATCATCCGCCAGGCGAGGGCTGCGCTGGCGAGGGAAAGGGCTGCGCAGATTGCCATTACGATTCGGAATCCGAATACGAAGGCTGCCGCGATTGAATGGGTGATAGCGGCTTGTGTGGTGGGGTCGAGTCCTGCCGGGGCCTGCAGGGCTGCGAGTCTGATCTCATTGCTCTGTAGTTCAGCGAGGAATTGCGTGGGCAGCGACAGGTGCGCGAGGCTGCGAGTCAGGTGGAAGCCGAAGGCCCTGATCATCACGACGCCGAGGATGGCGATGGCGAGAACTCCGGCGACGCGGGCGACGGCATTGTTGATGCCCGAAGCGGCTCCGACGCGATCCTCGGGGACGGCGCTCATGACGACAGTGGTGAGGGGCGCGACGGTGATGGCCATGCCGAGGCCCAGGACCATCACGGCGGGGAAAAATGATGTCCAGTAATTTCCGCGTGCTGAGGGAAGGGAGAAGAGGATGAATCCGAGCGCGGCGACGAGCGGGCCGATGGTCAGGGGGAGTCGCTGTCCGCGTCGTGCAACGAGGCCGCCGGACCAGCGGGAGAGCAGGAAGGCGAGGAGGATGAGCGGAAGCAGGGCCGCGCCGGTGGCGGTGGCGGAATATTTCCAGACCTGAATGAGATCGAGGGGAAAGAGGAAGAAGAAGATTCCGATGGCGGCGTAGAGGCAGAGGGTGAGCA
>CAZHTJ010000185.1:0-4184 GCA_964535525.1 uncultured Acidobacterium sp. | reverse complement strand
ACGACGAGCAGATCATCGCCGGCCAGGGCACCTGCGGCCTCGAAATCCTCGAAGATCTGCCCACCGTCGACCTCGTTCTTTCGCCCGTCTCCGGCGGCGGACTCCTCAGCGGCATCGCCGCCGCCATCAAGCTCTCGAACCCCGCCGTCCGCGTCATCGGCGTCGAACCCGAACTCGCCGCCGACGCTCAGGAAAGCTTTCGTTCCGGCACCCTCGTCACCTGGCCCGCCGACAAAACTACCCACACCTTCTGCGATGGCCTCCGCACCCAATCCCTCGGTGAGCGCAACTTCGACCACATCCGCACCTACGTCGATGACATCATCACCGTCACCGAATCCGAAATCCGCGCCGCTATGCGCATCTTGCTGTACTCCGCCCGCCTGACACCGGAGCCCAGCGGAGCCTGTTCGGCCGCCGGTATCCTGTTCCACCACGACCAGCTCCTGCCCTTCCGCGAAGCCGTTGTCGTGATGAGCGGCGGCAACGTCGAACCGCAAGTTTTAGAATCCGTCCTGGCCGAGAAAGACCCACAGTGAAGGCGATCCCCGTGAGACGAATCGACCCTTCTCCTCGTCCTATCTTCGTGATGCGTTTTCTGATCCCTCTCCTGTTCGTCTCTCTCATCGCCCCCGCAGCCAGTGCACAAAAACCCATGCCGGCGCCGAAAATGCCACGCAACGGCACCCTCGCCACCATGGTCCGCGAGGCCAACCTCTACGCCAATCCCGACGATTCCGCCGGCCCTATCTCCACCATCCAGCCGGGCCGCGAGCTGGTGGTGGCCGAACGCAACGGCAAATGGCTGCGCGTCTTCGCCAACACCGATGCGCCCGATACTCGCCAGGCCGATGTCCCGGTTTTCGGCAACGAGGGACAGGCCCAGCCAATATCCGGCTGGATCATCGACAAGGGCGTTGTCGATACCAACACGCCTCACGGCGACCTCGTCCTTTTCGGCGCCGCCGATAACCTTGAGCAGCAGGCCGCCGTGCCCGACCCGCCTCCGCACCTCGCCCAGGAAGCGCGCCTCCTCTACCGCCGCATCGTCACCATGTACCCGCAATCGCCCTGGCTGCCCGAAGCCATGTATCGTGCCGCCGACATCCGCTGGCAGATTCAGAAAGTCGACGCCTCGTCCCTTCCTTCTGCGCACGAAAAAGAAAATTACCTCCGCGAGCAGATGGATGAAGACGAAATGCGTAAGGTCATCAAGTATTTCTCGGGCACCAAATGGGCCGACATGGCCGCCTTCGACCTCATCGACAACAAACTCTGCGGCGACTGGCAGGGCTCAGAAAAATGCCCCGAGCAGGAGACCAATTACTACCTGAAATACGTCGACGAGCATCCCGATTCGCCCAACGCTGCCGAAGCCCTTTACGACGCCATCTGGCGTCAGGCCGCCGCCGGAGACATGTGGTCCGCCGACAACGATGGCAAGCGCGCCGACGAAGACCACGGCCACGCCAAAGCCATCTTCGATCGCCTTCAGCAGAAATACCCCCAGTCCGCTTACACCGCCCGCGCGGCCAGCCTCGTGTACAAAATCGACCAGGGCATCCCCGTCTACGGCTCCAGCCGCGAATAACGCGGGCGTTTTTGAACGGACACGTCCTGCTGGGGCCGCAAAAGCCGCAGTTTTGAAGGGGCACAGCTTTCAGCTGTTCCGGGAGGGCTGAGAAAATATTTGCTTTAGCCACCGAGGGGTGGTTTGCAAGTTGCTATCCCCTCATCCGGCTAAAGAACGTCTTTACCCCTTCCTGGCGCCCGACCGGCGAACGTTATCCACCCAGGCACCCTGCGCCACAAATATCCGCAGTCTTCTCACGCAGCCCGCGTCGCAACTCTGCTATATAGGTTGCATCGGATTACAGCAGCGACAACACCAAATTCCGAATCAACCCTGTAGTTCTTCCCCCAGGTCGGAGCAAGATTGAACGACTACGTGGTCTCTGTACTGCTCGGGATCATCGAGGGCCTCACCGAATTCCTGCCCGTCAGCTCCACAGCACACCTGCGCATCGGCGAAGCGCTCTTCGACATCGGCCTCAATGACCCCTACTGGAAGATGTACACCATCGTCATCCAACTCGGCGCCATCCTCGCCCTCACCCTCCTTTTCGCCGGCCGCATCATCGAATTCATTCGCACCTTCCCCCAGGGCGAAGATGGCAAGCACACCGTCCGCAACCATCCCCTCACCCTTACCCTCGTCGCCTTCATCTGCACCGCCATCCCCTCGCTGCTGCTCACCAACGTCATCGGCGCGCATCTCGAGAGCCTCCGCGCCATTGCCTTCGCGCTCATCATCGGCGGCATCGTCATGTGGATCGTCGACGCCTGGTCCGTCCGCCACGACGCCACTGTCACCGATGTCGAGCAGATGACGCTCCCGCAGGCCATCTGGATCGGCCTCTGTCAGGTCGCCTCCGCCGTTTTTCCCGGAACCTCGCGTTCCATGTCCACCATCGCCGCCGGCCAGGTCGCCGGCATGACCCGCTCCGCCGCCCTCGAATTCAGCTTCCTCGTCTCCATCCCAACCATGTTCGCTGCTACCCTTTACGATCTTGTCAAGAGCCTGTGGCCCGGCTTCCACATCCTCACCTGGAACAAGCCCGGTGCGGCTTCCGGCCTCCACTCCTCACTCGCCCCCGTCGTCATGGATGCCCACGGCTGGTGGGTCCTCATCATCGGCTTCGTCATCTCCTTCTTCGTCGCGCTCGGCGTCGTCGAGTGGTTCCTCCAGTGGGTCCGCGGCCACGGCTTCGTCCTGTTCGCCGTCTACCGCCTGCTCCTTGGAGCCGCTTTGCTCCTCTTCGGCGGTCGCTTCATGACAAACTGAGCAAGGTATCGGAGACTCTCCCTGCAACCTGCAACCTGAAACCTGCACTTGGTTTCCTCCATACCCACCTCGATTCCCCTCCGCGTTTTCTCCCCCTCAATCTCCCCCATCTGGGATAATAGTTCTGCTCTGGCAGTTCAGCCGTTTTCGCCGGCCACTTACCGGTTCGACGAATCGCGATCTGTCTGCCCATGAAACCCGTCCGCCTGGTCCTGACCCCGACCCGCAACCGCCGGCTCAATGAGCTGATCGGCCTGCTGGTCCTCGCCTCAGCTGCCCTCCTTTTTCTCTCCCTGGTTTCGTACCACCCCACTGATTCCTCGCTGAACACCATCAGCTCCGCCCCCATCCGCAACTGGATCGGCCCCGCTGGCGCATGGATCAGCGACCTCATCCTCCAGATCGAAGGCATCTCCGCCTTCATCCTGCCTATCCTCCTCGCCGCCCTCGGCTGGACCTGGATGCTCTCCCGCCCCGCAAGCTCGCCCGGCTTCAAAGTCATCGGCATCGTCCTTACCCTTCTTTTCGCGCCAGCGCTCTTCGCGCTCTTCCCGGGCCATCCGACCTTTCTTTACGGTCTGCCCGTCGCCGGAATCACCGGCCGCCTCGTCACCGACTTCCTCGTGCGCTTCCTCAACTACCCCGGCGCCCTCATCGTCACCATCACGCTGGTCGCCGCCGCCGTCTACCTCTCCACCACCTTCAGCTTCAACACCGCGCGCGAATGGCTCGGCATCAAACTCGCGTTTCTCATGGCTTGGCGCGACCGCTTCATCAACTGGCGCCGCAACCGCGCGCAGCAGCGGGAACTCAAAGCCGCCGTCCGTCTCGACAAGATCCGCGAAAAAGAATTGCAGAAAGCACGCCAAGCAGCCGAAAAAGCCGCGAAGTCCGGTCAGACCGCGCCTCCCGTCGTTGTCGAAGAAGACCGCACCGAGACCCCGCACCGCCAGTACGGTTTTGCCGAAACCCTCACTCCAGCGTCCGCCAGCGCCGCTCCCACCTCGGCCGGTCTTTGGGATCAAGTCCCGCGCACCGTAGCCGCCGCGCCTCCCGCCGCGCCGCCTGCCGCAGCGCCGCCGCGCCCACAGCTCGTCGCCAAACGCGAAGTTCCTCCCACGCCGCCCGCACCGTCCATCGGTGAGCGTGCCGACACCGAACTGCGCACGATCACCGTCGCCCCCAAAAATGTTTCAGGATTCCGTCTTCCCCCCAGTACCCTCCTCCATCGCAGCGACGATCCTTCGCCGGTAAAGGAAGACGAGCTACGCGCCTCCGCCCAGGTCCTCGTCGAAAAATGCGCCGAGTTCGATGTCCTCGGCCAGGTCGTGCAGATCAA
>CAZHTJ010000184.1:0-4185 GCA_964535525.1 uncultured Acidobacterium sp. | reverse complement strand
ACCACTCCGCTTGCCAGCGTATCCACCCGCAAAATTCCACCAAAGATATTGATGAACACCGCCTGCACTCCCTTGTCCGACAGCAGAATCTCAAACGCGTGCTCAATCTGCTGCTGATTCGCGCCCCCGCCCACATCCAGAAAATTCGCCGGCATCCCGCCCGCGTACTGGATGATGTCCATCGTCGCCATCGCGAGGCCGGCGCCGTTCACCATGCACGCGATGTTGCCGTCCAGCTTGATGTAGTTCAGCGCGAACTTCGACGCCTCCACCTCCAGCGGATCCTCCTCCGCCACATCGCGCAGCTCCTTCAAATCCCGGTGCCGGAACATCGCGTTGTCATCGAAGTTGATCTTGCAGTCCAGCGCAAACAGCTTGTCGTCCTTCGTCGTGATGAATGGATTGATCTCCAGCAGCGAAGCATCCGTGTCGATGTAGGCCCGGTAGATCCCCATCATGAACTTCACCGCGTCGGCAATCTGCGCAGGCTTCAGCCCCAGTGCAAACGCCAGCTCCCGCGCCTGGTAGGGCTGGAACCCGACCCTCGGATCGATGTACGCCTTATAGATCGCCTTCGGATCTTTCGCCGCGACCTCCTCGATCTCCATCCCCCCCGCCTGCGACGCCATAAACACCAGCTTCGCCGCCGCCCGATCCAGCACGATCCCCAGGTACAGCTCCCGATCGATCGCCGCCGTCTCCTCGATCAGCAGCCGCTGCACCTTCTGCCCCAGCGGACCCGTCTGGTGCGTCACCAGCTGCATGCCCAGAATCTGCTCCGCATACAACTGCGCCTCATCGATGGTCTTCGCGACCTTCACGCCGCCACCCTTGCCGCGCCCGCCCGCGTGAATCTGCGCCTTCACCACCACGCCCTTCGCGCCGCCACTGAACAGACGTCTCGCAACCTCCAGCGCCTCATCCAGCGTGTTCGCGACCTCGCCGTGCGGAACCGCCACGCCATACTTCGCCAGAATGTCTTTCGCCTGATATTCGTGAATTTTCATATAAGGTCTTCAGAAGAAATCAACACAAATTCGGTAACTCCGATTGAGCTGCTGTCTTGAAAGGGCACGGCTTCAGCCGTGCCGCCAAGATGAATGAGAAAAACCGGCTTCAGCCGCTGAGGGAAGGTTCTCGAAGGATTAATCGGACCCTCCCTGGTTTTCAAAACAAATCGACACAATTAAGTCCAGAAGGAATCAATGTCAACTTGGCGCCGACCTCGTTCTCCTCGGCCGCGCATTTCTGCGCGAGCCAATCCCGCCAAAGCAGAATGATCAGTGTAGCGAACGCATCTCGCACCGGCAAACCTGTTAACCACATCGCCTCGAACCCGCAATTCCTTCCGCTGAAGATCGTCTCCATGCGCTACACTGGCGCTCTCCTCCAGTCCAGTCGTTTCCTCCCTCGGGCCACGTTGTTGTTTCCTTGCTGCCGCCACCGGCAGTTGCGATTGCTTTTCAGTTTCCTCAGGAGGGAAAGATGAATCTCAGCAAAAGTCTCTTCGCCGAATTCTTCGGCACCGCATGGCTGGTCTTCGGCGGATGCGGCTCCGCTGTTCTTGCCGCCGCTTTTCCAGGCCTCGGCATCGGCTTCGCCGGCGTCGCGCTCGCCTTCGGCCTCACCGTGCTCACCATGGCCTATGCCATCGGCCACATCTCCGGATGCCACCTCAACCCCGCCGTCTCCGTCGGCCTGGTCGTCGGACGCCGCTTCCCGCTCGCCCATCTGCTGCCTTACGTCATTGCCCAGGTCTTCGGCGGATTCGTTGGCGCAGCCGCTCTGCTCGTCATTGCCCGTGGCAAGCCCGGTTTCGTGCTCGGCAATTTCGCCGCCAATGGCTACGGCGCCCATTCCCCGGGACTCTACAATCTGCAATCCTGCTTCGTCGCGGAAATGGTCCTGACCTTCTTCTTCCTCCTCATCATCCTCGGCTCAACCGACGTCCGCGCGCCCAAAGGATTCGCGCCCATCGCCATCGGACTCGGCCTCACCCTCATCCATCTCATTGGCATCCCCGTCACTAACCTCTCCGTCAACCCAGCGCGCAGCACCGGTCCGGCTCTCTTCGTCCGTGGATGGGCCCTCTCGCAACTCTGGCTCTTCTGGCTGGCGCCCATTGCAGGCGCGCTCCTCGCTGGCCTCATCTACCACAACTTCTTCGCCGAGAAGAAGTCTCCCGAGTCTCATGCGGTTCCCGCCAAGCCGGAATACGAGCCGCTGCCCGGTACCTCCGCCGGAGACTGATCCGCGAACCTGCGACGAGGCGGCTCGCAATTTTAACGAGCCGCCTCCGAAACCCGCTGCCCGCGCCTGTCGAGTAGCATGGGATCACCCGTAATGCCCGCGCTCCAGGCCCTTCTCCAACAAATCGCCGAAGAGCACCGCCCTCTATCCCGCGAAGAGGCTCGCGACGCGCTCAAAGCAATCCTCACCGGCGAACCCGACGCCGGCAGTGACTTCGAGATCGGCGCGCTCCTCACCGCGCTCGCCTTCCGCGGCGAAACCATCGACGAACTCACCGGATTCGCCCAGGCCATGCGCGCGCTCTCCGTTCCCATCCCTCTTACCGCCGATGAGCGCGCCGCTCTTGTCGATACCTGCGGCACCGGCGGCGATGGCCTTGGCACCTTCAACATCTCCACCGGAGCCGCGCTCGTTGCCGCAGCCGCCGGAGCCAAAGTCGCCAAGCACGGCAACCGCGGTATCACCTCCAAATGCGGATCCGCCGATGTCCTCGAAGCCATGGGCGTTCCCGTCGCCCTCACGCCGCAACAGTCCGCCGACTGCCTTCGCGCCACCGGCTTCACCTTCCTCTACGCTCCCGCGCTCCATCCGGCCATGAAGCGTGTCCAGCCCGTGCGCCGCGCTCTCGGCTTTCGCACCATCTTCAATCTCGCCGGCCCGCTTACCAATCCGGCCGGCGCTCCCGCGCAGATCATGGGCGTCTATTCGCCCGCAAAACTCGAAGTGGTCGCCGGAGCCATGGCCCAGCTTGGTATCCGATTCGGCCGCGTCGTCCACGCCCACAATGGCATCGACGAAATCGCGCTCTCCCCCACCGACACCATCATCGTCCGCGCCCTCGCCGACCACGACGCCCCTCATCCCATCCGCGCTCTCCTCTGTCCGCAGGACGTTGGCCTGGCCCCCGCCGGCCTCGACGAACTCCAGGGTGGCGATACACCGCAATCGAACGCCATCATCCTCGAAGCGATTCTTACCGGCGCCGAGTCCGGACCGAAGCGCGACGTTGTCCTGCTCAATGCCGCCGCGGCCCTCGAAGCCATCGGCATCGCCGCCGATCTTCGCGACGGCCTCGCCCGCGCGGCCGAAGCCATCGACTCCGGCGCAGCCCGCACCACTCTTCGCGCCCTGCGCGAATTCGACCGCGGCATAAACTCCCCGCGCTGACCGAACCGGCAGAATATGCAATCGTCACTGTCACATGATCTCGTATTTCGTCACGGTGTCAGTTACATATCGGCCAGGCAATCGCCGGTGCATGCGTTTTCTGTGCCCTGCGCCCATACCCTCAGCCCTGTCGTAATATGTCCCTGCACTCCCGTGAGGACACCATGAACAGGCAATTCGCCGGCGCGCTCCTCTCTGAAGCCGTCGCCATGTTCATCATCATCGCCTTCGGCGACTCCGTCGCCGCCATGTACTCTCTCTACGACCCCAGCCCCTACCAGCACGCCTACTGGGGCGTCTGCATCGCCTGGGGACTCGCCGTCGCCATCGCCATCTATACCACCGGCTCCATCAGCGGTTGCCATGCCAACCCCGCCGTCACTCTCGCCCTCGCCCTCTACCGCAAATTCCCCTGGAAAAACGTCGCCCCCTACTGCCTCGCCCAAACCATCGGCGCATGCCTCGGCGCATGCGTCGTCTATCTCCTCTACTCCCCCGTCATCGACCAGTTCAACCTCGACCACCACCTCACCCGCGCTGCCGGTGGCGCTGCCGGAGTCTTCTTCACCCACCCCGCCGCCGTCATCACTCCGCTGCACGCCTTCGGCGACGAAATCGTCCTCACCGCGCTTCTCCTCTTCGGCATCTTCGCCATTACCGAGCAGTACAACGAAATGGCCCCCGGCGCCAACTTCGGCGCCCTCATGATCGGTTTCCTCGTCGCCCTCATCGGCGCGTCCATGGGCTATCTCGAAGCCTGGGCCATCA
>CAZHTJ010000183.1:0-4214 GCA_964535525.1 uncultured Acidobacterium sp. | reverse complement strand
GGTCAGGCGCCGAGGTGGGTCTCGACGTGTAGCTGACGGGCGACATCGCCGTTGCGAAGCATTTGCGCGGCTTTATTTAGATCGACGCCGTCGGGGGTGCGGCAATAGTTGCTGGTGACCTCGTCTTCCTGATCGCCGATGGATTTGAAGAAGAGGGCGTGGCCGGAGATGTGGACGTGGGTCTGGGTGATTTGCCAGCTGCCGAATCCGACGTCCTGACGAACGATTTCAAAAGTGCCGCCGGAGTTGATGCGGCCAAAGAGACCCCAGCCGAAGACCACATCGTGATCGAGATGGCCCGAGAGTTTTTTGAGGCGCATGGCACGCTCGTCGACGACCAGGATTCCGGACATGGCGGCGAGCACTTTGGCGTTCATGCTGTCGGGTGAAAACGACGGAGCGGGATGGAAGGAGAGCGTGATGTCTCCGTTGGCGTGATCGATGACATGCCAGACAAAGGCGTTGGGGAGCATGGTCATCATGTCACGGGCCTGCTCGCCGTCGTGTTGTTCGTTCTTTTTCATGCGGGCGCGCAGGGCCGGGTCGGTAACGATTTGCTGCATGTGGTCGAGGTCGCTCTGGTGCTCCTCGGGGCTGGGAGGGCGTCCGGCGTCCTCGACGATCTCGGACAGATTGCCCTGCTGGGTTTCGATGACGAGCTTGACGATGTTTTTTTCGGGGGACTTGTAGGCGTCGCGATACATCCAGGCGGTGTGGTCGTTGAAGTCGGCGTCGAGTTCGTTGTGGACGACCTTGCGGACGATTTCTTCAGCGGATTGGGCCGATGCGATGCGCGGGGCGGCGGCGAGAAGCGAGACGGTGAGAAGAATCGCCCAGAGGATTCGGCCTGGCAGGGTTGTTCTTTCTCTGAAAACCCGACCCGTCTGGGGGACGGGACGTAGCCCGGTATCGATCATCGCCTGATCTCTTTATATGCTTCCCGAGCGGGGATCGCCAGCGCTGTATTGGCCGGGAAGTCGTTACAATATGGCGAGAGAGAGACACTGATGCCGCACATGGTTTTTTGCGCACGCTACAAGCAGGAGCTGGAGGGGCTGGACGAGGCGCCCTTCGACAGCGATTTTGGGAACAAGGTGTACAACAATGTTTCGAAAAAGGCGTGGCAGGAGTGGGTGGAGCGGCAGAAGATGCTGCTGAACGAGTACCGCCTGCAGCCGTGGACTCCGCAGGCGCAGGAGTTTTTGGTGGAGCAGATGGATCAGTTTTTCTTTGGTGAGGGGGCAGCGCTGCCGAAGGAGTATGTGCCGCCTTCGCACTGAGGGCGGAGTTCGTTTGTGTAGTCTGCCCGCGTAGCCCGCCTGATTATGGCTTCGCTGTGTCACCTTCGCGCCTTCGGAATGTCACACTCCCGGAAGGGAAGATAGGTGAAAGGGCCTCTGGCAAGGGAAGACTTGTCCAGATCAAAGGTGAAGCTGACTCGCATATACCATTTATCACTCACGTGATTCCGGGGAATGCTAAATAGCAGATCTGTCCCCGGAAGCACTCGATACACTCCTGGAAGCTCCGCGATGTAACCGTGTGGTTTCTTCGCTTCCTTCGCTCGTAAATCTCTGTTTGAGTCATCCGATCGGCTTTGAGCATCGTCCGCCGCCTCTGTGCTCGTAAGGATTTTAGGAGAAGAAGCTATGATTTCTAATACCGGTTCATTGTCGACTACTTCATCGAGGAGAACGACCCCGGGCTCCCCGGGCGAGCCGTCAAAGCCCGTTAGGATGATTGGCAAGCTGCAATTATTGACAACGCGCAGCCAAATGCCAATATTGCTTTCGTCCTGCTCGATCGGCTTGCGATTCCCAAGATGATCGAATTCCAGAAACACATAAGGCTTCGACGGATCGATGAGGAAAGTCTGATTAGTCGTACCCTGCGAGAACAAGCTGACCGAAGTGGCCAGCACCAGCATAGCCGCGAAGAACTTCATTTGCCATCTCCCGTCATATTTTCCTTCCATGCGTATTGGTCACAGGAGCAACCGTAGGATCACCCAAAAACTCGGCTCAACTATATATGAGACGGGGTTGCAGTCTGCTTGTATAGCCCTTTAAGGGGCGACCTGAGCACTTTCGACGAAGGCTTCCTTCGCGTCTACCTTGACCAGCTTTCCTTTTCTCAGCAGAAAGCGCTCATCGCGCCATGCTATGGCGTCGGAGGCGTAGCTCCACGCCCAGACGGCGAGGGCCATGAGATCGCGCGGGAGCATGAGCCAGAGGTCGCGCAGAACCTGGCGGTCGCCGAGGATGCCGACGCCGACGCCGAGCGCGAGGGTGACGCGAAACAGCAGTGCCATGGTGAAGAGGGCGAAGGCGGGAAGGCTGAGGCCGGAGGCGATGAGGTTGAGGACGGCCCAGGCGAGGCCGTACGAGACGATCAGGCCCGCATAGCCGGCGCGTCGTGAATCGCGCATGGCGCGTGCCCAACGTAGCTGATGATGCAGATAGCCGGAGAGGCTCCACGCGGGAACGTGAGTCTCGACGATTTCGTTGATGAGCTCGACGTGGAAGCCGGCGGCGTCGATGCGGGCTCCGAGTTCGTAGTCGTCGGCGAGGTAGTCGGCGAGGGTTCGGAGCCCGCCGATAGCGTTGAGCGCAGTGCGGGAGACGGCCAAGGTTGAGCCGAGTCCAAAGTGGAGGCCGCGCTCGATGAAACGCGAGGTGAGCACACCGGGCACGAAGTCGGTGGAGATGCCGAGGGCTTCGAGCTTGGAGCCGAGGGTCTGGTGGGCGAGGCCGCGGTAGAGCGCGGTGACGAGGCCGGTTTGCTTCTTGTTGCCGGCCGGGGCGAAAGGCGCGAGGACATGCGCGAGATAGTTGGGGCCAACGCGAATGTCGGAATCGTTGAAGATGATGTGTTCGAAGCGGGCGTGAGGCACGAGCTGCGCGAGGTTGCTGACTTTGCCGTTAGGACCGAGGACCTGGGGCGTTTGGATGAGGCGAATTGTGCGCTCGGGGAAGTCCACTTGTAGCTGTTGGACTACGGCGGCGGCAGGATCGTCGAGGCGCGAGACTCCGAAGAGGATTTCGTATTCGCCGGAATAATTTTGTTGGCAGTGGCTGGCGAAGGCTTCGGCCATGCCGGGATCGAGTCCGTGGAGGGGCTTGAGGATGCTGACGGGGGGCGCGAATCCAGCAGGGAAGCGGGGGCTGCGGAGGAAGGCGCGGGCGCTCCAGATGGCGATGAGGTAGTAGCCGATTCCGGCGAAAGTGAGCAGCGTGGTGAGGGCGGCCATGATGGTGGGAAAAGTCACGTTTTTACTCGCCAGGAATTCATTCGCCCTTCTTCACTCGCCCTTCTTCACTCACCAAGGATAGGCATGTCGAGGGGCGGCTGAGCGAGCCAGCCTGCGTGCGCGATGCGGTCGATGGCGCGGCGCAGGGCTGAGGCGGCGCAGGGCTCGACGGTGACGACGAAGGGAAGGTTGCCCTTCTCGTAGCCGGTGCGCTGGAAAAGCGCGTCGATGTTGATCTTCTCGGAGGCGAGGGCGCCGGCGATTTCCGCGACGATGCCGGGGCGGTCCTGCACGACGAAGCGGATGTAGTGGCGGACCTCGAACTCGCCGCTAACCTGAGCGGCGCGGCTGGGCAGGTCGGCGACTTTGGATCCGTGCGCGAGCGAAATGAGGTCGGAGACAACGGCGACGGCGGTGGGGTTGCCGCCCGCTCCGTGGCCGGAGAAGACTACGTCGCCGCCATATTTTCCGCTGAGGAGAACCATGTTCTCGGTGCCGCGCGACCAGGCGAAGGGGGAACGCAGCGGGACGAGCATGGGGCCGACGGTGGCGGAGACGCCCGCAGAGATTCCGTTGGGGCGCAGCTCGGCTTTGGAGATTTGGCGGATGGTGCAGTTAAGGTCGCGCGCGTAGACGAGGTCGACGGCCTCGACCTCTGTGATGGAGCGGCAGGCGACGGATTCGACGTCGATGTCGGAACGGAGGGCGATGCGGGAGAGAATGACGAGTTTGGCGCGGGCGTCATAGCCGTCGACGTCTTCGCTCGGATTGGCTTCGGCGTAACCGAGTTGCTGTGCTTCGCGGAGCACGTCGGCAAAGGCGGCGCCTGCTTCCATGCTGCTGAGAATGAAGTTGCAGGTGCCGTTGAGGATGGCTTCGATGCGGGTGATGCGATCGCCGGCGAGGCCTTGCTGGAGGCCGGGGATGACGGGAATGCCTCCGGCGACGGCGGCTCCGTAGAGCA
>CAZHTJ010000182.1:0-4231 GCA_964535525.1 uncultured Acidobacterium sp. | reverse complement strand
GTGTTGATCTCGTTCACGTAGATGCGTCCGGATTTTCCTGGCTCCATCAGGAAGTCGACGCGTGCCAGTCCCGCGCAGTCGCACGCCTGGAACGCAGCCACCGCCATCGCGCGCACCTGCTTCGTCTGCTCCCTGGTCAGCTTCGCCGGAACAATCAGGTCCGATCCCTCGCTCAGATACTTCGCCTCGTAGTCGTAAAACTCCTTGCCGGGAACCACCTCGCCTACTACCGAAGCCTCGGGCGCATCGTTACCCAGCACCGCAACCTCCAGCTCGCGCGCCTTGCCGTTCTTGCCACCGACGCCCTGCTCCACCACAATTTTCCGATCGAACTGCGCCGCCATCTCAATCGCCGGCCCGAGCTCCTTCGCGTTATGCGCCTTCGTAATCCCCACCGACGATCCCAGGTTCGCCGGCTTCACGAACACCGGATACTTGAGCGCCGCCTCAATCTTCGCCCGCACTTTCTTCGGACTCTTCTCCCACTCGCCGCGCAGAAACGTCACCCACTTCACCATGGGCAGCTTCACCGATGCGAACAGCCGCTTCATCGCATCCTTGTCCATGCCCGCCGCCGACCCCAGCACGCCCGATCCCACGTACGCCAGACCCGCCAGCTCGAACAGCCCCTGAATCGTTCCGTCCTCGCCGAACGTCCCATGCAGCACCGGAAAAATCACATCGACGCTCAGCACCTGCTCCCGCCCCGACGTCGTTACCTCTCCGGCGTCGCGCTCAAACGGCTCCATAACCTCGCTCGGCATCGGCGGCACCAGCAGCGACTCACCCCTGCGCAGCACCGCTGCAGGCCCCGTTGCATCGGGATCGCCCGCGCGCAAATGCTTCCCGCCTTCGCCCGAGCCCAGCAGCCGCTCTGCATGGCCGGCCGTCACCCAGCGGCCCTCCTTCGTGATCCCAATCGGCATCACATCATATTTGTTGCGATTAATCGCCCCGAGCACCGAAGCCGCCGACAGCAGCGAAACCTCGTGCTCGCCGCTCCGCCCACCAAACAAAATCCCAACTCGTATCTTTTTCATCGCACCCGTCTGCCATTCTAAAGGTCGCGGATGTGCGAGTATTGCCCTCCCTCACATTTTTGACGTACCTTGAAAATCATGGAAGTGCATTTCACGCCCGAGCAGGAGGCGAGGCTGGCGCAATCCGCCGCTCAGCAGGGCCGCAAACCCGACGAGCTCGTACAGCAAGTTGTGGCGCGGTATTTCGACGAGGAGAGCCGCTTCGTTGACGCCGTCAAACGCGGTGAGGAAGCATTAGATCGCAGCGAGTACCTCACGCATGAGCAGGTTGGCCAGCGGCTGGAACGGTTTCTGCGCCCCTGACCCAAGTCCGTTGGTCCACTCCCGCCGCCGAAGATTTGGAGCATATCTGCGAGTGGATTGATCGCGACAATCCCGAAGCCGCCCGCCGCATTGCCCGAACGATGACGAGTGCGCTCGCCTCCGCGACTCTCCCAACCCTGGATGAATCAGCCGCCGCATGGCCGGATGGCGTGAGCTTACATTTCCGCCCTTGCCTTATATCGTCGTCTACCGGGTGAGGCGGCACGCGATTGAGATTTCCCGCGTCTTCCATGGCGCCCAGGACTGGCCTTAGTGCCTCACGGGTTTGACGAAGCCCCCCGCACCTCATCACCCGAGTGCATCACCGTCCACGTCTTGCCGTCCGGCGACTGCGACGACTCGAAGTGAATCCGATCCGTCCCCGTGAAATCGTTCACCGTGCGATACCACGTCGTCTTCCCGTTTTCATCGTCGTGGCCCAGGTAGGTCCAGTGCCCGCCCTCGATGATCAGATCCCCCCGCCCGCTCGCCCATCCCTCCGGCAGCACATTCTGCGTGTGGTATTCGCCAGGCTTCTCTGTCGGAATAAAAACCACCAGTGCCCCCGCCTTCCCGTTCACCGTTTGCTGGCAGACGTAATAAGGCTTGAGGAGCCTGCACGCGTTCAGCAGCGAGTCCGTGCTCGTTTTCCCCGACGAGGCATCATGCATTGTTACCGTCCACGGGCCGTCATAAAGGCGGAGCGGTGCGTACGGATCGGAGGGTGCAGCCTGCGCAAATAGGAGCCCGGCTGCGACGATGAGAGTGAGTTTCATGGTCACGTTACCAGAGTGCGGAGAGTGTAGCATACGCCCCCTCGGCCCATTACCTCTGGGTGGTGCCGATTGATGTCTCTCATTTAAAAATACTTATCGCCATTACTTGAGGAAATCCCAACCCCGGCGCGCACCGTCGCCGTCCTTCCCGTGTTCATCTCACGTCAAACTCCGTCCCGGACGCGCATTAGTTGTTGCATCGCAGCGCAAACCTCTTTAATATGCGTCAATTGCGGGTATGAAATCAGCCACTGCCGTCCTGCGCGCCGCACCCCCACGCGACGGCGGCCCAAAACCCGACGCTAAGGCCTCCACGCCCCGCCCCATCACGCCGGGGCCGCGGGCCGTTCCCGCCCCCACAAACGGCAACCCGGTTCGCGAAGGACCCGCCGTCGCCTCCACCCATTTCATCCGCTCCCGTATCGGAAAAATCTGCGTCGCTATCACCGGCTCCTCTCCCGCCGACATGATGCAGAATGCCGAGAACATCGTTCGCGAAGATCATTTCGTCGAATTTCGCCTCGACTATCTTCCCAATCCCGCAGCCGTCCTTCCCAGGCTGAAGCAGTTCCTCTACGAGCGCGGCGAAGTCACCGCCATCGCCACTTGCCGTCGCGCATCGACCGGCGGAAAATTCAAAGGCACCATCAACGCTGAGCTTGAGATTCTTGAGAAAGCCGCCACCGCCGGCTGTCATCTCATCGACATCGAGTTGCAAACCGCCGAGCACACCAAGCCCGCGCAACTCAGGAAACTGCGCTCCTGTGGCGCCGCGCTCATCATCAGCTATCACGACTTCGAGAGCACGAAAAACCTCGACGCCATCTTCGACCGCATCCTTCCCTTCCAGCCCGAGTTCATCAAGATCGTTGCCACCGCGAAAACCCTCGCCGACAACGTCACCATGATGCGCTTCCTCGATCGCCGTCGCGACGAAGCCAACCTCATCGGCATCTCCATGGGCGAGCAAGGCACCATCAGCCGCGTCCTCGGCCTGCGCGCCGGCTCCGTCTTCACCTTTGCCGCGGCGCACGCCGGAGAAGAAACCGGCCCCGGACAAATCGAAGCGCGCACCCTGCGCGAAACCTGGCGCATCGACCACATCGACGCCTCCACCAAAGTCTACGGAGTCGCCGGCAATCCTGTGCGCCACTCGCTCTCCCCGCTGATGCACAACATCGCCTTCCGCCGCGAAACGGTGAACGGCGTTTTCCTCCCGCTCCAAACCACGCGTATCAACGATCTGCTCACGCTCACACGCGAAGTCCCGCTGCAGGGCCTCGCCATCACCATGCCCTTCAAAACCGAGATCATCAAGCACCTCGCAAAAACCGATGCGCTCTCGCAAAAGATCGGCGCCTGTAACACCGTCGTCCGCTCGCAGGATGGCAAGCTCTACGGCTTCAACACCGACGTCGCCGCCATCATCCGTCCGCTCGAACGCCGCCTCCCTCTGAAGGGCGCTAAGATCCTCGTCCTCGGCGCAGGCGGAGCCGGTCGCGCAGCCGTCTTCGGCCTCGTCGAAAAAGGCGCTGAAGTTTTCATCTGGAATCGCACCGCCGAGACCGCGAAAAAACTCGCCCGCCAGGCCAAAGCAAAAACCATCCGACGCGAGCAAATCGTCAAGTCGAATTTCGACGTGATTATTAATACGACGCCCGTCGGTATGCGCGGCGTCAAGCCCGCGTCGCTCCTCGAGCCGAAAGAGCTGAACACGCGTTTAGTCTTCGACCTGGTCTACAACCCCATCGACACGCCGCTGATCCGCATGGCCCGCGAAAAAGGCCTTCCCGTCATCACCGGCGTAGAAATGTTCGTCCACCAGGGCGCACGCCAGTTCGAAATCTGGACCGGCAAACCCGCCCCCGAAGAAGAAATGCTCCGCGTAGTAGTCCACGCCCTCCGCCAGGAAAGCGCAAAGCAGCAACCATAAGACGGTCATCCCGACGCGCAGCGGAGGGATCCGCGGTGCTTTGCCGCACCGGTCCGCTCCAAACTTCCAGATAGCCGGTGATACGGCCCGATGCAGGCACTTGGATTCCGGCCTATGCCGGTATTGCACTGTGCGGTGAGCCGGTACGGAAACGTGAAGGGGCACGACTTCAGTCGTGC
>CAZHTJ010000181.1:0-4369 GCA_964535525.1 uncultured Acidobacterium sp. | reverse complement strand
CGCCGCTACGGCGGCTACATCGTCCACTTCGGCATCGTGCTCATCTTCATTGGCATCGGAGGCCAGGCTTTCAATCAGAGCCACGAGCAGACCATGAACTACAAGGAGAGCTTCCTCCTCGGCCCTTATCGCGTCGAGTGCGAGGACTTCTCCCAGGATTCGAATCCCGAGTACGACACCGAGTTCGCGCTCCTCAACGTCTATCGCGGCGATCGCCTCGTGACGAAGCTCTCGCCCGAGCTGCGCAACTACCAGCCCAACGGCCAGCCCGCCACCATGGTCGCCAACCACTCCACGCTCATCGAAGACCTTTACGTCATCTACGCCGGCAAAGATCCGGCAACCGGCCAGCCGGTTATCAAAGCCTTCCTCAATCCCCTCGTCTCGTGGATCTGGATCGGCCTTATCGTCACCATTCTTGGCACCGGCATCGCGCTCGTGCCCAACATGAGCGCCGCCATCGCCGCCCAGCGCCTTCGCGTGACCGTCCCCGCCGAACCCATAGCCGCCGGAAGGGCAGGGAACTGATGCGCCACCTATTTTCATCGCGAAAGCAACACGGCATAGAAGCAACACCGCCTCACCGCCCCGCTACATCGAGTGCCGCGCAAGCGGCACGAACGGTAGATTCCACGGCCTTCAGGCCGTGGAATCAGCCGCGAAAAAATACCGGGGCTTTAGCCCCGGCTGCCCTCCGCTACCTCATCCTCCCCCTCGTCATCGTCCTGAGCGTTATCACCCTCGGCGCCGCCGACACCGAAGCCCGCTACCAAAACCTCGGCCACAAGCTCATGTGCATCTGCGGCTGCTCCGAGATTCTCATCGAATGCAACCACGTCGGCTGCCCCGATTCCGACCGCATGCTCGGCGAGCTCCGCGCCGCCATCGACACGGGCACCAGCGACAACGCCATCTTCGTCGCCTTCCAGGACAAATACGGCCCTACCGCGCTCGCCTCACCCATGCTCACGAAGTTCAACATCGTTGCCTGGGTCATGCCGCCCGCGCTGCTTATACTCGGCCTAGCCGGCACCTTTCTGCTCGTCAAGAAATGGCGCCTGCGCACTGTAGCCATGCCCGCCGTCGAAAATGACCCCGCCTCCAACGACCTCCGCGACCGTATCCGCAAGGAGACCGAGGTATGAGGGCGACGGGTCTTTCTAAACTCCAAACTCTAAACTCCAAACTCTGGCCGGTGTCCCTATGACAACAGCCGCCTGCGCCCTCCTCCTCCTCGCCGCCTTCCTCTACGTCTTCTGGCCGGAGCGCAACGTCGAAGCCCAGCACCAAAAAACCCGCCTCGAGTACCTGCGCGAGCGCCGCGAAGTCCTCTACGACAACCTGCGCGACCTCAACTTCGAATACAAAGCCGGAAAATATCCCGAAGAAGATTACGCCTCGCAGCGCGCCATGCTTGAGAACGAGGCCGCCGAGACCGTCGCCGAAATCGATCTGCTGGAGTCCGACATCCTGACCCCGCAGCACAGCTGAAGGACTTCAACCTATGAAGCGCATCGCTAAACTCGCCCGCCTCGCCGCCCTTCTAGCAGCTCTGATCGCCGCAGCCGCGCTCCCCATCTCGCTCAGCGCCGCCACCATCTCCGGCATTGTCACCGACCGCACCACCAACAAACCCGCCGCCGGTGACACGGCTGTCCTCCTCGATCTCCAGCAGGGCATGACCGAGTCCGCGCGCACCACCATCGACGCGAAGGGCCACTACTCCTTCAACGTTCCCGACAGCACCGGCATGCACCTGGTCCAGGTCGAGCACCAGAAAGCCTCCTACTACGGCCCCGTCCCGCCCAACACCACCACCGTCAACATCGATGTCTTTGACGTCGCGCCCAAGGTCGACGGCCTCCGCCTCTACGCCGATGTCTCCCGCATCGAAACCGATCCCCAGGGCCTCAGCTTTACCGAGAGCTGGTTCATCCGCAACGAATCGAAGCCGCCGAAGACCCAGCTCAGCGCGAAGAGCTTCGAGTTTTATCTTCCCGACAACGCGATCCTCGAAGGAGCCACAGCAACAGGCCCCGGCGGCATGGCCGTCTCCACTTCGCCCGTCCCCGCGGGCGACAAGAATCACTACGCCTTCATCTTTCCGCTGCGCCCCGGCGAAACGCGATTCCAGGTCGGCTACCGCCTTGCTTACACCGGGAGCGCGAAGCTACAGATGCGCGTGACGCTGCCCTCTGAAAACGTCGCCATCATGCTGCCGAAAAGTATGACCTTCGACGGCGGCAGCAGTTTCCAGGCCCTCGGCGGCGATGCCAGCGGTCCCGGCACGCAAACGTATCTCGCCACCAACGTCAAGCCCGACACGCCGGTGACCTTCACCGTATCCGGAAGCGGTTCGATGCCGCGTGAACAGCAAGGCAACAGCCAGGGAATGGGCCAGGGCGCAGCCAGCATGGAGGGCATGGGTCAGGCAGCTCCGGGGCAGGGTGCTTCGGGTCAGGATCAGGGCGCGCCCGGCGCACAGGATCAAACTCCGCAGTCCGGGCTGCAGTCCGGACCTGGCGGCGGCGTCGCCGGGGCCCCTCCCATCGGCACGCCCGATCCGCTCGATAAATACAAATGGTGGATCTTCAGCGGCCTCGGACTCATCCTCGTCGTCGCAGCAGCCTTTATGCTGCGCGCCAAACCCGGACAGACGCCGTCGATCGCCGCCAACGAGCCTTCGCCGCTGACTTCGACCCTGCCTCCGGGCGTCAGGGCCACGACTCTGCGCGCCCAAGCCGCGGCCAGTGCGCACACGGCAACCAACGGAGCCTCGTCCGCAGCCAGCCCCGCTTCCGCAGCACCGCGCCCCGCCGGGCAAGCCTCTGCGGGAGCCCCCATGCTCGCGGCCCTCAAAGAAGAGCTGTTCGAGTTAGAGACAGAGCGCCTCGCGGGCAAAATCACCGACGCAGAATACGCCGAGCACAAAGCTGCATTGGAAGTGCTGCTGAAGCGGGCGCTGGCGCGAAAAGTAACAACCGAATAGCCGTCGCACTGGCCCGCGCCCTAAGCGCAGAGCCGCGCTACGCGCTCAGCCACGTGAGAAGCAAAAACAAAGCCGCCGCCGCCGCGGCGATCCGATAAGCATAATCCTGTTTCTTCGTCGAGCTCTTAGGCTCATTGGGGAGGGTAAACATACTCGGGCCTCACAAAGGGGGAAATTCACTTGCACTCTTAGACTCATTCTTCGGCCTACACGACTCGGTGCTTCACAAATATTTTTCAGCCACTGTCTCGAAGTGCCGCATGAGTTACCTGGAAGCTGCAAGCTGGAAGCAGGAAGCAGGAAGTCAGAAGCAGGAAGCTGGAAGCAGGAACGACGCGACCGAGGCGGACGCCACGCTCCGCTCCCGGGCGAGCGGATTTTACTTGCCTCTCCACTACGGGTGTCTGAACTCAACCGTTATCCGTTATCCGTTATCCGTTATCCGTTATCCGTTATCCGCTATTCGCTATTCGCTATTCGCTATCTGCTATCTGCTATCGCTATTCGCTACCTGCTACCTGCTTCCAGCTTCCCGCTTCGGTCAGGCGTACAATCGCCTCGAACGACGCGGACAAATATGTCGACCCCACCCAACGCGCCCAACCAATCCACCTCCGGCCCGCAAATCTTCAGCCCTGATCCCAATGCCACGCGCGAGCCGCGCTCGCCCCTTCCCTGGATCATCGCGCTCGCCGTCGTTCTCATCGCCATCGTTGCGCTCGTCGTCGTCAGCCGCCGCCACGAGCCCGCCAACCCCGGTGGAGCAGGCCTCGCCCCCGCCGACCCCTACGCCGCCAGTCTCCCCATCACCAACGTCCAGATGAGCCAGGCCGGCAACATGGCTGGCTCCCAAACCACCTATGTCGACGGCCAGATCGCCAACCAGGGGCAGAAGACCGTCACCGCCATCACCGTCCAGGTCGCCTTCCACGGCTTTGAGAACCCCATCGCCAAAAAAGAAACCATGCCCCTGGCCCTGATCCGCACCCGCCAACCCTACGTCGACCTCCAGCCTGTCAGCGCCGCCCCCCTCGCCCCGGGCGACACCCGCGACTTCCGCCTCATCTTCGACAACATCCCCCAGGACTGGAACCAAAACTACCCCGAGATCCGGATTATCGCGGTAACCAGCCGATAGAGAGCGAAGAAGTGGGTAGCTAAAAAGCGGGTAGCCAAGAACCGGTCAGCTAAAGGCCGGGTAGCTGAAAACCGGGTAGCCGAAAACCGGGTAGCTGAAAAGCGGATAGCTAAAAGGCGGGTAGCTAAAGAGCGGGTAGCTGAAAAGCGGGTAGCTGAAAACCGGGTAGCCGAAAACCGGGTAGCTACAAACCTGTCAGCTAAAAACCTGTCGGCCAGGAACCGGTCCGCGAAAACGACGCC
>CAZHTJ010000180.1:0-4372 GCA_964535525.1 uncultured Acidobacterium sp. | reverse complement strand
CTCGCGTCAAACGTGGGACAAAACGCACCGACCGCCGCAAGAAAATCCTCAAGCGAGCCAGCGGTTATTTCCTCACCAAATCGAAGCTCTACCAGGCAGCCCAGGAAGCCGTCGAGCGCGGCCTCAAGTTCGCCTACAGCGGACGAAAGGGGAAAAAGCGCCAGTACCGCTCCCTCTGGATCGTGCGCATCAACGCGGCCGCGAAGCTCAACAACATCTCCTACTCGCAGCTCATCAGCGGCCTCAAAAAGGCCGGCGTCGAGCTGGACCGCAAGATCCTGGCCGACCTCGCCGTCAACGACGCGCCCGCCTTCACCGCCCTCTGCGGCCAGGCGAAAGCCGCGCACAGCACCACCGCAGCCTGATCTCCTGAGCTTGTCATCCTGAGGCCGCGTAAGCGGCCGAAGGATCCGCGGTTGTCTTTTCGCTGGATGCCCCACGTCCAGGCGTGGGAAGATGTTTCGGCGACTGTACTCAAATTTCACCCGGGAGGTGTGCTATGAAAACCCAATTCGACGACCAGCAGCCTTCCTTTCGAGCGCAGCAGTAAACGCCGCAAAGGATACCCATCGGAAACCCGCGTGAAGCGCGGCCTTCGCATCGTTCGTGGCGGCAAAGAGCTTTTCGAAAAGCTCGGCCGTAACGACTTTTGTCCCTGCGGATCCGGGAAGCGCTTTCAAACGGTGCTGTCTCCGGACGGGCCTTTACGACGGCTCGAATCGTAACTACTTTTTTCCGCGACTAGCCCCTTGCGGGGACGGCTTCTGCCGTCCCCCGCAATTTCTCCTCCCCCGCACAGCTTTCCCGCGTAAACTGGGGCTTCCAAAAATTTTGAACTCCGGCAATGCCCGCCTCTGAATCCAATCCCACGCAGCGGAAACCCGCTCCCTCGGCCACCTATGCCGACGCTGGAGTCGACATCTCCGCCGCCGATCGCACCAAACAGCGCATCAAATATCTCGCCCAGCGCACCTTCACCCGCAACGTCCTCGGCGAAATCGGCGGCTTCGGCGGCCTCTTCAAACTCGACGCCAAATATCAGGAACCCGTCCTCGTCTCCTCCGCCGATGGCGTCGGCACCAAGCTCAAGCTTGCCTTCCAGCTCGGCGTCCACCACACCGTCGGCGCCGACCTCGTCAACCACTGCGTCAACGACATCGCCGTCCAGGGCGCAACGCCCCTCTTCTTCCTCGACTACCTCGCCACCGGCCGCCTCGACGGCGAGATCGCCGAAAAAGTCGTCTCCGGCCTTTCCGACGCCTGCCGCGCCAACGGCTGCGCCCTCATCGGCGGCGAAACCGCGCAGATGCCCGGCTTCTACGCCAACGGCGAATACGACCTCGCCGGCTTCATCGTCGGCGTCGTCGAGCGCGCCAAACTCATCACCGGCGCAAAAATCCGTCCGGGCGACGTCCTCCTCGGCTTTCCCTCCACCGGCCTGCACACCAACGGCTACTCGCTCGCTCGCAAGCTCTTCTTCGAAGTCGCGAAATACAAGCCAGAGCAATACGTGAACGCGCTCAAAGAAAAAGCCGGCGCCGCGCTGATGAAAACCCACCGCAGCTACCTCGGCCTCATCAGGAAACTCACCACCGCTGACTACACCACCGGCATGGCGCACATCACTGGCGGCGGCATTACGGAAAACCTCCCGCGCATCCTCCCCAAATCCGTCTCTGCCCACGTCGAGCTCGGCAGCTGGCCGGTGCTGCCCATCTTCGAGCACCTGCAGCAACTCGGCAACATCCAGCAGGACGAGATGCTCCGCACCTTCAATTTGGGGCTAGGCCTCATCGCCGTCATCCCCGCCGAGCGCTTCAAACGCTGCAAATCCATGCTCGACCGCTCCGGCGAAAAGTCGTACGTCATCGGCCGCATCGTCAAGGGCGACCGCAAAGTCATCTATGCCTGAACAACCGCAGCCAGTCGCCAGCATCCAGCCGCCAGCTGCTGGTAGTGAATTGCTGGAAGCTGGCCGCTGGCGGCTGACAGCTAGCTGCTAACCGCCATGCATAGCCTCGCAATTCTCCTATCCGGCCGCGGCTCCAACTTCCTGGCCATCGCCGACGCCATAGCATCGGGCAAACTCCCCAACGCCCAAATCGCCGTAGTCATCTCGAACCTCGCCGACGCTCCAGGCCTCGAAGCCGCCCGCCAGCGCGGCCTCAAAGCCATCGCCATCGAAGCCAGAGGCCGCAAACGCGCAGAGCACGACGCAGAAATTATCGCCACCCTACAAGCCCACAAAGTAGACCTGGTCTGCCTCGCCGGTTACATGCGCCTGCTCTCTCCAGGATTCATCCAGGCCTTCCCCCAGCGCATCCTCAACATCCATCCCTCGCTGCTCCCCGCCTTCCCCGGCCTTGACGCGCAAACCCAGGCCTTCGACTACGGAGTCCAGGTCGCCGGCTGCACCGTCCACTTCGTCGACGAGCAACTCGACCACGGCCCCATCATCCTGCAGCGAGCGATCCCCGTCCTCCCCACCGACGACGTGCACACCCTCGCCGCCCGCATCCTCGAACAGGAACACCTCGCCTACTCGGAAGCCATCGCCCGCGTGCTATCGGGTGAGTATCAGATCGTCGGTCGCAGATATGTGCAGAAAAGTTAGTACCTGTTCCAGAGAAATCGCCGCCTAACTACCGCTGTCATCCTGAGGAGCGCAGCGACGAAGGATCGGCGGTTGCTCTTTCGCTGCGGTCGCTCCATTTCCGGAAATGCCGTTTTCCTCCCGCGCTCCACAAAAGCACCGGTATAGGCTGGTGGAAGCAAGGTGACGAACAAGCAAGTCGGCAAATCATGAACGCGGTATGCACTCTCGCAATGTTTCGTACGGTGTTCGTGATTACAGATCAGGTCCCATCGTTCCGATCGGTCGCTGTTCCGCTTGCGTTCCTGATCGCCATCATGGGGTTATTGCTTCTAGCCTTGATTAAACTTCGCGGATCACGCCTGCGAATCGCCGCGGCAAGCGTGCTCCTTGTTGCTCTCATGGCCTGCTCGATCAGGTTCCTGATTGGGGCGGTTGATTGGCTCTCTTACTTAGACAGGGCGGAGGAATACGCAAGCGCAATCCGGCAATACCAGGGTGGGGACTACAAAACTGCGGAGGGGACCGTAAGCCAGATTGACTACACGCCTGATCGAGGGCTCTGTTTTCTGGCCGGTGGCGCACAGATCTGCACGGCCGCACCCCTCAGGGGGGTCGGCTACCAGCGAAACGGGAGTTTACCATTCCGCCTGGAAGACGGAATGAAGGTGCGCGTCTTCTATCACGATGGGACGATCCTGCGAATTGATCTGATCGAGGAGTGAATTTCAGCGACACAATGTTTCCGCACACGGCAGTTATACAACTAAGGAAGCGATGCCCCACCCCACCCACATCCAGGCCATCGCCCTCGCCGTCGCCGGCTTCACCCTACGGATCTTCGCCGACACAAAGCCATGCCCTGATGCACTCTGCTCTGTTAACTGCATAGTTAATATGTATAGCTTTACCGAACCGTCGCCCTAGTCGATTCAGTCACTTGCTGGGGGCTCGACCCCCTTTTTCCGCCCCCGTCCAGCGTTAGGATGAGCACGGCCGTTGTATCAGGGCACGAGTTCACTCGTGCCGTATTCCCTGCGAACTTATTCCGGGCTTCAGCCCCTGACTTCTTTGTCTGAACGTGCGGAAAAGCTTACCTCCGGCACGAAAAGTGAAGGGGCATGACTTTCAGTCATGCCGTTAAAGCCGCAAAATCAGGCGGGCTTCAGTGTCTGCGTGAGAACTAGTTCTGTAGGCCACAGCTTGCGATTTGAATTTCGGAATACCGCAAGATATTGTGGTCGACAATCTCAAGAATCACGTTCTCACGCACACACTTCAGCCCCCGAGTACCTTGTCTTCCTTCACGACTTGCGGATAAACTCGCCAGCTTTGAAAGGGCACAGCTTCAGCTGTGCCTTGAGAGCTGTAATGTCAGCCCGGCTTTAGCCGCTGAGGGATGTTTTCGCATTCGCTCCCGATAAAAAAACCCGCTTCCGGCTAAACATCGAAAACTTGTCAAGCTTTTGTGGAAAAGTCCAAAGTAATGACGATTGACTTAGAGCCACTTACACGCCAAAATCACAAAAGATATTTGGCAGTTTAATTCTCTCAACCTGATATTCTGAACTTATAGAGTAAAGAAAGAAAAAAGCTCCGCCCCCGGCGGGGCTTTTGCTTTTTAGGCACCGGGGTTCGGGCCACCGGCCGCAGGCTACCGGCTACAGGCTACAGGGAGGATCATGATGAACCAGCACAAAAACACGAATGTCGAAGGCGAGCACACCAATCCCGGCGGCGCAGCGCCAGAGGAAAGGCAATGCGAGTACACCAAAGCCG
>CAZHTJ010000179.1:0-4380 GCA_964535525.1 uncultured Acidobacterium sp. | reverse complement strand
TCCAGGAAAACCTCGGCGGCAACTTAGGCTTCGTCTACCGCTTCGGCCGCAAATAGACCAACAGCGTCAGCCTCTTCTCGAACGCTGCCGCAGCGCTGTCACCCTCGACCGGCTCTACCGCCTCAGGACTCGCAACCGAGCGGCGTCGCCATCGACCTCGCCGGAAGTGTCTGGGTCACCACCAACACCACCAGCGCCCTCACGAGAATCCTCGGCGCAGCCGCCCCCGCAGCCCCCATCGCCACGTCCGTAGTCAACAACACCAACGGAGCCAGGCCCTGGGCGGGTGCGTCCTTTCCGCCTGGACTGGGGATGTGGTAGAGTTGGCCACCCCGGTTCTGCGACATCGACGTGTAGCGATCCCCGAACGAACAGCTCATCACGCTCCAGGCGGATTGCGCGCTCTTTTGTCAGGCGTATTTTCAGACTGTCACACGGACCGGTGTGGGCAGAGCGTGGCTGTGCGCGACTCTGCCGGGGGGCTCCGTGTGAGGGCAGGGACGATGGTTCGTTCCATGGCCGGGATGGTTCTGGCTGTGGGGGCATTTTCTGGATTGGTGGCGGACCGCGCGAACGCGCAATGTACGGGGAGCAACCCGTACACCTGCACGGAGACGCAGAGCGTCTCGATACCCGCCGGACCCAACGGCACCGGTTTCGGCACATGGGTACCGGCTACCGTGTATCCGTCCACGCTTACTGTCAGCGGGCTCAGCGGCACCATCACCACCGTCAGTGTGCAACTGCACGGCCTGACTTCGGATGGCCAGGGGGCTGGGTTAGGTACTGTAGACCTGGGGGTTTTGCTGAAGGGTCCCAATGGCTTGTACATAGAACTGATGGGGCAAGCCGGCAACGGCAACAACGGTGAACTCTGGACGGGGAGCGGTGTCCTGCTGAATATCCAGGATGGCGGGACTCGAATGCCGGACGATGCGTGCCCCAGCGGTAGTGGCAGCTGGCCCAGCCTTGACGTGTCGAATGGTTCCAGCGAAGGTGGCCCTTTCGCTCCAACCTCCTGCCCGTTCAGCAATTCGTACGACACCTACCCCTCCCCTGGGCCGGGAACGCTCACTTCGGGAGAGGTAGCCGCCCCGGCGGGCTCGGCTACATTAACCGGCGCGTTCGGCGGCCTGGACCCGAACGGCGCCTGGAGTTTGTACCTTGTGAACGACGAGGGCGAGTTTGCCAGCGAGGACGATCAATCGATCAGCGGATGGAGCCTGATCTTCACTCTGAACCAGACCCAGAGTTCCACCACAACCTCGCTGAGCTCCAGCATCGATCCGTCGTTCACCTCGGGCACAGACAGCTCAACGACGTTGACGGCGACGGTGACCGGCACCCCCTCACCCAGTGGCGGGACGGTTGCATTCAAAGACGGCGGGAACACCATCTCGTGCGGCGGCGGCAACCAGGTTCTTTCCGGTGGCAAGGCCACTTGCATCGAGACATTCACCACCCAGGGCAATCACGCGCTCACCGCCGTCTACAGCGGCAGCGGCACCTTTGCCGGCAGCACAGGCTCGCTCAACCAATTTGTGGAGACACCCACCACCGGCTCTTTCTGCGATGCCGGCACCATTACCATGCCTGGACAGGACGACACTTCTCCCTATCCCTCGGTCATCAACGTCACGGGGATCAGCAATGCGGTGGCAACTGTTTCAGTCACCCTGGACGGCTTCTCCTGGAGTCCGAGCGCGAATGCCGTGCACCTGCTGCTGGTGGCCCCGAGCAACCAGGCCTTTGAGTTTTTCGCCGCCACCACCGACGCCAGCGCCGGCAACTACACCTTTAGCGACACCGGAACGCAAATAACGGAAGCGGACGAAGAGGGCGCTCTATCGCCTGGTACCTGGCAGCCGGCTGTATACACCGAGCCTCCTCCTGCGGAGGACGTATTTACGCCGGAACCGCCAAATCCCGCACCCCAGGTTGCCAGTAGTTTCACGGTCGCGGCGCCGAGGGGAAATCCAGGCGCCGGCACGTTCGAAAACACCTTTAACGGCGCCACGGCCAACGGCGCGTGGTCGCTCTTTGTTTACGACGACGCCGGCACCACCGCCGCCGGCTCGATCACTGGCGGCTGGTGTCTCGACATCACCCAGGCATCGGGTGCGGCCACAACCACCACGGTTACCACAGCCCCTAACCCGTCTTTGACCGGCGTCGGCGTTACCGTCACCGCGACCGTGAAGAGCGGAGGCAACCCGGTAAATTCGGGCACGGTGACCTTTACCGAGAATGGTCAGAACGTAGCCGGTGGGCCGACCGGCCCGGTGTCTGTGAACAGCAGTGGACAGGCCAGCTTCAGCACCACGGCTCTGCCTGAGGGCGATCACAACATTCTTGCAACGTATAACGGCGTAGCCAACACCTGGGCGCTGAGCTTCGGAAGCAAGATCCAGCGCGTGGACAGCGTGACCACCAGCAGCATGAATAGCGGCGTCATTTCGTATTGCAACCCGGGCACGATTACGATTCCCAACCCGAGCAATTCCATCGATGAAGGCCAGGCGAGTCCGAATCCATCCAATATTTTTGTAAACAATGCACCGGGGACGATCAACCATGTCACGGTCACGCTGAACGGTGTCGAACTGTCAACTCCGTACTATCTGACGTCGCTGCTGGTGGGCCCGCTGAACACCACCGCCGACAGCCTGGATTTCTTCTCGGATGTGGGCGGCTCCACTCCGATGACTTCGGGCGTGAATGTGACCCTCGATGACAGCGCCAGTTCGAGTTTGGGCACGGGAAGTGCGGGATCACCCATCGAAGCCGAAACGTACAAGCCCACCAGCGGGAAGGGCAGCGACACATTCTTCGCCAGCACGGACGGATTCTATACGCCACCCGCATCGCCGTATCTATACGCCCAGCCCTTCGCCAGCACCACGCTGGGCGATGTTTTCGACAGTCAGAATCCCAACGGTACCTGGAGCCTGTACTTCAACCAGGATAACCAGTCTGCCAACAGCAGCATGAAATCCTGGTGCGTCAATCTCACCGAGAATGCGCCGGTCGTGACGGCCAATCTGCCGACCACCAGCACCTTCATCCAGGGGCAAACGGGGCAATTCGGGCTGACCATTGAGAACACCGGCCCGGGCTCGACGGGCGATCCGACGGGGACCAACCCCATGACTGTGACGGACCTTCTGAACCCGGCGTTTACGTACTCGACCTTTGCAGGTTCCGGGTGGAGCTGCGGCGCCACCGGACAAACGGTGACCTGTACGAACCACAGCGCGATTGCCGATGGGAACGACTATCCGGCGCTGACCATCGATGTGAACGTGCCCGGCGGCGGGACTGTTAACAACAGCGTGACGGTGAGCGGAGCTGGCGCCGCGTCAACGCCTTCGAACACCGACACGGTCACGATTGATATAGCTCCTTCCATCACCAGCGGTAACAGCACGACGTTTACTCCGGGCACCAATGGTTCGTTTCCGGTGACGGCTGCCGGGACTCCGACGCCGAGCCTGCATGAAAGTGGCGCGCTGCCGTCGGCGGTCACGTTTGTCGACAATGGCAACGGCACGGCGACTCTGTCGGGCACACCGGCGCCGGGGACGGGCGGGACGTATCCGCTCACGATTACGGCATCGAACGGCGAGGGTTCGGACGCGACGCAGAGCTTCACGCTGACGGTCACCCCCTCGGCGATGACGATTAACTGGACCCCGATTGGGACCATCATCGCGGGCGATGCGGGGACCGCGGTGCTGAATGCTTCGCCGAGTTGCGGAGCTTGCGGCACGTTCAGCTATACGGCTACCGAGACTGCGCCGGTGAGCGGGTCGCCGGCGGGGATTGCTTCGACGACCACGCTGACCCCTGGCACGTACACAATCACGGCGAACTTCAACCCGACGAATCCCGCTGCGTGGTCGGCAAACAGCGCGCAGTCGACGCTGTTCGTGAGCGGGGAGAGTGTTTGGATTGTGAACTCCGGCGGCGGCACGAGTGAGCTGGCAGGCAATGGGTTTGGGATCACATCCAGCGCATATCAGGGTGGCAATCTGGCCGTGGCGATCGACAACGCCGGTAACGTGTGGAGCACCGGCGACGGCAACTCATTCTTTTGGCTGATCGGGAGCAACCAGGTGGGCAGCGTCCTTTACCCCATTATGGCGGGTACAGGCGGGCTGAATGCGCCTGTGGCTGTGGCCATTGATGGGAGCGGCCAGGTGTGGGTGGCCAATTCGGGCAACAACAGCGTGAGCCTCTTCACGAATGCCGGAGCGGCGATTTCGCCTGCGGGCGGGATTGCGGATTCGACACTTTTGTCGACGCCGACCAGCATCGCCATCGACCTCGCCGGGAGCGTCTGGATCGCCAACCAGGGCACCAGCACCCTCACAAGAATCC
>CAZHTJ010000178.1:0-4543 GCA_964535525.1 uncultured Acidobacterium sp. | reverse complement strand
GACCCCGGGGTTGCCTGGTTCGCTGTGGGATTCTGGTGGCGCGATTTGTCGCCTACCAGCCAACCCCTCGCGAAGAGCGGAGTTCCTATCAAATGACACAGCGCACGCCGGGAGGGCCGGCGTGTCGCGCATTCGGGAAATTCATTCCCGGCGAGTTCCCTTTAACAAGCAGAGAGGATCACGACGATGAGGAAATCATTGGCAATTCTGAGCGCGGGCATTCTGGCCGCGGCGACGTCGGCACCAGCATTGGCACAGGATAAGGCGGACAACGAGCTGAATGAAGCAACGACCATCATGCATGAGCTGACGGGACCGCAGTCGAGAGCGGGGATTCCGGACGAGGTTCTGAAAAACGCGAAGTGCGTAGCGGTGGTTCCGAAGATGTTGAAGGGCGGGTTCGTAGTCGGCGCACAGCATGGCGACGGCGTGGCGACATGCCGGACCAGGGATGGGCGTTGGAGTCCGCCGGCTCCTTTTGCGCTGAGCGGGGCGACGTTCGGAGCGCAGATCGGCGGCGAGGAGCAGGGCTACGTGTTGATGATCATGAACGATCACGGGCTGCAGGCGCTGGAGTCGGGCCACTTCAAGATTGGCGCGGGCGTGGATGCGGCGGCAGGGCCGGTGGGTCGCGAGGCTTCGGCAGGCGCGGCTGTGAATGCCGAGATGCTGACGTATGCGCGAGCGAAGGGCGCCTATATTGGCGCGACGCTGAACGGCGCGGAGTTCAACGAGGATCACAACAAGACGCGGGAGCTGTATGGGAGCCTGGTTCCGTTTAATGCGATCCTGAACGGCGGGGTGCAGATGCCGGATCAGAGCGCTGCGTTGCGATTCGTGCATGAGATCAATCGCGCTACGGAGAGGGCGGCGGAGTAAGGAAGGGTACAGGGTGTAGACGAGCGGGCTTCGGGGCTTTGGCCACGAAGCCCGCTCTTTTTCGGAATCCTTCCGGCGTTCGGGACTCAGGCTTCGGGGTTGAGTTCTAAATCTTCGAAGCGGCGGAGTTTGTAGATGGCGATGGAGACGACCCAGGCGAGGGCGAAGATGCCGATGATGCAGTAGCCGAGGACTCCGAAATTCTCGTTGAGGCGGACGATGAAACCCCAGAAAACGCCCTGGAGGTGGAGCTGGCCGCCGAGGAGGCCGAGGGCCTCGATGCCACCCACGACGAATGCAACCACCACGGATACAGATGTGATGGTGAGGTTGTAGTAGAGCTTGCGAATGGGCTTGATATAGGCCCAGCCATACGCACCGAGCATCAGGATGTTGTCCGTCGTATCGATCAGCGACATGCCGGCGGCGAACAGCACGGGGAAAACGGCGATGGACCAGAGCGAGAGGCCGCGCGAGGCTTCGGCGGCGGAGATGCCGATCAGGCCGATTTCCGTGGCGGTGTCGAAGCCGAGCCCGAAGAGGACGCCCAGCGGATACATGTGCCAGCTGCGGCGAATCATCGCAAAAATGGGGCGGAAGATGCGGGCGAGGAAGCCGCGGTTGGCGAGGAGAAGGTCGAGGTCCTCGTCAACGTAAGGCTCGCCGCGCCGCACCCGCGTGAAGGTGGCGTAGACCGAGCGCAGGATAAAAATATTAACGATGGCAATAGCAAGAAGAAAAACGGCCGAGACCAGCGTGCCGATAACGCCGCCGATGGTGCGGTAGTGGTCGATGTGTTTTTGCAGGCCGAGGGCGACGGCGGCGATGAGGAGCGAGCCGAGGACGACGACCGTCGAGTGGCCGAGGGAGAACATGAATCCCACAGCAACGGGGCGCTTGCCTTCCTGCATGAGCTTGCGGGTGACGTTGTCGATGGCGGCGATGTGGTCGGCGTCGACGGCGTGGCGGAGGCCGAAGGAATAGGCGAGGAAAGCGGTGCCGAGCAGGACGGGGTAGCGATGGAAGGCGACGACGGCCCAGAGCCACGCGGCTCCGTTGAGGAGGAGCAACAGCCCATAGATGCCAATGACCTTGCTGCGGACGTGGTCGGCGTGGTCGTTGAAGAGATTGCGCAGGGCGGAGGGCATCGGTGAGCGGGCTCGATCAGGGCAGCTGGGTCATGATCATTGTAGATGGACGTGGGTTGGGCAGGGAGGATGCGATTGGGGGCGAAGAGTTTGGAGTTTGGAGTTCAGGATCCGGCGAGGCCTGGCGAGCCGGTTGACCCGTTCACCCATGCTTCCCTATCCTCGGGTGGGGATGATTGCGGTGGAAATTCCCGACCTTTGAGCCGGACGCTGCATCCAACGGCTGGGCACCCAACAATTTTAAGGAGAACGACATGGCAGAGACGAAGAACCCTGCACTGAAGGAACTGATTGCGGGCCTGCAGGAGGACCTGTCGCGCGAGTACCAGGCGATCATTGCCTACACGGTATACAGCAACGTGCTCAAGGGCGCGCAGTGGATGAACATTGCGGGCGAGTTGCGCAAGCACGCGGGCGAGGAGCTGCAGCACGCGCTGACCATCGCCGACCAGATCGATTATCTGGGCGCGGTGCCCAATGCGACGCCGAAGGCGGTGAAGCTTTCGGAGAAGGCGGAGGAGATGCTGCGCTTCGATCTGGATAACGAGACGGAGACGATCCGGCAGTATCGCAAGCGGGTGCGGCAGGCCGAGGCGGTGGGGCACTACGCGCTGGCGGAGCAGGTCCGGGAGATTATTTCGCAGGAGCAGGAGCACCAGCACGATCTGGCGACGGCGCTGGGGATCGATGTGCCGCACGTGCTGGAAGAGGGGGCTTGAAGGCAGCCGGGAGCCTGTGGGCTGGGAGCGAGAAGCCTGGAGCTGGGAGCCTGGGGCCGGTTTCAGTTATCGGGCTTTTTTCCGCTTGGTTCGCGAAGGTTTCTTTTTGACTTTGAGACGCAGGGCGATCGCCGAGGCTTCGTCGAAGAAGACGGCGGGAGAGACTTTGAAGCGCTTGCTGAGGCGAGCGATGTGACCGCGGTTGAGCTGGCGTTTGCCCAGGAGGATGAGCGAGGCCGAGGCCTGAAAGCCGAGTTCGGGGGTGATTTTGCCCTCCGAGACGCTGTTCCGTTCCATCAGCAGGCGCAAAACCTCAGTGGCGCGGGCTTCGGGAAGTGGGTAGCGCGAGGCTTCGTACTGCTCGACGAGGAGGGAGAGCAGATCGATGGCCTCCTGCTCGGCGGCGGTGGGCCTGGGTTTCGAAGTGAGACCGAAGAGGGTGCGCGTGTACTCGGCGAGCTCTTCGTCGGAGCGGAGGAGGCGGGGAGCGCCGTTGCGGATCATCTCAGCGGGATCGGCGAGTTTGTTGCTCATTGGGCACGACCTTTTTGGGCGCCCCGTTTTTGGGTCACTGCTTTTTGGGCTGCAACGGGGGCCGGCTTTTTCGCAGGCGGGTTGGCCGGCCGCGCTTTGGGTCGAGCGGATTTCTTTCCCATGTCGCGATGCAGGGGAATGGCGGATGTCTCGTCGAAGAAGGCGGCTGGGGAGACGTGAAAGCGCTTGCTGAGGCGAGCGATGTGGCTGCGCGTGAAGTGGCGCTCGCCTCGCATGACCTGCGAAGTGACTGCGGAGCAGCCAAATTCGGGAGTGAGCGCGCTCTGGAGCAGGCCGTTCCGTTTGAGAAGCTGACGCAAAACCTCAACGGGGGTGCCTTTGGGGACGGGGTAACGCACGGTTTCGTAGTGCCCGATGAGGAGCGTCAGGAGGTTGATGGCTTCCTGTTCCGCCGCGGAGGGCTTTGGTTTCGCGGTGAGGCCGAGAAGTGCCTGTGTATATTCTGCGAGCTCTTTGTCGGAGCGGATGAGGCGTGGGGCGCCGCTGCGGATCATGTCGACCGGATTGGCAAGGGTGCTGCTCATCGGCCAACTCCTTTTTCCCAGTTGGCGGTGTTTTCGTATTGCTTGTGGGTGAGGAAGGAGCGCACCCAGATGTGCCCTTCGGCGACGCGGCCATCGAGCTGACGCGAGTAATGAATGGTCGTGACGAGACGGTAACCTTGCTGGTGAGTGGGCAGGATGACGTGGTCCTGGTGAATGGGGAAGACGACGTAGTCGCCGACGAAGTTGGTATCGGCGAACGTAACTTTGACGTCATCGGGAGTGCGCCATTGCGCGTCTTTGGCGACAGACCGCCAGGCTGCGATCTGTTTGGCCGCATCCGGGAACCGATCGGCCGCTTCCTTCAGGTACTTTCCGGTGACAACATGCATGGTTCTTTGCCGCCAGTCTTCATGCAGCATAGTTTGCAAGATGCAATGTGTCCAGATTACTCCGGGGGGCAATTTGCGGGGCGCTAAACAACGCTATGGGCGGCTGGGTGACGTGCGGGAGGGTGGCGCTGGGGTAGCCGCGACTATCCCGCGGCAAGTTCTTTGGCTCGCTGGGTGGCTCGCATGACGGCTTTGATCAGGGTGACGCGGAGGCCGCCTTCCTCCAGCTCGAGAATGCCGTCGATGGTGCAGCCCGCGGGGGTGGTGACAGCGTCCTTGAGCAGGGCCGGGTGGTAGCCGGTTTCGAGGACCATCTTTGCGGCTCCAAAGGTGGTCTGCGCGGCGAGCAGGGTGGCGATGTCGCGGGG
>CAZHTJ010000177.1:0-4645 GCA_964535525.1 uncultured Acidobacterium sp. | reverse complement strand
TCGCCGCGTCGAAGACCCGCGCGACTACGAGACCCATCGCAACTACATCCATGCAAACCCGGTCGAGGCGCATCTCTGCGGACGAGCCGAGGGTTTCCCCTGGTCCTCGGCAAATCCCACATTCACGGCTGACCCGGTTCCGGATCATCTCCGTGCCTAAAGGCCCCATCGTCATGCGTCTCTTTTCGCCGGGTTAAAACCCGCCGCTTCTACCGCAGCCTCGCTTCGCGAGGCCGAGACCTTGAATGCTAATGCGCAAATGGCCTCGCACAGCGAGGCGACGGTAACAGCCAAAAGCAATGAAAGCTGCTCGCCCGACGTGCCCTAACGTTGGACGAATGAGCCTAATTACCGGGTAAGTCATTTGTGCCGCAGGCGGCCTCGTTGTGGCCGCTTCAGTGCAATGGTCAACCGCTGACCGGAAGCGCCGGCCTTCCCGCCGCGCTTCCTCGTCGCGCCAGCCTCCGAAGAACGCGGCTGGGCGGTTGTGACGGCCGCAGGCAACTCATCGGCAAACCGGCCAGGGTCCGCGTTCCCGATCGTGGACTGGCGGACGATCAGCTTTGGGGTCAGCAGGATGTTGCGTGGCTCATCCAGCTTTCTGGCGACAAGATCGAGGGCCAGATGTGCGGCAGTCTCGCCAAGCTGCGACGTGCGTTGATCGACAGAAGTAAGCGGGATGGGGAGGTACTTCGAGTAGCCCACATTATCGAAGCCGACGAAGGCGATATCGCGCGGGATGGAAAGGCCGGCGTCCAGAGTGGCCTTCATCGCGCCGATAGCGATAACGTCGTTGTGGCAGAAGACGCCGTTGGGCCTGGAGCGGAGCTTCAGAAGCTTCCGCATCATTTCGTAGCCCGCGGCATCGGCGGCATCCTCGAGCACCGTGCCTGGGACGATGAGGTCGTCGCGGAGCTCGACATCGTGGTCGCGCAGTGCATTGCGGAAACCACGGAAGCGATCCGCGGCAGGGCCGAGGTCGGGGCTGCCGATGTAGGCGAGGCGTTTGCGTCCGAGGCCGAGCAGATGCTCGGTGGCCAGTCTCCCACCAGCACAGTCGTCGCTGCCGACAAAGTTGGCACGCAGATGCGGGAAGGGACGATCGAGGAGAACGAACGGCGTGTTCTGTTGGTGGATACTGTAAAAGCCGCGTAGCAAAGGCTGGCAGGAAGCCAGCAGAAGCGCATCGACTCCGCGGGCCAGCATCATGCGGATTTCCGACTGCTCAATGTCCGCGTTCTCTTCAGAAGACGCGACGATTAAGCCGTAAGATTGTTGACGCAGCGTGCCAGCGAGCGATTTTGCCAGCTCTGCCATGAAGGGATTGAGCAGGTTGGGTACGATCAGTCCAAGAATGCAGGACTGCCCTGTCGCAAGACTGCGGGCCATCATGTTGGGCTGATAATCCAGTTCCTTCATGCGCCGGAGGACGCGCTGGCGTGTCGCGTCGCTGATATCGGTGTTGCCGCGCAGGGCCTTGGAGACGGTGATGACGGAGACATTCAGGTCGCGCGCAATGTCTTTGAGCCGTATCGCCAATTTAGCCTCACCCGTCGAGCACTCAGGATGCGCCCGCGCGATTCCGTGTGCACTCCTGAGCATACATCAGCGGGATTCGCCGACGGTAGCGCTAACCGGCGCCGACTTTGAATGTCGATGCGTATTCTCGAATAGCCGGGTATTAGGGAATGCAGCGGGAATGCTGCGCTACTCTGAATCCCGTGGCCGCGTGGTAGAGTTAGCGGTAACGTAAACTTGGAGGAGAGGTGCGGATCCGCGTGCTCGATCGAATGGAAGTCCCCGCCAGGATCGGATTCTGGGGCGCCGCTTCGGCCAATGTGCTGAACATGATCGGGGTTGGGCCTTTCCTGACCATCCCGCTTGCGCTCTCGGCGATGGGCGGGCCGCAGGCGATGCTGGGGTGGATCCTCGGCGCGTTCATTTCTCTGTGCGACGGAATGGTGTGGTCGGAGCTGGGCTCCGCGATGCCCTGTTCCGGTGGGCCGTACGAATACCTGCTCCAGGCATTCGGCCCGCACGGCTTCGGACGCATGTTCAGTTTTCTGTTTCTATGGCAGGCCATCGTGTTGGGGCCCATCTCGATTGCGGGCGGCGCCGTCGGCTTTGCCCAGTATGCCGGCTATCTGTTGCCGGGCATTCATCACGCTGCGCTGGTCGCTATGGCCGCGGCCGTTTGCCTGATCAATACCTGGCTCCTTTATCGCAACATCCGATCCATCTCTTATATCTCGATCGGGATCGCTGTGATTGTGATCGCATCGACGGCGTGGATTATTGTGACGGGTGTAACGCATTTCCATTCCGCCATGGTCCTGGACTTTCCGCGCGGAGCGTTTCACCTCGACCATGGGTTCTTTGTCGGCCTCGGAGCCTCCACGCTGATCGCCCTCTATGACTACGGCGGCTACTATAACGTCTGCCTGATCGGCGATGAGGTTCTGGCGCCGAGGAAGACGATCCCACGTTCCATTCTGTTTTCGATCGTCGTAGTGGCGGGCTTGTATCTGGTCATGAATATCTCGATCCTGGGCGTGCTCCCGTGGCGCGAAGCGATGCATTCTCACGCCATCGTGGCGGATTTTATGGTTCACGTCTATGGTGCGGCGAGCGGAAGATGGATTGCGATTCTGATCCTGATTGCTTCCTTCGGCTCCGTATTCGCAATCCTGCTCGGGTACTCGCGCATTCCCTATGCCGCCGCGCTCGAGGGTCAGTTCTTTTCCGTATTCGCTAAGCTGCACGCGAAAGGACAATTCCCGTACGTGTCGGTCCTCGCCATGGGGATCTGTTCCGCGGCAGCGTGCTTGTTCAGCCTGCAGAGCCTGATTACCGCCCTTATCGTCACCCAGACCCTGCTGCAGTTTGCCGCGCAATGCGTGGCGGTGATTCTGCTGCGCCGCCAGAAACGAGAGCCCGCCGACTCCTGGCGGATGCCGTTGTTTCCCATTCCAGCGCTTATTGCATTATCAGGGTGGATTTATATCGTGTGCACGAGCGGCGCGCGTTACATCGCGGTGGCGGGCGGGTTCCTGCTGGCCGGCGTGACCATCTATCTGTTGCGCGCGCGCCAGCGGGCAAACTGGCCGTTCGCCCGGGTGACGGCATGAAAAAGGTTTGGGATGCAGTTACCGTAGGCGAGATTTACGTCGATCATGTGTTTTCCGGACTTACTAACTGGCCGTTGCCCGGAGAAGAGATTTTTACGCGCAACTATCTCCGCGAAATGGGTGGGGGAGCGGCGATCACCGCCTGCGGCCTCGGGCGGCTTGGCCGCACAACCGCGGTCTTCGGGGTGGTGGGCGATGCGGAGTGCGCGTGGATGAAGCAGCGCTTTCAGGATTTCGGTGTGATGAGTGACTGGCTGATGCAGGATTCCGGGAGTTCCGGCGTAACCGTCAGCGTCTCAGTACGAGACGAGCGATCGCTTTACAGTTTTGCGGGGACCAACGATCGGCTGGGTGAGTACCTTACTTCTCCCGCGCTGGTGGAGCAGTTACAAAGTGCCGCGCATGTGCACTTCGCCTTGCCGCTCGCGAGACAGATTGCGCGCATGGTTCTGCCCCGTTTGAGAAGTCAGGGCTGCACGGTGTCGCTGGACGTGGGCTGGCAGCCTAAGTGGTATCGAAACTCGGAAAATCTGCAGACCTGCCGAGAGATCGACTACTTCCTCCCCAATCGCAAAGAGGCGGAGTATCTGACCGGCAAAAAACACCCTGAGGAAGTACTGCTGGGTCTCGAAGAACTTGGGTTTACGCATGTCGTAGTGAAGTTAGGCGCGGAGGGTGCGGCTATGCATATCGATGGGAAGACGCTGCACGTGGCTTCCCCGGAAGTGGAGGTGGTGGATACCACCGGAGCAGGAGATGCATTCGACGCGGGCCTGATCGACGCGCTGCTCGATGGAACGAGTCCTCTCGAAGCGCTGCGCAGGGCAGCTATATGCGGGGCGCTCGCGACCCGGTCAGTCGGCGCGCTGAACAGCCTTGCTCATCGCGCGGAACTGGAGGCAGCTTATGCCCAACCGTAAAGTAGCGCTGATTGGTGGCGGTGGCGTAAGAACGCCGCTTGTTGTTTTCGGCGTAAATGAATCCCGGCAACATCTCGGTGCGGAGGAGATGGTTCTTTACGATCCCGACGTGGAGCGCGCCGGGCTGATGTGCCGGCTGGGAAAAGCGGTGATCGCGCGGGAGGGGGGCACTCTGAGACTGCGGGTCGCCGGCAGCGCGCAGGACGCCATCGACGGCGCCTCGTTTGTGCTGACCGCGATCCGGGTGGGTGGGATGCGCGCCCGAGAGATAGACGAGCGGATCGCGCTCGAGCATGGCTATCCCGGTCAGGAGACAACCGGTCCAGGCGGCTTTGCTATGGGGTTACGCAATGCGGCCGCGGCGATTGAGTACGGAAGGATGGTGGAGCGCCTCAGTCCCCAGGCCTGGATGATCAACTTTACTAACCCGGCGGGGATGATAACGCAGGCCGTTACTCATCACACGCAAGCGCGCGCGATCGGAATCTGCGACACGCCGACGGAGCTCTTCCACCGCATTGCCCTCGCGCTGGGTGCGCCGCCTGAGCAGGTGCACTGCGACTATGTGGGGCTCAATCATCTGGGCTGGGTGCGTCG
>CAZHTJ010000176.1:0-4675 GCA_964535525.1 uncultured Acidobacterium sp. | reverse complement strand
TTCACCTACCCAACCACAACCCCCAACGCCGGCATGCCATCGGAAAGCATCACCTTTACTCCCTCCGTCGCCGGCTACAACCCCGTCACCAGCACCATCAACGTCCAGGTCAATGCGGCCCCATTGACCGTCACCCCCAATCCCAACCCTGCCACAATGGCCTACGGCGGTCCGTTGCCCACTCTCACCCCCAGCTACTCCGGATTTGTAAACGGCACGGTTACAATTCCCTCCGCGCCCACCTGCACCACCACGGGCATTACCACGGCTACAGCCGTGGGACCCCATCCTGGCGCCAGCAACTGCTCCGGCGGCACGCCACCGGCCAACTATGTCTTTAGCTATGCGGCCGGCGCAGTAACGGTGAACCCGGCCACCCTGACCGTCACCCCCAATCCCAACCCCGCTACGATGACCTACGGCGGTCCCTTGCCGGCTCTAACCCCCAGCTACTCCGGATTTGTAAACGGAATAGTTACAATTCCTGCGGCACCCACCTGCACCACCACAGGAATCACCACCACCACACCGGCGAGCACCTACTCCGGCAGCGCTGTTTGCTCCGGCGGAACGGCTCCGGCCAACTACACCTTCAGCTACGCCACCGGCTCAGTGACCGTGAATAAGGCCACGCTAACCGTGACCCCCAGCCCCAACCCGGCCCTGATGAACTACGGCGGTCCCTTGCCCACTCTGGCCCCCAGCTACTCCGGATTTGTCAATGGGACGGTTACAATTCCCGCCGCACCCACCTGCGCCACCACAGGAATCACCACCACAACGGCTGCGGGCTCCTACCCCAACAGCAGCTCCTGCGCCGGCGGCACGGCTCCTGCCAATTACATGTTCAGCTATGCCAAAGGCTCGGTGACCGTGAACGCCGTCCCCATCGCCACCATCTCGCCCACCAGCCTCAGCTTGGGCACCAACATCTACCTCGGCTCCATCCTCGCCAAAACCGCCACCATCACCAACACCGGCGACGCCAACCTGCTCTTCAGTTCCGATCCTTTTATCGCCATCCTCGGAGGCGGTGACTCCAGCGAGTTCGGCACCATTAACCTCTGTCCCAAAACCCTGGCGCCCGGCAAGAACTGCACTATGATCGTCGGCTTCGTCGCCGGACCCTACTACGGTCTGCAAACCGCCGTGCTCAAAATCACCGACAACGCCGCCCCCAGCCCGCAACAAGTGCCCGTCTCCGCCACCGTCATCGACCCCGTCGCGCAATTCAGCGCCAACACCATCAGCTTCGGAACCGCCAAAACCAACTCCGCCAGCGTGACGAAATCCATCACACTCTCGAACCCAGGCGGCACCTCCCTGTCGATAACCGGCTACGCCTTCACCGGCGCCGATCCCCACGACTTCACCGAAACCACCACCTGCACCGGGACCCTGGCCGCGAAGGCAACACCCTGCACCATCTCCGTCACCTTCAAACCAACCGCCAAAGGCTCAAGAACCGCGACCCTGGTCGTCACCGACAGCGCCCAAAACAGCCCGCAGAGCATAACCCTCTCCGGCACCGGCAACTAACGAAGGCGGCTGGTCCACCCAGCTTCCACGCGACGCTCCAGTCACAAGCAACTCGCAGACAACAAAAATCCCGGTGGCCAACCCACCGGGATTTCTTTACCCAATCTTCATTTCCCAACAGTCTGCGCGACGTGAAAACTCTGTCATCCTGAGCGAAGCCGCCGAATATGTTGCGCCGGTTTTGGCGCAACAAACAATTCAGACGCGAGTCGAAGGACCTGCTCTTCCCGGCCTGATTCGGCGATCACCGATCACTTGCCAGACTTCGCATCACCATAAATCCCCTTCAAATCCGCCCGCTCCAAAACCTTCCCCGCTCCATCTTCCTTGCTGACCCCCTCCAGGATCCTCACCACCTCAGCAGAATCCCGCTGCGCCTCGGCACCCTTCCCGCTCTTCGCCGCCAGCGCCGCTTCTAAAGAATCCGCCTTCGCCTGCAAAATCCGCAGCCCCAGATTCTCTGCCCGCGCCTGCGCCAGGGTCAGCGTCTGCTCCGCCCCGGCATCGTTCTTCGTCGCCAGCAGGGCCTGCGCCAGATACACCGAGCACTCCACCGACACCGCCTTCAGCCCCAGCGCGTCCGCATCCTGTCCCAGCTTCTTCAGCTGCGGAATCGCCGCCGCCGCATGCCCCAGCGCCAGATCCGTCTTCGCCAAATTCACCTTCGACCGCAACTGTGTCTCCTTGTCCGCCGTCTTTGCCGCGATCCCCAGCGCCTGCGCGTACTGCTCCCGCGCGCGGACATAATCGCCCTGGTAGAAATAAAAATCGCCCTCCCAGTCCGTTGCCATGGCAACGTGCGCGTCATCCTTGATCTGCCGCGCGTCGTTCAGCGCCTCATCCAGGCTCGCCTTACCCTCCGTCCCGCGTCCCACCTGCGCCAGCAAATCCCCCCAGCCGCCCACGATCTCTGCCGTGAACGCCGTCATTTCCTTCGTCTGCCGGATGCCATCCAGTGCGTTCTTCATCGACCCCAGCGCCGCTCCATACCGTCCCTGATCCGCAAAGATCAGCGCCATCCCATGCGCCTCGTGCGCCACCCCGCTCTGGTCGTTGATCCCCCGCAGCGTGTCAATCGCCTTCAGATAAAACTGCAGCGCCGCGTCGTACTGCCCCAGCTTCGTGTTCACTTCCGCAAGATTGTGCTGCGAGTCCGCCACATCCGCCGGCGCGTTCAGCTTCTGGCGCAGTTCGTAACCCTGCTCCAGATACGTCAGCGCATCCTGGTATTGCCCCTGATCCACTTTGATCGAACCGATGTTATTCAGGCACAGCGCCTGGCTCGCCTGATCCCCCAGCTGCCGCTCCACCTCCAGCGCATCGGTGTAGTACTTCAATGCCTGGTCCGGCTTGCCATGATTCCCGTAAAACGACCCCGTGTCGATCAGCGTGTTCGCTATCCCCGCCTGATCCCCAATCTCCTTCCGCAGCGCCAGCGCCTGCCCGTAGCTCTTCAGTGCCTCCTGCGGCTTGCCCTGCGTGTCCTCGAGCGACCCCATCTGCTCCAGGCTCGCCGCCGCCCCCCGCTTATCGCCAATCTGCTGCTTGATCGCCAGCGACTGCTGAATATTGTTCAGCGCCTCCTCCGTCTGGCCCATGTGGCTGTACGCAATCCCCGTCGCCTGCAGGATCGCTGCCTTCTCCTCCTGATTGTTCAGCTCGATCGCCAGCGGCAGAGCCTTCGTTAGAAAATCCAGGCCCCCCTTCGGATCGCCGCTCCGGATCGCCACCCGCCCGCTCGCCAGCAGCGCCGTCACATTCTTCGGATCGCTCCCCAGCACCGTCGCCAGCCGCTGCTTCGCCGCCGCATAATCCCCGCTCTGCTCGTACAGCTTCGCCAGCGCAAACTGCACATCCATGTCCGACGGATTCGCCGCCGCCAGCTGCTGGTACGCATCGATTGCCTTCTGCGGATTGTTGTTGATCTCCGCGTTGTTCGCCTCGATCAGATACCGCTCCGCCGCCGGCAGCGTCTCGCCCAGCTGCATCGCCTTCCGCGACGCCGACTGCGCCAGATCGTCCTGCCCCAGATTCGAATACGTCTCCGCCAGTTTCGCGTACGCCAGCGCAAAATTCGGATCCACCGTCGTCGCCGCCCTGAAATCCTCCAGCGCCTTAATGTTGTTGCCCGCCTTCACCAACGCCACGCCATCCTGATAATCCTTCAGCGCCTCCACCGACGTTGTCGAAGGCCGCAGCGAATGCGCCTTCAAATCGCTCAGCAACTTCGGATCCGCCGTCAGCTTCCCCCGCAGCTCCCCGGCCAGCTTGTCCACCGCCGCCAGCAGCTGATTCTGATCCGGAACATCTGTCGTCAGCGTCGACCGCGTGTCATGCGCCAGGTCCATCACCGTCGTGTTGATCCGGATCTGGTTCCCGATCTTCACGAACTGCCCAAAAACCACGGTCTGCGCGCTCGTGAATTCCGCTACCCGCTTCACCGTCGCCACATCCGCCTGCGAATTCGCCGTGATGTGCAGATCCCCCAGCACCTGCTGCATCCGATCCGGCGAAACCATCCGCACCTGGCTCGACGCCCCGATGTCGCTCCCCAGCATCTCCGCCAAACTCGCCCCCAGCCAGTCCAGCGAAGCGTCTCCCGATGTGTTGTAGAACGGCATGATCGCCAGCGAAATCGTCGGCGCGCTCGCTGCCGTCGACGTCGAGCTCGTGCCTGCTCCGGAAAAATGCCGCACCGCAAGCGAAATCCCCGCCACCAGCGCAATCAGCAGAATCCCGCCGCCCACCACCGCCAGCCACTTCCCGCTGAGCCCCTGCGACGGCACGTCGGCCTCGAAATGCAAACTCGCTGCCGCCGTCTTCCCCCGCCACCCCTCCAGATCGTGCAGCACCTCGCCCACATTTTTGTAGCGCTGCTCCACATCCACTTCGAGGCACTTGCCCACAATCCCGCTCAGCTGCGGCGGAATCGTCGCGTCCACCTGCATCAGCGGCGCCGCCTTGTCCCGCGTCCGCTTCAGCAAACTCGCAATCGCGCTCTCCGCCTTAAACGGCATCGTCCCCGTCAGCATCTCGTAGCCAATCAGCCCCAGCGCAAAAATGTCCGACCGCTGATCCAGCTCCTTGCCCAGCGCCTGCTCCGGCGACATGTACTCCATCGTCCCCACCAGCGCGC
>CAZHTJ010000175.1:0-4688 GCA_964535525.1 uncultured Acidobacterium sp. | reverse complement strand
CGAGCACCCCGGCGCTTTCGTTCTCGCTTTCAAGCGCGGCGGCACATTCGTTCCTCGGCAACAATACAGGTTCATCTGCCGCGCCGTCGTACAGTTCCATCGGCGTGCAAGACTACTCTCCGCAAGCCTATGCAATAGGAATCGTCGGCGGCAACGCACAGACTGCTACATTCTCCCCCGCGATCACATCGTTGGTCGCCGGTGAGGCGGCTTGCTGGCTTCCTGAAGGCGGCAACACCGGGGCGGCTACGTTCGCTCCGAACGGCTTGACGGCAAAGAACATTACGAAGTTCGGCACCGTGGCGCTTGCAGCCAACGACCTTTCGACCACTGCGGTGGCATGTGCGGTTTACGACGGAACTGAATGGCAGTTGCAGAACCCACAAGGTACGCTTACTCCGGCCTCTCTCCTTGCAACTGGCATCGTAGACGGACAAGCCCCGATCACTGTTGAGACAGGCAGTTTTTCGTTCTCATCCACCTACCATACCGGCTACTACATCATCAACAATGGCTCGACTGCGACGACAGGAACTCTTTTGGCGGCGTCCGCAGGAAATCAATACTGCGTGCGGAATATAGCGGGCGGAACGAGTGCCATCACGATTCAAACCTCAGCATCGGGCCAGTACATCGACAATGCGGGCGGCTATACGGCGAGCGGGGGATACGTCATCTCAGGCGGTGCGCTGGGGGATGCGGCGTGCATTGTTGCCATCGACACAACTCACTGGCTGCTCTACATCAGCAGCGGAACCTGGACGACCCATTGATACGACACGCTATCCACGGCACGATTCTCGCGCTTCTGCTGGGGCTGCATCCTATCCCTGTGGCCATCCTCGCGCATAAGCCCAGTGGGGGCGGCGGCGCGACCTTCACGCACATTCAAAACGCTTACTGTGACGTCAACACGGCTTGCGGTACGACCTACGGCGGCACGGCGACCTTCGCGTCCACGCCGGCGGTTGGAGACGCAATTTTCTGCGGCATCAACACCTACAACGGAGGCAGTTATACGCCGCCTTCGACGGTCACAATGGTGGACGGAAGCGGGCACAGTTTCACCGTGAGCACGCCGAGTGGATCGGCTTTCCAGGCATTGACTCCGGCCTATCTGACGTACCTGCTATCTATACCGTCTAGTCCATCTACCACGGTCACCGTCACCTACAGCACAGCGACGGGCGGATACGGCTTGATTTCCTGCGATGAGTTTCACCGCAGCAGCGGGTCGTGGGCGCTGGACGGCTCGGTCATTCTCGGGGCGCAAAGCACAACTACCAGTCCATCCTCGCCGCCGAACATCACCAACCCGACCGTCACGGTTACCGGCGCGAACGACATGCTCTACGCGGTCCTGAATGTGTACCGGGGATCGTGGATCGCTGCGAGTGCGCCATGGGTGGAAAGTTCGGACGAATTTACGGGCTACGTTCTGAGCGCTACCACCAATACTGGACTCGGATTCAACGACGCCAACATGACGAACTACCAGAATTTAGCGGTGGCGGTGAAATGAAGCATCTTCTTTTTGGTCTTATGCTGCTGATGGGCCTGCCGTGCGCCGCCCAGAGCATCTATTCGACCACGCCAACGTCCTTCATCGCTCGCGGGGGTGTGCAAACCTGCACCTTCATCGTGACCGGGTACTCCGACAAAACCGTTACCTTCACCAAGACAGCAGGGACTTTCTACGGCACCAACCCTTCGACCGCAAACGAACCTGCGACCATCGGCCTCACGGACACGACTGCTGAAACCGATACCGTGACCGCGACGGCCAACGCCAACCATTCGCTGACAGCGACCTGCGCCGTGACCTTCACCACTTCCCCAACGCCCGTCACGACGTGGCCGCGCCTGCTGTTCACTCAGGCCAACCTATCGGCGATGCAGGCGAAGTTTGTGACGAGCACCAACCCGATGGCCAACTCGTCATGGACGGGCACAATGGGTGCGTTCACCGCCGACAATGCGATTTGGTCATGGTCCTGCGGCGGCGGGGCCGGAGGTTCAACAGGACTCCCCGTTCCGTCTTCGTCGGTGACGGCAACCAGTTACGTGGTGACCGCCTCGGGCACTGCCGGTGCGCCGGGACAGATCGTGATTCAGGCGACCAACACATGGGCGAGTTATGGGTTCGATGTGCTGCTCGGCCCCACATTCGGCGGAGGGCTAAACAATCAGTACGTTGTGGTCACCTCAGTCACGGGCACAACCATCACCGGCAACATCTCAGCGTCCCTGCCGTCGTCTTCCGGCACGACTACAGGGACGGTTGGGCTGCTGACCCTGAGCGGCACATCGCTTGCCCAGACTGGGCAGGAAGTCTACGCCAACGGCTTTGCGGGGCTGGCGTTGCTCGACCCATCGGATGGCACCTACAACTGGAAGTGCTACGCGCACGATGTGGCGATCTACTACGCCCAGATATACCCGCTCTTCACCGGCTCGCTCAACTTCTTCCCTATCGGCGCAAACCAGTGGTCGGATCAGACACCGGCATTTTCGACCAACATCGACTGGCTGCGCGGCTCGGGCGCAATCACCACATCGGGCGACCTCACCATCATGCGGGCCTTCCAGTCCTACCTGATGCTCGCCGCATACGCCGGGTCGAACGTGCCCAACCCAGCAAACACCTACAACTCCTCGGGGATGTTCCTGGGGAGCGTCGTCAATGGGAGTCCTGTCGCGCCGGGACCGGCAGACCTCCAGAACCGGGTCGTGCAGTCGGGCAACAATTACACCTTGAGTCGCAACCTGCTCACGATGACAACGGGCCTCAGCTTCAACGACAACACGACAGACGCTCCGAACATCCCGACTGGCATCTACAACACCTGCGGAGCCACGCGCTACCAGGTCTGCCCGGACGGGACGGCTGGATCGCTGATTGCGTACTGGAAGTACTTCGTTGGCGCGTTGCTCTACAACTACTGGGCGGCGATTGACGATCCGACCGTGGTGCAGCAAGCCTATAACGCGGCCTACTCGAATCTCGCCTCCGCTCCGCTGTGCGAGGGTTCGGACACCATCAGCCGCCCATGCTTTGGCACCGACCGCGATGGAGGGTCGGCGGAAGGAAATTACTACGACTATTCGATGTGGCGTCCGCGCTGGATGCTGAACATGATGCACACTGCGGGAGTAGACGATCCGCTGGTAAATGGCCCACAGGTGAGCGCAATCTCCTCTTCGTTCTGGGACATGAAGTGGATTCAGGATTTGGAGCGGGCAACGGGGCCGACGACGGAGCAATGGAACAGCGGGCTTGGAGAGTTTCTTTCGTACCCGTCTTACAACCCATTGAGCATAGGTGATGAGTACACCTACTACGCTTCGCTCAACAACATGCAGACCGAAGCATCGCTGCTCTACTACGATTCGATGACGGGCAGGACGGACAGAGCGAGCGCCTTGAAGTGGATTGAGTTCAACTTCGCCTTTGGAGGGCCACTGGGAACGGCTGGAGGCTGCACAGGAACGCCGGGAGGGTGCGGCTGGGTCAACGGGATCGGCCCGCACGGGTCCGGGGTGGGGACGAACCTCGACATGTACCTGGCGCTGCCCAACGCGAATCCGGTTGGAGGGGCGTTGCCGCCTGACCCGCGACCTTCACTGCCAACCGATTTCTACGATGCCAGCCTGAATCAAGCGCAGACCCTTCGGACTTCGTGGGGATCGACTGGCACTCTGTTCGCCACATGGTTCGACAATTCGGAGATCACGCACCTTTACGACTACGCAGGCCGGTTCGACGTGTACTCCTGCCTGTCGGGAACGTGCGATTACGTGACCAAAGGCCGCGCCATCTTCAACGATTACAACCAGTACATGGTCAATGCCCAGTCGCAAAACGAGATGGGACTGGTGAACTCGACCGGCACGCCCAATTCTAGCGATCCTCAGTACGCCGCAGAGATTGGCGGAGGGCAGTTCTATCAAGGCAACGCAGGATGGGTTTCTTCGGTGCATTCGGAGCTTCCCACCTACGCTGCTGCTATCGGCACAACCGGGCCATCCTACAACGGCCTCGGGTACTACAGCGGATTCAACGATGTGGTGTCCGCGTCTCGCTCGATCCTCTACCTGCGCGGGTCCAATCAGGTTGTCTTCTACGACCGGGGAGCGGTTGGGCACGCGGCATCGAACCAATTTGTGAACCAGGTTGTGACCGGGACGCCGACTGTCACGGGCAACACCGCGACCTGGCTCACGCAATCCGCAACTCAGAAAGGCGCGTTTACGACCCTGCTGCCGAGCGGGGCCACGCTGACCAATACGGGACTGCCCTGCATAAACTGCGACGCGGCGGACCAGTCAACCGATTGGGAAGTGGCGGCGATCCTCAACGTCGCCCCTCCGGGCGCGCCGACGAGTTCCCAGTTTCTCTCCACAGTCGAGTGGGGGTCGAGCAGTTTCACGCCGCTCTCAAAGTCCGTGGTGCAATCGACGGCAGGACAGGGATTCGATGGGGTCTGTCTCAACGATGGAGCGGGACCGCTGGTGATGTTTGAGCGGGCCTACCCGACGAGCTTTACGGGCACCACATTCGCCGCGTGCGGCACGACGGTGTATGTATCCGATTTGACCCCTGGCACGTCCTACGCCATTTCTGGGGCGGGAGCGCCATCCTCAGCGACGGCGGACACGGCCGGCGTGCTGACGTTCGCCGCGGCGGG
>CAZHTJ010000174.1:0-4701 GCA_964535525.1 uncultured Acidobacterium sp. | reverse complement strand
CCCGGCGTGCGCGTCATCGACATCACCCACCAGGTCACGCCCTACGACATCGCCCAGGGCGCGCGCTTCCTCGCCGGCTCCGCTCCCTACTTCCCCAAAGATGCCGTCTTCGTCGGCGTAGTGGACCCCACCGTCGGCTCCACGCGCAAAGCTATCATCGCCAAATCCAAAGTCGGCCAGTTCTTCGTCGTCCCCGACAACGGCCTGCTCACCCTCATTCAGGATCGCGACGGCATCGACGCCGCGCGCGAAATCACCAACCCCGACTGGATGATCGGCTCGAAGCTCTCCTCGACCTTCCACGGCCGCGACATCTTCTCTCCCGCCGGCGCGCACCTCGCCCGCGGAGACGACTGGACCCAGGCCGGCCCCGCCCTCGACGTCGCGCAACTGGTCCGCATCAATATCCCCACCGCCGCTATCGACGCACAGGGCCTCCACGGCGACGTCATCGGCACCGACGGCCCCTTCGGCAATCTCATCCTCGACATCCCGCAGCCGGTCTTCGCGCAGCTCGGTTATCAGCTCGGCGACGCCGTCCCCGTCACCCTCAACGGCAAACCGTACTCCATCCCATTCCACAAAACCTTCAGCGACGTTCCCACCGGCCAGCCGCTCTTCTACATCGACTCACGGGGCCGGCTCTCCCTCGCCGTCAACCAGGGCAACTTCGCCGAAACCTACCGCATCCATCCGCCCGCGCAGCTTTTCATTCCCCGCAAACCATGACTCATTCGGTGAGTGAGAAAATTTTTTGAGCGCAACCCGGCGACCCTCGCCGGGTTCCGTGGACTGTACGCAACCGGTTGAGGTCCTCGGGCCTCCATCGGTGCTCACTTTCGATGAAAGGACAACCCCACTCATGAAGAAACTGCTTCTGGTTGCTGCAGCTGCACTGCTCTGCATCCCCCCAGCCTTCGCGCAGCATGTCTATGTTCAGGTCGAACCGCCGCACGTCATCGTCGAACATCCCGGCCCCGTTCCTCACGAAGGATGGGTGTGGGTCCACGGCTATCACCGTTGGGACGGCGCCCGCTATGTCTGGGTGCCCGGCCACTATGTTGAACCACCTCGCCGGTATGCCGTCTGGGTCGACGGGCACTGGGCTCACGAGCGCGGCGGCTGGTATTGGGTCGAAGGCCACTGGCGCGGATAACGAAGAACAGCGAGAGGCGAGCAAACAGCCAGGAAAAAGTGAGCGGGAAAGCGAGTGGAAGAGCGAGGGAAAAGCCAGCTGAAAAGCGAGGGAAAAGCCAGCCGGAATACCCATCACGCCTTCCCTCGCTTCTCCCTCGCCTTTCCCTCGCCTCACCCTCGCTTCATCCTCGCCTTTCCCCCGCCTCTCGCTCGTCTCCCCCTTTTCCGGCCCCTCAAGTGGCAAAATGCTCTAAGATTCAGAGTCCAGCGGGAGCTCGACCATGCCTCAATACGCTACCCTCCATACGCATACTGACGCCGGCATCCACACCATCCTCCTCAACCGCCCCGAGAAGCGGAATGCGCTCAACCACCAGCTCATGGAGGACCTGACCCACGCGCTGGAGTCCTTCGCCGCCAGCCAGACGTGCCACGTCGTGATCATCAGCGGCGCCGGCTCCTCCTTCTGCGCCGGCCTCGACATCGAGCACCTCCACAGCATGCGGCACGAGCCCGGCCAGCTCACCCCCTCAAAAGACAGTACTGCCGACTACCACGCCGACGCCCGCCGCATCGCCACACTCATGAGCACGATCTATTCCCTGCCCAAGCCGAGCATCGCCGCCGTCAACGGTCCCGCCATCGCGGGAGGCATGGGCATCGCCACACTCTGCGACTTCACCCTCGCCGTTCCTGAAGCCAGGTTCGGTTACACCGAAGTCCGCATCGGCTTTGTGCCCGCCGTCGTCGCTGCCTTTCTCCGCACCCAGCTTGGCGAAAAATGCGCCCGCGACCTTCTCCTCACCGGCCGTCTCATCTCCGCCGCCGAAGCGCAGTCCCTCGGCCTCGTCAACCGTATCTATCCCGAGCCCGACCTCATGCGCGAAGCGAAAAACCTGGCGCAGCGCCTGCTCCGCAACAGCCCCGCGGCAATGGGGGCCACTAAGCGCCTCCTCTGCCACTTCACCGATCGCCATCTGCCCGAGGACATCGAGGCCGCCATCCGTGCCAGCGTCGATGCCCGTTCCAACGCCGATTTCCACGAGGGCATCAGTGCCTTCCTGGAAAAACGCGAGCCCCAATGGCCCTCCGCGCACAACATGGTGAAAGAACCCGTAGGCGCGAAATAGCCGCTTCCATTCGGCGCGCCAACTCAGGAACGACTCGGACCCTGCTCCCCGTCGCGCATCGCCAGCAATAACAGAATCACACCGACGACCAGAAACATCCGAAACGCCGCTTCCTGCCCATTCCAGGTTTGCGACTGCCACATCAGAAACCACTCGCCGCCCACGCTGAGGAACGCCACAAACCACATCAGCAGACCCACCGTCAAGCCGCCAATAGCCAGCGTCTTCGCCTCCTGAAAGGTCTCAGCCGGCTTGCCTGCCGCGCGCAGCAGCTTCACCGTGCCGGCCCACAGCAACAGCATCGTAACCGCCTCCCAGGCAATGATCCCGTCGTAAAACGCCGCCTGCATCCACAGCGGATGAATCGCTCGCCACATGCCGTGATTCCCAGGAAACGTCGTGTCCATCAGCAGCACGTGATGCACAAACGCATAGTTCGAGCCGTAGTCGGTGAGGTTGTTGAACACCACCAGCGTGTAGAAGAACGCGACCGCTGCGACCAGCAGCGTCTTCGCCAATCGCAGGATCATTTCTTCTCCTCCGGCGCAAAGCTGCGGAAATAAGCCGTGAGAGCAGCGACCGTCGCCGCATCGTACTCCGGATTGGCCGGCATGTTCGCCTCGGGGTTCACCGAGTTCGGCCGCACCACATACTTGCCGAATGCCGCCGGATTCCCCTGCGCGATCAGCGCCATCTGCGGCCACCCGAACGGGGACTTGGTCCCGCCAATCTCTCCCTGCCGATGGCAGCGCAGGCAATTCTGCTGAGCGATCCGGTATCCCTGCATCGCAGACGACGCCGGCGCCGCACCTGGCGGAAGCAATTCCTTCAGCACCGCGGCTTCGTCGAAGAATCGCAGCCCAATCACGCCGTACGGAATCTGAGCCTCATCCTTATGCGCGAGAACGTGGAACGAAGGCGTGAACGATGCATGCGAGATCAGATACGGCCCGTAATTCTCGCCCTCCGGCCCCTTCGGCCAGTTAGCCGGCTCCTTGCCCCCGATCCGCAGCACCAGAAACGGATGATGCGTCGTGCGGTATTCCGCGGTGTAATGACCTTCATAACCATCGTCGCAAATCGCCGCGATCATCTGCTTTCCGCCGCCGATTCCGAGCGCAGAAACCACCTCATCCAGCCGGACTCCACTCAACTGCACCGGAGTGGAAAAATTCTCATCGTCCCGCACGGTGAACGTCACCTGCGAAAGCTTGCTCAGATCCCCATAGTGCACGAATCGCTTCTCGCCCTGCGGAATCCCCGGAACATCCCCGGAGATTTCAAGATCCTGTGGCGAACTTCGCTGTGCGGCGAGCGAAATTTGCGGGGTCGTGGCGCCGGGGAACGCCGCGGCAAGCAACGCCGCACCCAGAATAAGAATTGCGGATCGCATGCGGCCTATCCTAAATGACGCCCGCCACACGCCCGAAGGAAAAATCGCTGCATGGTAGAGTGAGCGCAATGACCTCCGAGCAGACCCCGGAACAGCGGCTCGCCGCGCTCGGCCTTGTGCTTCCCGCGCCCCCCGCACCGGGCGGCAATTATCTGCCGTCGAGACAAGTGGGCTCGCTGCTCTTTCTCGCAGGCGCGATCTCCTCGGACGAAACCGGTGTCCTCACCGGCGTGGTCGGAGCGGATCGTTCCATCGAGGAGGGTCGCAACGCGGCGCGCCGCTGCGCTCTCACGCAAATCGCCGTGATCCGTCAGGCACTCGGCTCGCTCGACCGCGTCGAGCAGATCGTCACCGTCAACGGCTACGTCAATGCTGTCCCCGGATTTCCCGATTCTCCCCAGGTCATCAACGGAGCCTCCGACCTGCTCGTCGAAGTCTTCGGCGATGCCGGCCGCCATGCGCGCGCTGCGATCGGCGTCTCCGCCCTGCCGCGCAACGCGATGGTCGAGGTTCAGATGGTCGTGGCCGTGCGATGACTGAACACGTGCTTGGCGCGGAACCCACTCACTCCCGCTGGAACCGCGCGCTGCCGCCACGCCTCGAGATCGACCCCGGCGACACGGTCCACTTCCAGTGCGTCGAAGCCGCGGGCGGCCAGGTTCGTCCCGGCATGTCTCTCGATGATCTCGCCGCCATCGATCGTGGACGTGTCCACGCGCTCACCGGCCCCGTCTTCATCCGCGGCGCTCAGCCCGGCGACGTGCTCGAGATTCAGATTCTCGACCTCACCCACCACGGCTGGGGATACTCCACCCTCGTCCCAGGTCTCGGCTTCCTGAAAGACCGCTTCTCCCAACCATTCCTCTTCCACTGGGATCTATTGCCCTCGGAGACCCGCTCCCTCACCCCCGCGGTCGTGCCCCTTCGCCCCTTCTGCGGCGTCATGGGCGTCGCCACACCTGTCGATGGCGAATTCCGTACCCGCCCCCCGGGCCCCTTCGGCGGCAACATGGACGTCCGCGAACTCTGCGCCGGAGCCCG
>CAZHTJ010000173.1:0-4750 GCA_964535525.1 uncultured Acidobacterium sp. | reverse complement strand
CGATCCCGCTCATCCCGATCCCGCCAATCCCGATGAAATGAACCCGCTGCGCCTTCGCGAACACTCGCCGTCCTAATCCCTAATCCCTGATCCCTAAACTCTAATCCCTGTTCTCCGCCATCGTATGCAGCACCAGGTTCTTCTGGTGGAGAAACCCCACCACCACGTCGAACTGCTTCCGCCCATCCCAGTCCTTCCCGCTGATCGGAAAATGGAAGATCATCTGCCCCTCAACCTCCTGCCCAGGCGTCATCGTGATGTCGCGCGGCACCGGCGTCTTCATCTGTGGTGCCAATGCCGGATACGCGACGAAGACCTTCTTGTAATCCTCGCCGCTCGCTGCCAGGCACTGCTCGATCTCGCCGTTCGGCAGCGTCACCTCCGCCCACATGTCGTGCAGGAACAGCGGCAGCTTCGTCGTGCTCTTGATCTTCACATCGGCGATCACGATCACCTCGTCGTAAACATCCGGCTGGCCTTTGACCCCGCCCAGCCCTGCCCCCGTCGACAGCTCGCGGTGGATCGGATACGCCGAAACGGAAACCACCTGGCCCGCATGCACCGGCCCGGTGTTGAAGTACCAAACATACCCGCCGATGCACGCGATCACAATGATCGTCGCCGCCAGAACCGTGATGAGCGGATGATTGCCAGGCCCCTCGTTTTCAGCCATATCGCTCGATTCTACTGGACTCGCGCCCTCACGCCGGTTTTCGCAGCACCTTCAGAAACTCCCCCGCACCCAGAGTGTTCAGCACGTCCTGCTTCCTCAGCCACGCCCGCCGCAGCTGCTTGATCCCGTACCGCATCTTCGCCAAATGACTCGTATGATGCGCGTCCGTGTTGATCGCAATCCGGCACTCCATTTCCTTTGCCAGACGCAAATCGCGATCGCACAAATCCAGCCGGTCCGGATACGCATTGTGTTCGATCGCCACCCCCAACTCGGCCGCCCTCCGCAATACCGCGCGCAAGTCAAGCTGATACGCCTCGCGTCGCAACAACAATCGCCCCGTCGGATGCCCCAGAATCCCGACATTAGGATTCTCAATCGCCCTCACCATCCGCTCCGTCATCTGGTCCTCCGGCATGTTGAACAGCGAATGCACGCTCGCGATCACCACATCCATCTGCGCCAGCACCTCGTCCGACAAATCCAGCGCCCCATCCGCCAGGATGTCCACCTCAATCCCGGCAAACACCCGGATCTTCCCCTCCATCTCTTTGTCGACGGCGCGAATCCTCTTAATGTGTTCAACCGCACGCTTATCGTCGAGCCCCATCGTCATCGCCAAATTCTTCGAGTGGTCGGTGATCGCGATGTACTCGTAACTGCGCGCCACGCCCGCCTCGGCCATCGCGCGAATCGTATTCTTCCCATCGGTCTCGACGGTGTGCATGTGCACATCGCCGCGAATATCCGCCTCTTCAATCAAGCGCGGCAGCCGATGCTCCTCCGCCGCCTCAATCTCCCCGTTGTTCTCCCGCAGCTCCGGCGGAATCCAGTCGAGCCCGAGCGCCGCATAGATCTCCTCTTCCGTCGCGCCGCATACAAACGACCCGTCCTCCACCTTCGCCAGCGCGTACTCGCTCAGCGTGAACCCGCGTTTTAGTGCCCGCTGCCGCACCGTCACGTTGTGCATCTTCGACCCCGTGAAGTACTGCAGCGCCGCCCCATACGACCCGACCGGCAGCAGCCGCACATCCACCTGCAACCCCGACCGCAGCCGAAAACTCACCTTGTTCTGCCCCTTCGCCAGCATCGTGTTCGCCGCCGGATAATTCGCGACATACTCCACCGCCGCGCCGACGCAATCCTCCGCGCACGCCGGCCCCGTTGCCAAAATGTCGAGGTCCCCGACCGTGTCGCGCCCTCTTCGCAGCGATCCCGCCGGCAGAATCGTTTCGATCCCCGGAAACCCCTTCAGATACGCGATCAGCTTCTCCGCCGCCTCTTCCGCATCGTCGATCAGGAACCGCCCGCTCCGCTCCTTGTAATCGGCAATGCCTTTGCGCAGCTTGTCGATCAGCTTTTCGCCGAACCGCGGCAGCCCGGTGAGCTTTCCCTCAGCAATCGCCTTCTCCAGGTCCTCCACCGACGCCACCTGCAGCGCCTCCCACACGAGCGCCACCGTCTTCGGACCCATCCCGGGCAGCCGCAGCAGCTCCAGCATCGTCGGCCGATACTTCAGCAGCAGTTCTTCGCGCAGCGGCAGCGTCCCCGCGCTCTCAATCGCCTGAATATTCGCCGCCATCCCCTTGCCGATGCCGGGAATCTCCTGCAGTTTCTTAGGATCATGCGCAATCGTGCTCAGCTGGACCGTCGACTGCTCCACCGCCTCCGCCGCCCGCCGGTACGACCGGATCCGAAACGGATCGCCCGCGCCGATCTCCAGCAGATCCGCTGTGTCCGCCAGCAATTGCGCAATCGACCGGTTGTCCATCGCTGTCGATTACATCAGAAATCCGCGCCCGCACGCACGAACCCAGCCACAGCGCGTCGTCCGCAGACCACACTGCCGCCGCCCCGCGCCCAAACGCACAACGAGCCACAGGCACACCCGTCAATTGTGTTGGAGAAACGAAAGAATTAAGGGAACAGCTTTACGCCGCGTCGGCCTGGTCGCGAGCCCTTATCACCTGGTCAGCCTGGGGCCCCTTCTGCCCCTGCACGATGTCGAACTCCACATCGTCGCCTTCCTTGAGGCTCTTATATCCATCCACCTGAATCGCGCTGTAGTGAACGAACACATCGGGTCCGTCGTCCCGGCCTATAAATCCGTACCCTTTAGCGTTGTTGAACCACTTCACCTTGCCTCTGTACTGAGCCACGTGCGCGAACCTTCCTTCTCAGGCAGTCTGGTTGGGGTTTCCAACCTGCTCTGGTTCTGACGCCTTGGTTGCCGCTTTGGTTTCCCGCCCTCCCGCGGGAAACGCCCTTCATTTCTTCTTCTTCCTCTTCTGTCCGCCCGCCATGCGCGCATAGTACAGCACCGAAATCAGCGTCTTGCCGTCGCGAATCTTCCCCTCATCGATCAATCGCAGCAACTCCGACAGCGGCACAAACTGCAGCTCGAAGCTCTCGTCCTCCTCCGGCCGCGCCTCCCCCGGCGTCAACTCCTCCGCCAGAAAAACCTGCATCCATTCCCCAAGAAATCCTGGACTTGCGAAGTATCGCACCAGCTTCGACCACTTCTTCGCCCGATATCCCGTCTCCTCTTCCAGCTCCCGTTTTGCCGCCTCCAGATGGTCCTCGCCGTCCTCCATCTTTCCGGCCGGTACCTCATATAGATAGTGCTGCGCCGCATGCCGGAACTGCCTCTCGATCAGCACCAGCGGATCCTTCCTGCTCTTCGAGTCGTCGACCGCCAAAATCACTGCCGACCCGTTGTGCCGGATCACATCCCGCGTCGTCCGCTTCCCATCCGGTTCCTCGATCTCATCCCGCAGCACCCGAAACAGCGGCCCCGCGAAAACCTCCGTCGACTTCAGAACCTTCGCCGGTCCACCCTCCCGGATCTTCAGCTTCTTCACTACCTCTACCGCATGCTGACCCTTCCGCTGGTTCTTCTTCGCCGCCTTGCCCGCGCCCGTGTTTTTCCTCTCTTCAGCCTTCTTCCTCTTTTTCGCCATCAACCTCGCCTCTCTTCCCACCCTACCATCCAGGCAGAAGAGTCGGGTGCCCCATTCAAGCCTGCAGTTGGCTTGAGTGGGTAAGCCGGATGCCCCATTCAAGTGCGGATTGGGCGCACTTTCCTTCTCTAAAGAAGCAGAGAGAAGTGCAGGGGCACGACGTTATCGTGCAGTTTTTTGAGAAAGCACTTTTTCCGAAAGCCCTCACGCTGGCAGACACAGATCCGGAATGCACGGAGCGACCCCCCAAATCTGCATCGTTCCGCCTAGCCTGCGCATCGGAATCAACACTTCGCAACGCATCACCATGCCCGTCACACTTTCCGCGTTCGCGCCGCGCGCATGAGAAACTTTGATCAGGCCCAGCCGTGAAGGTCGACTGCTACCCCATCTCGCTCCTGCCCCGGCAAAGCCGGCTCTTCCTCGACTACACCTCGAGCCACGAGCCCCTCGCCCCCTTCTTCGCCTCCACCCCCTGGTCGACCTCCTGGGCCAACGAAATCCCCCAGCAGGACCCAGCCCACCGCGCCCAACTCGCCGACCTCCTCCGCGAACAAAACAAATCCTGGTTTGACGGCTCCAGCGTCGCCAGCGACAAAATCCAAGCCAACATCGAGCGCCTCCGCCAGGGCTCCGGCGCCGTCGTCACCGGCCAACAAGTCGCCCTCTTTGGCGGACCCCTCTTCACCCTCCTCAAAGCCGCCACCATCATCCGCCGCGCCCAGGACGCCGGCTCCGGGGTCCCCAGCGAGCTTGCTCGCGGGGGTGGGGGCGCCGTCCCCATCTTCTGGCTGGCCTCCGAAGACCACGACCTCGCCGAAGCCGACCACGTCATCCTCCCCGCGCGCCACGCCCTCCACACCCTCCGCCTCAACCTCGATGAAGCCCCCGCATCAAAGCCCGTAGGCAATCTCCCCCTCGGCCCCAACATCGCCCAGGTCCTCGACCGCGCCGCCGAGCTCATCGGAGGCACCCCCGAGTTCGACCTCCTCGCCGCCGCCTACACCCCCACAGCCACCTTCACCTCCGCCTTCGCGCGCTTCCTCGCCGCCACCTTCGCCGACTACGGCCTCGTCGTCATCGACGCCTCCACGCGCGCCTTCCACGCCCTCGGCGC
>CAZHTJ010000172.1:0-4787 GCA_964535525.1 uncultured Acidobacterium sp. | reverse complement strand
AGGCCGGTTTGGTCGGCGGTGACGTTGCAGTGGCCGTCGCGGTCGACGTACTGCTCGACGAAGTCGTCGCCGTTGCCGAGGCGGCGCGTGAGCTCGTTGTACCAGCCGGTGGTCGAGGCGGGCACGAGCGGATCGTAGATGGTGTGAACCTCAAGCAGCTTGCGATGCAGGTTGCCGCTGGGGGAATACCAGTTGGCCAGGAACCGGTAGGCATCGGGATCGGCGGCATAGCGGCGCACCCGCTGGTTGAGCAGCGCATCGTTGTCGGTGCCGTTGTAGACGAGGTTGCGGTTGTCGAAGGGATTGCCGCCGGACTTGAGGCGGAGATCCTCGATGACGAAGGTGTTGAAGACGAGGACGTCGGCGAGGCCGCGGTTGGTGTGGATGTTGGCCATCTGACGGACGAGCACGGCCTGATCGGGGTTAGCGTCGAGGCTCTTCTGCACGTTCGTGATGGTGGGAATGTCGTTCATCATGAAGGTTGGCGGGATGTGCTCGACGTCGGGCAGCACGCCGGGGAAGAACGCGTCGAAGGCGACGCGATCCGCGAAGGCGCGCTGCATGACGAGGTCGGCGGGAGCGAGGACGCCGCAGACCGCGAGGCCGCCGGCGTATTCCTTCGGGTTTTGCTCGAGGCCCAGCAATGTGAGCAGCCCGCCCATGGAATGGCCCATGAGGAAGGTTTCGCGCGGCTGGCCGTATTTCTTGCGGAAATAGCGGCGCAGTGCATCTGTCTCGCTGGCCGCCTGGGGCACGGCCCATCCCCCGACGGCGTATCCGGAGCGTGCGACGGCGTATCCGCGGCTGAGAATTTCCTGCAGGATGCGCGTCGGTGGATATTTGGGGTCGAAGGTCTGGGGCGTGGGCTCGTAGCCGTGGAAGTAGAGGACGAGGCCGTGGTTCCAGTTTTTGGGGACGTCGATACGGAACGAGGCACTGTTGATTTTGCCGATTTCGGTTTGGATGGGGATTGACGGTGGGGCGGCGGGAGCAGGAGTGGGCGTGGGAGCCGTGGTCGACGGTGTGGTCGCGCTGGGCGCGGGTGCGTGCGGCGCTGAGGCTGGCGTGGCCGCGGGCGAGGATGGATGGCCGGCTGGGGTTGCTTGCGCGGGAGCCGGGGAGGCGGGCGCGGTATGACTGGCCGGCGCCGTCGTCTGCGGCTGGGTGGATTGCGGCTGGCTGGATTGGATGGGGGGAGCCGTCTGCGCGAGGGATGCTGCCGCGACGAAGAGCGGGAAGATGAGGGCCGGAACCAGACGCCGCAGTTGCCCGGACAAGTACGCTCCTTTCCGCTGTGCGAAGATGAGTCTTTGACCGGCGCGTTGTCAGCGCGCCAGGCAGAGCTGCCCTTTGTAGAACTCTGATGCCGACCCACGACCAACGCGAATCGCCCCGCAAGCAACAAGCTAAACGAAAATCTCGGGAGCGGGGTCCGGAGCGGGTGTCCCGGAAGGGTCACGACAAGCGCGGACCGGCGCCGCAGCCGCCTGTGCGGCCAGAGCAGAGCGGGGACGACTCGCCTGGGGTCCCCGGAGCCATTCGCGTCTCGCGACGCGCTGCGGATCGTCTGCGTGCCGGTCATGTATGGGTGTATCGGTCGGATGTGGAGGAGTGGCCTGGGGACTCGGGCGAGATGGCCGCTGGGTTAGTTCCAGTGACGGATCGGCGGGGGGCGCTGCTGGGGACAGGGCTCTATAGCCCGGCTTCGGAGGTTGCTCTGCGGATGGTGTCAGGGGAGCTGGTTGCTGACGACGCGGCGTGGCTGGAGATAGTGCGGGCGAGGCTGCGGGCGGCGATTGCGCGGCGGGAATCTCTGCTGAACGCGGACAATGATGCCTGCCGGTTGGTTTTCAGCGAGGCGGATGAACTGCCCGGGATCACGGCGGACAAGTATGCGGGGTTGGTGATCGTGCAGCTGCGGCATAAGGCCCTCGACAACGATGCGACCCGGGGTGCGGTGGCGGAGACGATTCGCGAGGCGGTCGACACTGAGAAAGGCGGGCCGGAGACGATTCTCGAGCGGGAGGATCCGCGGATTCGTGAGCTGGAGCAACTGAGTGTGCCGGCATCGGCGACTTTGTCGGCGCGCGATCCTCAAAGCCCGGTCACGAGCACGGTTTTCCGGCTCAACGGGTTGCGGTTTCATTTCGACGCGACCAGCGGGCAGAAGACCGGGGCGTTTCTGGACCAGCGCGAGAATTATGCTGCGGCGCCTCGCTACGCGCATGGCGAGGCACTCGACGTTTGCACGTATCAGGGGGGATTCGCACTGCACCTGGCGCGGGTTTGCCCGCGGGTGACGGGCATCGACGTTTCGCGCGCGGCGCTTGAAGTGGCTGAGCAGAACCTTGCGGCGAATCGCACCGCCCTGGGATCGGCGGAAGTGGATTGGGTGGAGGCTGATGCCTTTGCTCTGCTGCGCGACTGGAGCGATGCGGGCGCGGTTTACGACACGATTGTGCTCGACCCTCCGGCGTTTGCGAAGACGAAGCGGGCTGTAGAAGGCGCGCTGCGCGGGTATCGGGAGCTGAACCTGAGGGCGCTGAAGATGCTGCGGGCGGGCGGGCGGCTGATCACCTGTTCGTGCTCGCACCATGTTTCTCTGGGCGACTTCATGGAGACGCTGCGGGCTGCGGCCGGCGATGCTCGGCGGCGCGTGCGGGTGCTGGAGGTGCGCGGCGCGTCTCCGGACCATCCCGTGGTTCTGAATATTCCGGAGACGGAGTATCTGAAGTGCGTAGTTGTCGAGGCAGAATAAGCAGGCTCACTTACTGAGTTTTCGCGTATTGACGTTTTGTCTATAACGCGCGAACCACACGGCCAATGCGAGCACGGCGAAGCATGTGGCCGACCATGGCACGGCGAATGTCCAGAACAGGGAATGGATGGAGGTCATCTGGTGGCGCAGTGGCCGCGACATGGCCGAGAAGGCCAGAAAGCACCCGAGCATGAGCAGGAAGTAGATTGCGGTGAACCACCAGCCACGGATTTTTCCGTTCAAGCGATGCTCCTGGAACTACCGTTTGCCTGAGATTCTACTCTGGCGGGCGCGCTCAGGTGAACTCGGCGTACTCCGGCGAGATCTCTCGCAGCTTCTTTACGACATCCACCAACCTCTCCGCCACGTAGTCCACTTCTTCTTCGGTGTTGAAGCGGCCGAGGCCGAAGCGGATCGAGCTGTGGGCGGCCTGTTCGTCGAGGCCGAGCGCGCGCAGTACATGCGACGGCTCGATCTTTGCCGAGGTGCAGGCGGAGCCGCTCGAAAGTGCGACGTCTTTGAGACCCATCATCAGCGTCTCGCTGTCGATGCGCTCAAAGGTCATGTTGAGATTGCCAGGCAGGCGATGGTCGGGCGACCCGTTGACGCGGACGTGGTCGAGCTCGGTTTCGAGCTTTGTTTGCAGCCGACCACGCAGCGCGCCCACGCGAATCGTCTCCGCCTCCAGCTCCGCTCCGGCGATTTCGCAGGCCGCGCCCAGGCCGACGATGCCGGGGACGTTCAGCGTGCCGGAGCGCAGGCCGCGCTCGTGGCCGCCACCATGCATCTGCTCGACGAGTTCGACGCGCGGATTGCGGCGCCGGACGTAGAGGGCGCCCACGCCCTTGGGGCCGTAGATCTTGTGGCCGGAGATCGAGAGCAGGTCGATGTTGGCGCGGTTCACGTCGATGGGGATCTTGCCCACGGCCTGCGCCGCGTCGGTGTGGAAGAGCACGCCGCGCTCGTGGCAAAGGGCGCCGATCTCGTCGACGGGCTGCAGGGTTCCGATCTCGTTGTTGGCGGCGAGAATTGTGACCTGGACCGGCTTCTCTTCATCCATTGCAGCGCGCAGATCGTCGAGGCTGATCCGCCCCTCTTCGTCGACGGGCAGGATCGTCACGCGGCAACCCTGCTTTTCAAGCCAGCGGCATGGGTCGAGTACAGCGTTGTGTTCGGTGGCCTGGGTGATGACGTGCGCGCGTCCGCCCTGCGTCTGAACCGACCCCTGGACCGAGCCGGTGATTGCGAGGTTGTTGCTCTCCGTGGCGCCCGAGGTGAAGACGATTTCGCGCGCCGATGCACCGATGAGCTTTGCCACTTGCGCCCGCGCCGTTTCGACGGCCTGATCCGCCGCCCAGCCGAATCCGTGGCTGCGGCTGGCCGCGTTGCCGTAGGCGCTGGTCAGGTACGGCATCATCGCCTCGAGCACGCGCGGATCGAGCCGCGTGGTGGCGTGGTTATCCATATAGATGGGAAGTTGCATCGATCCCCGAACTGCGTCTGCTTTAAATCTTATAACTGGATGGTCACCAGCTCCTGGCCTGGATTGCGCCGCACCGTAACTTCGGTGTTGGCGTCTGCGAGGTCGGCGATGCTGATGCTGCGCAGCAGGCCGGAGATGCTGTCGTTGACGCGCGCCAGGGGTTCTTTGATGGTGCACGAGTCGGTGAGGTCGCAGCCGCTGTGGCTCGGTCCGCAGGAGGTGATGAAGAGGGGCCCATCGATGGCGTGGATGACTTCGAAGGCGGAGATTTCGCGCGACGGCTTGAGCAGCGAATAGCCGCCATTCATGCCGGCGTGCGAGCGCAGGATGCCGACCTTCGCCAGCCGCTGCAGGATCTTGGCCAGCAGCGGCGGCGGAATGTGGTAGGCCTCGGCGATGTCCTTGGCGCTGAGGGAGGTGTCCTCTGCGTGCTCGGCCAGATACTTGAGCGCCATCAGACCATAGTCGGCTTTTTTGGTGAGCCTGAGCACAGTTCGCCCCTATAGCAAGTTTACGGGGAAGAGGAAGCGAATTCAATTGTGACTG
>CAZHTJ010000171.1:0-4853 GCA_964535525.1 uncultured Acidobacterium sp. | reverse complement strand
AGGAAGTTCCAGAAGATCCAGCCGAAGATGACGCTGTACATGGTGAGCAGCAGCCACGCAATCGGCGATGTGAAATAGCTGTTCAGTTCGCGGCGGCAGATGATCCAGATATTTCTCATGCTTTTGTCTCCGGAGCGTCTGTGGGCTTTGCGGATTCGGATTTGACGGATTCGGATTTGACGGATTCAGGCGCGGCGGATTCAGACCCGGCAGACTCCGGTGAAGCCGCTGCAGCTCCGGCGTCGGCGCCAGTCAACTGCAGGAAAATCTCCTCGAGGCTCATCGCCGCGGGGCGCAGCTCGTTCAGGTCCCAGCCCGCTTCAACCACAGCGCGAGCCACATCGCCGCGAACCAGCTGACCCTTGTTGCTCTCCACTTCGAAAACGGCCCCGTCCTGCAATTCCTCTCTCAGCGCGGCGCTGCTCACGCCCGGAATCTTCTCGAGGCGTTCCCGCACAATCGCAGTGGCTAACTCACCGGTTCGGACGCCAACATTGACCAACACCGACTCAGCGCCGCGAGCGCGAGCCTGCAGGTTGTGCACCGAGTCCGTCGCGACCAGCTTGCCCTTGTTGATGATGATGACCTTTTCGCAGGTCTGTTCCACCTCGGGCAGAATGTGCGTGCTCAGGATGATGGTGTGGTCGCCGGCCAGGCTCTTGATCAGGTCCCGCGTCTCGTTGATCTGCTTCGGATCGAGACCGGCCGTGGGCTCGTCGAGGATCAGCACGTCGGGGTTGTGAATGATCGCCTGCGCCAGCCCGACGCGCTGGCGATAGCCCTTCGAGAGCTTTCCCAGCAGCTTGTTCTTCACATCGGCGATGGCGCAGCGCTCCAGCACGAAGTCGATGCGCTTCTCCAGCCGGTCGCCCGAGAGTCCCTTGAGGCGGCCGACAAAGCGCAGGTACTCGATGGTTTCCATTTCAAGGTAGAGCGGCGGCGCTTCGGGCAGGTAGCCAATGCGGCGGCGGACCTCCATGGACTGCTCGAAGACATCGAACCCCGCGACAGTGGCCTTCCCCGCGGTCGGCGGGAAGAAGCAGGTCAGCATGCGCATGGTGGTGGTTTTGCCCGCGCCGTTGGGGCCCAGAAATCCGACGATGTCGCCTTTGCCGATCGAAAAGGAAATGTGATCGACGGCGGTGGTGCGGGCGTACTTCTTGGTCAGGTCTGTAACAGTAATCATGTCTGACTGAAGAGTGGTCTCCGTCTGTCCCGGGATCGTTCGAGCCATCAAGCTGCCGGCGTGGGACGCAGCAGCAACAAGCCAAACCTCATGCTAAAGCATCCGCGCTTCGTTGTGTCAACGCGGCGAGGGTGGGGCGAATTTCTTTTTGGACGCGGGTTGGGAGGGGTGCAGATTCGGAAAGGACACGATCTTCGCACGACTCCAGTCAACGTATGGGGTGGAGTCGTGCGACTCCCAGAAAGCGCGCTCCTCGGCTTCATCTTCGAACTTCGGAATGGGCTTCAAGGGTCGAGTCATCGTGCGTGCACCTCACCATTCTATCTGGCCGCGTCGATATAGGCGTGGGCCATTCGCTGAGTCTTCCCGCCTAAGCGGCGGTCCCGTATGGTAGGCTGCCGTCGTGACGATTGGCTTAATCGATATTCTTAAGCTTGCGGGCTTCGACCCAACCCTGCCTACGAAGTTGGTGCGTCATCAAGATCGCCGTTACCCCGTCCAGGAGCTGCGCCGGCAAAACTGGCTTGAGCTTTACCAAAGCTATCAGGGCAAGGCCAAGTTTCATGAGGCCAAGCAAATCATCTCCTTCTACGGTTTGTCTGGCACACGGGCAGGTTTTTACGGCGTGTACCAGGTCCTCGGTTGGCGGGCGGCCCACGAGGGTCGCACTGAGGCTTCCTGTGGCTGGTCCGAGCGGTGGCGCAGCGAAGCGCACTTCTTCTATGACCTCGAGCGTGATCCGCGCTTTGATGAACTCCGTGATCGCCTCGTCATCGATTGGGGCCTTGGAGCGCTCGCATGGGTACAGAAGCTCGAGAACAAGGTTGTCCTTGAGATTTTAGAGCCCGGCCGCAGGCTTCCACCGTTTGCCGATTATTTGGAATTTAGTCTCACGTTTACCCAACTGCAGGCCCTCTTTGAGAATGCGGAAGCTCACCGGGATTGGCGGATACCGCTGAGTGCTGTCGCCGGCATTTACCTGGTGCTGGCCCAGCGTTCCGGAGATCTGTACGTCGGCAGTGCATACGGTGAGAGTGGAATATGGGGCCGCTGGCGAAATTATGCCGACTCGGGACATGGAGGTAATGCCAAACTCCAGGAACTAATCCTGCACGACCCCGCCTATCCCCAGGACTTCCGTTTCTCTGTGCTTCAGATTCTGCCGAGGACAATGGCGCGAGATGAAGTCCTTCAGCGTGAGACCTCTTACAAGACCAAGCTTGGTAGTCGAGCGACCGGTCTTAACGCGAATTGACACGCCGTCGCAGTGGAGGCGTAATCTGGGCCTCCGTCGTCACTCCCCTGTATCGATCTGCGCACGCTGGAGCTTATCCGAGTAATCGACATACACAGACTTCCACGTCGTGTAGAAATCCAGCGCCCCGGTACCGCCTTCGCGATGCCCATTGCCCGTCTGCTTCACTCCGCCGAACGGGAGATGCACCTCCGCCCCAATCGTCGGTGCGTTGACGTATGTAATGCCGGCCTCAAGGTCGCGCATAGCGCGAAAAGCGCGATTCACGTCGCGCGTATAGATCGCAGTCGAAAGCCCGTACTGAATGTCATTCGCGAGCGCGATGGCGTCATCAAAGCTGGTGCACTCGAGAATGCTGACCACCGGGCCAAAAACCTCTTCCTGCGCGATGCGCATCCCAGGCTTCACTTTGCCGAAGATCGTCGGCGCAAAAAAATGCCCTTTGGCCAACGCGCCCTTGGTAAGCGGCTTGCCGCCGGTCAGCAGCTTCGCGCCTTCCTTTTTCGCAATCGCGCAGTAGCGGATCGACGTCTCGATTTGCTGCCGGTTGATCTGCGGCCCCATCTGCACTTCCGGATCGAGCCCATCGCCGACCTTCAAAGCCTCGGCGCGGTCCACGAGCTCCTCGGTGAAGTCGCTGAGCACATCGCGATGCACGATGATGCGGCTGGTTGCGGTGCAGCGCTGGCCCGTGGTTCCGAACGCCCCCCACAGCGCCCCGTCCAGAGCAAGATCGAGGTTCGCGTCTTCCATCACGATCATCGCGTTCTTGCCGCCCATTTCCAGCGAGCAGGGCTTGAAATGCCCCGCGGCGGTCTGGCCGACGATCCGCCCCACCTCCGACGAGCCGGTAAACGAGACGGCGCGCACCAGCGGATGCTCGACCAGAGGCGCGCCGGCTTCCGGGCCGAATCCTGTGACGATATTCACCACCCCCGGAGGCAGGCCGGCATCCATCAGCGTCTGCACCAGGTTGTAGGTTGACAGAGGCGTGTCTTCCGCCGGCTTGATCACGCAGGTGTTACCGCAAACCAGGGCAGGGAAGAGCTTCCATGACGGGATTGCCATGGGAAAATTCCAGGGGGCGATCATGCCGCAGACCCCCACCGGCATGCGCACCGACATGGCGAACTTGTTCTGCAGCTCCGACGGCGTGGTTTGGCCAAAAAGGCGCCGGCCCTCGCCCGCCATGTAGAACGCCGTGTCGATTGCCTCCTGGACGTCGCCGCGCGTCTCGGCCAGGACCTTGCCCATCTCCCGGGTCATCTCACGGGCGTATTGCTCCTTGCGCTCCAGCAGGAGCTCGCCGGTGCGGTACAGGATCTCGGCCCGCTTCGGCGCCGGGGTCAGCCGCCAGGTCTTCCAGGCTTCCGCGGCAGCGTTGACGGCGGCATCGACATCCTTCGCTCCAGAGGCCTGAAACTCGCCCAGGATGTCATCCTGGCGGGCGGGGTTGACGTTCTGGAACGTTTTGCCGGTGCGGGAGGCGACCCAGCGCCCGCCGATCAGATTGTCGTAAACCTTCGCTGGCACGAAACGGGCTCCTGGGAGAACAAACACTTCAGCATAGCGGAAACTGAGCGCAAAACCCCCGACCCGTTACGACTCAGGTTCCCGGGTCCTCACAAACCCGGTTAAACACAAAGGTGCCATTGACCGGAATATTCCGGCCTGCGAAAGTGCCGGAAGAGACGGCAAGGCCGTACAATATAGACGAGTTCCTCCGGGACAAAATAACCCCTCGATGTCATCCAATGGATATCAGCCGCGTTCAGGGCGATCGCACAGTCTACGGTCGCTCTTCAGTGTTTTCTCCAACGACCTGGCCATAGACCTGGGCACTGCCAACACGCTCGTCTTTGCGGCGAACAAGGGCATTGTCGTCAACGAACCCTCGATCGTCGCCATCAACAAAAACACCGGTGAAGTGGAAGCCGTCGGCAAGGAAGCCAAAGAGATGCTGGGCCGCACGCCCGGCAACATCGTGGCCATCAAGCCGATGAAGGACGGCGTGATCGCCGACTTCAAAGTCACCGAGAAGATGCTGAACTACTTCATCCAGAAGGCGCACAACCGCAAGATGCTGGTGCACCCGCGCATCGTGATCGGCGTGCCCTCCGAGATCACGCAGGTGGAAAAGCGCGCGGTCGAAGACTCGGCCTATCGCGCCAAGGCCAGCGAAGTGTTTCTGGTGGAGCAAGCCATGGTCGCCGCGATCGGCGCCGGTCTGCCGATCACCGAGCCGAGCGGCAACATGGTCGTCGACATCGGCGGCGGCACCACGGACATCGCGGTCATTTCCCTCTCAGGCATCGTCTATTCGCGGTCGGTCCGCATGGCCGGCAATCAGATGGACGAAGCCATCATGAATTACCTGAAGCGGAAATATAACCTCCTCATCGGCGAACGCAC
>CAZHTJ010000170.1:0-4917 GCA_964535525.1 uncultured Acidobacterium sp. | reverse complement strand
CAACTCGGCACCGACCGCCTCACCTCCGCGCTCCTCGATTTTCCCGCGGGCCAGGCCATCTTCACCTCGAGCACGCAGCTCGTCCCACACCAGCGCGTCCATTTCTACGGCACGAAAGGCCGCATCGAAATCGAGATCCCCTTCAACGCCCCGCCCGACCGCCCCACCCGCCTCTTCATCGACGACGGCCGCGACCTGCATGGCTCCGGCATCGCCACTGAAACCTTCCCCACCACCGATCAATACACGCTTCAGGGCGACGCCTTTTCCCGCGCCATCCTCGAAGGCGCCCCCGTCCCCGTCTCCCTCGAAGAAGGCATCGCCAACATGACCGTCATCGACGCCATCTTCGCCTCCGCCCAATCCGGCCAATGGAAAGCAATAACCGAATAAACAGCCAACATCATGAGAAGAACTGATCCCCCCGCTTTTTCATCCCGGCACTACCGGCGTCGGAAATAAGTTCCTCACTTCCTGAATAAATCATGTAATATCTATCCTACGCTCGCCCTCCCCACATCAGACGGTCGCACAATTGCGAGGGCATGAGTGTCGGACACTAACTGGGCGAAATTCTGGCAGAGCCTCGAGCAGATATACAAAGACGAGGACGGCGATCTCGTCGCCTTCGAAGCGGAACGCCCGGTCCTAGAGACGGCGCTCACCGCGATCGCAGCTAAGCTGACGAACACCTTTACGATTGTAGAACCCCTGGGTCGCGGCGGGGCTGGCGTCGTAATCCGTCTATTCGATGAGCACATGAAGATCGACAGAGCGCTCAAGCTACCCCGACCGCGGCAAGAGACGCTCGTCGACACAGTCAGGAATGAGATCGACCATCTAACCCAGCTTAAACACGACAATATTATCCGCGTCTACGACTTAGGCTCTGTCCCTATCCCGCAGTACACTCTCCCGTATCCGTACTTTGTCATGGACTTCGTGAGCGGCGTGAAAAGCCTCCGTTCACGAGTCGAAGCCGCACTCTCCGATGCGGCAACGGCGGCTGCCTTACCGAAGCTAACATCATGGCTAGCCAAGCAGTTAATGCTGATCGCTGAAGCACTTACGTATTTGCATCGCAACGACACCATCCACTTCGACGTGAAACCGGCCAACATTCTGATAGACTCCGACGACAAACCCATACTGAGCGACCTCGGCTTCGCAAAGCGCAAGATCCCCGATGCTCCTCCAGCCATTGTGGGTTTCACCCTCTTTTACGCCCATCCTGACCTACGCGCCGAATACCATCACATGTCTGATCAGAATCGAGTGCGCAAGAGCCTACACCCCAAAGATTTCAAGTTTTTATGGGACATTTACGCGTTCGGAAAAACAGTCCTTGAGGCGCTGGCCCTTATAGATAGCTCTTTCCCTGATGCCGTACAATACGACTACTCATTTGTATACCTGCATTTGATGGCATGCAGGATGCTTGACGGCCATAATCAAGGAAAGGAAGATACCCTGCGAGCGAGAGAGCATCAAGCACAAAGCGGGGAGCCCTTGTCCGTCTACCGAGAAACCTGGCTCAACTTCGAAGCACGCGATTTTTAAACAATCAGATACCAGAAGTTTTCCCAAATTGCCGCGGATTTAGATGAGCTCGTATACAACCGCCAATGCGGCGACAAGGTCCCCGAACTCGACTCTTTCTTCCCCGACCGAGTCCAGATCTCCCTCGGTTCACCGGCGGTCTTCAGCACACGAGTAAAGGCCATCGTAGAACACCCTTGCTTCTCGCGCCTTGGTTCCGTACTGCAACTGGGCATTTTGAACACCGTATACCCTGGAGCGAGCCATACCCGCCTTGAACACTCTCTAGGAGCGTTTAAGCACTGCCGGTCATACCTGCAGGCACTCTACCACGATCAATATAACCCATTATTCCGGCAGCTTGTAAGCAGCGAGGACCTTCGCACGGTGATGATTGCCAGCTTGGTTCATGATCTCGGCCAATTCCCATTGGCCCACGAGATCGAGGAGATTGACCGCGGTATCGAGCATGAGGCATTCACAGCCCTGTGGCTCGACAACCCAACCAGAGATTTGCACGGTCGTACCCTCCGAGAGATCATCGAAAACCAAGAGTGGGGCTGGGGCATAACGGTGGACCGCGTCAAAGCCGTGCTTAGCGCACGACCGGACGATGATCTTTTTCCCACTCACGAACTGCGCGAAACGATGCTCGCGTCCATAATTGACGGGCCAGTCGACGTCGATAAGCTCGACTACCTAATCCGCGATAGCCAAAACGCTGGGCTGACATACGGAGATCTTATTGATGTCGACCGCCTTGTGAGGAGCCTTACGGTCGTGATTCACCGGCATAAAGGCGCATGTGTCCTCACCATTGGTACGTACGAAAAAGGCCAATCTGCGGCAGAGTCGCTCTCATTCGCAAGATACCTACTGTACCAGGCACTTTATTGGCACCGGATTGCACGGTCAGTACGCGCAATGCTTAGAGCAGCCATTTCGACAATCGGTCAACAACTGCCCAAGAAAGGCGCGGGGAAAGCGTCGAAGACAACTTTCCGAGGTGCCTTAGAAGAACTATTGGGCATTTCATCGGTGCCCGCAGTTTTGACGTCGGAGGACGTGCTGGATTTTATTGAGGAGGCAGCCAACGGAGGCGGAAAAGAGCTAATCCGCAGCATTAAAGCCCGGAATTACTACAAGCGACTAGTCACAATTCACAGCGAGCCGGAAGGGACTGGCAGGCCAACCCTCCTAGAACGTTTCAGAGAGGCATCAGCGAACCCAAAATTCAACGAAGCACTCCAGAACAAGATCCGAGAAAAGCTTGCGGCACACTTGGCACAAACGCAAGGGCCAGCGGCATCTTCGTTGGCCCCGGAGCGAGCAAATGAGGTTTTAGAGATCCTAGGGAAGCCGGGAATGATCTTGTGCGACTGCCCGAAACCTCCTTATGGCAGTGATGATATTCTCCGCTTCATCCCCGAACCACAGCGATTTCAGCATAATTATTTTAGCCGGGTCGAGGTAGGGGAAAGAGTGTCGGAGGTATGGCAGCAAGTGTTCTTCAGGCTTATGAACATAGCCGCAAAAGGCCGCGTGTTCTGTGACCCTCGCATTAGGGATACTCTTATGGCTGCAATCGGGCCGGATGCCATCCGAAGCCAGGTCGAAGAACTGGCGAAAAAATACTCAACCCAGCCTGGATTTTAGGTGGCTTCCTGAAAGATCGGGTCGGATCCCCTGACAAGGACGAAGGCTTACGTCTGGCTATGCGCCCGATTAGATAAGCCCTCGCCGGTCGTTGTCGATGACACCGTGATCACAACCTTCCCCACCTGCGCGTTCGACGCCAGATACTCATACGCCTCCCGCGCGTGCGCCAACGGAAACGTCTTCGCGATCTTCAGCTTGAACCGCCCATCCGCCAGCCGGTCGTAGACGTACTTCTTCGCGCCCTCCACAATCTCCGGCCTCGCGCGAAACTCCATCAGAGAATATCCACGCAGCGAGATCCCCTTGCTCATCGCCGCCCGCGTCGGAAACGGCGTCGGCTGCATCGACAACCCGCCATACTCAAAAATGATTCCACCCGGCGCCGCTGCCTCCGCCAGCTTCTCCACAAACGGCCCCGCCACCGGATCGAATATCACCCGCGCCCCCTTGCCGCCGGTAATCTCGTTCACCCGCGCCGGCAAATCCTCCTCCTCCGTCGCGATCACAAAATCGGCGCCCAGCTCCAGCAGCTCTTTCTTCTTCTTCGAAGTCCGCGTCGCCGCAATCGACTTCCCGCCCGCGTCCTTCACAATCTGAATCGCAGCCAGCCCCACGCTGCTCGACGCCGCCGGCAGCAGCGCAAAATCCCCCTGCCCCACTTTGCCGTAATGCACCAGCGCCCCCCACGCCGTCAAATACTGCATCCAGATCGCCGCGCCTTCCGCAGACGTCAGCTTCGCCGGATACTCACCCAGCACTATCGCCGGCACCACCGCCTCTTCGCCCAGCACGCCGAATTGGTTCATCGAATACCCAGGCACCGTCGCGACCTTCTTCCCCACCAGGCTCTTGTCCACGCCAGCGCCCACCGCTTCCACCACGCCCGCCGCCTCATACCCTATGCGCGAGGGCAGCTTTGGCTGCTCAAAATAGCGCCCCGCCATGTACAGCAGCTCCGCGCGATTCAAACCCGTAGCCTGCACCCGCAGCTTCACCTCACCTTCCTTCGGCTCCTGCGTCGGTGCATCCTCCAGCTTCAGCTTCGCCGGCCCACCCAACTCATAAAAGCGCACAATCTTCGGCATTGCCTACCTCTCCTCTTGAAATAGAAAGCGACCCTCCGCCCCCCAACCAACTTCGATGAGTCCGCGCGCAAAACGACTCCCCAATCCTGCAAACCGGCATTGAACTTCAGCTGCTCCATGCGGACGAATCGACGCCGAAAACAAGAACCGGGCCCCGCTGCTAGAATTCCACCCTTGCAGTCCATCCGAGGGCCTTCATGACATCTAATAACGACTTCACGCGCCGCGATTTTCTTGCCGCAGCCAGTGCCGCCACCGCCGCTTCGCTTCTGCCTTCTTCCCTCTCCGCCGCCGCAGAATCCTCCTCACTCGGCCAGTGGATCGACGACGACTTCGGCCTCCCCGCCTTTCGCTATACCGGGCCGCTGCGCTTCCCTTCCAGCCCCGTCCACGGCCACGCCCCCATGCTCCCCGACGATCCCTGGTTCCTCCTCGGCAATTACCGCCTCACCCTCTTCACCCACGCCAGCGGCGCCTTGCAGCTGCTCACCGGCGAACGAGCCTGGGGTCGTATGAATCAACCCCGCATGAATCAGGACTCCACGCACCAATCGTCCGGCTTCACCGGCGCTTATCAGACATCTGTAACCGTCAACGGCACAAATTACCCCCTCATCGGCCTCGATTCCCCCGC
>CAZHTJ010000169.1:0-4925 GCA_964535525.1 uncultured Acidobacterium sp. | reverse complement strand
GCGCCCATTCCGTCGAGAGTGGCGATTCCAAGCGCCGCTGTAAAGTTACCGTCGGAACCTCCGCCTGTGGAAGCTTCCCCCAATTCGAACCCGATCTGTGCTGCGAATGTCGCGGCCCGCCGAAAAAGTCCCACCGTGCCCCGGCTCCGTTCCATCGGCGGACGATTCATCCCACCCTCCACCTCGAGGACGCACCCGCCGTCCCGAACGCGCAGCGACCGAAATCTCCGATCGATCCTCGACGCATCCTTCGCCCGCGCGATCCGCACATCCACCTCCGCCTCGGCCTCCGCCGCAATCACGTTCGTCCGCGTCCCTCCGCGAATCACCCCCGCATTCACCGTCAGCCCGCGATCCAGCTCCGTGAAGCCTCGAACTTTTTCGAGTTGCCACGCCAGCTCATGAATCGCCGAGTGCCCGCGCTCAAAATCCACACCCGCATGCGCCGCCACTCCCGTCACGCGCACCGTGTATCCGCCCACACCTTTGCGCGCCGTCTTGTACGCGCCGCTCGGCCCCTGCGCGGGCTCCAGCACAAAAACCGCCGCGCACTCCCGAGCCAGCTTCTCCGTAATCGCTCGTGAGACAGTGCTGCCTACTTCTTCGTCACTATTCAGCAAAAAAATCACTGGCCGGTCCAGTGCTTCTGTCTCGCCGAGAGCCGCAAGCGCCGTCAGCCCCATTGCCACGCCCGCCTTCATGTCGAGCACACCCGGACCCCACGCCCGCCCTTTCGCGATGCGGAACGGTATGCTCCCTAGTGTTCCGAGCGGCCACACCGTATCAAGGTGCCCCAATAACATCAACGGCGCGCGCCCCTCTCCCCCTTTTGCGGAAAACCCAAACCGCAGTTCCAGCACAACGCCGAACCCCCGCTGCCGGTGCCGCACCACGCGCCCGCCGATTTCCACAGCCATCTCGGCCACCGCGTCCGCGCATCGATCCACCGACGCCTTATCGTCGCTCGGTGACTCAATTTCGACCAGATGGCGTATCCGGTCCATCAACTTCGTCTCGGAAGCCGAAATCGCCCTTTCCACCGACTCCAAGGTATAAGTGCCGCTTTTCGTTTTGGTTGCCTGTGCCATTATCTCTCCAGATACTGTGATCTTCGACGCCCCAAGTGTGGCGCTTTTGCCACACTGCAACTTTTCTCTTCCGGCTGTACTCTATCTGTTCATCGAGGACAAGTTTGGCAGAATCATCGCACCTGGAAAATACGATTTCCTCCCCGATTGAGTTCTCCGGCGTTGGCCTTCACAGTGGCGCTCCCGTCCGCATGCGCCTTCTCCCCGCGCCCGCTGGTTCCGGCGTCATCTTCCGCCGCACAGACCTCGACGACTTTGAAATCCCCGCCACCGGCCGCAACGTCGCCAAAGTCAGCTACGCCACCAGCCTCATGCGCCAGGGCGTCCTCATCTCCACCACCGAGCATCTGCTCTCAGCGCTCCTCGGCTCCGGGGTCGACAACGTCGTCATCGAGCTCGACAACCTCGAGCTCCCCATCCTCGATGGCAGCGCTTTGCCCTACACCCAGGCCTTTCGCCACGTGGGACTCAAAAGCCAGCGTCGCCGCCGCGAATATCTCCGCATCCTGAAAGATGTCGAGGTGCGCGACGGCGACAAATTCATCGGAGTCTACCCCGGCAACGGCTACTCCGTCTCCTATAAAATCGATTTCCCCTCACCCATCGGCCGCCAGGGCTACACCGTCGATCTCGCCACCGGCGCCTACGAGCGCGACATCGCCCCCGCCCGCACCTTCGGCTGGCGCGAAGACGAAAAGAAGCTCCGCGACATGGGCCTGATCCGCGGCGCAACAGAAGAAAGCGTCATCGTGCTCTCCCGCCAGGGCGTCCTCAACGGCAATCTCCGCTTCCACGACGAGTTCGTCCGCCACAAGGTCCTCGATCTCATCGGCGACCTCGCCCTCGCCGGCCACCACATCCTCGGCCACGTCGTTGCCGAGCGCGCTGGACACGCCATGCACACCGCCCTCGTCTCGCGCCTGCTCCGCGACCGCTCCGCCTGGGAACTCATCACCCTCGAAGCAGAAAAAGCCAGAGCCAAATCGAAAGCCAAATCCGCCCCAGCCCGCCAGCCCACCCTGGTCACCGCTTAACGCCAACAGCCGCAGGAAAACCCCGTCTTACATTCACCTTGTCTTCGCCCCACGCTGGCGGCAGAAATCGACCACGAATACTACTACATATATATAAAGAGACAGGGGGCCCTGTCTCGCGATGCTGCCGCCCTGGACTGAACGCCACCAACTCGGCGCTAAGCGCATTCGTAATATCCTTCGGTCGCTCACCGTCGCCAACGCCCGCACTCTGGAGCAAAAGATCTCCGACGCTGGTCCAAGCCCGCAGCGCGTTCAACCGCACGTCCTCACCATATCTCGGCAGCATCTGGAAACCGCTGGCGTTGTATCCGTGCGCCACACGAACATCATGCCCTGGTACCACCTCACCAGCACCGACCGAGATCAGGTGGAAGCGCGCCTTGCCGTTCTCCTGCCCATTCAGCGCAAAGCCCAACTCGTATCACAGCGGGTGGGCCAATCGCTGGAAATCTCGGTCCTTCGCGCTCTCCGATCCCAATCCGAGCTAGAGTTCTTTGGCGATTTTCCTGACTTGAACGAACACGATGACAGTACCCTCTACAGTAAGGAGGAACCACCGGCCGCCATCAGCGGGAGACGTATCCCGGGAGACAAGAAACTTGATTTCCTCGTCCGCCATCCTGAGGCGGGATACGCCGGCATCGAAGCCAAGAACATCAGAGAATGGCTCTACCCTGACCGGATCGAAATCAGGGAAGTTCTTCTGAAATGTTGCGCTCTCGATGCTGTCCCTGTACTCATTGCGCGCCGAATTGCGTATCCCACCTTTCGGATACTACAGCCGTGTGGTGTCGTGATTCACCAGACATTCAATCAGATTTACCCTGACTCTGCGGTCGAGATAGCAACGCAACTTCGGGACAAGCGGTTGATGGGTTACCACGACATTCGTCTCATCGGCGCCGAGGACGCGGCCATTACCCACGCTCGACTCTCCAAATTCTTAGGGGAAAACTTGCCTAACGTGTTGCCCGAGGCGCGGGAATCCTTTGAGGAGTTCAAAGACCTGCTTGGGGCCTATGCGACTGAGCAGTACGACTACAAAGCATTTGCCGCTCGTGTGCTGCATCGCTTGCGTGGCGAGAGTGAAGATTTTCCTGGAGCGGACGTTCCTCCAGAGTTCTATGAATGAACCTGCGCGTAAGAACTGCAAACTAGGGCGATATTGAGTTCCCCTGTCGGGAATCCCTACTGCGCAGGCTCACCCGTCGAAAGAAACCGAACACCCGCCACCATAGTCCCCGAAGCGAGCACATCCCGCAGCTTCTCAGGATTATCCCCACTCACCTGCGCCGCCTCGGTCACCAAACGCACAGCCTCAGCGGGCCCCGCACTCGCAGGCAGTCGAAAAATCCAGGCCACATTCGTCGAAGTAAGCGCCTTGTCATCGGACAACGCAACGACCGGCACAAAAACCTTCAGCCCCAACTGCTCCGCCAGGTGCGCGCAATCCCGATCCAGCGCCACCACCGCCAGAGCATGCTCGTCCATCAACGCATGCACCAGTTCCGTCGACGCCGCACCCCAGTTCTGCCCGCTCTCCACCGCGACCAGAGCCGGAGCGCCCCCCACCTGTTTCAGGTTCGCTGCCACTTCCGCCGCACGCGGCCCAAACAGCACAATCGTCGCCTGCTCCGCCGGTATGTCCGCCTGATGCGGCCCCGCATAACTAACCCCATCCTCACCTACGCGAGCATACGGCGAAGGCGAAGGCGAAGGCGACACCCTCTCCTGCCTCCCCGCTCGCGGCTCCAGGCTCCCAGCTCCCGGCTCCTCGCGCGACATCCGGGCAACCCGGTATGCAATCTTCCCCTCCCGCACCGTCCCCAAAAACATCGGGCTGACATTCTTATTGTTGGGGTCAAACACCATGTGCCCCGTCACGCCGTCATACTCATAAATCTGCGACAGAGCATCGTGAATCCGCGCACGGTTCAACCCCGCCTTACAAATTGATTCCAGCAGAGCATTCATAGCGTCATAAGCCAGCGCCGCAAATTGCTCCGGCTTCTCGTTGTACTTACTCTCAAACCGTTGCCCAAACCCTACCCACTTAGTATCCGTCCGCGAAGGATCATAAGGAAACACCGCCTCGAACCCTTCAGCCGCCGGTCCCGCCTCCTTCAATAACTCATCCCCCAGCGTTCGATAACTCCCGAACACCCGCTGTTTCATCCCCAGCTCGCGCATCTGCAGCAAAATCCCCGCCGCCGGCGCCTCATCCCCCCACACCACAATCCCATCCGCCCGCGAATCCTGAATAATCCTGAGCGCCCGCCGAAAATCTCTATCTCCCGGCATAAATTTTTGCTCGATCACCACCGGATGCCCCAGCCGCCGCGCAGCATCGCGAAACTTGATTACCCCAAACCGCCCATAGCGGTTATTCACCCGCAGCAGCGCCACGCGCTTCAGTCCCACCTCCGTAAAAATCCGCCGCGCCAGCGTGAAACACTGCACGCGATCATCCTGAATATCGGTGAAGTACCAGGGAATGTAGGTCTCCGGAATCGTCGGGTCCGTCGACGCAGAATTCACGATAGGAATCTCCGCCCGCAGAGCCACCCGCAAAATGATGTGCGTCGTCTCCGAGTTAATCGACCCAAAAATCGCCCAATCCCTCTCGTCATAAATCATCTTCACAGCCTCATCCGACGCCGAACCCCAGATCGCCGGGTCCGTCGGCCGCTGCTCGCCATTTTCCGACCCGAATTGCCAGTTGTTATAGTCGTCATGCACCATCAGCCGGAACGGCTTCCCGCCATAACCGCCGCGCGCGTTCGCCTCATCAATCGCCAGC
>CAZHTJ010000168.1:0-4925 GCA_964535525.1 uncultured Acidobacterium sp. | reverse complement strand
AGCTAAAGTCCGGTTAGCTAAAGTCCGGTTAGCTAAAATCCGGTTAGCTAAAGTCCGGTTAGCTAAAGTCCGGTTAGCTAAAGTCCGGTTAGCTGGGGAAGCGGTTAGCTAAAGGCGAGCCGGGCGAACGACTCGAGTGAGAAGCGAGCGGAATTGATCTCTGAGACGAGAAAACATGGCCGCCAGTGTGGGATTTCCTGCTGGCGGTTTTTGCTTGTGGCGGGGTTGGTGGTTTGCGGCACTGGCGCCTTGCGGGCGCAGGGTGGCGGGGGCGCCAGGCCAGGTGCATCGAGCGTTCCGTTAAGCGCGGCTCAGGTGGCGGCTCGTGTGGATCGGCACTACAACGCGCTGCGGTCGCTGGAAGTGCATTTTGTCCAGACGTATACGGGGATGGGGATGAACCGCAAAGAGTCGGGCGCGCTGCTGCTGAAGAAGCCCGGGAAGATGCGGTGGACGTACAGCGATCCGGACGGAAAGCTGTTTGTGCTGGATGGGAAGGATGGGTATTTCTACTCGCCGGGGGCGACCGAGGCGCAGAAGGTGGACCAGAAGAAGCTGGACGATCTGCGGTCGCCGCTGCGGTTTTTGCTGGGGCACACGGAGTTGGAGAAAGAGCTGACAGGGTTGCTGGTGGCATGCGGCGAGGGTGGGGTTTGTGAGCTGTCCGGAGTGCCGAAGGGTCTGGAGCAGCGGGTGTCGTCGCTGAAGATTACGGCGGCGGCGGATGGGACGATTGAGGCGATGACGATTGAAGAGACGGATGGGGTGACGAATCGATTTGCGTTCAGCGGGGAGGCGGGGAATGTGCCGGCTCCGGACGCGGCGTTTGTGTTTGTGGCGCCGGCGGGGGTGCACGTGGTGGAGGGCGAGCCGCCGGTGTAGGTGCAGGGTACGGGGTACAGGGTACGGGACACCCATTCAACGTCGGGGTGGAGGAGGGTCCGGGTTCATGCGGAGATAGACCGCAGGGGTGACGATGCGGGTGCGGCGATGGACGCGGAGGGAGAGCAGGTCTTTGTCACCGGTGATGATGAGATCGGCTTTGGCGCGCTCGGCGCATTCGAGGATTTTGTCGTCGTCGGGGTCGCGGCAGAGGTGGACGGTGTTGTAGAGGGTGACGCGGATGGATCGCCGGAACATGATGCGAAGCTCGCTCTCCACCCTGTGTTGAGGCCACCGGAATCTCTCGATCAGAATTCGCGAAATCTCTGCATCGATTTCGTCGCAGGTCGCGAGAACTTCAATATTGACGGCCCTTTCGAGCGCGAACGCCGGAATTGCGTTCCGGCCAGCGAAATGGAGGGCTGAGACTACAACGTTCGTATCCAGAACGACTGTCATCCCGCGATACGCGTCCGGCGTTGGCGTTCCGCGCGCATTCCGGCGCGGACCTCGTCGACGAGGCGAGGTACATCCTCCTCGGTATATGGGGTGGGAGGGAGAGTCTTCACATATTCAGCGACCCCATTGAGCCATTTGCGGGTTTGTTCGCGCTGGGACATGTAAGAGCGGAATGCGTCGCGGAAGAGCTCGCTCATGGTGCGGCTTTCACTTTTGGCTATGGCTTCGGCACGTTTCGCGAGATCGGGGGGCAGGCTAATGGTGTATGCCTTCGATTTGCGAGGCTTCATGGTGGCCTTCTTTGCGGGTTTGCGTGGCATACCTGGATATTACACTGTAATGGATTGTCATACAACAATCGGTTTCTCCCGTTCAGATGGCAACGGAGACTCTCGCGGAGAGTGTGAGCCTCAACAGGACTACGGCAGGGGCGGGTTGATTCGTACATACTGTCCGGAATTGAACGGGCGGCGGCGGATTCGGACAAGAAGGATGCAAAAGCAGGTCCCTCCGCTCCGGTGCGCTTCGGTCGGGCTGACAACTTCTACAGGGAATTGCAAAACGGCACACAAGACCAGCTGAGGCTCAGCGCCTTGTCCATCGGCAAAACCATGGGAACTTTGGTGGTGACTTTTCGGGTGTGGGTGGGGACCGGATTGGGGGATTTTTTAACCTGAGGTCGGTCCATATGATCAGGCCATGCTTAGGCGTGCGTGTGCGGTGGCTGGAGTGGGAGTGATGCTGGTTCTCGGAGCCTCGGGACAGGGGCTGAACCAGAAGTCGGGGCCATGGGTTTTGCAGGTGAGCGGGACGACGGCGGGACTGCGTGGAGTGCATTCACTGGGCGGGGGCGTGGCGTGGGCGAGCGGGACGAACGGCACGGTTCTGCGGACGGAAGACGGCGGCTATGAGTGGCAGAGCTGCACGGTTCCGGAGGGGGCCGAGAGGATGGATTTTCGCGGTGTGTGGGCGTGGGACACCAACACTGCGATTGTGATGTCGAGCGGGCCGGGCGAGCTGTCGCGGATCTATCGGACGACGGATGGGTGTTCGCACTGGGCGCTGGTGCTGACGAATTCCGACAAGACGGGTTTTTACGACGCGATGGTGTTTGCCAGTCGCGAGGTTGGGTATTTGCTGGGCGATCCGGTGAATGGGGCGTTTCCGCTGCTGCGGACTTCGGACGGCGGAGTGACGTGGACGAGGATTCAGGCGCAGGGGTTGACCACGGATGGTTTGGGGATTGCGGCGTTTGCGGCCAGCAATTCCGCGATGACCGACGCGGGGATGGTGGTGAACGCGTTGCTGGCGGGCGATGGACGGGTATGGTTCGTGACCGGCGGACAGGGCGGAACGTTTATCTATGAAGGGGAGAGCAGCTGTGTGCGTGGGGATGGGACTGACCCGCCGGATCCAGCATGCCTGAATGCGTGGACTTTCAAGAGGCAGTCGCTGCCGATGGCGGGGAACAGCGCGTCGGCCGGGGCGTTTTCGCTGCGGGTGGTTTGGTGGGATGAGGGAGTGAAGGCGGCGGTGGCGGTGGGCGGAGATTTCGCGAAGCCGGAGGAGACGGAGGGTACGGCAGCGTGGACGCCGGACGGGGTTCACTGGACCGCGTCGGAGAAGCCTCCGCGTGGGTACCGGTCGGCGGTGACGTGGGATGCCGATGTGAACGCGTGGATTGCGGTGGGCACGAATGGGTCGGACATCAGCTGGGACGGGGGGCGGTCGTGGCGGCCGCTGGATAACGGGAGCTGGAACGCGCTTAGCCTGCCGTTCGTGGTGGGGCCGGGCGGGAAGATCGGGAAAATCAACCTGGATCAGCTGCATAAGTGAGCGGTTTGGGGCAGGGGCGCGTCTAGTTCTCGAACCGCTGCGCCGGGGCTTTCGAGGCGCAGGAACTGCTACGCTTGAGAAGAGGTAATCGCTGGCCGGACCGGACGGGCCGGTTCTGCAGGTTGGACCGGACAGGTTGGACTGACAGGTTGGAGCGGGCCGGCGGACTTTCCCATGGCTGAATTTGTCATCAGGCTCGCGGATGAGCGCGGGCACGTGCAGGAGCAGGTCCAGTCGGCTGCGACGGCCGATGAGCTGCGCACGCGGTTCTCGCAGGCGGGATACTTTGTCTACTCGGTGAAGCCGCGGGGGCTGACGGGCGGCGCGCGCAAGACGAAGCTGGAGACATTCCTGATCTTCAACCAGCAGTTTTTGACGCTGATTCGGGCGGGGCTGCCGATTCTGGGGTCGCTGGAGATGCTGGCGAAGAGCCAGAAGAATCCGAACTTCTCGGGACAGCTGGTGAATGTGGCGGCGCGAGTGCGAACGGGCGAGGCGATTTCGTCGGCGTTCGAGGCGCAGGGCGGATTTCCGCTGATGTATACGACGACGCTGCTGGCTGGGGAACGGTCGGGAAATCTGGAAGAGGTGCTGGGGCGGTATTTGTCGTTCCAGCGGATTGCGCTGGCGTTCCGGAAGAAGCTGGTGGCTTCGTTGATCTATCCGGGAGTGCTGATCACGCTGGTGTGTGGGATGTTCGTTTTCCTGATCACGTTTGTGGTGCCGCAGTTTGCGAAGCTGTACGAGCAGATTGGGACGACGCTGCCGTCGATCACGCTGGCGATGCTGGCGCTGGGCAAAGGGGCACAGCATTACATCCTATATGTGCTGCCGTTTCTGGCCCTGATTGGATATTTGCTGTGGCGATGGAGTCACAGCGATGCGGGGGCGGATCGGATCGACCGGATTCGGATTGCGCTGCCGTTGTTTGGGAAGATCTGGCTGAAGTACCAGGTCGCCATGTTTGCGAGGACGCTGTCGACCTTGCTGAGCGGCGGGATTCCACTGGTGCCATCGCTGGAAACGGCGGCCAGGTCGATCACGAGCAAACGGATCAGCAAGGCCGTCTTTTCATCAGTGGTCAGCGTGCGCGAGGGCAAGGGACTGGCGAAGAGCCTCGAAGCGACGAAGGTGTTTCCGGAACTTTCGACGGAGATGATCGAGGTGGGCGAGTCGACGGGCGCGCTGCCGCAGATGCTGAACTCGGTGGCGGAATTTTTTGAAGAGGATGTGCAGACCGCGCTGACGGCGGCGCTGGCGCTGATTGAGCCGGCGATTCTGATTGTGATGGGCGTGGTGGTGGTGGTGATTTTGATCGCGCTGTATCTGCCGATTTTTTCGATGAGCAACGCACAGAATTTCAGGACGTAGGTGACCCATTCGACTCGCCATTGGCTCGCTCAGGGTGACATCGAAAGTAGTAACCAAGCGAAGAGAGCGGCGAATAGAGGTTTCTCAATGGCTCAGGCCCCCCCGATAGTATTACCGACCGAGCAGGACGAAATCGCGCAGGCGCAGGCGCTGGCGCGGCGTTATCGCTCGGAGTTCATCGATCTGCGGAATTTCCGCATCCGGCATGAGGTGCTGCGCAGCGTGCCGGTGGACATGATGTTCCGGTATAACTTTGTGCCGCTGGAGCAGGAAGAGGACCGGCTGGTGATCGCGGTGAGCGATCCGAGCAAGCTGATGATGCTGGACGAGATCAGCGGGCTGCTGGGGCAGCGGATTGTGACGCGGGTGGCGACGCT
>CAZHTJ010000167.1:0-5028 GCA_964535525.1 uncultured Acidobacterium sp. | reverse complement strand
CTCCACGCCAGCGCGGCCAGGCCTTCGCCGTTTATGGAATGGCCGTCGTCCTCGCCCCCGCCATCGGCCCCACCCTCGGCGGCTGGATCACAGACAACTACGACTGGCGCTGGATCTTCTTCATCAACGTCCCCATCGCCATCCTCTCCCTCATCCTCACCTCCCGCATCGTCGAAGACCCGCCCCATATCAAGAAGGAAGTCGCCGAAAGTCACAAACGCGGCCTCAATCTCGACTACACCGGCTTCGGGCTGCTCGCCATCGGCTTCGGGTCACTTCAATTTGTATTGGACAAAGGTCAGGAAGACGACTGGCTCGGCTCGCACCTCATCGCCATCTTCATGGCCCTCTGCATCGGCGCGCTGCTCACCCTTATGATCTGGGAAATCGTCCAGATTCGCCGCGGCCACAAGCCCATCCTCGACCTCACCATGTTCCGCAACCGCAACTTCACCTTCTCCTTCATCCTGATGTTTGTCCTCGGCTTTACCCTCTTCGGCACCACCGTCCTCATCCCGCAATTCGTCCAGGTCATGATGGGCTACACCGCCGAGCAGGCCGGCCTCGTCATCTCTCCCGGCGGCATCGCCATCCTCATCCTCATGCCGCTCGTCGGATTCCTCGTCGGCCGCGCCGACCTCCGTTACCTCATTGCTATTGGATTCACCATCCTCGCCGCCTCCCTCGCTGCCCTCCACACCATCGACACTCAGGCCAGCTACGCCTACATAGCCTGGATGCGCATCTTCCAGGCCTCCGGCCTCGCCTTCCTCTTCGTCCCCATCAACGCCCTCTCCTACACCGACGTCCCCCCGCAAAAAAACAACGACGTCTCCGGCCTCATGAACCTCGCCCGCAACATCGGCGGCAGCTCCGGCACCTCCTTCTTCGTCACCGTCCTCGCCCGCCGCGCCCAGTTCCATCAGGACCGCCTCACCATGCATTTCAACGGCGCCAGTACGCCGCTCCGCCAGGCTCTCGATAAGCTCTCCGGACGCCTGCAATCCGGCGGCATCACCGCCTCCCCCGGTCAGGCCCGCGCGCTCGCCCAGGGCACCCTCTACCAACAGCTCCTCCGCCAAAGCACCCAGCTCGCCTACCTCGACGTCATCGCCCTCCTCGCCGCCGGCGCAGCCTGCATGATCCCCCTCATCTTCCTCATGAAAAAGCGCAAAGGCGGCGGCCCGGCCGGCGCCCACTGATTCCCCTTCCTTTCCCGCCGCAAACGGTTAGAATTCTCTTTCACCGACACTACCCGGCTACTCCCACGACCGGGTTCGCTCCTGGAGATCCGTTTGCATCGCAAGGTCGCTCTCTGCGCTGGTTCGTCTCTGCTCCTCGCACTCCTCGCCTTCGTGCACGCGCTCCACGCCCAAACCGACCATCCTTGGACCATCGCCGAAATCTTCAACCACCCCGGCGACATCACCGGCGAACCCCCCGACGGCATCGCCTGGTCACCTGACAGCAAGCACGCCTCCTGGATCGACGACAACGGCGACCTTGTCGAGATTCAGCCTCCCGATGCCAAACCCCGCAAGCTCATCGCCTATAACAAAATCGCCGCGCTGCTCAACTCCGCCATGCCCGAGCGCGACCGCGACCATCGCGTCCGCTACGATCAGCCCGACTACCTCTGGGCCCCCGACTCCGAGCACATCCTCTTCGACACCAACGGCTCGCTCTGGTTCTACTCGACGAAGAACGGCACCGGCGTCCAGATCGGCAACTCCGGCGCCATGTCTGGCGACGATCCCAAATTTTCCCCCAACGGCCAGTTCGTCTCGTATCTGCACGACAACAACATCTACGTCCAGCGCCCCGACGGCTCCGCGCCCCCCCTCGCCCTCACCAACGCCACCGATCCCACCATCCTCAACGGCGTGGTCGACTGGGTGTATCTCGAAGAGCTCGACGTCCGCAGCAACTACTTCTGGTCCCCCGACTCGCGCGAGATCGCCTACCTCCAGATGAACGAGGCCGCCGTCCCCCAGTACCCCCTCGTCGACTGGATCCCCGTCCACGCCAACGTCGAGATGCAGCGCTACCCGCAGCCCGGCGATCCCAATCCCACCGTCCGCATCGGCGTCGTCGGTGCCAATGGCGGCAGCACCCGCTGGATCAAGATTCCCGTCGACCCCGGCAACGACTACATCCCCCGCTTTGGCTGGGTCAATCCCCGCATCCTCTGGATCGAGACGCTCTCCCGCAACCACCAGCATCTCGACCTCTGGTTCGCCGACGCCCGCACCGGCGACACCCGCCGCGTCCTCCAGCAGTCCGACGCCAAATACCTCACCACGAACTACGATGTGAAATTCGTCGGCGATCGTCAGTTCCTCATCCTCAGCTGGCGCGACGGCCACACCCACATCTACCGCTACACCTTCAACGCCGCCAACCCGCTCTCCGATCTCGCCCAGCTCGCCAACCAGGTCGAAAGCGGCGCCTACGAAGTCGCTTCCATCAAAGCCGCCGACGACACCGGCCACACTATCTGGTATCTCTCCAACGAGGGCGACCCGCGCCAGCAGCAAATCTGGGCCATCCAGTTCGACGGCGGCAACAAGCGCCAGCTCTCCGAGGGCGGCGGCTTCCATGACCCCGCCTTCCCCGACCAGGGCGGCGCCTTCATCGACACGTATTCGGGCATTCTCACTCCGCCCACCGTCTCCGCCTGTTTCTACGCCACCGCTTCGCCGCAGGCCGCCATCAACTGCACGACATTTTGGAGATCGAAACCCCTCCAGGGCCGCAAGCTCATCGAGCCTCAGCCCCTCGAGCTCACCGCCTCCGATAAAACCACCAAACTTTACGGCTCCATCCTGCTTCCTCCCGGCAACTCCGCGCCCCACAGCGTTCCCCTCATCGTCAATCCCTACGGTGGTCCCGGCGTCGGCACCGTGCACGACCGCTGGGGCGGCAAGCGCTTCTTCTTCGATCAGCTTCTTGCTGAGCATGGCTTCGCTGTCCTCCACGTCGACAATCGCGGTATGGCCGGCCGTGGCCGCGACTTCGAGCAGGTTGCGTATCACAACTTCGGCCCGCCCCAGTTCGCCGATCAGATGGCCTCCATCGACAAGGTCCTCACCCAGTTCCCGCAGCTCGACCCGCATCGTCTCGGCTGGTGGGGCTGGAGCTGGGGCGGCAGCTTTACCCTCTTCGCGCTCTCCCACAGCGACAGCTTCCTGGCCGGGGTCGCCGGTGCTCCCGTCACCGACTGGCGCGATTACGATTCCATCTATACCGAGCGCTACCTCGGCCTGCCCTCCGAAGACGCGCAGACCTACCACGACGACTCCGACGTCAACGCCGCCGCCGACCTCAAAGGACACATCCTCATCCTCCACGGTACCGGCGACGACAATGTCCACATCGCCAACGACACACAATATATCCAGAAGCTCATCGAAGCCGGCATTCCCTACGACTACAACATCTATCCCCGCAAAACACACGGCGTCTCCGGCCCCGAAGACCAAACCGAGCTCTACAACAAAGTCCTCCAGCACTTCGAGCTGTATCTGAAAGCCCCAGCTGCTCCACCCGCAGCTCCCCCGCCACCACCGCCGTCTCCCGCGCACCCAGGCAAAAGGTAGGGGAAGTCCGCAGGACGTACCGCGATGTGACGGGAAAGTAGAAACCCTGTCATCCTGAGCGAAGCTACCGAATAGGTTGCGCCCGCATTTGGGCGCAACAAACAGTTAAAAGACGCAAGCCGAAGGACCTGCTTTGTGTCGTTGCTGGCTGAAATAAATCGGGAGGGAAAAAATGCTGTCATCCTGAGCGAACCTACCCGAAAATGTTGCGCCCGCATTTGGGCCCAACAAGTAACTAAGACGCGAGTCGAAGGACTTGCTTTTGTCGTTGGTGGCCGTGAATATATCGGGAAAGAAAAAACTCTGTCATCCTGAGCGAACCTACCCGAAAGAGTTGCGCCGGCATTTGGGCCCAACAAGTAACTAAGACGCGAGCCGAAGGACCTGCTTTTGTCGTTGGTGGCCGTGAATGTATCGGGAAGAAAAAACGCTGTCATCCTGAGCGAACCTACCCGAAAATGTTGCGCCCGCATTTGGGCCCAATAAGTAACTAAGATGCGGGCCGAAGGACCTGCTTTTCTTCTATCCGAGCGACCACGGCGGGGTTGCGAGCCAAGAACCGGCAACTGTAACCTGTCACCTGAAATGCCTCACCCCAGCGAACAACCCAACTCCACCTCGCCCATCCGAGCCCGCACCACCCTCGGCGACTTCGAGCTCACCATCCTCTCCGACGGCTTCTACTTCCTCGACGGCGGAGCCATGTTCGGCGTAGTCCCCAAAACCCTCTGGGAAAAACGCGCCCCTGCCGACGACCAGAACCGCATCCTCCTCGGCCTCAACACCGTCATCGTCCGCACCGGCCAGCACACCATCGCCATCGAAACCGGCATCGGCAACAAGCTCCCACCCAAACTCAAAGAGATTTACGGAACCCAGGAACAACTCCCCCGCGCTTTCGAAGCTGCCCAAATCCGTCCCGAAGAAATCGACATCGTCATCAACTCCCACCTCCACTTCGACCACTCCGGCTGGAACACCACCCGCACCCCCGACGGCCGCATCGTCCCGACGTTCCCCAATGCCCGCTACTTCGCCCACCGCGGCGAAGTCACCCACGGCCACCTCCAGCTCGAACGCGATGCCATCAGCTACATCTCCGATAACTACGACCCACTCATCGCCAGCGGACAAATGACCCTGCTCGACACCGAGCCCGGCCAAATAGAACAGATCGTCCCCGGCATCTCCGTCGAATGTTTCCCCGGCCACACGGCCCAGCTCTTCGTCATCCACATCGAGCCCCCGCGTCTCGATTCATCCCGCACTGGCTCAGGCTCGCCGCACGCCTGCTACATCTCCGACCTCATCCCCACCACTGCCCACTTAGACATCACCTGGGTCATGGGCTACGACCTCGACCCCGTCACCTCGATCGCCGAACGCAAACGCTTCTACACCCGAGCCATCCCCGAACAATGGCTAGTCC
>CAZHTJ010000166.1:0-5032 GCA_964535525.1 uncultured Acidobacterium sp. | reverse complement strand
TGCCGGGGAGCCAGAAGAAGACGCGGAAGATTGAGGCTCCGGCGGGCGAGGCGGCGAAGTGGGTGGTGGAGTATTTGAAGAACGAAGCACGCGTCCTGTGAGGGGCAGAGTTGAGAGTTTCGGGATTAGAGTTTAGGGCGTGCGAGGATGCGCCCTTCGTTCAGCGTTCAGATTGGCCGACGCCGGCCAACGACGCACCCGGCGCGTTGAGTTTGGTAAGCTGTCGGAAACCGCGAAGATCCCGGTTCGACGCGGCGATTCCGGAAAAGTCGATTCTGGCACTGAGCACTCTGAAGGAGAGAGAAGCGAAGATGGCGAATATGAGTATCCCCGAGTTTGAGCGGAACCTGAGCCCGGCGCAGGTGGATGCGCTCGACAAACGGCGGCGGTGGGGGCTGGTGTTCCAGGTGATCGCGGGGCAGTTCGCGTTTTTCGCAGTGCTCTTGTTGCTGTGGACGGGACAGGATCTGACGTATTCGCCGGGCTGGGTGCATCCGATGTTTTATTTCAACGTGGTGATGGGCCTGGTGGCAGTGGTGTTCGGGCTGTATGGGACCTATCTGCGGCGCGGGCGAGTGCACGAATACTAGAGAGCAGCTGGGAACTCGGAGCCAGGAGCCGGGAGCGAATTTTGAAAGGATGAAGGGGAGCTTCGGCTCCCCTGAATTGCGTATGGCGGACATGATTCTGGTGGTGGCGGAGCAGCGGGAGGGGAAGCTGAACCGAGTTTCGTTCGAAACGATTGCCGGGGCGCAGGCGATTGCGAAGGAAACCGGCTGGACGGTGGAGGTTGTGGTGCCGGGCAGCGGGATCGCGGGGCTGGCGCAGGAGCTGGCCCGCGCGGCGGTCGGGAAGGTCTATGCGCTGGAGTCCGAGGCGTTGAAGGCGTACACGTCGGATGCGTACGTGCATGCGCTGAAGGCGTTCATCGGGGAGAAGCAGCCGAAGCTGGTGCTGTTTCCGCATACGTATCAGGTACGGGATTTTGCGCCGCGGCTGGCATTGGCGCTGGATCGGACGCTGATTTCAGATGCGACGGGTTACAAGTACGAGGGTGGGGCGCTGCGGTTTACGCGGCAGATGTTCCAGGGGAAGTTTGCCGCGGATGTTTCGTTTGGCGGAGAGGCTCCGTGGATGGCTACGGTGCAGATTGGGGCGTTTCGTGGGGATTTTTCTTCCGAAGGGTCCGGTCAGGTTGAAAATGTAACCGCTGCGGTTGCAGATGGTCCGGGGCGGGTAACGCCGCATGAGGTTTTCCAGGAAGCGAAGCAGACGGTGGATTTGTCGCAGGCGGAAGTGATTGTGGCGGTGGGACGCGGGATCAAGGAGCAGAAGAATATGGTGCTGGCGGAGAACCTGGCCAGCGCACTGGGCGGCGAGGTAGCGGCTTCGCGTCCGATCTGCGACAACGGTTGGCTGCCACTGGAGCGGCAGATCGGGTCGTCGGGACAAACTGTCGCGCCGAAGCTGTATATCGCGCTGGGGGTGAGTGGGGCGATCCAGCACATTGTGGGGATGAAGGGTTCGCGGACGATTGTGGCGATCAATAAAGATCCTGAGGCTCCGATTTTTGAGATTGCGGATGTGGCGGTGGTGGGGGATTTGTTTCAGGTGGTGCCTGCGCTAATCGAAGAAGTGAAGAAAAGCAGAGGATAATAGCTCCAGGGCTGCAATCCGAGGCTGGACCCGATGACTCATGCTGAACTCCAGGACCTCACCGGTCTTCGTTTGGAAGAAGCGGAAGCGTTATACGCCGTGCAGAAATTCGATGGGTGCGTCTACCTTTGCGGGTATGTCGTTGAGCTGGGGTTGAAGGCCGTTGTGTGCCGGACGCTGAACCTGAACCAGTACCCTGAGTCGCGGCCGGCATTCAAAGTGCAAGATTTCGACAATCTGGTGCTTCTGGCCGGTCTTCAGAGCGACGTGAAAGCCCTGAGCGGGGCACTGAGGACGAATTGGTTTCTGGTGTCGAGGTGGAACAGCACGCTGCGCTACGCACCGAGAAACACGTCCGGTCAGTCGGATGCGTCGGACCGGCTCGATGCCCTCAAAGATCCGAATGACGGGGTGCTGACATGGCTTCAAACGAGATGGTGACGAGATCGCACAACCTGATGCGGGACCTGCGCGCATTTGCGGAATTCTTAAGAGGTGAGATTCACGGAATCCTGCTCTGCATGGCGTATCAGACGACGTCGACAGTCGATCCCGGCAGCTGGACCTTCTGCGTTTGCGCCGATGAACTGGACGACAAGTCCGAGCGAGCGGCCATCGCACTGGTGTGGAACTGGATGGAGACGCGGCTGAGCAGAGAGTCTCTTTCCATGATTGAGCGAGTCGTCGTTCTGAGGGCCTTTGAACCGGACGCGGCAGCGATCCTTTCCGCTGCGATGTCCGTAGAAGACGGTTACCGATTGACCGGTTATCCGATTCTCGGGCGGGAGATAGCACGCGCGGAGATCTTCATCGTGGGAGGCAGTGCGCAACGTCTTCCTCAACGGCAATCTGTCCGGGCCTAGATGAGCCGTATTGTGTCGTGTTCCTGACTTTCGTTCCAACCATGACCGTTTGTGGTTTCGCGTCGCCCTGCACGCCAACATTGCGGCGATGACGTTGTTGCGCGACGGTAGTCCTGGGCGGAAGCCGTATGCCCCTTTGCCCGTGCTACTATCTGCCATCCCCTTCGCTCCCTATGCTGAAAACCCAGGTTGTACGGAAACCCGAGAATCCAGGGCTGGCGGTGGTGCCTCCTTTGACGGAGGAGGCTCGCCAGGAATTGATTGGGCGGTCGGCGCTGCGCAAGGCGAGCGTGCGGTTGCTGCCCTTGATCGGCCTGGGGTATGGCATTGCTTATATGGATCGCGTGAATGTGAGCTTTGCTGCGCTGCAGATGAACCGGCAGCTGAATTTTTCTGCGACGGTGTTTGGGTTGGGGGCGGGGCTGTTTTTCCTGAGCTACGCGGCGCTTGAGATTCCATCGAACTTGTTGCTGATGCGTTTTGGGGCGCGGCGATGGCTGGCGCGGATCATGGTGACGTGGGGCCTGATTTCGATGGCGATGATTTTTGTCCGGACGCCGGTCGAGTTTTGCGTGATGCGGCTGCTGCTGGGCGCGGCGGAGGCGGGATTCTTTCCTGGCGTGATCTTTTATCTGATGCAGTGGTTTCCGGCAGGCTCTCGAGCGAAAGCGGTGAGCCGTTTTTATATTGCGTGGCCGCTGAGCTCGACCGTGATGGGCGCGCTGGCGGGCTGGTTGATGCATCAGGATGGGCGGCTGCACCTGGCGGGCTGGCAATGGCTGCTGCTGGCGGAGGGACTGCCGGCGGTACTGATGAGCATTGCGTTCCTGGTGGGACTGCCGGATAGTCCTGCGAAGGCCAAGTGGCTGACGGAGGATGAGCGGGCCTGGATTCTGCGGAAGCTGATGGAGGAGTCGGAAACGCGCGGGCATGGGAAACACGGACTGGCCGAGGCGTTCGGCGACGGACGGGTGTGGTTGCTGGGAGGGTTCTTCTTCTGCGTGTTGCTGGCGTCGTATGGATATGCATTTTCGGCTCCAGCGCTCGTGCAGCAGGTGACGGGATTGAGCACAACGCTGGTGGGGTTCATTATTGCGGGGCTGGGTGTGGCGGGCGCGTTGGCAATGCTGGGGAATGGATGGGATTCGGATCGGACGGGGGAGCGGTTCTGGCACATTGTGACGCCGCTGGTGCTGATGGCGGCCGGCTATGTGGCGGTGGGGCTGTCGGTGTCGCCGATGATTGTGCTGCCGGCGCTGGTGCTGGTGGTGGCGGGGAATGCGGCGGTGCACGGGCCGGTGTGGACGATTCCGGCGGAGTTTTTGCAGGGGAAGTCGGCGGCGGCGGGCGTGGCGACGATCAACATGATCGCGATTTTGGGTGGTTTTGTTGGGCCGTACTGGATGGGGGTGTCGAAGGACGCGACGGGGACGCTGCAGCGCGGGTTGCTGACGATTGCGGCGCCATCGCTCCTGGCGGCGGCGTTGATGGTGGTTCTATGGCGGAAGTGGCCGCCGGGGCGGATGGCGCTGCGGGCTGATTCGCGATGAGAAAATTCTGACCCAGGCTTTGAGAATCGTCCCTCAGGCGCTAAAGCCCAATTTTTCGCAGCTTCTAACGGCACGGCTGAAGCCATGCCCCTTCAAAACAGAGGCTCCATCGGAATCTCGCTGAAACGAGCAGCTGCGTTTGAGTTGCGCGGTCTGGTGCTTCTCCCATAGAAATGAGGGTCCGGCATGCACGCTTCGGCGCGGGTGCATCTGAGACTCTGATTCTTATGATTCATTTTCGAAAACCGGTTGAGGGTGTCGAGCGGCCGCAGATGGAGGCGGACGTGGTGATCGTCGGCGGAGGGCCGGCGGGGATGGCGTGCGCGCTGCGTCTGGCGCAGCTCGTAGATTTGCACCGTGCCACGCGCCCTGATTCGTCTGTGACGAAGGACAACATCTACGTGCTGGAGAAGTCACGCGAGGTGGGGCAGCACTGTTTGTCGGGGGCGTTGCTCGATCCGCGCTCGATGCAGGAATTGTTGCCGGGATTTGAGAAGGAAGCGCCGCTCGATGCCGAGGTGACGACGGAGTCGGTGTATTTTTTGACGCGCAAGGGGGAGCATAAATTTCCGATTGTGCCGCCGCCTTTGCGGGATCACGGGAACTACGTGATCTCGCTGAACAAGTTCGTGAAGTGGATGGCGCAGAAGGTGGAGGAAGCCGGGATCACGGTGTTTACGGGGTTTGCGGGGTCTGAAGTGTTATGGGATTCCGACAGCAAAGATGTTGAGACGGCGCGCGTGGCCGGTGTGTTGACCGATGACAAGGGCGTGGACCACTCGGGTGAGCCGAAGTCGAACTTTGAGCCGGGATATGAACTGCGGGCGAAGGTCACCATCCTGGCGGAGGGAACGCGCGGGAACCTTGCGAAGGATGTGATTGGGCGGCTGGGTTTGGAAGATCCGGAGCACGCGCAGACGTATGGCGTGGGGATCAAGGAACTTTGGGAGATTCCGGCGGGGC
>CAZHTJ010000165.1:0-5054 GCA_964535525.1 uncultured Acidobacterium sp. | reverse complement strand
ACGATTGAGGTTGAGCACTGTCCCGACAAAGTCGCGGTGGTGCGTTGTCATGGCAAGCTGGTTGCGGGCTCTACGGATGTCCTCTCCAAAGGCGTTCGGCCGCTTCTTGCCGATTGCCGGCGCATCGTTCTCGACCTGTCGGACCTGCAGCACACCGACAGCATGGGCCTCGGCGCGCTGGTTCGTCTCTACGTCGCGGCCAAATCGGCCGGGTGCAGCCTCGAACTGACGCATCTGAGCCAGCAGATTCGCAACCTTCTCGGGCTGACGCACCTTCTGGACGTTTTCACGATCATCGGCGAAAGCGGCGTCAAAATGATGTGATCCAGCTCATCGCCTCTGGGCTCGGTGGCATACCGAAGGAGCACATACCGCCCTCGCCACCTTGACAATGCCTTCGCCGAAGAGAAGGATGGGTGAGCCTCTCCAGGAGCAGCGCTCGTCAGCATCCCCTCATCCGCTCCTGCGGGGCACAGGCCCCAGGTTCCCCCATCCACGAAACCAGGCAGCGCCGGGTTCAGCAGTTCCCGCACCGCTCCGACTCACACCATCTCCGCAGCGGCCGCGCACCGAATGCAGCGCGCCTCCTCCGCATCCCCGATCGGGGAATGCGGGGTTCAAGACGCGCTCTCGCTGCATCGATCGGCGTGCTCGCGAAGAGGCAAAGCCCCAGGGAGGGCAACTCACGATGAATCACCGCACGTTTGTTTCGCTCGCATTCTCCAGCATCTTCGTCGCATCGGCCATTGTCGCTGCGGCCCAGGACACCACGCCTCCGCCTCCGCCCAAAGTCCTCGTCATTCAGCGCGAGTACCTCAAGCCGGGCAAGGCCGGCGCCATCCACGTCAAATCGGAAGGCAACTTCATCAAGGCCGTCAGCGATGCCAAATGGCCCACCCACTACATCGCGATGGATTCCATGTCCGGGCCCACCCGCGCGCTCTACATGTTTGCCTACGATTCCTTCGAAGCGTATGGCAAAGATCAGGAGGCGCAGGCCGCCAATGCCAAATTATCCGCGGCGATCGATGCCGCTTCCCTGAACGACGGCGAGCTGCTCACCCGTTACGACAGCACCACCTTCGTGTACCACCCCGAGATGAGCCTCCATGCCAGCATCGAGGTTCCTCACCAGCGCTACTGGGAGTTCACCCTTTTCACCATCAAAGTGGGCCACGAGAAGGAGTGGAATGACCTCGTCAAGATCTATACTGACGGCTTCAAGGACGTGCCCGACGCTCACTGGGCGGTGTACGAGAGTAATTACGGCGAGAACAATGGTGGCGAATGGGTCGTGATCACCCCCATGCGCTCGCTCGCCGAAGTCGACAAGGGCTTCGACAATGGTAAAGCCTTTTTCGATCGGCTTGGCGAACTCGGCGGTCAGCATGTCGGCGATCTCGCCGCCCACTGCATCGAGTCCAGCCAGAAGAACCTGTTCGTCGTGAACGCGAAGGAGAGCTACGTCGACGCCAGCTGGTCCACGACGGCGCCGGAAATCTACGGCCAGCACTAGACAGCAGCTGGGAGCCTGGAGCTGGGAGCGGGAAGCAGGAAGCGAGGCGCGCCCCTCGCTCCTGACTCCAGCTTCCCGCTGCTACCCGCTACCAGCTTCGAGCGCCCCCTCACCCACGAAAGAGAGACTCCATGCAACGCACGCGTATTTTCCTTGCGGCAGCCGCCGCGCTCGCCTTATCCACCACGCTGTTCGCACAGAATTCGTCCCCTGGCTATCACTCCGTCACCTGCTACAAGCTAAAACCAGACAGCACCGCCGCCTTCAACAAGTTTGAGTCCGAAGAAGTGCGCAAGATCGCCCAGGCCCGCGTCGACCTTGGAGAGATCACCGGCTGGTATCTGCTGCGCGCCGCCGTGCCGATGGGCGAGTCGGCCGATTGCGACTACGTCGTCGTGGCCCTCTATCCCAGGACGCCGCATCCTTTCGCCGGGGAAGTGCTCGCCTCCGCGATCCGTAAGTCGGGCCTGAACCTCACTCCCGAGGACTACGTCCGTCATCGGGCAGAGGTACTCAGAATCATGTCCGTGGCTATCTTCCAAAATGAGGCCGCGGTCGGCATGCCGAAAAAAGGCGATTACTTTCAGGTGAACTACATGAAGGTGAGTGACGCCAACTTCGACGACTGGATCGCCTACGAGAAGAAGGTCTGGCAGCCGATGGCCGAGTCGCTGGTGAAAGACGGCAAGGAGGATGGGTGGTCGCTCAACGTTCAGGTGATGCCGTTTGGATCCGATCTGCCGTACCAGGCCGTCACCGTTGACGTTTACCCCAGTGAAGACGCCGTCTTCACCGAGGACCCCCAGTTCGTGGATCGCTTCCATAAAGTGCATCCCGACATGGAGGCCGGCACCACCATGGAGCACTTCGAAAAGCTCAGAACGCGAGGCAGGGTAGCTCTGTACTCCCTCGACGACATCGTGGCCGCAACCCACTAAACCCTGTTCATCGACAAGGAGGTCAAGCGTTCACGGGACCTCCTCATGCCCCCTGGCGATCCTTCGCGGCGACGAAAAATGGAGCCAGGATGAGCAATATTGAACAGTCCGGTTGTGGGGCTGTTCTTACACTCATGTTCGTACTTCCTCTTTGGTCCGCCGTTCCTTGTTGAGCGGCGGGCTTTTTTTTGTCCTTTTTCCACCGGACCGATGAGCAATATTGCTCAGAAAAGCAGCAGGGCTCCAGGTAGACTCCTGATCAAAGGCTTCGCAGGTTGGTAAACGGAGGGAGCGCACGATGGCCCACGTTTCAAAACCAGGCTTTCCCCACAGGTGTAACCCAGACGGCAGCTACGATTCAATCTGCACTGTGTGTTTGGCCACGGCGGCCACAGCTCAAAGAGAAGAGCAGTTATATCGCCACGAATTGGCGCACGTCTGCGATCCACTCCGCCTCTATAACGCCAGGCAGGGCTCTACCTCGGTTGGGGGGCGCACGAAAGGGGCTGCCTCTTTTGGCTCATCGGATTCCGATTAGGCGTAAGCCAGAAGCCGGAAGCTGGATGCCGGATGCCAGCTACCGGTCACCCAGTGCCATCTGCCTGAGGTAACCCTGCTTTCGCTGACCATCGTTTCGCCGTCTAACTCTGTTTGGGGATTCCGAAGTGTTTTCAGGCGAGCCTAGTCTTTCGCGCATGGTTTACACAGCAGGGCAGCCCGTCCGCGATTTGCACAGCGGAGCCGTGGGCCGCGTTTTCCTGAAGCTTCCTTTGCGGGACGTCTACCTGGTGCAGTTTCCGGGCTTTCCCGTGGTGGAGAAGGTCTACAACGGCTGCGATCTGGAACCGGCTTCGGGGATTCCGCCGACCCCCGTCGAGGAGCCGGCCCACCACCACGCCTGAAGGGCTGGTGCGGAATCCGGATTTCCTCAGGGCAGGCGCAGCGAATCGTAGCTATGGCCGAGTTCGGAGGCAAGGGCTTCGACGACCAGCTCGTGATCGGCGCGCTGGGGCAATCCGGAGACAGTGACGGCGGCGATGAGGCCGGCGTTTTCGACACGGATCGGAAAGCTTCCGCCATGGCTGGCATAATCGGCGGTGGGAAGGCCGCGGGCTTCGAGCGAGGATTGCTTCTGCTCCATCTCCAGACCCACCGCGTAGGAACTGCGGTGGAATCGGAAAACAACATTGGTTTTGCGGCGGACCCATTCCGCGTTGTCGGGCGTGGTGCCGGGAAGCGTGGTGTAGAAGAGCGGCTGGGCGGGGCGGCGCACATCGATGACTACCGACAGGCCGCGCTCGACAGCGATTGCCCGGAGACGCGAGCCCAGGCTCCAGGCTGTTTCTTCGTTGAAGGCGGGGAAGACCAGGGTCTTCTCTTGGAGCGCGACGCGGGTTAGGTCGTCGGATAACGGCATGGCTTCAGGGTACAGGGCAGGGAGCAGAGGTCCGGGAGGTCGGTCGCGGGAATTGTGGGAGAATCAAGACGGGGTCAATGCCATGACGATTGAGATTCGGCGGCCGGAACTCGAAGCCCTCCTTCTGGAACGGATGCGGCGGGGAGGTTTCTCGAGCGTCGAGGACGTTCTTCTGGAGGCCCTGAAGGCTTCGTCGTCGACGCTGCAGGACAGTGGACAAAGAGTGGTACGCGAAGCGACCGGCGCCGATCTGGTTGCCACGATGCAGGCCTCCCCGTACCGGGAAATTTCGCTCGAGCCGTCGCGCGAGGAGATGCCAGTGCGCAAGTGAGTGGGCATCGAATCGGGGTGCATTCGGGCAGCCTCGACGGTTTCGACCCCATCTTGCGAAAGCTACCGATCGGGGCTATAAGTGTGCTGGCACATCCGCCATGACGCGACTCGCTTATGCGTTTCTCCCCCTTGCCGCCGCAGGATTCGCTGCGGTTCTGGTGATGCACATCGCCGCATTGTTCGGTGTGACCTGGATCTTCGATCATTGGCTGGCGTATCTCGGCCCAGGGCTCTTCGTTGTCTGGCTGCCCACAATCCTGATCATGGGCAGCCTCACACGCGACTTCAAACAGAAAGAAGTCTGGCGAGCTGCACTGCGCGGTTGTCCCGCATGGATGAGGAGGGCACAGTGGGCGCTCTTCGGCTACGCCTGGGTTGGGTTTTTCGCCTTGCCCCTGATCTTCGGTGGCGGAATGGATAATCCGGCCAACAAGGCGCGATCCATGTCGGCGGTGCTGCTCACCTTTTATTCGATCGCAGCCACCGTGTTCTATTCGGCGACTCGCGCCGGGAAAATCGATGTGGGCAGGCGATGCTTGAACGGCCATCGCATCTCGCCTCTCGCGAAGTTCTGCGATGAATGTGGGGCACCGGTGCAGGCGAGTCCTGTAGAACCCGCCGCAAACTCCATGCTTCCCTAAACCGTCGTCAGCTCGCACTCGCGGGAACCGTAATGGCTCCGAACATAGTCGTCGAGGATCTTCTTGAAGTCCTGGACGATGGTGTCGCCGCGGAGGGTGGTCATGAGGCGGCCGTCGACGTAGACCGGGGCTTTGGGGTCTTCGAAGGTTCCTGGGAGCGAGATGCCGATGTTGGCGTGCTTCGATTCGCCGGGGCCGTTGACGACGCA
>CAZHTJ010000164.1:0-5085 GCA_964535525.1 uncultured Acidobacterium sp. | reverse complement strand
GCCGATGGTACTGCACGCGAAAGTGTGTGGGAGATTAGGTGATCGCCGGCATAATCATGCAATGCGGCAACTACCCCTTGCCGCTCCTCGAAAGCCCGCTCCACCCACCCCGGAGCGGGCTTTTCCGCGTCTGCACTCCCCCTGTACCTCTCCCCGCCCCCTCCGTTAACCCCCATGTAAAATCCAGGCTTTCCCACTCTTCCTTTTCCGAAGCCAGCATCACCCTGCACTGATTTTCCCGAGTGCAGGAGCGCTCCCGGCATTCAAATCTATCCCCTCTTGTCCTGCAGCGCCGTCTACAGCTTCGATATCCAGCAGCGTTGACATCATGATGCCTCCGATGACATCATCATGATGTGCGAACGACGCTTTCCATCGATGATGATGTCGCCGCTCTCCTCAAAAAGGAGGTCCGTCGCTCCGGTGATCCCCTCAAGACCACCGTGAATCGCGTTTTGCGCCTGGGACTCGTGGCCGCGAAGCAGCAGCAGCCTCTCGAGCCCTTCATCGTCACTCCATTCGAACTGTCGTTTCCGCCCGGTCTGAATTACGACAACGTCGAAGAGTTGCTCGACGCCCTTGAGGGTCCTGGCCGCCGATGATCGTCATCGACGCCAATCTCCTTCTGTATGCTTACAACCGATCGGCCCCTGCACACGCCGACGCAAAAGCCTGGTTTGAACAAACCCTCTCGCACTCGGAGCCGGTCGGTATCCCCTGGCAGTCAATCTCTGCCTTCATTCGTATCGCCACCAATTCGAATTTGCCGGATTCCCTCCAGATGCAGAACGCAGTCGCCGTGGTCCATCAGTGGCTTACCCGGCCGCAGGTCCAGGCTCTTGCGCCAGGCGATCTGCATTGGACAATCTACCGGCAAATGCTGATCGAAGGCCAGGTCCGTGGTCCCCTCACCAGTGACGCGCAGCTCGCAGCGCTCACCATAGAATTTGGCGGCACCCTGCATACGACCGATCGCGATTTCACCCGTTTCCCCGGACTCCGCTGGGTCAACCCTCTGCACACATAACGCCGCACATCTCGTCTGTCGTCCAACCTGCTACTATTTCTGGCACGATGCCCCCGCGCAAGGCCGCACCGGCGAAAAATAAGCGCGCCAGCAGCGCCCCGAAGAAAAAGTCCGCGCGGAAAAAATCTCCCGCCACGAAGCCTGACGCAGTCGCCCAACTCGACACCTTCCTCGATAAGTTCACTCCCGACATCGCCGCCCAGGCCCGCACAGCTTTGCGCAAAATGCGGGCCCGTCTCCCCGGCGCCATCGAACTGGTCTACGACAACTACAACGCCCTCGCCATCGGCTTCGCTCCCACCGAGCGAACCTCGGAAGCGATCTTCTCCATCGCGCTTTTCCCGCGCTGGGTCAGCCTCTTCTTCCTGCAGAACGGCGCCCGCCTCCGCGATCCCGAAGGCCTCCTCGAGGGCAGCGGCAATCAGGCGCGCCACATCAAGCTCAAAGACCCGGTCCTGCTCGACTCCCCCGCCCTCCAGGACCTCATAGCCCAGGCCATCGAGCTTTCTCCCAACCAGATCGATCCCACTAGGCCCCGCCGCCTCATCATCAAATCCATCTCAGCCAAACAACGCCCCCGCCGCCCCGCGTAGGCGAATCCCACAAATCCGAATAGAAAAAGAAAACTCCGTCATCCTGAGCGAAGCCGCAAAATTCGTCGCGCGGCTTTTGGCGCGACAAACAATTCAGAAGCGAGTCGAACGGACCTGCTTTCCCTCTCGACGGGAGCGAAACTCCCTACCCCCGCTCCGACTTCCGAATCACCAGCTTCAAACCCGACCAAACCGCATCCACCGCGCAAACCTTAATATCCACCAGCCCCAGGGGCAAACAAATCTCCCGAACCACATCCTCCGTAACATCGGTCGCCACACCAGCAGCCTTTTTGGGCCACGAAACCCAAACCACCCCATCCGGAGCCAGCACTTCCCGCAACAGCAACAGATGCTCCCCCAGCTCGCGCTTCTGCGTCACAAAAACATGAGCCAGCGCAAGCCCCGGCTTTGGTGTCTTCACCAAAACCGGAGAAACTCCAAACGACGCAATCTCCGCCGCCACACTCGCCGGCATCTTCGATCGCCACGTCAACTGGCCATCCTTCACGCCCAGTTTCTTCGCCAAAGGAGTGCCCGAATATCCCGCAGGCACCCGCGCGGCCTCCACTCCCGCTTTGCTTGCTCGCCCCGCCATCGTCTTCCTCACACCTGCGAATACGGCGTCGGACTTAGCACCAGGTTCGTAATCTTCACCACCAGCTGCGCATAGCTGAAACGAGGATCGGCCTGCAGCTTCTTCCACTCCGGATCGTTGCGGAATGCATCCCACATTGCGTTCATGTGCTCCAGATCCGGGAAGCTCAGCATGTACGTCAATTGCGGCAGACGCTCCCCGATCAACGCATCGCCGAAGAACACCCGCCAGAATCCGGCCCGCTGGAACGACTCGAACTCGCCCGAGTGGAACATCTCCACCTTGCGCACATGATCGCGGTCGCTCGCGCTTTCGTAGCTGCGCATCTGAAACACGCGCTTTCCCTTTGTTGCTGTTGGCGGCGGCGCCACCAGCTGCGGCCAACCCGCAAACGCGATCAGCAATGTGCTCTCCACCCGCTCAAACGCCGGCGTCGTCTGCGGAGCATCCCAGAATCCCTCCGCCGCCGACAAAAACGCAGCATCCTCGCGCAGCCGCAATCCCACCCCCACCAGCGTCTCCAGCTCCGCGGACGGCAACAGCAGATACAACGTCGGCGTCTCTGGCCCAATGTCCACCGTGAACGCCCCCACCGGCCCAATCCCCATCCGGTTCAGCGCCGGCACCAGCGCCCCGGACAAATACTTGTTCGTCGCCTCCACCTGCGCATCCCGCCTCAGCAGATACTTCCGCAGCTCGTAATATTGCCGGCCCTTATTCGTATTGCCCGCGCCCGACGTCGCCTGTGACATCGTTGCCCGTTCCGCAACCGCCAAAGCCGAAGCCGCCAACCCCGCGCGAATCGCTTCCCTTCGATTCATCTCCATCCTCCGCCCTCACTCCAGCGCCGTTGCTGTGCCCTGTGCCCTGTGACCTGTCCCCTGAGACCTGTGACCTGTGCCCTGCTCCTCACTTCGTCTCAAACCGCCGAAAGAAACTCGACTCCAGATAATGCGGCGTCGCAGGATCGTTCGCCACCGCTCGCACCAAATCCGCAAAGAAAGAATTAAACTGCGCAGCCGCCACCAAATCCACCGGCTGACTCAAATCGTCCTGTGTCGAGTGATACCGCTCCGCCAGCCACGCCCGCCACATCTTGTACTCCGGCGACCCCGCCTCCCAACCAAACTTCATCGCCAGCGCCGGCACGCCCGCCTGCACAAAACTGTATTGATCCGTCCGAGTAAAAGAATTCCGATCCGGCTCCGGATCACCCGCAATCACAATCCCGTGCGCAGTCCCCACCTTGCGCGCATCATCGGCCAGCGTCGACTGCTCCAGCCCCTGGACATGTAATTTCCGAAAGGCAAACAGCGGCAGGAACATGTCGAGGTTCAAGTCCGCTTTAACTGCACCCGCCGGCACCGTAGGATGTCCCGCAAAATAACGCGATCCCAGCAGCCCCTTTTCCTCCGCCGTGAAAATCACAAACAGCACGCCGCGCCGCGGCCGAATTCCCTTCTCCGCATCGGCTCCCAAAACCCGCGCCGTCTCCAGGACCGTCGCCACGCCCGACGCGTCATCCATCGCACCGTTGTAAATCGTCTTGCCCTTAATCGGCTCGCCCACCCCGAGGTGATCCAGATGCGCCGACACCGCGACAAAACCCGCCTCCGGGTCCGAGCCTTCGAGCTTCGCCACCAGATTCGGTGAAGCGACAGCGTCCCTTTCCGTCACCACCGTCGCCGTCAGCCGCTTCTTCAGATCGAAGCGCGGCAGCGGCTTCTGCGCATCCGCCAGCGCCAGCATCTCCGCAAATGTGTGCCCCGTGCCCGCAAATAATTTCTCCGCCTGCGCAGGATTGAACGTCGCTGCAAACATCGGACTGTGATCGTCCCCCAGCGCAGGATGCCGGCGCGCCACCTCCGCATCGCTCGGCTCCGGCGCGAGCCACATCCCCGGCTGCGACGCGCTCGACGCTATCCGATCCCATCCAAAGTCCATCGACTTCGGCGTCGGGATCGACACGATCCCCACTACGCCCGCGTCCCGCATCGCCGCTCGCATCGGCGAGGTTCGCGCAAACGACTTCAGCGCCCCGGGCAGCTCGGCCGGGCCGCCGTTGATCACCACCACGATCTTTCCCCGCAGTGACGAAGCCGGTACTTCAGCCGAATTGAAATCGTCGTAATTCGAATCCGACAAGTGTAGCCCATACCCGAGGAACACCAGCCCCGCATCCACGGTCTGCGGCTCGGGCGATCGCGAACTCAGAATCGCATCCTGCCCCAGCACCAGCGCCTGCGACTGTCCATCCGACACAAGTCCTATGGACGACTTCTCCGCATTCACCCATTGCTCGATGAAATGCACCGGCTGGTAATAACTCCCGCCGACGCCCGCCGACGCCAGTCCATACTCCTTGAAATGCCGAACCACATACGCCGCAGCCCGCAAATATTCAGGACTCCCGGTCAGCCGCCCCTTCATCGAGTCGTCGGCCAGCACCTGCACATGAGCCCACCACGCCTTGCCGCGCGCTTCATCGTCGGTTGCCGCCGTCGCATCAGCAGCTCCGCTCACCTGCGCCGCAAGAATCGCAGAGAGGATCGTGGCCGCACCCACCAATCCCGCCAATAGAAATCCGCGTTTTTTCATCGACCCTCCTCAACTACGGCCACCAAACGGTCTGCGACCCCGCGGTTGCTTCTTGACATCGTCACCAATCTCAACAAAAAAGAAAACGCTGTCATCCTGAGCGAAGCATCGAAATACGTCGCGCGCCTTTGCGCGACAAACAATTCAGCCGCGAGTCGAAGGACCCGCTTTTTCTCTCGCCCTCTTCCGCTACCACGTGAGCCCACCCGAAGGCGGCGGCCAACTCCCCAGCAGCTGCCGCAGCAGCACCACGCGTCCCAGGTGATAGG
>CAZHTJ010000163.1:0-5124 GCA_964535525.1 uncultured Acidobacterium sp. | reverse complement strand
TCAAGAACAAGGTCGCCGCGCCCTTCCGCGAGGCCGAGTTCGACATCCTCTACGGCGAAGGCATCTCCCGCGAAGGCGACATCCTCGACCTCGCCGTCGCCAACAATATCGTCGAAAAGAGCGGCGCCTGGTTCAGCTACTCCGGCGAGCGCATAGGCCAGGGCCGCGAAAACGTCCGCCAGTTCCTCAAGGACAACCGCGACACCTTCGCCAAAATGGATGCGGAGCTCCGCAAGAAGCTCGGCATAGGCGCCGCCGCCAAGACCGCCGAGACCGAGGTTCCACCCGTTCCACCCAACGGCGCAGTCCACGCCCAGGAAGCCGTCCGCGCCACCAAGGCTTCCGCCCGCCAGTAGACTCGGACCTGTTCTTGCGCTGCCTGGGGCTCCTGCGAGAGCCCCTTACCTGCTTCCAGGATTCCGGCTTTCGGCCCGGACGTACATCCTTTCCCCTCCCAAAAACCATCCAAAAATAGCAATACCTGAAAGACACCAGGGACTGCTCCACCCAAACCCTGTTCTGCTCTTGCGGCCCCTGGAAATGACGCACATTACAAATCCGCCGGAATTCGTGCCGCGCCTTGCTCAGGAAGTCGGCGCATCTCGCATTTCCCCCATCCCTGCCCGCAGCGGCATGAACGAAGACGAGCCACGCCGCAGCGCCATCGTGTTGCAAATGAAGACCCCGGCCCACGAAGAACAACCCCGTCAGAACTCCGGCGTCTGCGAAGGCGATCTCCGCGACTTCCTCGAACACGCCGTCATCGGCATGCACTGGCTCGCACCCGATGGAACCATCCTCTGGGCCAATCAAAGCGAACTCGCCTTCCTGGGCTATCAGCCTCATCAGTACGTCGGCCACGCCTTCCCCGAGTTTGCCGAGAATCCCAATGTGGTCGCTGGCCTGCTCGACCGCCTCCGCACCGGCGAAGCCATCCGCGACTCCGAGCTCCGCCTCCGCGCCAGCGACGGCTCCCTCCGCTGGTCCCGCTTCGACGCCAATCCCTGGCTGCGCAACGGCGAATTCCTCCACGCCCGCTGCTTCGTCCTCGACATCGGCGAAAAAAAACGCGCCGACGAAGCTCAGATGAAACTCGCCGCTATCGTCGAGTGCTCCGACGACGCCATCGTCAGCAAGGACCTCACCGGCATTATCACCAGCTGGAACGCCGCCGCCGAGCGCATCCTGGGCTATCGCGCCGACGAAATCATCGGCAGCCCCATCCTCACCATCATCCCTCCCGAGCTTCATAAGGACGAGGCGGAAATCCTCCGCAAGATCCAGGCCGGCGAGCGCATCGAGCACTTTGAAACCGTCCGCGTCACCAAAAGCGGCGAGCGCATCTACGTCTCCCTCACCATCTCACCGGTTCGTGGACCCGAAGGCAGAATCATCGGCGCCGCCAAGATTCTTCGCGATGTCACCATGCAGAAAAAGCTCGAGGGCGCCCTCCATACCACCGAACGCCTCGCCGCTGTCGGCCGCCTCGCTGCCACCGTCGCTCACGAGATCAACAATCCGCTGGAGGCCGTCACTAACCTCATCTACCTCGCGCGCCAGGATGCCGGCTTGCCCGACTCGGCACGCGCCTGTCTCACCATCGCCGACGAGGAGTTGCAGCGCGTCACCCACATCGCCCGCCAGACCCTCGGCTTCTACCGTGACACTTCCAGCCCGGTCTGGATCTCCGTCCCCGAATCCGTCGAGGAAATGCTCGCCATCTATCACCGCCGCCTCGGGTACAAACAGATCACCCTGCGCAAACGGATCCCCGCCAGCCTCTGCCTTCACACCCTCCAAGGCGAGTTCAAGCAGATCTTCTCCAACCTCGTCTCCAACGCCATCGACGCCTCGCCGCAGCACGGCATCCTCGATGTGCGCGCCTGGTCTGCCTCGCACCCCTTCACCGATGCTCCTGGAATCTACCTCGTCGTCGCCGATCGCGGCCCCGGCATTCCCGCCGCCATTCGCCGACAGATATTCACCCCGTTCTTCACCACCAAGAAGGATGTCGGCACCGGCCTCGGTCTCTGGATCGTCAAAGGCATGCTGGTAAAATCCGGCGGCTTCATCCGTTGCCGCAGCACTGTCGCGCACGGCGACAGCCCGCGCTCCGGCACCGCGATGATGGTCTTCCTGCCCAGCGATTCCGACCCGGAACACTAACCAGCCTGGAGCCGGGAGCCTGGGGCTGGGAGCCGCTCGATCTCGCTGGGAGCGATCTGCCGGGGCGGGCGGTTTAGCTCTTGGCTCCAAGCTCGCGTCTCGCTCCAGGCTCCAGGCTCCAGGCTCCGAGCTCCCAGCTGGCTCACTGCCTCCGTCCCAGACTCAGCGTGAACCGCACACCCGTCCGGAAATTCAACGGCAGCGACGGATACCCAATCGGCCCGATGTGCTGGTTGCTCGTCAGATTGTCGATCTGCGTGTAAATTGCCGCCCACGGCCTCCACTGGTACGTTGCTCCCAGATCGATCTTCGCGTAAGAGAAGTCCAGATTCCGGTTCGGCAGCAGCAGCGTGTTCCCGAAATTCACATCGTCGCCGCCCAGGAACGTCGAGTCGTCGCTGCGGCTTGCATACGCTCCCTGGATCACCCCCGACCACTTCTGCCCCGTGTAGATCACGCTCGTGAAACCGGTGTGCGGCGGACGCCGGAACGGCCGCGCCCCCACCAGCGGCGCATAATTCCCAATCGCAATCCCGGGATAATTCGGATTCGTATTCGGCGCCAGCGCGTCCGATGAAAACGAGTGCTGCACCACTGCATCCAGATACGTGTACCCGCCGCGCACAAAAATATTCTTGCCGATCCCCGACTCGATCTCCGACTCCACTCCCTGCGCCCGATAGGACATCGAGTTCAGGTCGAGCTCGTACGCAAAATTGTTGTTTAGAAATGCCTCCAGCTGCTGCTGCTGCGCCGTCGTCAAATTCGGCAATAGCTGCGGCACCGCCGACGCCGGCACCGCCTCGATCTGATTCCCGAATTCGTTGTGAAAATATGTAACTCTGGCGATGACTCTTTCGCTGAACAGGCTCTGTTCGATTCCACCGTCGTAGCTCCGCGATAGCTCCGCTCCGATCGGCGCCACACCATATTGCGCAATCGCCGACTGGCCGCCATTCGCCTGCAAAAACGTATACAGCGACCCGGCCTGCTGATCGAGCGTCGGCTCCTGATATCCCTTCGCGAAGTTCACATTCAGCCGCGTCCCGTGCAGAGCGCCCTGCCCCGGCCGCACCACATACCACGAAGCCCCGCCGTGCGGCGAGCCCACCAGCCCGAACAGCTGGTTCTTCTCCACGCCACCCGCCGCGGTATAGAAAAACCGATTCTTCAATTGCCCGCCCACCTGCGCCTGGTAGTCGTAGTTTGTTCGCTCCAGGCCCTCGTGGAACGAGTAGACGGGTTCGCCCTCCATCCCGCGTTCATTCTCATAGCGGAATCCAGCAATCACGCCCAGTCGCGGCCCGTGCACGTAATTCGTTTGCGCGTAGAGATTGTCGCGATTCGAAACCAGCGCCAGACGGTAGGGATAAATCGAGCCGAATGCAGGCGAGTAATTCAAGAGCGCCTGTCCGCTCGTAGAGGTGCCGTTCGCTCCGACCACCGTCACATCGTTGCCGTAATAATTCCCTGCTCCGAAATCGGTTCCGCCCAGCAGAATTCCCGCCGGATACCACTGCTCCGACTCTTCGCGTTTCCGCACCAACCCATATCGCACCGTCGCCCGCCAGTTGTCGCGAATCGCATGATCGATGGTTCCCGTCCCATAGGTGTCCTGGTCCAGTTGCTTCCCATCATTGGCCAAACCGTAGAACGAGTACCCACCGTTTCCCGCGGGCAGCCCCGTCGCCGCAACATTCGCCCGCCCCGTCACCCGCACTTCGGTCTTCGACGACAAACTCCATCCCAGATTCGCCACGCCCGTGTTGTTGTGGTAGCCATCGTTGGGCACCGAGTTCTGCGTGTTGAAGTTCGAAGCCCCCAGGTAGTAGTCCAGCTTCCGCTTCATCCCCGCCAGCTGCGCCTGGTTCCGGTACGTTTTGAAATTCCCCTCATCCCCTTCATACAGCAGCGAAGGAAACGGGGTGCTCCCTCGCGGCGTGGTCAGCGCCACCACTCCAGCCGCCGCGTCCGATCCATAGAGCACTGTGTTCGGCCCGCGATAAATCTCTACATCCTGAATTCCGGTCGTCGCCACATTGCCGAAATCGAACCGCCCGCCGACATCCTCCACCGGCACGCCATCCATCACCACGCGATTCGCCGTCGAAGTCCCGCCGCGAATAAACAGCGATGTCTCCCCGCCCCACTGACCCGTCTGGACCACGTTCACACCCGGTGCCTGCCGCAGCGGATCGATCACCCCTGCGCGGTTCGCGAACTCCTCCGCGCTAAGCCCCGTCACCGACGCGCTCACCTGCGCCTGCGGCTGTGGCACGCCGGTCGCCGTCACCACCACGGTCTCGCGCACCCACTCCGGCTCCAGCACCACGTTCTGCTCCACCGTGTCGAACCGCCCGCCGTAGAAGCTCTGCGTCGCCAGCTGCCGGAACGAAACCCCCGACGCCAGTACATAGAATCGCCCCGACTCCGCGCTCACCAGCGTGTAGCTCCCATCGGGGCCCGTCTGCCCGCTCACCAGCACGTTGCCGTCGTGGATCAGCCCCACCGTTGCCCGCGCGATCGGGTACCCCAGCGGATCGGTCACCGTCCCGTGCACGCTCACCGCATGCAGCGCGCACGAAGAACACATCAGCACGAAGCTCGCCGTCAAAGAAAGTCGAAAGAATTTCAGGAGTCGAGTCAGAAATCGGGCCGGAAATTGGGCCAGAAATTGAGCACGGGGCCGCGCTAAAAAAGTCATAGTGTCCTCCGTTCCCCTCGGAACGCGGTAAGTGAGCCTGTCGCGAAACAAGCCCGGCAAACAGGACCGGTCTCCTGACTCGCGCGCCGTCCTTCGGCGTTCATCCCGAAGAAGCAAGCCCGACCGCCTTCCCGAAGCTCTCGCCTCAGTGGCACATCGGCCGGCCCTCCCTGCATCTCTTCTCACCTGACGCAGGAATACGCGCTTACAGTTGCGGGGCAGTGGCGGATTTTCACCGCCTTCCCGAACATCCC
>CAZHTJ010000162.1:0-5191 GCA_964535525.1 uncultured Acidobacterium sp. | reverse complement strand
TCAGCCCCTCATCCAGAATCCCCGCGTCCGCCATCGCCTCCGCGGAAAGCACCGCTGTCTCCTTCAGATAATCGTCCTGCTTCAAATGGCCCGCCGCGTACCCCACACCCGCCGCCGCAAAGGGAGCATACAGCCCCGCATAATCCGAAAGCTTGTTGAATTTGTTCTCGCGCGAGGTATGAATCCCCAGGTCCTCGATCGCCTGCGTGTCGTAGTGAATCCCAACCCCCGTCGCCGCCGCAAACGGCACGATCCATAACCAGTCCTCAGCCGGCGCACGCAGCGGGCTCAGCACCAATCCCTTCTCGTCCTCCGCGACATGCTTTACACAAACCACCAGGCTGGTCAGGTCGCACGCCCGGTTCTCCGGAGCGCGAGGCAACTGGAGCGCCGAAGGCGTTCCCACAGGCGTGCCAGGCACGGAAGGCAAATTCTGCCCTGAACTCTGCGCCGAAATCGAACTGTACATCGAAGTCGAATCCTGATCGAGATCCGAGCTCTGCGCCCAAACCGAGACGGCACAGCAACCAGTCAACGCGGCGCAAAAGAAGAACTTCACCATCAGCCCATCATACGAAAGCCAGTAGCCGGTAGCCCGTAGCCGGTGGCCGTAGCGCGGAGCACGGGGCCCGGTGCCCGGAGCCCGGAGCCCGCACCTGCACCCTGCCTCATGGAACCATCCCGCATCTAACTCCGTATCGGACCTCTGAGGCTGACCCCATGCAGACCTTCCGCCAGGACCTTGCCTACGCGCTGCGCCAGATGCGCCTGTCCCCTGTCTTCACCCTCACCGCCATGCTCACGCTGGCCCTCGGCATCGGCGCCACCACCGCCATCTTCTCCCTCATTAATACAGTCATGCTCAAATCGCTGCCCGTCGTCGACCCCGCCAGCCTCTATCGCATCGGCACCGGTGACGACTGCTGTATCGAGGGCAGCACCCAGGACAACTGGGGCTTCTTCGCCTACGACTTCTACCGCCAGATGCAGCAGAATGCCCCCGAGTTCTCCTCCCTCGCCGCCTTCCAGGCCGGCGGTTGGACCTACAGCGTGCGCCGTGGCGAAACCGACAGTGCCGCCAAGCCGCTGCGCGAGGAAATGGTCAGCGGCAACTACTTCTCCACCTTCGGACTCGGCGCCTTCGCCGGTCGCACCATCCTTCCTGCCGACGATCAGCCCAACTCCCCGGCCGTCGCCATGCTCAGCTATCGCACCTGGCGACAGCAATACGGCGCCGACCCCACCATCGTCGGCGCCACCTTCATCGTCAGCGGCCATCCCGTCACCATCATCGGCATCACCCCTCCCGGCTACTTCGGCGAGACCCTCCGCGCCGATCCGCCCGACCTCTGGATGCCCATCAATCAGGAACCCGTCTTCGCCGGATCCAACTCCATGCTGCACCACTTCCAGGCCTGGCTCCGCGTCATCGGGCGCCTGCGCCCCGGCGCCTCAACCGCCACCACCGGCCAGCGCATGACTGCCCTCCTCCACACCTGGCTCGTCAATGACAGCGGCATGCCCGCCGACTGGGTGGCCGACATCAAAGCCGGCCTCCCCAAACAGAACATCCGCGTCATCCCCGCTGGCATCGGCGTCGGTGAAATGAAGGAAGACTACGCCGATTCGCTCCACATCCTGCTCACCGTCTGCTGTCTCGTCCTCCTCATCGCGTGCGCCAATATCGCGAACCTCCTCCTCGCTCGCGGAGCCGCGCGCCGCGCACCAACCTCCATCCGTCTCGCCCTCGGCGCATCGCGCCATCGCCTCGTCCGCCAGACTCTGACAGAAAGCATCCTTCTCTCGGTCTTCGGCGGCCTCGCCGGACTTGCCGTCGCGTACCTCGGGGTCAAAATCGTGGTCGCGCTCGCCTTCCATGGCGCGCACTTCGTCCCCATCGACGCATCGCCGTCCCTGCCCGTCCTCGGCTTTGCCTTCGCGCTTTCCCTCGTTACCGGCGCTGTTTTCGGAACCGCCCCCGCGTGGCTCGCCACCCACGCCGATCCCGTCGAAGCTCTCCGCGGCGCTAACCGCAGCACCCGCGATCACGCCTCGTGGTCGCAGAAAACTCTGGTCATCGTCCAGGCCACTGTCTCCGTGGTCCTCCTCTCCGGCGCAGGACTCCTCACCCGCTCGCTCACCAACCTCCAGCACCAGGACTTCGGCTACGACACCGACCATCGCGTTGTCATCGGCGTTATCGCGCCCTGGCCGTCGTATTCCATGCCCCAGCTCGACGCCATGTACCGCGAGCTCCAGGATCGCCTCTCCCACATCCCCGGCGTCCAGCGAGCCGCCATCGCCCAGTACACCCCCCTCACCGATAACTGGGGCGAGATGGTCATCCGCCAGGGCCACGGTATGCCCGGCCCCAACGAACAATCGGGCTCCTCCTGGGACCACGTCGCGCCCGGCTACCTTGAAACCCTCGGCCAGCAGATCATTCGCGGACGCTCCATCTCCGAAGACGACACCGCCTCCACCCAAAACATCGTCGTCGTCGATGAGGCCTTCGTCCATCGCTTCTTCAAGCCCGGAGAAGACCCCATCGGTCAACACTTCGGCCTCGATTTGCCCGCTTACAGCAGCACCTACGAGATCGTCGGCGTCGTCCGCAGCGCCAAGTACAACGATCCCGCCAACACTGAGCCGCCACGCCCTATGTTCTTCGTCCCCCTCGCCCAGCACGTGAAATATGAAGATGGCTCCATGATGGGCCGCATCGACGATATGACCCACTACATCGAAGGCGCCGTCCTCCAGACGCGCGGCAGCATGGAAGGCCTCGAACCGCAGATCCGCCGCGTCCTCTCCGAGGTCGACCCCAATCTCACCCTTCTCGACGTCGTCTCCATGCAGGATCAGGTCGACGCCCGCTTCGATCAGCAGCGCGCCGTCGCCAACATGACCGGACTCTTCGGCATCCTCGCTCTCATCCTCGCCGCCGTCGGCCTCTATGGCGTCACCGCCTACACCGTCGAGCGCCGCACCAGCGAAATCGGCGTCCGTATGGCGCTTGGCTCCAATCGCAGCGGCATCGTCCGCCTCGTCCTCCGCGGAGCCTTCCTGCAAATCCTCATCGGGCTGCTCATCGGCATCCCCGCGTCGATCGGCTGCGCTCGCCTCATCTCCGCGCAGCTCTACCACGTCAAAGGATGGGACCCGCTCGTCCTCGCCGCCGCCATCGTCACCCTCAGCGCCTGCGCCCTCGTCGCCAGCATCATCCCCGCACAGCGAGCCGCCTCCATCGACCCGGTCAAAGCCCTCCGCACCGAATAACGGACGCGCTGAGCCGTATTCTTGCCGCGGCGTATGTTAGAGGGTGATGACACACATATCTACATCGCAGGAGAGGCGGGCGCTGGGGCAGGCTCGGCGCAAACAGGTGCGGCGGCAGGATCACGCGCGGTGGGATCCGAAGCTGCGGCAACACGATCCGTTGAAGCTGGTGGCCGAGTCGATGCGGGGGCGTGTGCCCTCGCTGGTCACGCTGAAGTACGAGCGGATGCTCGAGTCCCCGTTCGGATTCTTTCGCGGAGCGGTGCCGGTGATGGCGGCCGATCTGGCGCTGCTGCCGCACACGGGCATCGTGAACCAGATTTGCGGCGACGCTCATGTGCGCAATCTGGGAGCGTTTGCGGCGCCGGACGGGCGGCTGCTCTTCGACATTAACGATTTCGATGAGACGATTCGCGGGCCCTTCGAGTGGGATCTGAAGCGGCTGGCGACCAGCCTGGTGTTGGCCGCGCGGGAGACCTGCGCGCCGAACGAGAAGGTCAAAGACGGCGAGAAGGCGGTGCTGAAGTTTGTCGCGAGCTATCGGAAGCTGATCGATGCTCTCGCGCGCATGCCGGTGATTGAGGTGGCGCGCTACCAGGTGCATCGGCTGCAGCGGATCACGCCGGTGTCGGATGCGCTGCTCAAGGCGGAGCGCGCCACGCCGCTGCACACGCTGGACGCGCTCACTGTGGAAACGAAGAAGGGGCGCGTGTTCAGGAACGAGCCGCCGGTGCTGTGGAGGCTGACGCCACATCAGGCGCGGCCGGTGCTGGCGGCGGTGAAGACGTATGCCGAAAGTCTGCTGCCGGAGCGCCGGCATTTTCTGGCGCAGTACACGCCGCTCGATGTGGCCTTCAAGGTGGTGGGCACGGGGAGCGTGGGGCTCAGGGATTATCTGATTTACTTCGAGGGCAACGGGGCGCGCGATCCGCTGTTTCTACAGATCAAGGAGGAGCCGGGGTCGGCGTATGCGCCGTACCTGCCGGGGACAGCAACGAGCGCCGGGCATCAGGGATGGCGCGTGGCGGATGGACAGCGGGCGATGCAGTTCCAGTCCGATCCATTTCTGGGATGGACGACGATTGCCAATCGGGATTATCTGGTGCGGCAGCTGAACGATCACAAAGGGTCGATTGAGATTGAGGATCTGGCGGGGCAGGGGCTGATCGATTACGCGGAGATGTGCGGCGAGCTGCTGGCGCGCGGGCATGCGCGGTCGGGCGATGCGTGTCTGATCGCGGGATATCTGGGGAATGGAGAGAAGTTTGCGGAAGCGCTGGTGATGTTTGCCGAAGCCTACGCGGATCAGACGGAGCGGGACTGGAAGGCGCTGAAAAAGGCAAAGTCGAGCCGGAAGCTGGAAGCTGGTAGCCGGTAGCGGGAGACGAGGAAAAACGCGAGCTGAGGGACGAGCGCAAGGCGAGCGAGGAGCCAGCCGCGTGCGAGAATCGGTGCATGCATGAACTGGCACTGACATTCAATGGGGACAGCGCGCATACGCCACCGGCGCATATCCTGGAAAACCTGAGTGAGGAGGTGGCGCACAGCAGGATTGCGGGCGCACCGCACAGCATCTATGCCGAGGTGTGGCATGCGGCGTACTGGCAGGATGTGATGCTGGGCCGGGTGCATGGCCGGGGGACGCCGTCTCCTGAACACAATGCGATGAGTTTTCCGGATGAGGCAGCTGTGCGGGCTGAGGCCTGGGCAGACTTGTGCGCGCGGTTTTTGAGCGGCGTTCATGAAGCGGCCGATATGGCGGACGGAGATGCGCAGAAGCTCGATAGCGTGGTGCTGTGCCCTTCACCGTCCAATCCGATGCGGAGGATGACGGTTCGCGAGCAGCTGGAGAGCTTCGCCGCGCACAACGCCTATCACCTGGGACGCGTGGTGCTGCTGCGGCAGCTGCTGG
>CAZHTJ010000161.1:0-5486 GCA_964535525.1 uncultured Acidobacterium sp. | reverse complement strand
CGGTAGAGGTAGTCCTGGGAGGCGCGCTGGTCGCCGAAGAAGAGCCACATGGGCCAGCGGCCTACTCCGGCCTGCTTGTGCTGGAGGAAGGCGCGGAAGGGCGCGACGCCGGTACCGGGGCCGACCATGATGACGCGCGTGGCCGGGTCCGCGGGGAGGCGGAAGAGCTGGTTGCTGTGGATGAAGAGGGGGAGCTGGCCGCCGGGTGGGGTACGCTCGCCGATATGCGAGGAGCAGACGCCTTCGCGATTGCGGCCGTAGCTCTCGTATTTGACGACACGGACGGAGAGATCGATCTGGGTATGGAGGAGCGCCTGGCTCGACGAGATGGAGTAGAGGCGCGGGGCGAGGCGCGGGAGGAGTTTGAAGAGCTGCTGGGGGTCGTCGAGTTTGGCGGGGGCGTGCTCGAGGAGGTCGAGGAATTCGCGGCCCCAGAGGTATGCATCGAGCTTTTCTTTGCTGCCGGGCTCGATGAGGGCGGCGAGATCGGGATGGCTGGTGAGTTTGGCCCAGCCTTTGAGTGTGGCTCCGGAGAGCTTGCCGATCATGAGCCAGGAGGTGAGGGCCTGGCGGAGGCTGAGGGGCTTGCCGTAGAAGTCGGTGACGGGCTCGTCGCCGGTGAACTGGAGGCGCTCGAGGACGAGGTCGACGGCGTCGCAGGTGTTGACGGGGAGGATGCCGGCGGAATCGCCCGGGAGGTACTCGATGGCGGAGTCGGCGAGGTCGACCTCGATGTGGCGGGTTTCTTTTTCCGAGCCGGGGCCGGTGAGGAGGCGGTTTTCAAGGACCGTGGCGGAGTAAGGATGGTTGCGGGACCAGGGAATGGAGGCGCCTTCGATCATGCCGGATTGTTGAGACTGCATTCTCTGGTTCGCCCCCGCATTGGACCCGCGTTTCTACCTTCATTGTAGCCGCTGAGAGGTGGCGACGGGGCTTATCGTCACGGCTGAACGGGTTGCAGACGGGTGGTACTCAGGGGCTGAAGCCCGCGCCATTTTGCGGCCTTAACGGCATGACTCAAGGTCATGCCCCTTCACTTTTCCGTGCCAAAGGCGAGTTTTTCCGCAGGCGGTGAAGTCGCGGCCTTAACGGCATGACTCAAGGTCATGCCCCTTCACTTTTCCGCGCCGAAAGCGAGTTTTTCCGCAGGCGGTGAAGTCGCGGCCTTAACGGCATGACTCAAGGTCATGCCCCTTCACTTTTCCGCGCCGAAAGCGAGTTTTTCCGCAGGCGGTGAAGTCGCGGCCTTAACGGCATGACTCAAAGTCATGTCCCTTCACTTTTCCGCGCCGAAAGCGAGTTTTTTGGAACGCGGCGAAGGCGTGACATTTCCAAACGGATTGTCTTCCGGGAACCTGGGCCGGGCGATGATCGGCGAAGGGAACCGGATCACGAACCGTCGGCAGTTACGGATTGGGGGCGAGGCCGCCGCATTCCTTTGGGAGCTGGCGGGGGCCGTACTCGCGGATGACGCCTTCGTCCATGCAGGTGGCCATGATGTTGGACTGCTGCATAGCCCAGAGGGTGCTGCTCATGCCGGGACCGGCGGAAGGGGGCGGGGGAGGGGCGGTGACGGGGGCCAGCTTTTTGGCGAGCATGGCCTGGGGGATCTTATAGCTGGAGAAGACGGCCTGGGCGATGGGGGCTTCCTGGGCGGCGGCGGTGGCGGGGGCCTGGGCGACCATGATGAAGTTCTTGAAGGCGCCGGCGGAGTCGATGGGGAAAGAGCAGAAGATGCCCATGATCTTCGCGGGCTGTGCGGGGCCGGTGAGGTTGGCGATGAAACGGCCGCACTGACCGAGGATGGCGGGCACCTGGACGGGCGTGGCGGAGGTGAAGGTGATCTGGGGGGCGGGCTTGCCGCTGAGGGCGCCGCCCTGCTGGTAGATCATGATGAGCTTTTGGGTGAGGGGGGCGGTATAGGGCATGGTGAGGTCGGCGCCGTTGGTTCCTTTCCGGCCGGCCTGGAATGTGCCGTTGCGGGCGATGTAGACGCGGCCGAGGATGATGGACTCGTCCTGCGGGCCGGTGAGGGTGATGGTGCTTTGGGAGCCCTCGGCCTTCCAGCCGGAGGGAACGCCGGCGGAGGCGGTGTTGTCGGGGGTGGTCCAGGGGGCGAGCTGGACGGTGGGGGTGGCAGGCGCGGTTTGGGCGGTCGCGGTGAGGAGGGTGGCGGTGAGGAGGATCGCGCAGAGGGCTGCGGAGGCGGGGATTCGGCTGAGGGAGGAGAAACAGCGCACTTGCATGGTCACGTCCTTCGTCGTTCGGTTGTGTGAGGACCGCGCTGGGTGCGGGAACGGCGCGGTGGGGGCCTGGTGGGAAAAGCGTAACACCGGGTTTTTGGGGAAGGCTAGTGCCAGGACGGGGCAAATCGGGGCAGGCGGCGCCCATTGAGGCCGCGTGGGGAGCGCGGCTATCTCCTATGTTTCGGGATTGACGAGGGCCGGCCTCGATTCTTCATGCACCGCAAGCGGACCTGCCCTAAGACCAGCCGTTAGGACGCGATGGCGGTATCCACCAGGGGACTCTCCAGGATTCTGGATCGGTGCCGGGCTACGACGCGCACCCCATCGTCGGATTGCTGCATCGCCAGGGTCTGCGAACAGGCTCCGCACAGCCAGTAGTGCTCCATTCGCCGCGAGCGCTTACCATTCCTGTCCGCCTCGCTGGCGGTTACATCGAATACAAAAATGCGCCCCTCCCGCAAATAATGCAGGGGCTTGGCACACTTGGGATTTGCGCAATGACTCACCATGCAACCATCTCCACATCTGCGCTGCTGACCCGGTCGGATTTTCTTACCCAATGCCGAGGCGATCCTGAGCGCTGCTCATTAAAAGACGCCGATCAATGCAGGACGACTTATCCCGCAGTACTGCTTTTCACAAGTTCGTAAATATAGGATGCGGAAATTTCGGCTTGCTGTTTTCCGCGCGCGTTAGCCTGGGGATCACCATCGTCACGATGGCGCTGGTTTTCTACGGTTAACTTTTCCATTCTGGCACAACCCGGGTAGGGTTCGTGGAAAATTCCGGTAAATCCGAGCGCCATGTCGCGACGCTTGTGAAAGAATGAACGTTTGTTTCGAACCTGAACGCAATGTCCCTTCTGCGGTCCACATTCATCGGTCTCTCTCGCAACTCCGTCCTCCGTCGATTTGCTGAAAAATCCAGCCTCGGGCGCCGCATGTCGTCCCGTTTCGTCGCCGGCTTTCGCATCGAGGATGCCCTTACCACGGCTACCAACCTCGGCGCGGTGGGCCTCGCCGTCACCCTCGACAGCCTCGGTGAAAACGTCACCACGCCGGCTGAAGCCCGGAATTCCGCCCAGGTCTACCACTGGCTCCTCGATGCCATCGCCCTGTCGAAGCTCGACGCCAATGTCAGCCTCAAACTCACTCAGATGGGCATGGACCTCAGCCCGGACCTTGCCTTTGAAATCGTCTCCGGTCTCGTGGATCATGCGGTGAAGGCGGGTTCGTTCGTCCGCGTCGATATGGAAGGTACCGCGTACACCCAGGCCACCATCGACCTGGTTCGTAAACTGCACGCCGTCCCCGCCAACCGTGGCCACGTCGGCATCGTCATTCAAGCCTACCTTCGCCGCAGCGCCGATGACGTCTCCACTCTGCTCGGCGATCGGATCCGTATCCGTCTCTGCAAAGGCGCGTATCAGGAGCCTCCCGATTTAGCGTTCCCTGACAAGAAAGACGTGGACTCGAGCTTCGTCGCTCTCACGGAGACCCTGTTGAAAAGTGGGATATTCCACGGCATCGCCACGCACGATCCCGCTATGATCGAGGCCACAAAGAAGTTCGCCCGCGACCAGCGCATCGATCCCGCCACTTTCGAATTTCAGATGCTTTATGGAGTTCGCCGGGATCTGCAGCGATCCCTGATTCAGGAGGGTTACAAGGTGCGGGTCTATGTGCCATTCGGCGACGAGTGGTACCCCTATTTCATGCGCCGTTTAGCCGAACGCCCGGCCAACGTGCTGTTCATAGCGAAGAACTTCTTCCGGAAGTAAAGGGATTGTGGGTTAGGGAATAGGGGTTAGGGAATAGGGATTAGGGAATAGGGAATGGTGGACAGCGTCACTTTGAGCCCAGGGCCTGGGGGAGGTTGAGGCTCTATGTGGCGATTGCGGTTGCAGGTTTGGCGGCCGCGATGGCCCAGGCGAAGCAGGCGGCGATGAGGATTTCTGTGATAATCGGGCCGGCGAAAAAGTAGAGGTACGAATTGACGGCGAGGGCGAGGTAGGCGAGGAGAAACGTCGCGAGGATGGGCCGGAGTTGCGGGGCCGTTGTTTCGGCAAGCGAGGCAAGCTGCCACATGATGATGGATTCGGCGGTGAGGGAGATGGACACGCCGAGGCCCATGCCGTGGTAGAAGTCCCAGAAGGTGCGGGTGACGCCGAAAACCTGAATTGGATTGGCCCTCATGGTTGCGAGGACCAGGGTAGCGGGTCCGGGCGGAGTCTTGCCGAAGACTCCGCCGATGGTGTGGAGGGCCGCGTGAACGAAGGTAAGGACTGAGGCGATGCGGATGGGGAGCACAGCTTTCATGCCTGGGCTCCTTCCGTAGGGTTCTTCTCCACGACTCTGGCGAAGGATTCGAGAATGCCGATCCAGGCGCCGGGACCGTCGAAGATGGCGCGGAGTTGTTCGTAGCCCTCGCCGTGGCGCTCGAGACCGCGATGTTCGAGATTGACGCGGGTGGCGGCGGGGCCTTCGGGGACGAAGCTGATTTGGACTTCGCTCGCCTTGGCGGGGTCGGGATCGAATCTCCAGTCGGGCTGGTCGTGGCCAGGGCCGATATGCCAGGAAAGGGAGAGGCAGTGCGGGGGGTCCCAGGCGAGGACCCTGCCCCATTCACACTGTTCGCCGGCCGCGTTGCGCTCGTACCAGCGGCCGCCGACGCGCGGTTCGACGAAGATGGCTTCGAAGGGGGTGGAGCCGATGTGGTGGGTGGCGGGCCACCAGGTTTCCATCTGCTCGACGAAGACGGAAAAGGCGCGGTCGATGCCGGCGCGGACGAGGACGCTCTTACGAACGACGGCTTCTTCTGCGGACGTGGGCATGTTTTTCTCCTTTTACCTGCGATTTCTTTTGCGGCATTGGCTGGGGGGCCTTTTCAGCGGCGGACTGAAAGTTGCGCATGGCCTTGTCCCAGAGCTGATCGAAGTGAGCGCGGAGGCGGGCGATGCCTTCAGGGCTGAGCCGATAGAGGCGGCGGGCACCCTGGCGCGTGTCGGTGACGAGACCTGCATTCTTGAGGACTTTGAGGTGCTGGGAGACGGCGGGACGGGTGACGGGAAGCTTGCGAGACAGCTCGTTGACGGCGATAGGGCCGGCGGCGAGTTTCTGGAAGATGGCCATGCGGGTCTGGTCGCCGAGGGCATCGAGTCCGGCTTGTAGGTAAGTGTCCACTAACGGTAAGTTATCACGAACCGATGGGTTGTCAAGAGGGAAGCGACAGCGTTGGGCG
>CAZHTJ010000160.1:0-5555 GCA_964535525.1 uncultured Acidobacterium sp. | reverse complement strand
GCGGCGCTGCGGCCGTTTCTGGATGAAGTGGAGAAGTACGCGCTGGGCGATTACATGACGGCTCTGCTGAAGGGCAGCGAGCTGTCGGATGGGGATAGGCAGGCGGTGGCGGAGAAACTGCATGGGTATACCGGGCTGCCGGTGGATTATCTGCTGCGGGCGAACCTGCGCGTGAACGGCGGGGAGTTTTCAAAGGAACTGAAGCTGCCCGAGGGCACGACGATCGGGCGGCTGGACACGCGGTACCAGGGACCGGATGTGAATCCGATGAGCGAGAGCACGGACTACGATCCGCAGAGCGACGCGATCACTTCCGGCTGGTTCACGGCTATCAATGACTATCTGCGCAAGGATCTGAAGTACGGAATGCAGAGCGTGTACTTTGCCAACGGGCGACAGGGTGGCGACTTCAACTGGGACATGCACCATAACGCGCCGGGATTTGGAAGGGGATTTGGCGGGGACTGGAGCGGGCCCAACGTGATGCCGGACCTGGCGTTCCGGATGAAGATGAATCCGAAGATGAAGGTAATGCTGGCGGGCGGCTATTTCGATCTGGCGACGCCGTATTTCGAGGGCGAGTTCGAAATGCATCATCTGCCGATGCCGGGCTCGCTCGAGTCGAATATCAGCTACCACTACTACGAGGCTGGGCACATGATTTATGTGAAGGAAGATGTGCTGAAGCAGTTCCACAGCGATGTGGAGAGCTTTATTCACTCGACGGAAAGTGCCCAGTAAACACGCGAGGAAACCGCAACATCACGTGGGGAGATGGGTCTTGAGAAACAGGTCTGGGAAGGCTATTCGGCTCGTCACTCCGGGCGACTTGCTTTGTGCAGGTTCCGGCTCGGTGCGGCATGGGTCGGCAGGCGATGAACCTGCCTGATCCGCTTTGGAGGGCAGCAGAAGGGGCGCTGACGAATTTTCTTTCCGGACCTTTTTGAAAAACCCACGCCACGAAAGGAAATCGTGATGAAGAAGATTTTGTATCTGTCACTGATCTTTTTGCCGGTCGCTCTGACCGGATGCTCCCACAGGACGGTGGTTGTATACGCGCCGCCACCGGCGTACAGCGAGGCAGCGCAGCAGGGATACCGCGATGGGGTTGCGGCGGCACAGCGCGACGTTCGCAATGGCCTGGGACCGGATGCGGGTCGGCATCCCCGGTTTCGGAATCCTCCCGTGCCGCCGCCGCTGGCGGAGGATTATCGGCATGGGTTCCGGGAAGGGTACCAGGCGGTGTTTCACGGTGGGCCGGGGCCGGGATACTGAGTCGGCGGGTGGGGGCGCGTTCGCCCTGGTTAGCGGAAGAGCCGGTTAGCTAAAAAAGAAATGGGTGGTGCGCCAGAGGTGGGTGCGCGGGGGGTCGCCGTTGGCGGGCTCGGGGTCGGTGACGGGGTCGGTGGAGAGGAGTTGGCGCCGGAAGGCATGGGCGGCGGTCGAGGGGTCGCCGTGCATCTCGGCGCAGGCGTGGGCGGAGTACGTAATGTTGGAGGGGCGGGCGGCGTCGAGGCGCCGGCGGAGGCCGGCGTTCTCGAGGGCGAGCTCTTCGTTTTCGCGTTCGAGGGCGCGGACGCCTTCCTGGGCCTCGAGGATGAGGCTGCGGATGGCGGAGGAGTCGCGCCGCTGGAGGGCGCGCTCCATTTCGATGAGTTTGTGCATCAGGGTGGGGGCATCCATGGGCACTCTCCTGGGGTGGGGTGAAGGCAGGATGTCCTGGGTTGGGGTGGGGTGGATGTGACATTTATCACGGGGTAGGTTGGGACAAGATGAAGGCGCGGGGTTGCGGAGGTAATGAAGATATTCTTGAGCCATGGCGAGGCGTCGGAAAAAAGAGGGCAAGGCGCCGTTGCGCTATGTGATGAGTCGCGAGGAAGTCGAGGCGATTTTCGCGGTGGAGGGGCTGAAGCTGACCCCCGAGGCTGAGCAGCGGTTGAAGGAGACGGAGGGGATGAGTCCGGAGGACCGGATCGCGGTGATTATCCGGGCCTACAAAGGTTGATCGTGGAGGTCGCGGTCGGAGGCTATGAGGTCTCCGACTGCCAGTAGACTTTATTACCCTCCTATGCGATCCAGCAGACATTGGCAGTTTTGCATACCTGTTTCTCGAAATCGGGTTTGAAACTGCCACCGGCAATGATAGTGTTTTTCTGCAAATGTCTGTGCAGGATGACAAGCGCGAGAACCGGATGCTGGATCTGTTCAATCTCCAGCAGCCGCCGAATCGAGTCCGGCACGGAACGGATGCCATTCTCCAGATTGAAAGTCACACTCTCGAGTTCGAGCTCAAGTCAGTCACGACACGCGGCCGGGGCTTGACCACTGTCCGAGACTTCGGTCCTGCCCACATTGCCAAATGGAAAAACAAACACTGGCTGGTCTCGGTGTGGCATGACGATACCCTCCTCTATTGCAAATATGGAAGTCCAGCAGCAATGGCTTCATGGGTCGAGGAAAAATGGAATTACATCAAGTCGGATTTTGCACTCGCGCAGCATGTTCCCGATCTGATTACCCTTGAGATCATGTACGCCATAGTGGGCGCGAAAGAGGTTTACACTCTCGCGGACGCGAGAAGGCTCCACAAAGCCCAATACTCCAAATCAAAATATGTTGAGCAGATGGACGTCATCAGCGAGGTCCGAGGACGCGAAAAGCCGATCGGTTATAGCCCCGAAAGAATGCTGGAAATTCTAAAGGACCGAGCTCGATATGTAATCGAGCGAGGCTCAACCTTGAATAATCCTCATATCCCCCCGTCCTATTACTCGAGTTGGGAAGAGATTACGCAGGACCATGCCATCAGGCTCAGGGAGTTAGTCAAGGAGTGGATCAATGCTAACGAGCCAAAAGCGAATGTGCCACTGCAAGCGCCACCTGATACGCCATAGGGGGAGCAACGGAGTTTCCAATTAAACCGAGCGACCTATATACCGCTCCCTTCAGCGGCCAGTCGGCGGGAAATCCCTGAAGGAGCATGCAATCCGGTATCGAGAGCCGGAAATGCCCATTCTGGGCGACAAAAGCGGCGGCCTTCCGCCGGTCCTCTGCTACACCGTGGGGCCATATTTTAAGCATTTGCCACTGCTTCAACGACGTAACCGAGTTCACGACGCTGGTGGTGTGTCGCGGACCGGAAAAACCGCTGCGAATCGTGGGAGCAAGGGCGTCGTAGCCGATATCGGAAAGGCCGAGTGCTTTCCGAGCGCCCATAGTAACAGCGGGATGCTGTAACTCGGTGAGAGTCAGGTTCTGTCCCTCCTTCGGTTCCACCAGGTGAGTCGGTATCGGCGATGAAAACCTGGCCGCCTCTCGCTGACTTTTGAACCCTACAAACCAGAGCCGGCGTCTTCTTTGCGGGACGCCGAAGCTTGACGCGTCCAGCATGAACACGCGAATCGTGTATTTGCCCTGGAGGGACGCGAGTATTGTCTTTTCGATGTACGGAGCAAATCTTTTTGTGGCAAGTCCGGGAACATTCTCCGCGACGAACACCCGCGGCATGATGGCCTCCACGGCCCGCACAAACTGGGGAAACATATCGCGTACGTCATCTGAGCCGGATCGGTGGCCAGCATGGCTGAATGGCTGGCAGGGGGGGCCGCCATGAAGGACGTCTATTTTCCCTCTGTATTTGCGCCAATCAGCAAGGCAAACATCACCTTCGGCTCCGCCGTAGATGGTCCACTCAGGATGTGCTTCACGGAGGACCGCAGTTGCGTCATCTCTGATTTCATAGCTGGCGACGTGGTCGAAGCCTGCGCGGTCGAAGCCGACATCCAAACCGCCGCCACCTGAGAAGAGGCTCAGTGCATGAAGGCCATTCTTGCGGGCGGCCGGCATGAGGTCTTCCGCGCGCAGTCGCGGAACCGGAACCGGATGTTTTGGTTTTCTGCATTCTCCCCGGATTGCCTTGGCCTTTGCTGCTTGTGACGCGATCGAATTCAGGCGGAACCGGTGTCGCTCCTTTTCAGTCAGATCCCAGCCTTTGTGCCATGGAGCATCTATTCCCGTCGCCTGGTAGGGTTTCGTCACTTTTATAGTCGCCACTTCGAAGACTCCCTGTATTCCTGAATCGTCGCTTTCAGCCGTCGCTTCAGGTCCTTTTTATTCCTGGTTTGGCATTCCCAGATTACCTTTGAACGCCAGCCCAAGACCCTTAGCTCCTGAAGTACCTTCACGTCGCGTGCCACATTTGCCTGGAATTTTCTAATCCAGTATTCCTTGTGGCTCGTTGGAGTGAAGGAGCGCGGACAACCCTGATGCTGATGCCAAAAACAGCCGTGCACGAATATTGCGAGCCCAATTCGACCTATCGAAACATCCGGCCTCCCAGGAAGGTTCGGTCTGTGGATTCTGTAGCGTACCTTGGCGGCGGAAAGGGCGTGGCGAAGAGCGCGCTCCGGGGCCGTGTTCCCGCCCCGAATACGCCGCATGTTTTCGCTTCGCCGAATCGCGCTGATATTGTCCATATCGCCGGCTTTAGCTCGAACCGTACGGCTTTCGAGGAACGGGATTCAAGTCAAATACTAGGTGCGAAATCAGATTCTTGCCCTGCGGGAATCAGCGCAGCTATGTGGAAATTCCCGGGACGGGAGGGTTGTCGGAACCCGGTTTCACATTGGCTTTCGAGTGTGGGAGGAAGGCGGGTCAGTCTGAGCTCGAGTAACGATGGCGGCGCGGGGTGCCGGCGCCGCCAGATTGAGAGCGTTGTTGCGGTCGTTACCTGAGGGTTATGTCTCTGATTAAGAAGCTGGAGACGAGGTGGGCGTTTTCGTAGCGCTTGTCTAATACTTTCTGCTCGGCGGTCGGGTCTCCGTAGTGCTTCATGCGCAGGGGGTAGATCTTGTCGGCGAGGCCGTCGAGGGCGGCCATGTTCTGGTAGACGATGGCGTAGCCGAAGTCCCAGTCCTCGGTGCTGTTGGAGGTCAGGTTGAGGAAGGTGCGATAGCTGACGATGAGGCCGGCGCTCTTTTCGGCTTCCCAGAGGGGGATGGTATTGGCCTTGAAGTCGGCATAGAAGGCGGCGGCGTGGCCGGGGAGAATGTGGACGTGGACGACGCGTTGGACGACGCCTTCGGTGTAAGGGACCTGGGCTGAGGCGGCGGGGACGGTGGCCAGGGAGAGAACGGCGAGAGCGCTGGCGAAGAGGATTGCATTTCTCATATGAGAAACCTCGGTTTGGATTGGGTTGTGGGAAGGCTTAACCGTACGCCGGGCGGGCGGCCAGAGTCAAACGCGGGCGCGGGAAGAGGTGCCTTTGGGGATGGGCGGGGAAACGGCGGGATGGGGTCGGGAGGGTGGGCGGTAAATTCCTCATTTTGGATGGGTTTTGCACTGGTTTTGGAGCGGTCGGAGGGGTGGGTTTGCGTGATAAAATAAGGGTGTTAAGGCTATCGTTCAATCGTTCGACTTCAGGGCGCTTTCGGGCGGAAAAAGGGTTGGGAAAACGGGTCGATTTTGGGACTGGAATGGGCTGTGTCGCAACCCGCAGTTGAAAGCAGGTCCATTCGACTCGCGGCTGAATTGTTTGTTGCGCCAAAAGCGGCGCA
>CAZHTJ010000159.1:0-5560 GCA_964535525.1 uncultured Acidobacterium sp. | reverse complement strand
GGCTGCCGAAGCCAGCAGCCCACCTGTGCCCTTCACAAAATCGCGTCGATCCATAATTAGCTGTTCCGCGGAAACTCGCGTCGCCCTCCGGCTCAAAACAATGGCCCGACCAGTCTATGCCAGCAGCGCACATTCATCATGGGTTCACCAGAGTCGTTTTGCCATCCGCCATTCGACCCGCCGGCTCTCCGGAATCAACGGACCAAAGTCTGAGAACCGGCTTTAGCCCCTGAGGGATGGTTCTCGAACGCCGAATCGGAGTTCCTCAGCCCGTGGAGGGTGCGTACAGCCTCGCCTCACCACCGGTACACGGTCAGATCGTCCATCCACACCGTCGACGACCCGCTCGCTCCCATTCCATCCACCTGCAGATTCGTCAGCAGCGTCGAGCTCCACCCCAGCGCAAACGACGACGGAACCGTCGCGTCGATGTCCTGCTCCACATCGTCCAGCCACACCGACTCGTAGGTCACATTCCCCGCACTGTCGCGCGAGTATGCAATCTGCACATGGTGCCACGTGTCCCGGCTCCAGCTCTGCAGGTCGCAGGGCGCACCGGACTTGACCCACTGATCCACGTAGGTCTGCGGTGTCCCCCCGTTCGCCGTGTAATCCCAGGTCTTCGAGTAGCCGTCGCACTGGAACCCGTAGATCACCGTCTGCCCATTCGCCATCACCTGGTTCATGTCCATCTCAAGATTCGCCACGTCGCCAGCAGAACCGTCGAGGTACACCCACGCGTCGTACAAAAAGTGCGTCGACGCGGTGTCCTGCCCGAACGAAACGTAGTACCTCTCGCCGCCGCTGTTGGTGTAAGTCGACGCGAATTCACGCGCCTGCCCACTCAGCGAGGGCGCATTCACCAGCGCCATCGTGCCGCCTGCGTCCACGCTCGATCCGCTTGTCCCCGTGTCGTAGGCTGCGTTCCAGGTCGGTAACGCCTGGAGCGCGCTCACTACAACCGCATTCGAGGGAACATTCCCCGGCGCGCCTCCACCACCCGAACCGCCGGAACCCGTCCCGCTGCCGGTTCCGCTGCTGCCTTGTGCCGTTTTCGAACCGACGCTGACTGCGCCACAACCTGCGACCAGCGTCGCAGCTGCAAAAAAAGAGAGAGAAGCTGCAGTCCAACAAACCAGTTTCACTGTCCTACCTGGCGAGCGCAAAAATTCGAGCGCGTCTCTTCGGGCTTGCAGACACTGCTGCGCCGGAATGCCTGGGCAACAAAACGAGGCATTCCCCGCTAATAGTTCTCCACGATCCGCATTTCTCGGGCGAAGTTAACCAGGACCATACGCGCAGTTACCTGTATTAGCAATCACATAATCGACCGCAGACCAAACTACAGTAACTGCCGGGCGTTCTCACACCTGGCGCCTCAGACATGAGTTACGACTGAACTACCACCTTGTAACGAACCTTGCGCCGCCGGATTCCCTGAGCTCGGTGCTCTGTGCTCTGAGCTCTGTGCCCTGAAATCTGTGCCCCCTGCTACCCTTCCCTCATGGCCGTTCGCAAGATCGTCCACGTCGACATGGACGCCTTCTACGCCTCGGTCGAGCAGCGCGACGATCCCGCCCTCCGCGGCAAGCCCGTCGTTGTCGCCTGGCGCGGCAACCGCTCCGTCGTCTGCACCGCCTCCTACGAAGCGCGCCGTTTCGGCATTCGCTCCGCCATGCCCGCCCTGCGCGCCGAGCGTCTCTGCCCCGCCGCCATCTTCATCCCGCCCGACTTCGTCCGCTACCGCGCCGTCTCCCGCCAGACGCGTGACATCTTCCGCCTCCACACCGACCTCATCGAGCCCCTCTCGCTCGACGAAGCCTATCTCGACGTCACCGAAAATAAATGCGGCCTGCCCACCGCCACCAAAGTCGCCAGCGCCATCCGTAAACAAATTCGCGACGAGCTGCACCTCACCGCCTCGGCCGGCGTCGCGCCCAATAAGTTCCTCGCCAAAATCGCATCCGACTGGCGCAAGCCCGACGGCCTCTTCGTCATTCAACCCGAAGACGTCGACACCTTTCTCCCGCCGCTTCCCGTCGAGCGTCTGCCTGGCGTCGGCAAAGTCACCGCGGAACGCCTCGCCAACCTCGGCATCAGGACCGTCGCCCACCTGCGCGCCATGGAATTAGTAACCGTGGAAGAGCATTTTGGACGTCACGGCCATCGCCTGCACGAGCTGGCCTACGGTATCGATGAAAGCGAGGTCGTCCCTGACCGCCCCACCAAATCCATCTCTGCCGAAGACACCTTCGAGCGCGACATCCCCCTCGAGGCCACCGAGGACGCCATCCGCCGCCTCGCTGAAAAAATCTGGAACGCCTCGCGCAAAGAATCCCGCATCCCGCGCACCGTCGTCCTCAAACTCAAAACTACGGAATTCAAAATCCTCACCCGCTCGTTCACGCCCGCCGAGCCTGTCGCCTCCTGCGAAGAGCTCACCGGCATCGCCCTCACCCTGCGCGAGCGCGTCTCGCTCGGTCCCGCCCAGCGCTTCCGCCTCATCGGCGTCGGCCTCCACAACTTCCGCGACCCTGGCGACGCCCCCGCCCAACCCATCCTCTTCGACGAAACAGAAATGTCATCCTGAGCGAGCGCCGGAGAGGATCTCGCCAGCGGTGTAAGCTCTCAGCCGGCGCGAAGTCGAACGGACCCCCCGTAGCAGCAAACATTGCACCGGCGCAAACTCTAATCGCGGAGGGGAATCGGTCGCGCAGCGGCCAACAAGGAATCTGAAGCGGTGGTTTTCTAAACGCTGAACCCTGAACGCTTGTCTTCCAGCTTCGAACTACCCCTTCACCCGCACCTCGGTGCTCGGCGCCCTGACAATCAACGGCACCACAATCGACACCAGCATGATCACCGCAATCACATGCAGACCGTGCGCAAACGAAGTCTCCGTCTGCCGCAGATGCGCGATCAGCAACGGCCCAAAAGCGCTCGCGAATCCCCACGCCGTCAACATCAGTCCGTAAATCGGCCCGATGTTCTTCGCGCCAAAGTAGTCGGCCGCAAACGCAGGCATCGTTCCGAACCCGCCGCCGTAGCACATCAGAATAATGAACGTCAGCACCGTGAGCATCGACGCCGCGCCGATGTTAGGCATCGCCCAGAACAGCCCCACCTGGCACAAATACATCACCACAAACGTCCAGCGCCGCGTGATCCCGTCCGAAACCCACGCCCAAAACACCCGCCCCACCGCGTTGCCGATGCTCGCAATCCCCACCATTCCCGCCGCAACCACCGCCGTCACCTTCGCGATCTCCTGGAACATCGGCGACTCCTGCGAGATCACCGAGATCCCCGCCGTCGTGTTCAGAAACAGAATCAGCCACAGCGCCCACCACTGCCACGTCCCCAGAGCGCGCCCCAGCGTGTAATCCTCTATCACGCGCTGCTTCACCTGCGTCGCCGTCGGCTTCCATCCTGCCGGCACATAATCCGCCGGCGGATTCTGCATGAACCAGCCCGTAATCATCGTCACGATCAGATACGCGACCCCCAGATACGCAAACGTGTGCAGCACGCCCACGCGTTGAATCAGCCGCGTCGCTACCGGCGCCGTCACCAGAGCCCCCGCGCCGAAACCGCCCACCGCTACGCCCGTGATCAGCCCACGCCTGTCCGGAAACCACTTCACCAACACTGAAATGGGCACAATGTAACCGAACCCGAGCCCGATCCCGCCGATCACACCGTAGGAAAAATAGAGCCAATGCAGACTATTTGCCGAGTAGCTCGCCAGAAAAACCCCAAGCCCGTAAAGAAAACCGCCCGTCAGCGCTACCGGGCGCGGTCCCGTCTTGTTCAGCCACAATCCCCCAAAAAACGCCGACACCCCCAGTACGAAAATGCAAATCGTGAACGTCAGCGTGACCTGCGAAATTGTCCAGTGAAATTGTTTCACCAGTGGAGTGCGAAACACGCTCCACGCATAAACAGCGCCCAGCGCCATCTGCATAAAGATGCCCGCAAGCGCAATGCCCCAACGTTTGCCTTCCGACATGCTCCCCCTCCAGGATGGAATTCCACGCGCGGTCTTATTGCTTCGGGCTGGGGGAGCAGCCTTTCTCCTTCAGACGAGTGCCCAGGTTTTCGAGAAATCTGTTGACCAGTGCCACGCTCCGCCGCAATTCCGGCCGGCGGAACTGCCCCAGCAGCGAAAACAAACTCGGCGGATCGATCACCGGTCGCCGCTCGCTGCCCAGCGTCTCCCCCACCGCGCTTGCGATGCATTGCATCAGCTCCGGGTTCATCGAGCCCATCATCTTGCCGAAGATGATCGCGTTCCGCAACCCATGGATCGCCTGCGATGTGTCCGAGTCCTTGACCAACGCCTCCAGCGCGCGATCCTTCGCGCTCAGCGCGCCGCGCAGCACGTCGAACACGCCCGCCTCATGCGCCTGTTCGATCAGCTCGTACGCATCCAGCAACGCCTCGGCATGCTCCGCCGGCGCCTTCTCCAGTCGAGCCAGCAACTCCTTCCGCGGATCCCGCGGTGCAATCTCCAAAGCGATCGGTTGCGCCATGTGGTTTCCTCCTGCCCGCCCCTCGGCTACTCGCTGACCGCATTTCGGCCAGCCGACTCTTAGCTAACCGACTCTTAGCTAACCGGCTTTTAGCTAACCGGCTCTTAGCTGACCGCTTTTCAGCTGACCGGTCCCCCGCTTTTCCCTGGCGTCCGAATCTGCACCAGCCCATTCCCCGGCTCGTGATAATCCGCCCGCTTCCACTTCCGTTCCACTTCCACGCCCATCTGGGGCGTCGGATGCCCAAATCTCGAATTCGTCCGCGGCAGCGGATTCGCGCCCTCTTCCTCCAGCACCTTCATCCGCACCGACGTCTCCTTGTACGCAGGCGTATGCGTCACCACATCGGTGTGGCTGCTCGTCAGCCGATTCACTGGCTCAGCCGTCGAGTTCATCGGCATGTACAACTCCTCGCCCTTCACTCGATCCGTCACCACCGCCTGCACCCGCACCTCGCCATAGCGCGACGTTAGCTCCACCCACCGCCCGTTGTCGATCCCCCGCGCCTTGGCCAGCTCCGGCGAAACCTCCACAAACGTCGACGGCGTCTTCTCTTTGATCCCTTTTGTTCGGTAGGTCAAATTCCCTTCGTGGAAATGCTCCAGCAGCCGCCCGTTGTTCAGATGTAAATCGAAATTTGCATCCTGCTGATCCGTCGGCTCCGTCCATTGCAACGGGAACAACTTCGCCTTCCCATCCGGAAACGCGAATTTCTGCGTGTACAGCAGTGGCTGATCCGTTCCGTCCGCGGCCACCGGCCACTGCAGCGTCTTGTATCCCTCCAGCCGTTCGTACGTGACTCCGGCAAACATCGGCGTCAGCGCCGCAATCTCCTGGTAAATCTCCGACGGATGCGCGTACCTCCAGCCCGCGCCCAGTTGGTTCGCGACGTTCATGATGATCTGCCAGTCCGGCCGGCTCTCTCCCAGTGGCTCAAACACCGGGTACAGCCGTTGAATCCGCCGCTCCGTGCTCGTAAACGTCCCTTCCTTCTCGAGGCTCGGGCACGCCGGCAAAATCACATCGGC
>CAZHTJ010000158.1:0-5706 GCA_964535525.1 uncultured Acidobacterium sp. | reverse complement strand
GCCATGATCTGGGTGAGCAGGTCGTTGACCGCGCCTGGATTGTTGGGCAGCAGGATGGTGTTGGAGCGGCCGGCGGTGCCGATGTCGCGCAGCGTATCGAAATATTGAGTGAGCAGGACCATGGACATGACGTCGCGGGCGGTTGAGCCTTCGACGGCGGTCTGGAATTGTTCGACGGAGGCCTGGAGGCCCTGGATGATGGCCTGGCGCTGCTTGGCGACGCCTTCGCCCTGCAGGGCTTTGGACTGGGCTTCGGCTTCGGCCTGCTTGACCTTGAGAATTTTTTCGGCTTCGCCGCGGGCCTGGGCGGCGGTTTGTTCGCGCTGCGCGGCGTTGATGTCGTTCATGGCGGCTTTGACTTTGGCATCGGGGACGATGTCGGTGACAAGGGCTTTGAGGATGTTGTAGCCGAACTCGCTCATGACCGCGTCGAGCTCGCGTTTGACGGCGGCGGAGATCTGCGCCTGCTGCTCGAAGGCCTCGTCGAGGGTGAGGGTGGGAACGTGGCCGAGGATGGAGTTGAAGACGTAGCTCTCGATTTGCTTTTGCGGGAAGCTGAGTTTGTAGTAGGCCTCGAAAACTTTGTCGGGGAGAACCTGGTACTGGACGGAGACGGGGATGGTGACGAAGACGTTGTCTTTGGATTTGGTTTCGACGTTGACGTCGGCCTGGCGAATCTGGAGGTCCATGAAGCGGACGGTTTCGCACCACGGCACGAGGAAGTGGAGGCCGGGCTGGGCGATGCGGTTGAATTTGCCGAAGCGCTCGACGACACCGGCGGTATAGGTGCGGACGGTGTACATGGTTTTGACGAGGGTGACGAGGATGAAGATGACGACGATGGCGAGGATGACGAGGCCGACGGCGGTGAGGGGTTCCATGGGAGTGCCTTTCCTGCGGTGGCGCGAGGTGATCCGAGGGAGTCGGGATCAATATACGCGGGGTTGGTGACGGGGGGAGGAAACTTTGGTGACCAAAAGAAAGGCAGCTGGAAGCGGGGAGCCTGCAGCTGGGAAGGGCGATGATCGGGCTATTGGACGGAGGCGGTTTTGGTGGGTTCGGGAGTGGCGGTGGTCAGATGCGGGAGGACGATGCGCTGGCCGGTGCGGAAGGCGGCGTAGTCGCGGGTGAGTTTGCAGGAACGGAGTATTTTTTGCAGGTGTCACAAGGGGCTTTGGCACAAAAGTGAAAGCCCGCCGCGCGCCTCTGCCAGGGGCGCGGCGGGAATGATTGCAAATACGACAAATACACATGCGGCAGAAAAACAGGGTGCAGGTACGGGGTGCAGGGTACAGATACCCCGCACAAGCCGGCTGGCCTGCGCGAATCCTGCGTGATTCGGATTCCGCCGCGTTTCGTTCGTAAGAAAGAGAACGTAAAAAGAAATGCGGCGGAACCGACCAGCTACCTCACCGAGAATGGAGCCAGTAGCCAGTAGCCAGTGGCCAGTACCCAGTAGCCAGTGGCCAGTACCCGGTAGCCAGTAGCCAGTAGCCAAATCAATGCAACAGCATGACCGGTACATCTGAAACCGATCTTTGCGTCGGTTTTACTTCGAGTTCCCTGTACGCAGATCGGGGTTGAAAATTTTCTGCTCCTCGATGGCTGCCTGAGCCGCGGCAAGCCGGGCTGTGAGCAACCGGAAGGGCGAGCAGGAAACGTAGTCGAGTCCGGCACGGTGGCAGAACTTGACGGATTCGGGCTCGCCGCCATGCTCGCCGCAGATACCGATCTTGAGGTCGCGGCGCGCGGAGCGGCCTTTGTTGGCCGCCATCTTGATGAGCGTGCCGACGCCTTCCTGATCGAGAACGGCGAAGGGGTCCTGTTTAAAGATGCCCTGCTGGAGGTAGGCCGGCAGGAACTTGTTGCAGTCGTCGCGGGAGATGCCGAACGTCGTCTGCGTGAGATCGTTGGTGCCGAAGCTGAAGAACTCGGCATCGGCAGCGATTTTGTCGGCCACGATGCAGGCGCGCGGCAACTCGATCATGGTTCCGACCTTGTAGTCGACGGCCTGACCCTTTTTGATGAAGACGTCGTGAGCAACGGCGTGGATGATAGCGGCCTGGGCCTTGAACTCCTCGGGGCCGGTGGTGAGCGGGATCATGATTTCGAGGTGGGGGTCAGCGCCGGACTTCTTGACCGCAACGGCGGCTTCGAAGAGGGCGTGAGCCTGCATCTCGGTGATCTCGGGATAGGTGATGCCGAGGCGGCAGCCGCGCAGGGCGAGCATGGGGTTGAGCTCATGGAGCTCCTCGACGCGCTCGAGGATGGTGTGCAGCTCTTTCAGCTTCGCCGATTTCGGGTGGGTGGCTTCGAGTTTCGCGATCTCGACGAGGAGGTCTTCCCGCTTGGGGAGGAACTCGTGCAGCGGCGGATCGAGGAGGCGGACGACAACCGGGTAGGAGCCCATGACCTTCAGGAGGCCCTGGAAGTCGGCGCGCTGCATGGGCAGGAGTTTCGCGAGGGCGGCGCGGCGTTCTTCTTCGGTCTTGGCGAGGATCATGGCCTGCATGTGGGGCAGGCGATCTTCGGCGAAGAACATGTGCTCGGTGCGGCAGAGGCCGATGCCCTCGGCGCCGAAGGCCTGAGCCTGTTTTGCGTCGCGGGGGATGTCGGCGTTGGCGAGGACGCGGAGTCGGCGCCGCTCGTCGACCCAGCCCATGAACTGGATGAGGTCGGGGTTGTCGGGATTGACGGGCAGCGTGTTGAGCTGGCCGTTGATGATGCGGCCGGTGGTGCCGTCGAGGGAGATCCAGTCGCCTTCGGTGAAGGTCTTGCCTTTGACGCGCATTTCCCTTTTCTTTTCGTCGATGGTGACGTCGCCGGCGCCGGCCACGCAGCACTTGCCCATGCCGCGGGTGACCAGAGCCGCGTGCGAGGTCATGCCGCCGCGGGAGGTGAGAATACCGGAGGCGACGTTCATGCCGGCGATATCCTCAGGCGAGGTCTCGGCACGGACGAGGATGATGGATTTATAGGTGCCCTTTTCGTGAAACTTGACGGCGTCGGCGGCGGTGAAGACGATCTGGCCGACAGCAGCGCCGGGTGAAGCGGGCAGGCCTTTGGCGAGGACCTCAACTTTCTCTTTCTCGTCGAGGCGAGGAACGAGGAAGTCGAAGATCTGGTTGGGCTCGACGCGGAGAACGGCTTCGTCGATGGAGATGAGGTTTTCGCGGACCATGTCAATCGCGATGCGAACGGCGGCGAGGCCGGTGCGTTTCGCGTTGCGGGTCTGCAGCATGTAGAGGCGGCCGTCCTGAATGGTGAACTCGAAGTCCTGCATGTCCCGGTAGTGTTTTTCGAGACGGGAAGTGAGGTCACGGAGCTGGTCGTACACATGCGGCATCTGCTTGTGGAGTTCGCTGATGGGAACCGGAGTACGGATGCCGGCGACAACGTCTTCGCCCTGGGCGTTCATGAGGAACTCGCCGTAGAACTCCTTTTCGCCGTTGGCGGGATTGCGAGTGAAGCCGACGCCGGTGCCGGAGGTCTCGTTGAGGTTGCCGAAGACCATGGCCTGGACGTTGACGGCGGTGCCGAGCCAGTCGTCGATGTGATTGAGGCGGCGATAGGTCCTGGCGCGCTCATTGTTCCAGGACCTGAACACGGCATCGCGAGCCATGGTGAGCTGGCGGTCGGGATCCTGCGGGAACTCGGCGCCGGTGTGCTTGAGGACCAGCTTCTTGTAGTGAGCGATGACTTCTTTGAGGGCCTCGGGGGTGAGCTCGGTGTCGAGCTTCGCGTTGTACTTCTTTTTGGTCTCGTCGAAGATATGCTCAAACTCGTTCTTGGGGATGTCGAGGACAACATCGCCAAACATTTGTATCAGCCGCCGATACGAATCGTAGGCGAAGCGGGGGTTGTTGGCTTTTTTGGCGAGGGCTTCGACGGCGTGGTCGTTGAGGCCGAGATTGAGAATGGTGTCCATCATGCCGGGCATGGAGAATTTGGCGCCGGAGCGAACGCTGACGAGGAGGGGATTTTCGCCTGCGCCGAGGCGCTGGCCCTGGAGTTTCTCGAGGCGCTCGAGGGCGGCGTCCATCTGCTCGGTGACCTGAGCGGAGAGCGAGCCGCGCATGTATTCGCGGCAGGCTTCGGTCTGGATGGTGAAGCCGGGAGGGACGGGGAGGCCGGCGTTGGTCATTTCGGCGAGGCCTGCGCCTTTGCCGCCGAGGATGTCGCGCATTTTGCCGTTACCTTCGGCTGCGCCGTTACCGAAGAAGAAGACGTATGGGGAGGGGACTTCGACTTTTTGTTCCTGGCCGAGAGCCTGGGAACCTGTGATGGGCGTACTCATTTGATTCTCCGTTCTGCCGCCGCTGGGGCGATGTGTGATCGGTATAAGTGCGTTGCGGCGATGGCTAAGGGTGCTGGGCAGAGGCTGTTGGGCACGGTGGCCATCCGCAATCTGATAACGGAGAGATTGTTTATCCGGGGATAGAGGAGTGTATGTGCCAGCGGTCACAAGAGGGTGTGACGTGGATTGTGACGTGGGTCACAAGGCAGGGAACCTGCGCAGAGTGCGGGGTTTAGGACGCTGGAAACAGGAGACAGGAGAGAGGAGACGGTAGGGTCGCTGATTGATAGACCGGGCCGATCCTAAGGGCTCGCCGGGGGAGCAAGAGGGCGGCGCGCTCGTCACATTTTCGTTTTCGAGGGCAGGCAGGCTGTTTACTTTGTTCGCGGGCGGGGCGTCAGTCAGGGAAGGTGGTTGCACTGCGGGAATTGCAGGATCCGTATCTATATATAGGTTGTGTAGTTTTGCGCTTCGATTGCGGAATTAGGGAAACTCTGATTAGGCCTTCAAAACCATCCCTCAGGCGCTAAAGCCCCATTTTTCACTGGTCTTTGCGGCACGGCTGAATCCGTGCCCTTTCAAAACAGTGGCTTAATCAGAGTTTCCTTAGGTCTGTTGAGGCTTTTTTTCGTCGCGACGCTTCCAGCGTTGGGACAGGTTGCGGAGTTAAATTGGAATGCGTGAATGGGGGGAGATTCTGTGTTCACTAAGAGGATGAACCGGATGCGGCTGGGCGGGGTGACGCGTGGGGTGGTGATGGTGATGGCGGTGGTTGGGGTGGGGGCGGTTTGCTTCGCGCAAAGTGCGAGTGGAGTCGCAACGCCTGGGTGTGAGGGGGTGGATGCGCGGGGATGTTTGGGGCGGGCGTTTGATGCTATGGGTGGGCGGGAGAAGCTGGCTTCGATTAAGACGGAGCAGCTGGATGTGATCGGGCACACGGAGTTGATGGAGCAGTCATATCGGCAGGCTCCGTTTATTACTTCGTATGCGCGCGAGCAGGCGGTGGTGGATCTGGCGGGGCAGCGGCTGATCAAGAAGGAGCATTCGGTTTGGCCGGAGTCGGATTTGAAGCAGGCCGACTCGGACTTCACGCTGATTGTGTCGCGGGAGGATGGCGTGGTGCGGCGCGGGGGCCAGGATGGTCCTTGCGGGGCGGCGAATCTGGATGCGGCGCGGGAGGTTCTTGCACTGGGGCCGCTGCGTGTGCTGATGACGGCGGCTGCGGCTTCGGATTTGCATTTTGGTCCTGCGGAGAATTTGCGGTCGACGTCGCACGCTGCGCTGGCGTTCACGTGGAATGGGGTTCCGGTGCGGGTGCTGGTGAATCGGTTCAATCATCTGCCGGATGCGGTGGAGACGACGGAGGAGTTTCGCGACTTTTGGTTTTACTGGGGCGATGTGGAGCAGCG
>CAZHTJ010000157.1:0-6014 GCA_964535525.1 uncultured Acidobacterium sp. | reverse complement strand
TGGCAACATGAGCGAGAGCAGCGGATTACATTGCACAGTATGCTTTTTGATATTTCAGACAGATCAATGAGGAAATTGCAGTACAGGTTCGATGACCTCGAAGGAATAATCTTCGGCATTAAGACACCGATGGAGGAGAAGATAGCGATCATGCGAATCATAGAAGCCAAATGCCGAAAAAATAGGAGGAAGGGATTCGAGTTTCGACAAACATTCTATTCATCGCTCTCTAAGCGAATCGAATCGACCCCCTTGGGTTTATTGAAGTTCGGTTGACTGCGGAACCGAAACGTCCGTGCATACCGACTCCCGGATTTCTCCGTGTTAGAACGGGATCTCCCGCAGGCTGGGGCTCACGGTGAGCCTCGGCTCCGTCAGTTTCTGGACCTCTTCCGCAGTTACTCCAGGCGCCAGTTCCTCGAGGACTAAGCCCTCAGGAGTTACTCGGATCCAGGCTAAGTCGGTCGCGATGGTTTCTACTACTCGAACGCCGGTTAGGGGTAGGGTGCAGCGCTTGAGGATTTTGGGGCAGCCTTCTTTGGTGCAGTGCTCCATGGCGACGATGACGCGGCGGGCGCTGGCGACGAGGTCCATGGCTCCGCCCATGCCTTTGACCATTTTGCCGGGGATCATCCAGTTGGCGAGGGTGCCTTGTTCGTCGACTTCCATGGCGCCGAGGATGCTGAGGTCGATGTGGCCGCCGCGGATCATGGCGAAGGAGTCGGCGGAGGAGAAGTAGGCGGCGCCGGGGAGGGCGGACACGGTCTCTTTGCCGGCGTTGATAAGGTCGGGGTCTTCTTCGCCTGGGAGCGGGTAAGGGCCGACGCCGAGCATGCCGTTTTCCGATTGGAGGACGACTTCAATGCCCGGGGGGACGTGGTTGGCGACCAGGGTGGGGAGGCCGATGCCGAGGTTGACGTAGAAGCCGTCGCGGAGCTCGCGGGCGACGCGGCGGACGATGCGCTCGCGTTTGGCGGCGGGGTCCCCGGCGAGCCGTTTTTGCTCGCTGGGGTTACTGGCGGCGGGCGACAGGTTGGCGATGGAATTCGGTAGACTCGTCATGGCTGCGATGCGGTACGCCGTCTTCAATATACGAGCAAGATCGCTGGTGCGGGGGACGGTGCTGGTGATGGGCAGCGTGGTGCTGGCCTTTGTGCTGGGCGGGTTCCCCAACGTGCACGGGTCGGTGCTGCTGGTGGCGCCGGCGTGTCTGGCGGTGTGGGGGACGTGGGAGACGAGCCGGTGCCTGCAGCGGCGGTGGAGTTTTTATCACGGCGGGGTGCTCTTGTTGCTGTATGCCGATGTGCTGGCTCTGGCTTTGATTTTCTTCCTGCTGCTGTATCCGTATGCGAAGTGGCTGCAGGGGATGTGAGGGCAGGTACAGGGAGTAGGGAGCAGGGATTAGAAAAGCGGACAGCGGACAGCGGATAGCGGCCAGGAGCCGCTGGGGTCTTTTACGCAACCGCGTTGGTTCGACTTGGGCATAGCTTGAGGCTTAACCCTCCGACCGTAACGTCGTCGCCGCGGATTTCGTCTGTTTTCCATGTTGTGGGGAGTATTCTGAAACCATGCCTTCATCCTCGGCTGCGACGCCGCGTAGGAAACGCGGGGCAGGGAAGAGCTTCGCGGGCGGCTGGTGGATCGCGCTGTGGCCGCTGCTGCTCGGCATTGCGATCACGCCCTTTACCGTGCGCGCCGCCAGCATTGTCGCGCTCGAAGGACCGAAGGCATTCGCCCTGCTTTATCCCTGGTTCGACGTTCTGCGCAGCCGCGTGCTGCACTCGCCGGCCGACCTGGTGGGCCGCAGTTATCAGTACATGCTGTATCTGCAGTTTCCTCTCTACGGCCTGGTGATGACGCTGACGTTTCGCCGCGGACGGCATCTGCGCGCTGTCATCATCGGGCTGCTCCTGCATTTCACGGGGCTGATCCTCGTCGTGGTCCTGGCGTACCTGGGACAACTGCCCCAGTGACCGGCCGCGGAAAGCGATCGCTGGAATGACGCGTAACCGGATGCTGGCGCGCATGCTCATTACCCAGCTCCGGCTGCGTTTTCTGATTGCACTCCTGGCCCTGATCCTGCTGTGTGGCGGGCTCACCGTGTTCTTCCTGATTGAGTGGCATCGCCGCGGGGACGCCTTCGCGCTTGCTCTCGGCGCGCTGCTGGGCTTCTTCGCCTCGGTTATCACGGCCGCCGTCACGCTGACCTACCTGCACGTCTCCCGCCGCTCGCTGGCCGCCGCTGAAACAGCCATCGCGCTGCAGCGCGAGCAGTGGGAGGCGCGCCTGACGGTGCAGCCCCGGTTCTGGATGGGCATTCGCGCGGAGTCCGCCGACCGTTTCGCGCAGCGGCCCATTACCATCACCTGCCGTCGCGACCGCGCGGACAACGGCCAGTATTACTACGACACCATTCACTGGCCGCAGATCGTCGTGGATGTGTGGAACGACGCCGAGCGCTCGTTCCGCCTTTCCGCTTACCGGCTGTGGGTGCGCGACGAGGAGCATCTTGCTATTGAGCGGCCGCTTTCCGGATTCGTTGTGCCGCCCAATGAGCTGCGCTCGTTTGGCGTGACGCAGGAGCTTATTGCTCTGAGCGTCCGCCAGCGCAATTTTCAGGAGCGGTATGAGCGCCCTCCCTGTGAGGAGAGCATCATCGGCCTGCGTCTCCATTATTCGGACTGGCGCGACGACAATCGCTCCAGCCGCGATGCGTACTACATGCTGCTCAGCCCGCCCCTTGCGCGGGAGTTGTGCATCCAGCGCATTGAACAAAATGCGTGAGCCAGAGCCATACCGACGTCATCGTCCCGATCGCTCCTTCGCCCTGCTGCTCCGCGTCGAATTGCGCGCTCAGCTGGCGCTGAACCATCCCCGCCTCGCCTTTTGCTCGCTTTTCGGCTCGCAGCACGCTCGCTTTTTGGCTCGCAGCCTGGCGCGCTTTTACCCGCCGTTCGCTCGCTCTTCGCTGTACCCTATTTGCTGTCCCATGAGCTCGGCCGTCAAAATCATCGAGTGTCCGCGCGACGCCTGGCAGGCTCTGGCTAAGCCCATCCCCGCTGAGATCAAAGCTGACTACCTCCGCACTCTGGTCGCCGCGGGCTTCCAGCACATCGACGCCGTCTCGTTTGTCTCGCCGCAAGCCGTTCCGCAGATGGCCGATGCCGAACAGGTGCTCAATTTCCTCGATCCACCCGACGATGTCGAGATTATCGGGATCGTGGTCAACGCGAAGGGGGCCGCTCGCGCCATCGAAACCGGCGCGGTCTCTACCCTGGGCTTCCCCTACTCGATTTCGCCTGAGTTTCTCCGCCGCAATCAGAACCAGACGCCGGAAGAATCCGTGGAGGCGCTCGACGCGATCGGCCAGGCCGCTTTCCAGGCTGGACTGTCTGTCGTTGTGTACATCTCGATGGCTTTCGGCAATCCCTACAACGATCCCTGGAGTCTGGACGAGGTGCTCGCCGCCTGCGATTTGCTCACCGATTCCGGCATCACGCAGATCTCTCTGGCCGATACCGTCGGCCTTGCTACGCCGCAGCAGGTTTCGCGGCTTGTCTCCGCAGTCCTCGATTCGGTCGACAACAGCGCCATCGAAATCGGCGTTCATCTGCATGCGCGGCCGGAAGATGCCGCCGCAAAAATCGCCGCTGCTTTCAACGCAGGCTGCCGCCGCTTCGATATGGCCATTGGTGGATTTGGCGGTTGCCCCTTCGCGCAGGACGCGCTGGTCGGCAACATTGCTACAGAAATTGCGGTTGCTGAACTTCAGCGTCTCGGCGCGGAATTACCTCGCCTGCAGCCGCTCGACGGCCTGCGCACCGCGGCAGCGGAAATCGAGCGCCGCTTCTCCCCGCCGGTTCAGTAGATCGGCGTTAACGCATAGCGGCACTAAGGTCGTCGTCGTCAGTGCTGATGAGCCGCGACTGCCGCAACCTCGGCCTGCTCTTCCGGCACGCGCTGCGGCTTCCGAATCACGGCGCCCCGCCGCCGCAGCATCAGCTCTTTACCGCAAATCGCGCACTGCCACGGATACAGGCCCAGCAGCGGGTAAATCTGCTCCCTCAAAACTCCCCGGCGCGCGATGCGGGCCATCTCCATCTGATGGCATTTCGGGCATTTCACCTTCGTCTTCGTCCGGCGTCCTGACACTCCAGGTTCCCCGCTTCCCCGTAATTGCTATGTGGCGATGTGACGCTGGTAGCCCCCAGGAGATCCCGGAGAAACCGGATCCGTACTGGCGACCTTCGTAATTCTTTGTGAAACACGAAAAGCCTATCAGGTTATCCGGTGAAAAACTCTCTTCTTTTGTTAATGACCTACTTGATTACTACAGTCTTCTGTCCCGACCCGTTACACTGGGGATAATGATCCCGACTCTGGAATGGACCTCCGAAGGCGTCCGTTTTCTCGACCAAACGAAGCTCCCCCTCGAAGAGACCTATGTCCTGGCCACCACGGTTCAGCAGGTCGCTGACGTCATCCTGACCATGGTCGTCCGCGGCGCGCCTGCCATCGGAGTCTCGGCCGCCATGGGGCTCGCCCTTGGTGTGAAGAACTCGCCCGCGACCAGCATCGGCGCGCTTGCCTCCGAATTCGACACGATGTGCCGCACCCTCGCCGCGACCCGTCCCACGGCCGTCAATCTTTTCTGGGCCATCGAGCGCATGAAGCAGCGCTTCTCCGCGCTCGCGACGGCACCCGGAGCCACGCCCGGGACCATCCGCGCGGGCCTCATCACAGAGGCCCAGCGCATGTACGACGAGGACATCGCCGCCTGCCGCACTATGGGCGCCCACGGTGCGCCGTTGCTCCCTAAACAAGGCGGCGTCCTCACCCATTGCAACGCGGGCGCGCTTGCCACCTGCGGCTACGGTACCGCTCTCGGCGTCATCCGCTCCGCCGTCGAACAGGGCAGCCAGCTCCACGTCTACGCCGACGAAACCCGGCCCTTCCTGCAGGGTGCGCGCCTTACGGCGTGGGAGCTGATGCACGACGGCATCCCCACGACGGTGCTGTGCGACAACATGGCCGCCAGCCTGATGCGGCAGGGCAAAATTCAGGCGGTCATCGTCGGCGCGGACCGGATCGCCGCTAACGGTGACGTGGCCAATAAGATCGGAACTTATAACGTCGCCATCCTCGCCAAAGAGCACGGCATCCCTTTCTATGTCGCTGCTCCCTGGTCCACCATCGACCTGAAAACTCCAACGGGCGATTCGATCCCCATCGAGCAGCGCGCGCAGATCGAAGTTACGCACCACGCCGGCAAACAGCTCACTCCCCACGGCGTTGGGATCGAAAACCCGGCCTTCGATGTTACTCCCGCCAGATATGTAACCGCCATCGTTACAGAACGCGGGGTCCTCCGGCCGCCCTACGCGGAGTCCTTGCAGGAACAGGAAACCGCTGCGGCAGTTTAGATGTCCGCGGAGGACTAATCCAAAACCGGAGACCGCTGACTGAAGCTGGGTGTTCTCAGGTCTGGAGAATGCCGGGGTTGAATTTGGGTACTTCGGGGTTAAGGGCCACCGCTTCGAGGGCGGTCAGCAGGGCATCGCGGGTTTGGGCGGGGTCGATAATGGCGTCGACCCAGAGGCGGGCGGCGGCGTAGCGGCAGTCGGTCTGGGCTTCGTAGGTGGATTTGATGTTGGCGATGAGCTCCTGTTTTTCCTGATCGCTGAGTTTGTGGCCGCCGCGCTCGAGCTGGCGAATGCGGATTTCGACGAGGGTGTTGGCGGCCGAGTCGCCGCTCATGACGGCGTAGCGCGCGGTGGGCCAGGCGAAGATGAAGCGCGGGTCGTAGGCCTTGCCGCACATGGCGTAGTTGCCTGCGCCAAAGGATCCGCCGACGATGAGGGAGATTTTGGGAACGGTGGAATTGGCCACGGCGGTGACCATTTTCGCGCCGGAGCGGATGATGCCGCTCCACTCGGCATCGCGGCCGACCATGAAGCCATTGACGTCGTGGAGAAAGATGAGGGGGATGAGGTTCTGATTGCAGTCCATGATGA
>CAZHTJ010000156.1:0-6048 GCA_964535525.1 uncultured Acidobacterium sp. | reverse complement strand
TTGTATCAGGGCACTTATGCGTGCGAAGCATCCGGCAGCAATGATCGACTCGCGGTTTTTGTATCAGGGCACTTATGCGTGCGAAGCATCCGGCAGCAATGATCGACTCGCGGCTTTTGTATCAGGGCACTTATGCGTGCGAAGCATCCGGCAGCAATGATCGACTCGCGGTTTTTGTATCAGGGCACGACTTGAGTCGTGTCGAACGTGAACTGAATAAACCGGGACTTTAGTCCCTGCAGCGTTGGCGTAGCTGAACGATTAGGGCGAGGCATCACCGCATTAAGGTGCCGCGGAGCGGCACGACGGTAGAAGCCCCGGCCTTTAGGCCGGGGAATTGAAGCAACGACATCGGGGCCTTTAGGCCCGGGCTCGATCGAAGGAGATGGCAAAGACCCGAACCCCATCCCGAACCCCGCAAAAAACTCCACCCACCTCCCTTTTTTCCCAGCCCATCCACCCCGGCTCCGCCATCTCCGCCAACGATTTCCCCGTCCCCGCAATCCGCCGCATCCTCGAATCCGCCGACACCCTCGAAAAAGAAAATCCCTTCCGCCGCGCCGAACGTCTCGCCCACCGCCGCGTCGCGCTCCTCTTCTACGAGTCGAGCACCCGCACCCGCACCTCCTTCGAACTCGCCGCCAAAGGCCTCGGCGCCGACACCACCCTCGTCAGTTCGCTCTCCTCCAGCATCGAAAAAGGCGAGTCCCTCAAGGACACCGGCATCACCCTCAAAGCCCTCGGCGCGGAATGCATCATCTTGCGCAGCCCGTATTCGGGCGCGCCGTACCTCCTCGCGCAAGCCACCGGCCTGCCCGTCCTCAACGCCGGCGACGGCATGGCCGAGCACCCCTCGCAAGCCCTCCTCGACCTCCGCACCATCCTGCAGTTCCTCAAAATCCCCGCCAGCAAAGTCACCGAAAAAATCCTCCGAGGCGTGAACATCAGCATCGCCGGCGACATCCTCCACAGCCGCGTCGCCCGCTCCAACGCCCTCATGCTCCCAAAGCTGGGAGCAAACGTCCTCCTCTGCGGACCGCCAGCGCTCCTTCCAGAAACCGCCGCAGCGATGGGTCCCGGCATCGCCATCGAGCGCGACTTCGACGCCGCCCTCCGCCAGTCGCGAATCGTCATGATGCTCCGCATCCAGGCCGAGCGCCTCGCCGGCCTCGAGATCAACCTCGACGACTACCGCAGCCGCTACCAGGCCAACGCCGATCGCATTGCCGAGCACGCGCCCAAAGCGCTCATCATGCATCCCGGACCCATCATTCGCGGAATGGAAATCACCGCCGAAGTCGCCGACGGTCCGCAATCCGCCATCGCCCAGCAAGTCCACAACGGCGTCCCCATCCGTATGGCGCTTCTTGTCCGCGCGCTCGCCGACCCAAAGAAGGGCGCCCGCTTATGAAGTCCATCCTCATCCGCAACGGCCGCGTCATCGATCCTGCCACCAACCTCGACGCCCAACGTGACGTCCTTATCCGCGACGGAAAAATCGCCGCCATCGAATCTCCGGGCAAAATCAAAGCGCCCGGCTCCGAAATCATCGACGCAAAAGGCCTCATCGTAGCTCCTGGATTGATCGACATTCACGTTCACCTCCGCGAACCTGGCCAAAGCTACAAGGAAACCATCGCCACCGGCACAGCCGCGGCCGCAGCAGGCGGATTCACCACCGTCTGTGCCATGCCCAACACCGTCCCCGTCAACGACACACCAGAAATCACCCGCTGGATGCAGTCCCCCGACCGCGGCGCGTCGATCCGCGTTCTCCCCATCGCCGCCGCCACCCGCGGCTCCCTCGGCGAAGCGCTGACGGATTATTCGGCATTGCAAGCAGCCGGAGCCATCGCCGTCACCGACGACGGCCGTCCCATCCTCGGCGACGCCATTATGCTCGAAGCTATCCGCGCCGCCGCCAAACTCGGCCTGCCTGTCATCCAGCATGCCGAAGACACGCGCCTCACCGGTGGCTGCTCCATGAACGCCGGAGCCCTCGCCTTCCGTTTAGGCCTGCGCGGCATGCCCATCGAAGCCGAATCAGGCCTGGTCGAGCGCGACATCGATCTGGTGCGAAAAGTCCCGAACGCCCACCTTCACGTCGCGCATCTATCGACGAAGAAAGCCCTCGACGCCGTCCGCAACGCCCGCAAACAGGGTCTGCATGTCACCTGCGAAGTCACGCCCCACCACTTCGCGCTCACCGAAGACCGCATCGGTCCCTACGACACCAACGCGAAAATGAACCCGCCTCTTCGCGCCGAGTCCGACCGCGCCGCCATGATCGAAGGCCTTTTGGACGGCGCCATCGACGCCATCGCCACCGACCACGCTCCGCACGCCGCGCACGAAAAAGAGCAGGAGTTCGATCGCGCCCCCAACGGCATCACCGGCCTCGAAACCGCGCTCGGCGTCGCGATCCAAATCCTGCACGTCCAGCACAAAATGCCGCTGGCGAAGGTCCTCGCCCTCTTCACCACGCGCCCCGCCCAGGCGCTCGGCCTCAAGGGGAAGGGAACTCTCAACCCCGGAGCCCCCGCCGACGTAGCCCTCTTCGATCCCGCAGAGAAGTGGACCTTCCACGCTGCCAACTCCCGCTCCAAATCGAAGAACACCCCCTTCGGCGGCTGGGAGCTGCACGGCCGCATACATGAGACGATCAGCGTAGGTCGCCTGACCTATCGGCGATAGAGCAAAACATGAGAAGAGTCCGGTCACTTTTTGCATTCGCAGCATTGTGGTCGTTATGCGGGTGCGCCATCAAGAGTAGCGATATCCCAGGATCTTATTCTTCCGAGTCCAACTCGAAGATTGTGAAAGTGAATACTGATGGAACATTCTCAACCTATCTTGGGAGTCGTAAAATCTACGAGGGCCGATGGCACTTGACGGACCACCAATTCGGCGATCACGGTATCGAATTGGATCGCAAACCGGGACCGGGAATGGATGGCAGTGCCGATGATTTCGAACTAGTCCGGCGACACGGACAAATATGTTGGAAGGCGAACTCGATGGAACCCGATTATTTCTGCAAGGCGAAACCCTGAGTCCATTGATTTCCGTACAATCGGGCTTTAGCCCCGGATCCTTTCCTTTCCTTACCGCCGCTTCTTCTTCCGCAACTGCCCAGCCTTCGGAGCCCGATACTTCCCCTGCCTCCCGATCTTCACCGCCTGCGCCGCCGCCTCTTTCCGTGCCGCCTTCGCCCGCTTCTCCTCGCGCAGCGCCTGCTTGCCTTTCACCTTCCCGCTTCCGGCTTCCTGTTTCCCGCTTCCTTCTTCTTCGAGGATCGAAAACTGCAGCCGCTTCTCCACCGCATCCACGCGATCCAGCACCACCCGCACCCGCTCGCCTACCGAATACTTCCGCCCCCATCGATCCCCAATAATCTGCCGCGTATTTTCCCGATACGTATACCGATCCCCATCGAATAATCCCAAGCTCTGCAGCGGCACCAGCCCCTCGACAAACAAATCATCCAGCTCCACAAACAACCCGTACTTCGTCGCGTTCAGGATCATCCCGCCAAACGCCTCACCCACGCGGTCGCGCATGAACTTGATCTTCTTCCACTCCACCAGCTCCCGCTCCGCATCCGCCGCGCGCCGCTCGCTCTCACTCGACTCCTGCCCAATCGCCGCCAGCTCTCCCACAGCAATCGGCTCAAAGGACGGCTCCCTCGCCGGCCTTCCAGCTTCCAGCTTCCGGCTTCCCCCTTCCCGCTCTCTGTTTGCCAGAACCCCATGACCATCCACCCCACTCCTTAGCAGTTCCTTCACGATCCGGTGCACAATCAAATCCGGATACCGCCGAATCGGCGACGTGAAATGCGTATAGCAAGGCGCAGCCAGCGCAAAGTGCCCCTCATTCTTCTCGCTGTACCGCGCCTGCTTCAGCGACCGCAACATTAAATAAGAGAGAATCCGCTCCTCCGGCTTGCCCGCAATCTTCTCCGTCAGCTTTTGATACATCCTCGGCGTGATCGCGATCTCCCCCGCCACCTCATAATTCCGCGGAGCGCGCCCCCCGCCATGTCGGTGTTCCCGCCGCTCGCTCTTCATCGTGAAAGTTCTTACCGGCAAACTCCCGACGCCCAGCGAATACCCAAATGCAGCCGCAATCTCCTCAAACTCCACCACTCGCCGCGGCTCCGGCTTTTCGTGGATCCGATACAACGACGGCACGCCCAAATTCTCCACCCACGAAGCCACGCACTCGTTCGCCGACAGCATGAACTCCTCAATCAGCCGATGCGCCCAGTTCCGCTCCGCCCGCGTCACCGCCTTCATCGCCCCAAACTCGTCGAACTCGATCAGCGGCTCCGGCAAATCGAAATCAATCGACCCGCGCCGATCCCGCTTCCGATGCAGAATCCGCGCCAGGTCCAGCATCTTCTCGAACTCAGACACCAGTGGCGCAAACTCCGCCCGCGCCTCCGCATCGCCATCCAGAATCGCCGCCACCTGCGTGTACGTCATCCGCCGCGCCGACCGGATCACGCCCTCGCAAACCTCGTACCCCACAATCTCGCCCTGCGCATCGATCCGCATCAGGCAGCTCAACACCAGCCGATCCTCATCCGGCCGCAAACTGCAAATGTCCGTCGACAACTCCATGGGAAGCATCGGAATCGCGCGATCCGGAAAATACACAGAAGTCCCGCGCAGCCGCGCCTCCAGATCGAGCGCCGTCCCCGGCCGCACATACTGCGCCACGTCCGCGATATGCACCTGCAGCTCCCACGTCCCATCGTCCCCACGCCGCACCAACACCGCATCGTCAAAATCCCGAGCCGTCTCGCCGTCAATCGTCACAATGGGCAGCTGGCGAAAATCCCGCCGCCCCTCCGCAATCTCCTGATCAAACCGCGCCACCTCCCGCGCCTCCTGGAGCACAGCATCCGGAAAAACCCGCGGCAAATGGTGCTTGCGGATCACCATCTCCACATCGACGCCGAAATCGTCTTCGTAACCCAACAGCTCCAACACACGGCCCCGCGCCGGCCGAGTCGGCGTCGGCCAGTCGGTGATCTCCACATCCACCACCAGCCCCTCAAGATCCGCATAGTGCTGTGCCCGCACTGCCCGAGCTTCCGTCCCCAGCACCCGATGCGGAGTCAACTCCTTGCTGTGCGCCGCCGGCAACTCCGCTCCAAACGGAATCACCACAGGCTGCGTCATCCGCTCGTCGAACGGAACAACGTAATGAAAGTCGCGCTCGATAATCCGGCCATGTCGGGCGCTGAGACGTTCCTCGTGGGCGGTCCTTCTGCGTGCATTATGAAAGATCCCCACCACCGTAGGGTTCCGCCGCGTCAGGATCCGCAGCACCCGCCCCGCCCGCCGTCCATCTCGTTGCCCAAAGCGCGGCCGCGTTAGCTCCACCAGCACCTGGTCGCCCTGCATCGCCCCGCCCATCTCCCCCGGCGGAATAAAAACATCCTCGTCAAGCGCAGGCTTCTGCCCCGGCTGCCTGGGCGCAGGCCGCACAAACCCAAATCCATCCCGATGCAGATCAAGCCGCCCCGCTACCAGATCTTCAGAGCGAATCCCAGCCCGCCGCGCATCCGCACGCACCTCGCGCCGCGCGCGATCACGCCCCGCAGCCTCAGTCTCGGCCGTCGGAATCCTCCAGTGCTCGCCGTCCACCTGCACCAGCTGCCGTGACCCCGTCAGCCGCCCCAGCTGCTCCCTCAGCTCACGGCGCTCCTGGCCGCCGCCCAAACCCAGCTCGCGCACCAGTTGCTTATAGCCCGCCCGCCCATTGGGCAGGCGCTCCATATGCCGCAGCAAATCGCGGTCGTTCATTCCCTCGATGGTACCCGACTATGGAGCTGCCACCGGCTCAGCAGCGCGCCAGCTAACCCAAACGCTTCCGCTTCCAGCTTCCCGCTTCCAGCTACTTCACGGCAATCACCTGGATCTTGTGAATCTTCGGCGGCTCGCTCAGCAGCTCCCCGGCCTTCGCCATCAGCGCCTTCGCTATTTCCCCGTTCAGATGCGCCTCGCGTCCCGCCTCATCGTTAAACGTGTCGAAGATCCC
>CAZHTJ010000155.1:0-6149 GCA_964535525.1 uncultured Acidobacterium sp. | reverse complement strand
GCGATGACGCGCGCGGCGAAGGTGGAGGCGTTCAGCTCATGATCGGCGTGGAGGATGAGCGCCATGTCGAAGGCGTTGGTGGCGGCGGGGATGGGTTTGGTTCCGTGGAGCATCCAGAGGAAATTGGCGGCGTGGGAGAGCGAAGGATCGGGCTCGACGATGGATTTGCCTTTGCGGATGCGGTCCCAGGTGGCCACCAGCATAGCCAACTGCGCGGTCAGCGCGAAGGATTTGCGGACGTTGGAGTCGTGATCGACGGCGGCCTCGTCCGGATCGTAGAAGCTGAGGGCGGAGACCGCGGTGCGCAGGACTTCCATGGGGGTGGCGGTTTTGGGAACGGAACGGAAGAAGTCGAAGATTTGTGAGGGCAGACGGCGGGCCTGGACCAGCTTCTGAGTAAACTCGTCGAGCTGGGCGTGATCCGGCAGGCGGCCGAACCACAGCAGGTAGGTGGTTTCCTCGAAGGTAGACTGCTCGGCGAGTTCGTGAATGTCGATGCCGCGATAGGCGAGCACACCGGCGTAGCCATCGATCCAGCAAATGCCGGAGTTCGCGGCTACGACGCCTTCCAGACCCTTGACCACCGCTGCCGTTGCCATGTGCTGCTTTCCCTCCACCTCAGCCAGAATTGGCGCCGATTAACAGGATGCCAATAACGGTCCCGAGCGATGCACGACGCCTTGATCGGCGCGGTCGTGGGGGTGTCGCGCAGAATCAGGAGAACTAATGTTTATAGCTTACGCGAAGATCGAGTGCCAGTGAGGGCGTTGAGGTGAGACCGGCGGTTGCGTTGCGAAGGTGTGGGAGCTGGCCTGGGGAGGGGGTAGCCGTCGTCAGCGAGAGACCTGCGACAAGGCGAATCGGCTGGCGCCGAAGGCCGACAAATCGAGCTCAGGGCGGTGACCGAGCATCCACTGGCTCACAACACGTCCGGTGCCGGGGGCGAGCAGGATACCGTTTTTGAAATGGCCGGTGGCGATCCAGCAATTGTGGCTGGTCTGGCCGATGATGGGCAGGCCGTCCGGGGAGCCGGGACGGAAACCGATCCATGTTTCGGCGATGCCGGCGTCGCGCAGTGGGGGCCAGAGGTCGACGGCGCGCGAGAAGAGTTCCTGAATGCGGATGGGATCGACGGTGCGATCGAAGCCGGCATCCTCCACGGTGGAACCAACGGTATAGCGGTTGGCGCCGCGGGGAACGATATAGACGTCCGGTGTGCGCAGGACGCATTGCATCTGGAGTTCGCCGGGCAGCTCGGCGGTCAGCATGTGGCCTTTGCGGGGAGACACGGGCAGGGAGGATTCGAGCGCGGGAGCCCACGCGCCGGTGGCGTTGAGGAAGAGGCCGGCGGAAAAAGTGCCGGCGGCTGTGACGATTTCCACAGATGAGCCTTCCACAGAACCCAGGCTGCGGACGCCGAGAACGGGAGTTCGCTCGCGCAGGTGGATGCCTGCGGCGCGTGATGCCGCGGGGAGGGCTTCGGCGAGATCCCAGGCGTCAAAACTTTTCTCTTCGAGAGAGGTGAACGTCCAGCCGCTGAGGTTCGCGTGTGGTGCGAGCTTTTCGATTTGCTGATGGGTCAGCGCATTTGCGCCCCCAGGCAGGCGGTGGAGGCCCTGGACGGTGCTGGTGGTGCGGATGGGAATCTTCTTTGCGGAAAGGGTTTCGACGCGATCGAGGAAATCTGGATAAAGGGCAAGACTGAGGCGTGCGAGGTCCCGCAGTTCGGCTGGATTTTCGGGATCGGTGGCCGCGAGCATACCGGCGGCTGCGCGGGAGGCTTCCGACATGGCTTCGGTCTGATCGAAGACGGTGACGGAGCAGCCGGCTGCGGCAAGCTCAAGGGCAGTGGTGAGTCCGATGATGCCGGCGCCAGCGATTGCCACATCGGTTCGGTTCATAAAGTGATTTTAATTTGTGCGAATCGAGTACGAGTGGAGAATGGCTCCCTGGTGATGGCCGATGGTGATCTGGGCCTTAGTACCGGTGAGTATAACTTTGGTGAAGATCGCTCCGAGGCGCGTCATTATTGGTTTGGCGATGTGCAAATCCTGCGGAGATGCAGCGATGCAAAAAGTTTTTTGGAAGAATATTCCGGCGTGTCGTGCATTTTTGCCAGGCTGGGGCAGATCAACCGTTTTGCTTTGTTGTGGAAAATGGGCAGAGAGCATCGAGGAGAAAGCGCGTCAATGGCGGTCATGCGCAAAGCCGCACAAAAGTAATAGAACTGCCCAACAAATTGGACATCGACGTGCACATCGGTGAGGCAAAATCTCGCAAGACTGACAAACAGTTCTGAGCAAGATTCGGCAACGGAAGTGGCACCGCGGATGGCGTTCGCGGTTGCAATTTCTGTTGAGACTTGAGCCTTCCACCCCCCAGGAAAGCCAGACAGTTGAAGTGTGTCAGTTCGCGAGAACGACTGCAGTCCTGCATGAGGTGAGGTGGATGTTCGAGGTCCCCGTTCGGTTCTCGTCGAATACTGCGTCGGAACGGCCAGGGAGTTATTGGTCGGACAGTCGTTTCCGAAGGAGCGAGCGGCGGGGACGCCCCTGGGCAAGCCGATCGCGGCGCCTGCTGTTCTATGCGGCGCTGCTGATCGGCTTCGGCGCGCTGCTGGCGTTCGTTGGGTGCGGGTCGCAAACGACGATCGGAGAATTGAAAGCCACGGTGAGCCTGGTCGATTTCGGAGCGGTGACGGTGGGGCATGCAAGCACGGCGACTGTCTCATTTTTGAACAGTGGGACCGGTACGGTAGAGGTATCGAGCGTCACGGTTACCGGCAGGCCATTCCAGTTGATGGGCGCGGGCGGATTTCCGGTGGCGATCAAAGCCGGTTCCAGGTACACGTTTCAGGTCGAATTCACTCCATTGAGCGTCGGCACGGTCACGGGCGAGGCAACCGTCAACAGCAACGTGAATGCAGGGGGAACACCGACGGTGGACCTGAGCGGTCTGGGGGTGCCGTCCGCGACGCAGCCACCGCCGCCGGCGGCAGGGGTGCTGAGCGGAATCTCCTGCAACAATTCTTCGATGATCGGCGCGGGAACGGACAATTGTTTTGTTGCGCTGAGTGCCCCGGCAGGTTCTGGCGGGGTGACGGTGAACCTGAGCAGCAGCAGCAGCGCAGTGACGGTTCCAGCGACGGTGACGGTACCGGCGAACACCAACGGCATCGGTTTTGGGGTAAAGGCGGGAGCGGTGGGCTCGACAGAGTCCGCCATTTTGACGGCGTCGGCAGACGGAGTGTCCGAGTCGTTTGCTCTGGAACTGGAGGCGGCGCTTCGCATACTGAGCAGCAGCACGGGTCGCGTGTCGTTTGGCTACGTGGCGACGAACACGATGGCTGCGCAATCTGTGGTTCTGACCTCGTCGGGCACGGAGCCGGTGACGATCGATTCCGCCTCGCTGACGGGTGCAGGTTTCAGTATCGCCAGACTGGCTTTGCCCTTCGCTCTCAATCCGGGGCAGGTCATCGTGATGAATGTGCAATTCGATCCAGCCAGCGCCGGGAATATGGCGGGACAACTGACGATCACCACGGATGCCACGTCGGGAAGCACCCTGGTCATCGGGCTGAGCGGTACGGGCGCGGTCAGTTCGGGCTCAGGCAGTGGCAGCTCCGGCGGAGGGGGTGGATCGGGCGGAGGCGGGGGTGCCGGAGGTGGTGGGGGGTCGGGTGGGTCATCGACGACGCCAACGGTGAGCGGGATCGCCTGCGGCAGCCAAACGATAACGGGGTCGGGAACCGACAGCTGCACGGTGAGCCTGAGTTCCGCAGCGCCGGCGAGCGGCCTGGCGGTCGCGCTTGCCAGCAGCAGCGCGGCGGTGACGCTTCCAGGAAACGTGACGGTGCCGAGTGGCGGAGTGAGTGCCGGGTTCACAGCGACGGCCGCGGCGGTGACAACGCCGCAGGCGGCAATCCTGACGGCGACGGCGAATGGATCGTCCGGTTCCTTGACGCTGCAACTGAATGCGGCGAGCGGCGTCCTCAGCGCCAGCACGGCGATGGTGGCGTTCGGGAGCGTGTCGCTGAATTCTCTGGGGACCCAAACGCTGACCCTGACTTCGACCGGGACTGAGGCGGTGACCATCAATGCAGCGGTGCTGACGGGGGTGGGATTCAGCATGTCCGGGCTTAACCCGCCGCTGACGCTGAATCCGGGCCAGTCGGTGACGCTCAACCTGGAATTCGTGCCGAGCGTGGCGGGGACGGCAACGGGGCAGATCGCGATCGCGAGCAGCGCGACAACCGGGGGATCGATGGTGATCGGGCTGAGCGCAACCGGGGCGACCCCCTACGAGGTGAATCTGGACTGGGATGCACCGGCCAGTTCGGCGGATGCGGTGGCGGGATACCACGTGTATCGGTCGCTGAGCGGAACGGCGACGTACCAGATGTTGAGTTCGGGTGTGAACACGGCAACGACGTTTAGCGACACGACGGTCGAGAGCGGCCAGGCGTATGTGTACTACGTGACGAGCGTGGACGGTTCCGGGGTGGAGAGTGTTCCTTCCAATGCGTTTGGCGTGACGATTCCATAGCTTCGGTGCGCGAAGGGCGTCACGGTAGTGCAGTGTGGAGTCGATGGCAGTGAATCGGGAATTTTTTTGGGCACCACGGGCCAGGAAGTCGGGTCAGTTGTGGAAGGGCTGTGGATAATCAGGTTTTTTTTGCACCTGAATTCGTACTATTGTTGTTTCGCACATTCCTTATAATGAGTCTCGGGCTGACCACGACGACAAGCACTGCGGCCCGACCGAGACTCTCGTCAATTCACCTTCTAACCTGATTTTGACGCGGGTATGCCGCAGCTGGATTTCGTTGATCCTGTGACATAGCCAACCCCAACCTTTTCGACAGGAATGGCTCCGGCATTTGCCGGAGGCCGTCCCGGATCGCATGGATATCCGCAATGGTTTCTTTGGCGAGCAGTCTCGTGTCTCCGTCCCCGTCTCCCACCCGAATTCGGATCCTGATCGCCGACGATCATCCTCTTTTTCGGGATGGCCTACGCCGGCTGCTGCAGGCGGAGCCCATGTTTGAGGTAGTGGGGGAGGCCTCTGACGGCGATGTGCTGGTGGATCTGGCGCGGAAGACCAGACCGGATATCATCCTGCTCGACCTGTCGATGCCACGGCAGGACGGGATGGAGGTGCTGCGGGAGCTTTCCGCATCGAGGCTGCCGGTGCGGACCCTGCTGCTGACGGCGTCCATCGAGAAGCCGCAGATCGTGCAGGCGCTGAAGCTCGGAGCGTATGGAGTGATCATGAAGGAGTCGACGACGCAGCGGCTCTTTGACAGCATTCAGTGCGTCATGGCCGGACAGTACTGGGTGGGCCGGGAGAGTGTGACGGACCTGGTCAGGGCGCTGCGTGCGGTGGCGCCTACGGACGATGGACCACGAGCGCGCGATTATGGATTGACAACGCGGGAGTTGGAGATCGTCACGCTGGTGGTGGCGGGGTACTCGAATCCCGACATCGCGCAGCGGTGCTCGATCAGCGAGCAGACGGTGAAACACCACATCAGCAATGTGTTCGACAAGCTGGGCGTGTCCAATCGACTGGAGCTTGCTTTGTTCGCAGTGAATCACCGGCTGACGCGCGCGGTGGCCTGAGGAGAATTCCACAGGGCAGGGAGGCGTTTTTCTCGTTCAGGGAGAAACGGTGGAGATATCTGCCTCACCAGTGGAATGAGGACGAAGCAAGGCTGCGACACCTCGGTAACACACCATGGTTCCCCCGACGTAGCACTATGCAGTCATATGACGATAGTACTGTCGGGCCATTGCTGTCGCCGGGGAACTGCCCTAACCTAGGTTTCGCAGTTGGGCTGGCGAGTGCGTGTGGCTGAGTGTGGGGCAAGAACGAGGGCAAGGAGAAGGGATGGATTCGGATCGGGCGGACAGCGCGACCAACCCAGAACTCCCCCGAGCGCGTCGATACGAAATTGGCACCGCCATCCGGTTTCGGGAACGAGGCGAAAGAGAGTGGCATGAGGGATTAACTGAAAACATTAGCATTTCCGGGCTGTTGATCCGGAGCGGACGTGCCCTTGACCCCAAGACCGCAATTGAGATGAGGTTTTTTCTTCCTGTTGAACTGGACGGCGAATGCGCCGCTGAAGTTTTCTGCCGAGGGTTCGT
>CAZHTJ010000154.1:0-6216 GCA_964535525.1 uncultured Acidobacterium sp. | reverse complement strand
CGCACCGCCTCATCGTCGAACACCGCAATGAATTCGTTCCCGATAATCTTTCGCTTCCCCTCCGGATCGGTCACGCCCCGCAACTTCCCGAGAAACCGCTTGCTCGCATCCACAGCAACGAGTTTCAACCCCAGCTTGTCCCGCAAATTCTGCTGCACCTTTTCAAACTCGTCCTTCCGCAGCACGCCGTTGTTCACAAACACGCACGTCAGCTGATCACCGATCGCCCGATGCACCAGCACTGCCGCCACCGACGAATCCACGCCCCCCGACAGCGCGCAAATCGCGTGCCCCGCGCCCACCTTCTCCCGAATCCCCGCCACCGTGCTCTGGATAAAATGCTCCGGCGTCCAGTCCGGCCGCGCTCCGCAAATGTTGAACAGAAAATTCCGCAGCACCTGCTTCCCAAGCGGCGTGTGGTGCACCTCCGGATGAAACTGCACCGCCCAAATCCGTCGCTCCGGATTCGCCATCCCCGCCATGTGATTCGCTGTTTTCGCCGTCAGATGAAATCCCGGCGGCAGATCGAGCGTCTGATCCCCGTGCGACATCCACACCTGCATCGTCGCCGGCAGCTCCGCAAACAATGGACTGGCCGTGTCCACCAGCTCCACTTCGGCGTGCCCATACTCGCGCTTCGCCGCCGACTGCACCCGCCCGCCCAGATGATGCGCGATGAACTGCAGCCCATAGCAAATCCCCAGCACCGGCAATCCCAGATTCAGAATCTCCGGATCGGCTGGCGGCGCGTCACTGTCATACACCGAGCAGGGCCCGCCCGACAGCACCAGGCCAACAGGATTGAGCGCGCGTATCGCCTCGATCTTCGCCGTGCACGGCAGCACCGCCGAGTACACGTTCTGCTCGCGAATCCGCCGCGCGATCAGCTGCGTATACTGCGAACCGAAATCAAGAATGACAATGGAAGGGGTTGGCACAATCCAGTTTGCCAGGGATTATCGCCCCTGTAAAGAACTCTCACGGTTCGCCAGCATCATCCGGTTGCTGTACCGGTGCAGGCGCCGAAGGCGCGTCCGCCTCGACGGCTAGTCGCCACTCGGCGTACGAAATCCGCGGAATCTTCATGAACGCATCCCGCGTCCGCACATAATTCCCCAGCCCGTTCATCCTCCCAATCGCGTGCAGCTCCTCCGCCCGCACGTACGGCCCCGCCGGATCGACATACCGGTCCTCGACATACACCGACACGACGCGTCCCAGAACAATGCGTGACCGCCCAATCTCCATTGTCGTAAATTCCCGGCATTCGAGCGCCGCATGCGCCTGCGCAATCCGCGGAACCTTCACCCTCTGCGACGGCGTCGTCGTAAAACCCGCCATCTCCAGTTCGCTGATTTCCGGAGGCGCATCCGCCGCGCACACCACCATCCGTTCCGCCAGGTCTTCTGTAACAACGTTGATGACAAATTCACCGGTGCGCCGGATATTCCTGGCCGTGTCCTTGGGGGTAAAGCGCTTCTCCGGACGATTCGTCACCCCAATGCCCACAATCGGCGGATCGGTGCAGAGATAGTTGTACGCGCTGAAAGGAGCCGCGTTTAGAACGCCATTCTCATCCATGCTCGTCACCAGCGCGATCGGCCGAGGCGCCACCAGCCCGATCAGCAGCTTGTACGCCACATCTTTTTCGGATTCCTCAAGATCGAAAATCATCTCTCAACCACTCCTCTGTGGTCTCTGTGTCCTCCGTGGAAAAAAACCACCTTAAGAGGGCACTGCTTCTAACAAATCGACAAACGCCACCGTCCGCGCCATCTGGAAAAAATCCGACGCCACCAGATACAGCATCGTCACCGCAGCCCACCACGCATAGAGCGCCCCACCGCTCACCGCATCCGCAAATGGCAGCGGCGTGGCGGAAAACACCATCGCCAGCACCACCAACGCGATCTTCGCAATCCCCATCACCAGATTGATCTCGACCAGCTTCCCCCGGAGCGGCCTGAGCCGCAAACTCCGCACCAGACTCCCGCCAACGCCCAATCCCTCCAGCAAAGCCAACAGTGGGGCCACCGAAAACACCCAGCTCAACAACGCCCACACCGTGAAAATCCCCAGCGAAAACACAATCACCAGCGCGCTATAGAGAACCAGATTCGGCTCCCCCTGTGCGTCCCCGCTCGCGGTCGCACTCGCAAGCGTGAAATTCGCCGCCCAATGCACCGCCGCAAACCACACCGCAAAAGTCACGCACAGCGCAATCACCCGCAGTAGTTGCAGCGTGATCATCGCCCCCACACGCCACGGCGTCGACGGCCGATATCGTCGCAGCACCGCATTCCGTCCCAAACCTGCCGCCACGGCCCAAGCCACAATCGCCAGCGGCAACAGCCACGCCGCGGCATGAACCACCGGCCCCTGCAGCACATCGATCGCATCCGACACCTGCTCCGCGCCCTGCATCGGATACTCCAGCGAAAACTCAAAAACCCCTGTGGCCCGCAATCGAGGAGCGGTCTCCGCCCAAATATGTGCGCCTGTAAACCACATCACCGCCAGCAGCGGAATTCCAAAACTCCACCGCCACAGCAATTCCAGCACCAGCAGCGATGGCCAACGCCAGCACAGCGCCAGGATCTGCACGAAAGACTGCGTCCCGCGCGGTACTCCGCGTGCGGCGCTCAGATTTTCCGGCGCAGCCCCCACCAACGCCCTACTTCACCACAATGTTGATCAGCTTCCGCGGCACCACGATCAGGCGCGCCACTTCTCTGCCCGCGATCAGCGCCGCGATCTTTTCATCGGCCAGCGCCGCATCGCGCACCGCGTCCTGATCCGCATCGGCGCCCACCTTCACCACCGCCCGCAGCTTCCCGTTGATCTGCACCGGAATCTCGATCTGCTCCTCGCGCGCCAGCGCCTCGTCAAATTTCGGCCACGGCGCACGCAGCAAATCGGTCTTCTCTCCCAGCCGCTCCCACAACTCGAACGCCAGATACGGCGCAAAAGGCGCCATTAGCAAGACCAAAGTCCGCAGGATCTCCGCCAGCACCGCGTCGGGAACCTTCCCTTCGCCGATCGCCCCCTCCGCCGCGGTCAGCGCATTCACCAGCTCCATGATCGCCGCGATACAGGTGTTGAAATGCCAGCGTCCCGCAAAATCCTCAGTGATCTTCCGAATCGTCTGGTGTAGTTTTCGCAGCAGCGCCTGCGACTCCGCCGACAAGGCCGTCCCCGCGGCGCTCCCGCCCTTCTTCGCGCTCGCCTCGTACTTCGCCGCAAACCGCCAAACGCGCCCCAAAAACCGGCTCACCCCCGCAACCCCATCCTCCTGCCAGTCCAGATCGCGATCCGGCGGCGCCGCAAACAGCGAGTACATCCGCGTCGCGTCCGCCCCGTAACGCGCAATCATCTCGTCGGGCGAAACCACGTTGCCTCTCGATTTCGACATCTTCGCGCCGTTGCGGATCACCATCCCCTGCGTGAACAGCCGCTCCACCGGTTCGTCGTTCCGCACCAGCCCCAGGTCGCGCATCACCTTCGTCCAGAAGCGCGAATAGATCAAATGCAGGATCGCATGCTCCACTCCGCCCACGTACTGGTCGATCGGGAACCAATACGCCACAGTGTCGGTTGCAAATGGAGCTTTGTCGTTGTGCGCATCCGTGTAGCGGTAAAAATACCAGGACGAATCGACGAAAGTATCCATCGTGTCCGTCTCGCGCAGCCCTCTCCCACCGCATTTTGGACACGTCGCGTTTACAAATTCCGGCATCCGCGCCAGCGGCGACCCACCCGTCTGCGTAATCTCCACGTTTTCCGGCAACAGCACCGGCAATTCGCTGTCAGGAACCGGCACAATCCCGCACCCCCCGCAGTACAGCATCGGAATCGGCGTGCCCCAGTACCGCTGCCGGCTGATCCCCCAGTCCTTCAGCCGATAAGTAACCGTCGCCTTGCCAAATCCGTGCTCTTTCGCGTACGCAGCCATCTTGTGCTGCGCCTCCACACAACCCAGCGAACTGAATTCGCCCGAATTGATCAGCAGGCTGTCCTCTGCGGTAAACGGCAGCAATTGCTCGTCGTCCGAACCCTCCCCGGCGCGCCGCGGCAGAATCACAACCCGGATCTCCAGCTCGTATTTCTTCGCGAAATCGTAGTCGCGATCGTCGTGCGCCGGCACCGACATGATCGCGCCCGTGCCGTAGTCCAGCAGAATGTAATTGCCCACCCACACCGGCAGCCGCTCACCGCTGAATGGATTAATGGCGTAGTGCCCCGTAAACACGCCATGCTTCTCGATGGCCCCCGCATCGCCGGCCTCACGCGCCTTGCGCTGCTGCTCCAGCAGCCCCGAAACCGCATCCGACAATCCCGGATCCGTCGCCGCCATCTCCTTCACCAGTGGATGCTCCGGAGCCAACTGCAAACTCGTCGCGCCAAAAATCGTATCGATGCGCGTCGTGAAAACCGCAATCTTTTTGCCCGTCCCGCGAACGCCCTCACGTGCCGGCAACAGCGCAGTCCCGGCCTTGCGCGCCTTCTCTTCATCCTCCAGGCCGTCGCCTGAATCCTCCAGTTCGAACGCAACCTCCGCGCCCTCGCTGCGCCCGATCCAGTTCCGCTGCATCGTCCGGACCTTCTCTGGCCAACCCTCCAGCTTCGCCAGATCGTCCAGCAGCTCCTGCGCGTAATTCGTGATCCGCAAAAACCACTGCTCCAGATCGCGCTGCTCCACCGGCTGCTCTTCATGCCGCCAGCAGCACCCGTTCACCACCTGCTCATTTGCCAGCACCGTCGCGCATTGCGGACACCAGTTCACCTTGCTCTTCCTGCGATACGCCAGTCCCCGCTCGTACATCCGCAAGAAGAACCACTGATTCCACCGGTAGTAGTCCGGCAGGCACGTCGTAATCTCGTTGCGCCAGTCGTACGCCAGCCCCAGCCGATTCATCTGCCGCTTCATGGCCGCGATGTTTTGCATCGTCCATTGCCGCGGCGGCGTATTGTTCTTCAGCGCCGCATTTTCCGCCGGCAAACCGAACGCGTCCCACCCCATCGGGTGCAGCACGTTGTAGCCCTGCATCCACATGTACCGCGCTAGCGCATCGTCAATCGAGTAGTTGCGCACGTGCCCCATGTGCAGCTGCCCCGACGGATACGGCAGCATCCCCAGCACGTAATACTTCGGCTTCGGCGAAGACCGCGGCTCCGTCGCATACAACTCCGGCTGCGCCTCCCAGCGCGCCTCCCACTTTGCCTCGATCTCGGCGGGCGTGTAGCGAGCCTCCAAAGGTGCGGGTTCCCCGGCGGCCGCCATCTGGGCGGCATCTGTGTGCTCTTTTGTCGCCATAAAGGTACTCAGTTCCGATTGTAAATTGATGCGTTCGTTCGCCGTTTTCCCCGCCCCCCACCCCCACCAGCCTCCTCACGCCTCTCCTGTCTTCTGCCTCGCTGTGGCGCTGCTTCGATCACTGATCTCGGCTCACTGATCACTAGTTCCTTCATCGTCTCCACATTGCGCAATTCATCCCCGTCCTCGTCCACCGGCGTTTCCGCAATAAAGGCGCAATGCGCAAACCGCGCATCGTTCAGCAGCCGCCGAAACGGCTCCAGCCCCATCGTGCCCTTCCCTATATGTTGATGCCGATCCAGACGCGAGCCGCGTGCCGCTTTCGCGTCATTCATGTGCCAGACGCGCACCGCGTCGAGCCCCATCGTTCCCGCCACCCACTGCACGGTCTGCTCGTATCCGGCCTCGCTCACCAGGTCGTACCCGGCTACATGGCAATGGCATGTATCCAGACACGCTCCCACCGGCACGATCCCGCGCAGCTTTTCGATCAGCTCCGCCACCTGCTCAAAGCTTCCGCCGAGGGAAAACTCCGCGCCCGCCGTGTTCTCGATCAGCACCCGAAAATCGCAGTCGTCGAAACGCACTCCCTCCACCGCCCGTGCAATCGACTCCGCCGCCAACCGCAGACCTTCAGCCCGCGTCAGTCCTTTCCACGATCCAGGGTGCAGCACCAGATACTCAGCCCCCAGCGCCAGCGCCCGTTCCACCTCGCCGCGAAACGCAACGATGGACTTCTCCCGAAAAAGTGCCGTCTGGCTGCACAAATTCACGAGGTAGCTGGTGTGGATCACCAGCGGCGCGCAATCATACTCTTTCCGCAGCCGCCGCATCTGCTCGCAATGACTCGCCTCCAGCCGCTGCGCACGCCACATCCGCGGACTCGAAGAAAAAATCTGAAA
>CAZHTJ010000153.1:0-6282 GCA_964535525.1 uncultured Acidobacterium sp. | reverse complement strand
TTCGCCGATTCGTTCCCACTGTCCTTAACCGACGGGTATACCCCCGCCTGATCTCCTCAGGCCCCACCGTTTTTGGAGGAAAAAATGAACTCGAGACCCAATCGCTGGCTCCTGGCTCTTCTCTCCCTGTGTCTGCTTGCCCTCTGTCTGCTTGTCTGCGCGGCGCCGCACGCTTTGGCACAAGGCATTACCACAGGCACCATCGTCGGTCAGATTGTCGATCCGCAGGGCGCCGTCATCCCCAGCGCCGCCATTGACGCCTCCAATGCAGCCACAGGCATCGTCCTCCACACTACCTCGCTCTCCGACGGCAACTTCGCATTCCACGCCGTCCCCATCGGCCATTACACCGTCAGGATCGAGGCGCCTGGCTTCGCCCCCGCGACCGTCAATCAGGTTGAAGTCGACTCCGGCGTCACTACCGACCTCCGCACCGTGACCGTCAAGATCGGCGGCTCCACGCAGGTCGTCGAAGTCAACGGTTCGGCCGAGACTCTGCTCACCCCTACTGAATCCCAGGTCACTACCACCTTCGACACCCAGCAGATGCAGTCACTGCCACTCAACAACGGCTTCGACACCATCACCGAGGTCATTCCCGGCGTCGTCAGCACCCACGGCAACAACTTCTCCAACACCAACGGCGACAACTTCTCCGTAAACGGCCAGAGCGGCCGCAATAACAACTTCGAGCTCGACGGCCAGACCAACAACGACAACTCCGTCGCCGGCCCCCAAATCTTCTTCGGCAACCAGGACGCCATCTCCGAAATCCAGGTCATCACCAACGACTACAGCGCCCAGTACGGCCGCAACGCCGGCGCGGTCGTCAACTACGTAACAAAATCCGGCACAAATTCTTTCCACGGCTCCGGCTTCGATCTCTATCAGGGACAAGCCCTCAGCTCCTTGACCAACGGCGATAAGAGCCCGCTTTTCGGCTATTGCGCCTCCGGCCAGACCCCCGCCGCTAACGGCTGCTCCGCCCCCGTCCTTCCCCGCTATGTCGAGAATCGCTACGGCGCCACCATCGGGGGGCCCGTCCTCAAAGACAAGCTCTTCTTCTTTGGCAGCACCTTCTGGGATCGCCTCCGCGAGGGCGTATCTCCCTCCTTCAGCACTCCCGATCTCACCCCTACACCCACCGGACTTGCAACCCTTGCCGCCGCCTTTCCGGGCAACCCCGCTGTCGCCATTGCCAAAGCTGGCGGGCCCTACAGCATCGCCGCCGGTAATCCCCAGCCCATCGCCTCCAGCATTACCACCGAAAACATCACCGGGCCCAACGGCGTCACCGTCCCCGTGCAGTTCGCCGGTGTCAGCCGCAGCATTCCCTCCCTCTTTAACGACGAAGAGAATATGGGCCGCCTCGACTGGCAGCCTGACCCCAACGACCACATCTTCGTCCGCTTCTTCTATCAGGACCAGCTCAGCACCGGCATCTCCGGCGGCAGCATCGCCGCCGGTGACTATGTCGACGTTCCCGATACCAACTACTCCGTCGGCGCCGACTGGACCCACACCTTCTCCCCCCATTGGGTCGACCAACTCCGTTACGCCTTCCAGGAATCCAAACTGGACTTTGAAGGTGGTTCGATCCCGGCTTGCACCGTCAACAATCTCACCGCCTGCACCACCGACGTCGATTTCATCGGCACCAACCTCGATCTCGGCCTCGGCATCAACCCCGGCTTCCCACAGGGGCGCACCGTCAAGGTCACCCAGATCCAGGACAATGCCACCTGGTCCCACCGCAACCACACCGTCCTCTTCGGCGGCGAATACGACTACCAGAATTCCCCCAACGTCTTCCTGCCCCTCTACAACGGCATCCTCCTCTACAACACCTTCCAGGACTTCGTGCAGGACAACGGCTTCATGGAGCTGGCCAACGGCAACCCCGTCATCCCCTTCACTGAGTCCGACGTCGCCGCTTACGTACAGGATGACTGGAAAATCGCACCCCATTTCACAGCCCATCTCGGCCTTCGCTGGGAGTACTTCGGCCAGGCGGTCAACGAGCTCCACAACGAAACCGTCAAGCGCGAGTCGAACCCCGCCACCGCCTTCTGGGACCCCACACTTCCCCTCGCCGATCGCACCGTCCCTGCCGTCAACGAGGTCTACAAAAACTTTGAGCCCCGCATCGGCTTCGCCTGGAACCCCGGTTTCGATCAGAAGCTGGTTGTCAATGCCGGATACGCCATCAACGCCAATCCCGCCTTCTACAACATCTTCCTCCTCGATGCCATCGCCAGTCCGGTGGCCAATACCGGCGCGTTCCTCTGCCCCTGCCTCCCAGCCAGCGGCAATCCCACCGGTGCCGGCATCCGTTCCGCCGACCTGGTAAACCTGCCCAGCGGCGTCGGCGTCGATCCCCGCTTCCGCGATCAAACCTACGTCCCCACCAATTTCCGCACGCCTTACGTGCAGTCCTGGACCCTCGCCCTCCAGCATCAGATCGGCCGCGCCGCCGTCGGCGAAGTCCGCTACGTCGGCGTCAAAACCACGCAGAACTTCCAGTCGGTGAATGCCAATCCGTATCTGGCTCCCGTCGCCGCCGCCTTCCCCAGTTACGGCTTCCCTTCCCTGTGCAGCGACATGAACGCTCCCGGCTACGGCCGTCCTTCCTGCACCAACGCGAACCTGGCCCTCGTCACCAACGGCGGCTGGCAGGACTACAGCGGCCTCGGCCTCAATCTCACCACCCAGAACTACCATGGCGTCAGCGGAACCCTCTCCTACACATGGAGCCGCGAAATCGATAATGTCACCGATGTCTTCAGCGGCACCCCCGGCGGCACCGCTTTCTCTCAGAATCCTCTCAATCCCAACGCCGCCGAGCGCGGCGTCGACGGCAACAGCTTCCCCAGCGTCATCGGCGCCACCTTCACCTACCAGATGCCGAAGATCGTGAAGTCCAGCGGCCTCATGTCGAAGCTCGTCAATGGCTTCACCCTCACCTCCCTCTATCGCTACAACAGCGGCCAGCCCTTCAATCCAACCCAACCGCTCACCCTCGACGGCATTACCGGCGACAGCAGCTTCTGCGACGCCACCTTTAACGGTTCCAGCGTTGGTCCTGACACCGACACCTGCCGTCTCGTCCTCTCCAATCCGAAGGCCCCGCTCAACACCGTCGCCTATCTCAACCCCTTCACCGGTCCCACGGTCGGCGGCGCGCCCACCCTCGGCACTCCCGCCTACGTCGAATACAACAGCGATGGCTTCGACAACTCCGGCAATTACCTTCCCGGAACCCCCACCACTCCCTCGGCCAATCACTGGATCGTCGACAACCAGGCCTACGCGCTCGCCGTCGGCAACCCGTACCCCGGTTCGGGCCGCAACATCCTCCGTGGAGACACCTTCAGCGATCTCGATATGAACGTCTTCAAGGATTTTGGCATCACCGAGCATGTCAGGATGCAGCTCCAGTTCGACGCCTACAACGTGCTGAACCAGATGTACCGGGGTACCGGCCTCGCCAATGTTGCGGATTATGCTCCTGGCATTTCAGGCCCAACCAATCCATTCCTCAGCACCGCCTTTAACGTCGACGGCAACGTCTCCGGCGACACGTCCGGCCAGAGATTCTTCATCTTCGGCGGCAAAATCATCTTCTAACCTTCCCCACAAAGAAAAGGGCCGCACCAGCGGCCCTTCCCTTGTGGCTACTCCCGCTGTTGTGCTCGCCTCTCCCTCGCCTCTCCCTGACCTTTCCCTCGCTTTCCGCTCGCCTTTCCCTCCTCTTCAGATACACTGTTCCCTCCGCCATGAATCCCTTCTCCATGCACCTCGACAATCTGGCATCCGTCAAGGACGACATGGTCGCCTTCATCGAAGGTCATGGCATCCGTCGCGTTCCCACCCACGTCGGCGAAGACATCCCCACCGTTCTCTGGGAAGACGAAACCAACCCCGACAGCTGGAAGGATTTCGTCGAAACAGCCAAAGCCGCTGGAGCCACCTTCATCACCATGAGCGATGAAGTCCTCGAAAAAGAGGACGTCGAGCTCCTCATCGAGGAAGTGCAGGAGCAGGACTACACCATCGAGGAATCCAGCAGCACCTCGGAGCTCGACGAGGCCCAAACCCTGGTCGGCCACATCGGCAAGATCGGCCACCTGCAGCTCGGCTTTCCCCATCAGGGCATCATGTTTCTCTACGAAACCTCGACCGAGTGGTACGACCGCTACCAGCTGCTTCTCGACTCCGTCGGCGACCTCGGCAACATCGTCTTCGAAGACGACGATGAAGACGACCAGCCCTGAATGCTCCGGGGCGATTGTGTCTGAAGAATCCGTGACCGATTCCAGCCTGATCCCGGAGCCGGTCCCACAGTCAGATGCAGTCCCGGCCGTCGCCCCGCCCCCGCGGCGCTGGATTCTCAACAGCTGCAAGTCCGAAGAAGCACAAGCTCTGGCCCACGAAGCCGGAATCCCGCTCCTCATCGCCGAGTTGCTGCTGGCTCGCGGAATCTCAACCGCCGCCGATGCCGAAAGCTTCCTCAACCCGCGCATCGAACAGCTTCTCAACCCATACTCGATGCTCGGCATGGATCGCGCGGTCGAGCGCATTCGCCAGGCCATCGCCGCTCAGGAACCGATTCTGATTTACGGCGACTACGACGTCGACGGCACCACCGCGACCGTGCTCCTCAAGACCGCCATCGAGAGGCTCGGTGGCAGCGTGCGCTTCCACATCCCGCACCGCCTGCGCGAAGGCTACGGCATGCAGCGCGAAATTCTCGAGAATGCAACCCGCGACGGCGTCCGCCTCGTCATCAGCGTCGACACAGGCATCCGCGCCTTCGCCGCCGCCGAAGCCGCTGCAGAGCTCGGCCTCGACCTGATCGTGACCGACCACCATTTGCCGGAACCGGAACTCGGTCTGCCCAAAGCCCTCGCCGTCCTCAACCCGAATCAAGTCGGTTGCAAATACGGCTGCCGTCACCTCTGCGGAGCCGGAGTGGCGTTCAAGCTCTCGCAAGCCCTGCTCGAGGCCTGGGACCTCGACCGCGCCCGAAAAAAGATTCTGCCGTCGTTCCTGAAGCTGCTCGCGATCGCGACCATCGCCGACGCAGTCCCGCTGCTCGGCGAAAACCGCGTCTTCGTCGCCCTCGGACTCGCCGAATTGCGCCGCCCCGCCGGCCTCGGCCTCCGCGCTCTGATGCGCGAAGCGCAAATCGATACTGCCCGACGCCCGCTCACCCCGATCGACGTCGCCTTCCGGCTCGCACCAAGAATCAACGCAGCCGGTCGGATGGACGTCGCGACCGAAGTCATTGAACTCTTCACCACACACGACCAGAATCGCGCCAGCGATCTCGCCGCAAAACTCGAGCGGCTCAACAAGGAACGCCGCGCCGCCGAGGCCGCGATGCTCGCCGAAGTCTCTGCGCGCCTTGAGGACCCATGCTTCCACGACACTCGCTGCATCGTCATGGACGGCGACAACTGGCACCGCGGCGTCATCGGCATCCTGGCGTCCCGCATCGTCGAGCAGACCGGCAAGCCCGCCATCGTGGTCACTCGCCAGGACGGCGAAGCGCACGGCTCCGGTCGCTCCATCCCCAGCTTCCATCTGCTCGATGCGATCGAGAGCTGTCACGAGGTCTTCACCCGCTTCGGCGGCCACGCGCACGCTGTCGGTTTCTCGCTGCCCGCCGATCGGGTCGAAGAGCTGCGCGACCGCCTCGCCGACTACGCGTCAATCCACTTACGCGAAGAGGACCTCGGCAGTCCTCTCGAATGTCACGCTGAGCTTCCGCTCGATCAAATCACGCCAGAGCTGTTTTCCTGGCTTCGCCGTCTCGAACCGTATGGGATGGGCAACGAAGAGCCCATCTTCATCTCCCGCAACGTGCGCGTCACAGCGCCCCCAATGTTCATGAAGGAGAAACACATCCGCCTGCGCGTCGCACAGGTGGGGTCCCCGTCGAGCCCGCTCGCTGGCCCAGGCACCACATTCTCCGCCGTGGGCTGGAATCTCGCCGATCGTGTTCGGGAACTCAACCTCGGCCCCGATTCGCTCATCAACCTCGCCTGGCGCCTGCACGAAAACGATCATCCCGAATTCGGCGGTCTCGAACTCGAGATCGCCGCTATCGAACCGGCCTCGGTTTCCTCTTAGCGCTTCTCCCTCGCTCTTCCCTCGTCTCCCGCTCGCCTCTCCCTCGCTCTTCCCTCGCCTCTCCCTCGCTCTTCCCTCGCTCTTCGCTCGCCTCTCCCTCGCTCTTCCCTCGTCTCCCGCTCGCCTCTCCCTCGCTCTTCCCTCGCC
>CAZHTJ010000152.1:0-6320 GCA_964535525.1 uncultured Acidobacterium sp. | reverse complement strand
AAGTCCGGTTAGCTAAGGTCCGGTTAGCGGTAAAACGCGAGCTTAGCGAAAGGCTGGCGACGAGGCGGTGAGCCAGGTTGGCAACGATACGAAATGAAGATTGGGACGATTGAGTGTTTTGCGGGGATTTCCGGAGACATGCTGCTGGGCGCGCTGATTGATGCCGGCGTGCCGATGGAGCTTCTACAGAATGCGGCTTCGGCGCTGGGGGTTGGGGCGGAGCTGCGGATTTGTAGCGTGGAGCGCCGTGGGATTCGGGCGACGAAGGTCGATGTGTTGGAGAACGGTGTTGCGGCGGAGACGGCCCATACGCAGGATGCGCACGAGCATCGTCAGGACGACGGTTCCGGACAACATCATCACGGCGAGCATGCGCATCCGCATGTGCATAGCCGGAACTGGGCGCAGATTCGCGAGCTGATTGGGCGGGCGGAATTGCCTGCGGGCGCGAAGACGATTGCGCTGCGGGCGTTCGAGCTGTTGGCGCAGGCTGAGGCGAAGGTGCACGGGATCGCGCCGGAGGAAGTGCATTTTCACGAAGTGGGCGCGGTGGACACGATCACCGACGTTGTATGTGGGGCGGTGGGGCTGGATGCGCTGGGCGTGGACGAGTGGCGGTGCTCGGCGGTGAATGTGGGCAGCGGATTTGTGAACTGCGCGCATGGACGGATGCCGGTGCCTGCTCCGGCGACGGCGGAGTTGCTGCGGGGCGTGCCGGTGTATGCGGCGGGGCCGGAGATGGAGTTGACGACGCCGACGGGTGCGGCGATGCTGCGGGCTCTGGGGTGCGCGTTTGGAGCGGGCGGCGTGTTTGAGGCAAGCGCGATTGGGTATGGGGCTGGCGGGCGGAATCCCTCGGGATTTGCGAATGTGGTGCGAGTTTCGGTAGGGACGGCGGCGGAGGTTGGCACGAGCGGGTTCTCGGGCGGGTTCTCGCGGGATCGGGTGGTGGTGCTGGAATGCGCGCTGGACGATGCAACGCCGCAGGTAGTGGCGCATGCTATGGAGTTGGCGATGGAGCATGGGGCGCTCGACGCGATGGCGGCTCCGGTGACGATGAAGAAGGGGCGGCTGGGCACGCTGGTGACGGTGCTGTCGAGGCCGGAGAGCGAAGGCGAACTGGAGAAGCTGCTGTTTCGGGAGACGACGACGCTGGGGATTCGGCGGCGGGAGGAAGAGCGGGTGATTTTGGACAGGGAATTTGTAACTGTGGATACGCAATTTGGGAAGGTTCGGATGAAGGTGGCGTCCAGCTGTGGGGAAGTACTGAATGCGATGCCGGAGTATGAGGATTGCCGGAGGGCGGCGCGGGAGCACGACATTGCGCTGCGAGCGGTGATGGAAGCGGCGACGGCGGCTTACGGCGAACTGCGGGGCGAGAAGGCCAGGGCATGACAAGGGAGATGATTCTGGAGTTGCTGCAGGCGGTGCAGGCGGGGGCGACGACGCCGGCGGCGGCGATGCATGAGCTGGCGGTGATGCCTTACGAAGATGCGGGGTTTGCGCGGATCGATCATCATCGGGCGCTGCGGCTGGGGTTGCCGGAGGTGATTTACGCGGCGGGTAAGACTCCGGGGCAGGTGGCGGAGATTTTTGCGCGGATGGCGGCGGCGGGCGGGAGCGTTCTGGCGACGCGGGCGGATGCGGATGCTTATGCGGCGGTGAAGCTGCGCGTGCCGGAGGCGGTGTATCACGAGACGGCGCGGATTATCGGATTACGCGTGGAAGAAACCGGGGGGAAGGCGGGTCCGGTGGCGGTGGTTTGCGCGGGGACGAGCGATTTGCCGGTGGCCGAAGAGGCAGCGACGACGGCGGAGTATCTGGGGTGCGAGGTGTCGCGCATATGGGATGTGGGGGTGGCGGGGCTGCATCGGATATTGGCGGCGCGGGAGGGATTGAGCACGGCGCGGGCGGTGATTGTGTGCGCGGGGATGGAGGGCGCGCTGCCGAGCGTGGTGGGTGGGTTGGTGGCGGCGCCGGTGATTGCGGTGCCTACGAGCGTCGGGTATGGCGCGGCGTTTGGCGGCTTGGCGGCGCTGCTGGGGATGCTGAATTCATGCTCGCCGAATGTGTGCGTGGTAAATATCGATAACGGGTTCGGGGCGGCGTATGTAGCGGCGATGGTGGTGAGGGCACAGGGCTCAGAGCACAGGGCTCAGGGCTCAGAAGCGGGCACTGCGGCGGAAGCCGGCAATGGCGTGGCTGCCGCCGCGGCGCCGCACCGTCATCGTTAGGCGACGAGGAGAACTTTGCCGTTGGGATGTTGGTGTTCGGCGAGGTCCTGGGCCTGACGCGCATCTTCGAGACGAAAGGTTTTTGCGATGGGGATGGTAAATTCTCCGCGGGCTACGGCTTCGGCTAGCTGGTAGAGGCGTTTGGCGTCGGGCTGTGCAAAGACGGCACGGACCTGAATATTTTTGCCAGCGGCTTCTTTGGGTTCGCCGAGAACGGAGCCTAATACGCCGCCTGGCTTGAGGGCTTTGAGCAGTTTGCCGATGGTTTCGCCGCCGACGGTGTCGGCGATGGCGTCGAGGTCGCGGAGGGTGGCAATTTCCTTTTCGTCATCGAGAGCTACGACGCGATCGGCGCCGAGCTTCGCAGCTTCTTGTTGCTGTGACGACTTAACGCCTGCGATGACGCGCGCGCCATGCTTGAGCGCGACGTGGACGGCGGTGCGACCGACACCGCCGAGGGCTCCGGTGACGAGGATGGTCCAGCCAGGCTGCGGTTGGACGGCTCGCTCGATGAGCTGGGCGCCGGTGGTTAGGACGAGGGGCAGCGCGGCGGCTTGCTCGAAGCTGAGGGCGTCGGGAATGGGGGCGAGAATGCCGGCCTTAACGGTGGTGAACTCGGCGTAGGTGCCAAAGGCGAGGGCCATGACGCGCTGGCCTTTTTTGAAAGCGGTGACGTCTGGGCCGAAGTCGACGACTTCGCCGGCGAGATCGCGGCCGAGGATGGCGGGGAAGTTGATGGGCATGCGCTGGCGTACAGCGCCGCTGCGGAGCTTCCAGTCGATGGGATTGATGCTGGTGGCGCGGACGCGGACGCGCACTTCATTGGGGCCGAAGGGCGGTTCCTGTTGGTTGGTTTCGTATTGCAACTTGCTGACGTCGCCGTATTCGTAGAGAACCGCTGCTTTCATCGGAAATATCTCCTCGTTGCATGGATGACGGGTTGGGCCGTTCGTCGCTTCCTGTGGATTCGGGCGGGATGGGGCTTTGCGAGTGTGGGATCAGGCGCTGACGGGTGTGGTCTTTGGTTTTTTTGAGAGCAGCCACAGCATGGCGATGACGGCTGCGAGAGAGGCACAGCCGGCAAGGCCGAGGATGCGCAGGATGGCGACAGTGTAGCGGCCCTGAGTGGGCGAGTAGCTACAGCAATAAAGAAGGACGAGATCGCTGAGGGTGCCGATGTGTCGGGTGCTGGCCTCGATGAGGGCGAGGCGGACGTCGCGCGGCTGATAATCGACGCCGAAGAGGTATTTCGACATGCGCCCGTCGGGGGTGGCGATCATGATGACGGAGGAGTGAGCGAATTGCGTCATCTTGCCGTCGGGGCCGGGGACGCGGACGTAGTGGAAGCCGGTGGCCTGGGCGAGGTCGGTGATGGAGGCTTGCGGGCCGGTGAGGAAGTGGACGGCTGCTGTTGCTGTGGGGTCGGAGGCCGCGCCGGGCGTGGCGCCGACTATGGAGAGGAAGTGCTGCTTCTCGGCGGCTGCGTCTTTGGGGGTGTCGGTCGGGTCGATGCTGACGACGACGACATCGTAGTCGGATCCGGGGTGGAAGCCGCTTTGGCGCAGGGCGGAGGCCATGCCGTGGAGGACCTGCGGGCAGAGCATCTGGCAGTTGTAGTACATGAGCGCGAGCATGACGGGGCGATTGTGGTTGAAGAGGTCGCCGAGTTGAAGGTCGCGGCTTGTTTCGTCTTTGAAGGGGTCGTGAAGGGGTAACGGACGGTTGAGGTTCTGATCGATGCCGGCGTTTTTCTGCCAGGAAGGGGCTTGCTGGGCGGTGGGTCCGACGGGGCGGTCGGCGGAGTACTGCGCGTGCGCGGGGATGACAGGGGCGCTGAGCGCGATGGCGAGGATGAGGGTGCGGGTGCGAGTGCGAGGGTGGTGCACAGTTCAGAATACGCTGCGCTGATTGCGGACAACACGGAGCGGGGGTGCGGTGGGGTGGCGCGGAAGAATCCGCAAGGCGGGCGACAACCATCGATCAGGGTTCGAGCGGGGTTCGTAGTGAAGAGCCTGTGGCAAAAGTTAATGTGTCCGGGTTTGGTACGGCACTTTCCCAAAATGGTCGGGGTGGGGCACTTTGGAATAAGATATGGGACCAATTTGCATTGACGATCGGATGGCGGGAGACGAAGCTGCTTGCTGTGGGGTGAACCTGGGGTTGTCCAGCTCTTTGGGGTTGGGGTAAGGGGGAAAGAGAGTTCAAAAGGGGCGTCTCCTGCTGAAGAGATTGCGGGAAAGGGCAGATGACGGGGATGAAGCGGCACTTTCCCAAAATGGGTCCGGGAATTACTTCCGGGTAGGCACCGGGTCAACTTTTATTGACAATCGGATGGCGGGGTATCAAGCTTCTTGCTGTGGGGTGAACCTGGGGTTGTCCGGGTTTTGGTTTTCCTGGTGAGGCTGGGTTCGGTCGGTGGCTTTGACGGCAGCGCGGCGCGGCTGAAACGCTTGTGGCGGAGGGTCAATGTTGAACCGTGCTTTCCCAAAATGGGTCCGGGAATTACTTCCGGGTAGGCACCGGGTCAACTTTTATTGACAATCGGATGGCGGGGTATCAAGCTTCTTGCTGTGGGGTGAACCTGGGGTTGTCCGGGTTTTGGTTTTCCTGGTGAGGCTGGGTTCAGGCGGTGGCTTTGACGGCGCTCGGCGCGGCTGAAATGCTTGTGGCGGAGGTCAATGTGGAACTGTAATTTCCCAGGGGGGGCGTTTTGTGAGACATCGGGCCGGGGACAGTCCCCGTTGAAACCGCGAAAGTTATACGACCCAATCACGTTTCGGGTCTTTCACGTATAAACGTTTTACGGTGCCGCAAGAGGTGCACAGGTCAGCAAAAAGGGCCTCTCTTTTCTCCCTTTCGGATCGTTTGAAAAAGCCCTTCTCTTTCTCCTTGCAGAGGAGGCCGGGACGTACGTCACCACCACCGCCAGAAGCAGAAACAATGAGACCGCTGATGAGTTGTGAACCGCCGCAGTGTTCACATGTATTTTTGGGCATGGACAACTATAGCCCTTGAGGGTTCATGATCTCCGTACCGTCCCAAGAAGGGTCGGGGTGGTACTGCGGGGTGGGACGCGGTACCAATTTGCATTGACGAGGGTATGACGGGTGCGGAGACTTCTTGCTGTGGGGTGAACCTAAGATTCTCCGAGTTTTCGGTTTTTGGCTTTTTGGGGAGGTCATTTTTGGGGGGGCGGGGTTTTCGGGGGCGGTAGGCCGGACAGCACTTGCGAAGAGTGATAAAGGGTGGAGTGCGGGAGAGTGGACTTTTCCCACTATGGTTCCCAGGACGGTACTTCGGGGTGATAGACGGGATCAATTGTATGGACGGACGGATGGCCGGAGAGCACGCTTCTTGCTGTGGGGTGAACCTGGCCTTCTCGCGGGTTTGTCGGTTTTGGCTTTTTCGGGTTAGGGCTGGGGTTGAGGTTGGGTCGGAGTTGGGTTGAGGTTGGGTTCGAGTGCGGCCGGGGGTGGCAGTTTCGTTGTGAGGCGCGTGCTCGTCAGGGTAGTGGGTGGAGGAGGATGGTTTTGCCGGTGCGGGCGGATTGGCGGGCGGCGTCGAGAATTTGCATGACGACGATGTTGGTGTCGAGCGAGGTGAGGTCGTGGTCGGGTTCGAGCTGGCCGCGGACCACGGCGGCGAGGTAGTGCAGCGAGGTGTCGTTGGGCGGGGGAAGGGGCGGGATGCCGAGGGCGACTTCGGGTGAGGCTTCGTTGACGCGCTCGCGGATTTGCGTGGGGTTGACGGCGATGGCGTAGCCTTTGGTGCCGTAGACTTCGGTGTCCTTGCGGGCGAAGGTCCAGTTCCAGGAGGGCATGAGTACGGCCTGGGTGTGCGGATAGCGGAGGATGATGGTGGCGTCGTCGTCGACGCGGGGGTAGGTTGCGGGCTTGTCGGTTTGCGCGACGGCGGTGACGCTGACGGGCGGTTCGCCGTGCATGAACCAGGTCATGAGGTCGGCGCCGTAGCAACCGAAGTCGTAGAGGGCACCGGCGCCGTTCTGCGCGGGGTCGGTGAGCCAGCTGAGAAATTCGGGCTGGACGCCGATTTCTTTGGGGCCCTGATGGCCGTCGTGGATGATGG
>CAZHTJ010000151.1:0-6355 GCA_964535525.1 uncultured Acidobacterium sp. | reverse complement strand
ATTTTGATTGAGGTGCTGGTGATGGAGTCGGCGCTGCTGCGGGCGGAGAAGTTTGCCGGACGGAATGCGACGGCCATCGGGCTGGCGCAGCTGAGTGTGGCGCGGTCATTCCGCATCATTCAGGACGCGGCGGAGCGGGTGCTGGGGGCGGTGGCGGAGGGCGAAATGCTGCGCACGCAGATGGCGATTTTCCGGCGGCTGGCGAAGCATGATCCGATCAACACGGTGGCGATTGGGCGCGCTGTGGCCGAGGAGATGATTGCGGCGGAGAGGTACACGCTGTGACCGAGCCTGTAGTCTGTAGCCGGTAGCCTGTAGCCGGTAGCCTGTAGCCGGTAGGCGAAAGGCGAGCGGTACGATGCCAGCGCGGTGTGCTGTGCGCGATGCCCACTCAAGCCAAAGGCGGGCTTGAATGGGGCACCCCGCTTGCCCACTCAAGCCAAAGGCGGGCTTGAATGGGGCACCCGGCGCCAGCGAGTCGCGCTGGGCGCGATCCCACTCAAGCCAAAGGCGCTTGAATGGGGCACCCGGGTCTTCTTTATTTTGGTGGGGGGCCGTGCTGGAGGAGGCCTTCGACGAGGGCCTGGAATTCTTCTTCGAGAGCGGAGCGGTAAAACATGCGGCCAGCGCGGCTGTACCAGTAGTCGGCGTTGGAGAGCGAGCCTTCGCGGCGATGGAGGTAGGCGTGGACGGCCATGCCTTCGGTGCTCTCCAGCGCGTCGACGAGGTTGTGTGCGCGGGGCCAGTCGCCATTCGCGTCCCACCAGAGCGCGGCGAGCGGTGCGGAGAAATTTGGGGGGGGCTCATCGAGGGGGAGCGATGCGCGGAATTCGTTCGGCGACATGGCCAAGCCTCCGTTGCCCTGAGTGGGGAACCTTTTGAATTTACGCTAAATCGAAGGCGGTCCGCAGCAGGTTCTTCAGCTCGACGCTCGATGATCGCGCCCCTATTTATTCAATAGTAAAGGCTGAGGTTTTCAGAGTTCTCAACTCAGAATCAGTTTGCCGATGGTGGCGAGCTGCATGTTCGAGGTGCCTTCGTAGATGGCGCCGATTTTGGCGTCGCGGTAGAACTTTTCCACGGGGTAGTCGCGGACGAAGCCGTAGCCGCCGTAGATTTCGACGGCCTGGCTGGCGACCTGTTCGGCGACGCGGGAGGCGAAGAGCTTGGCGATGGCGGCCTCCTTCACAAAAGGAATGCCGGCGCACTTCATGCGGGCGGCATTGTAGACGAGGTTGCGCGCGGCCTCGATCTGAGTGGCCATCTCGGCGAGTGCGAACTGGACGGCCTGGAATTCGGAGATGGCTTTGCCGAACTGTTTGCGCTCCTTGCTGTACTTGACGGCGAGAGTCCAGGCGCCTTCGGCGAGGCCGAGCATCTGCGCGGCGATGCCGATGCGGCCTTCGTTGAGGGCTTCGATGGCGATCTTGTAGCCCTTGCCGGTTTCTCCGATGACGTTTTCTGCCGGAACACGGCAGTCGTCGAAGAGCAGCTCGCAGGTGGAGGAGGCGCGAATGCCCATCTTGTCTTCTTTGTGGCCGATGGTGAAACCGGGCGTGCCGCGTTCGACGAGGAAAGCAGTGATGCCGCGATAGCCTGCGTCGGGATTGATGGTGGCGAAGACGAGGAAGAGATCGGCCTCCATGGCGTTGGAGATCCAGAGCTTGCGGCCGTTGAGGACGAAGTTGTTTCCGTCGGGACGGGCCTGGGTGGCGAGCGAGAAAGCATCGGAGCCGGAGCCGGCTTCGCTGAGCGCGTAGGCGCAGACGGTTTGCTGCGCGAGGCGCGGGAGGTAGAGGCGCTGCTGCTCGGGCGTGGCCCAGCGCAGGAGCGCGTTGACGGCGAGGGTGTTCTGCACATCGACGATAACGGCGACGGCGGGATCGACGCGGGAGATCTCTTCGACGGCGAGCACGGCGCTGAAGAAGGAGGAGCCGGCGCCGCCGAGTTCGAGCGGGGCTTCGATGGCCATGAGGCCGAGTTCGAAGAGCTGGCGGAGGATGGCGGGTTCGAGATGTTGGGTCTCGTCCATGGCACGGACGTGGGGGGCGATTTCCTGCTGGGCGAACTGGCGGACGGTGTCGCGCAGGAGGGATTCTTCTTCGGTGAGGGAGGTGAGCGGGGGGATGGATTCCGGGGCTGGCTCGGGCATGGGGACAGGGTACAGCGGTGCAAGGGGCAGGGTACAGGGGGTAGCACTCGGCGGGGGCGCAGGCAAGAAGAATCGACCACAGCAGGGTCGGCGATGAATCAAAGGTACCGCCTGGAGAGCGAGGCGGGACCTTTTGGGGAATCCACGGTACCTTCGGGCTGAGGACCGCATCGAGTAATCTTGCAAATCGGGTTGCGGGGGCTCTAGCTTCTTGCTGTGGGGTGAACCTGGCCTACTCCCGGGGCGCGCCTTTTTTGCGGGCGAGGGAGCGGTTTGCTTTCGCAACTCCGGTGCTTGAGAATCCGGCGTTGTGTGCTTCCGCAACTCCGATACTGGAGAATATGGCTTTGCGTGCTTCCTTAACTCCGGTGGTTGAGAATCTGGTGTTGCGTGCTCGGAGTCCTGGTGCTTGAGAATCCGGCGTTGTGTGCTTCCGCAACTCCGATACTGGAGAATATGGCTTTGCGTGCTTCCTTAACTCCGGTGGTTGAGAATCTGGTGTTGCGTGCTCGGAGTCCTGGTGCTTGAGAATCCGGCGTTGTGTGCTTCCGCAACTCCGCTGATTGGGAAACGGGCGTCGCGTGCTTCGGGGTCCGGTCAGCGAGAATCTGGCGTCGCGTGTTTCGGAGTTCGGTGATCGGGAATCTGCTATGGTGCAGTTGAGCCGGTTATGCCTGTTCGTGCCAAAGTTAAACAGAAGCCGCCGTTCCCGTTCGTGCTGGAGTCACTGGCGCCGTTGAGGCCCGAGGTGCGGAGACTGTTTTCCGGTTTTGCGGTTTACGTGGGCGACCGGATCGTCTGCATGCTGCGGGATCACGAGAAGTCGCCCAGGGATAACGGGGTGTGGCTGGTGCTTGCGGAGGGCACGGACCCCGACAGCAAGGATCTGCGGCGGGAGTTCCCTTCGCTTCGACCGATTGAGACGCTGGGGGGGAAGATTGGGCACTGGCTGCTGATTCCGGCGGACGGTCCGGATTTCGAGGGCGAGGCGGGGCATGTTTGCGAGTTGCTGTTGGGCCGGGATGCGCGGCTGGGGCGGGTGCCGCAGTCGCGAAAGTAGGCGGTGTCATTCCTGATGGTGAGTTTTTTCCCACCCAACGGCGCAGAGGCCGAAGCTTACTCAAGCCAAAAACGGACTTAACAGTTTGCGGAAAAAGTGCCCGATGACGAAAAAAAACGTCCCTCAGCGGCTAAAGCCGAATTCATTCCGCAGACTTTACGGTCCGGCTAAAGCCAGACCCTTTCAAAGAATCGAGTTTTTCCGCAAGCTGTTAAGCCGCGCGCCGGATTTGAACGGGCGATCTGTGTTTTTTCGAGGCTGAGGAAGCTTACTGAGGCAGGGCGGCTGCGCTGGCCTGGGCTTCTTCCTGTTCGCTGAGGATGATGGGGCGGCCTCCGCTGTAGCCGGGGAGGACGCGGAGACGCTTGAGGATTTTGCGGGTGAGGCCGGTGAGCGGCTGCTCGAGCAGGTCGAGGACGGGAACCCAGACGCGCTCTGCGGTGTCGCGGGCGAGGAGTTTCTGCTCGTTGATGGTGAGGCCGTATACGGTGACGTAGTAATTGGTGTTGGTGATGGAGTGGCGGACGGTGAGCAGGAGCATGTCCTCGCTCTCATGGCCCTCTTTGACGGCGGGCAACTCCCACATGTTGGGCATCTGCGAGGCGTCGGGCGGGCGGCGCTGGAGGAGGACTTCGGCTTTGGGCCACTGGCGGCGCTGCACGAGGGCGAGCGCGGTCTTTTGGCTGAGCATTTTTTTGGTGCGGGGGACGGCGTGCTCGCCGCGTGTGGCGCAACCTTCGCGGACCGGGCAGGCGAGGCACATGGGCGCTTTGGGGAGGCAGAGGGTGGCGCCGAGCTCCATCATGGCCTGGTTGAAATCGCCGGGGCGCTCGCGGTCGACGAGGTCTTCGGCGGCGCGGCGGAGTTCGCCGCTGCGGGCTACGCCGGGGACGGGCTCGTGGCCGAAGTAGCGAGTGAGGACGCGCTCGACGTTGCCATCGACGGCAGCGACGGGCTCGCCAAAAGCGATCGAGGCCACGGCCGCGGCGGTGTAGACGCCGACGCCGGGAAGACGGCTGAGGGCTGCCGCAGTGGTGGGAATTTGTCCCTGATGTTCGGTGATGACGGCGCGGGCGGATTCATGGAGGGCGCGTGCGCGGCGGTAGTAGCCGAGGCCGCTCCACAGGGCGAGGACTTCGGATTCTTCGGCGTTGGCGAGGGACTGGAGAGTGGGAAAACGGGCCATGAAGCGCGTGTAGTAATCGATGACGACGGCGACGCGGGTTTGCTGCAGCATGGTCTCGGAGACCCAGATCGCGTAGGGATCGCGGGTGAGGCGCCACGGCAGTTCGCGGGCATGTTCATCAAACCATTGCAGAAGATTTTGGCGGAAATCCACGTTTTCCAGTCTCAACCCTTCGGGGAATTGTAGGTTTGATTCCAGCCACTTTTGGAGTATTCGGCAATCCCACAAAAGGCTAAGGACCTTGTGGATTACCGCACTTTGGTGATGGGGTTGGGGTTGCGGGTCGAGAAATTTTGTTTTTGTTTCGCGGCGGAATCGTGCGCGGTGAAGCCGGGACCGCAGTAATATCGCGCCCTTCGAGAGGGGTGGCGCTCGGTTATGAGCGAAAGTTCTCGGCGTGCTGGGCGAGCGAGGGTTCGGAGGCGGGAGCGGGTTCGGGCTCCGGTTCCGGCACGTGGATAGGAGGCTCAGGCTCTTTGGGTTCCGGCTCCTGCATGGGCGGCGAGTTTTCGGAGCCGGGGCTGGAGGGTTCGGTTTCCGCTTCTTCGATTGCGGCGATTTCGTTTTGGGGGAAGGGGAGATTTTCTTCGCTCGACGCGAATGCTGCTTGTTCGGATGCGGGCTCGGAATCCGCGAGGTCCGTGTCTGCGAGATCGGTGTCGGCCAATTCGGTGGCCATTTTTTCGAATTCCTCGATGGAGGGGAGCTCGTTGACGTCTTTGAGGCCGAAGCGGAGGAGGAATTCTTTGGTGGTTTTGTAGAGGATGGGGCGGCCGACGACCTGTTTGCGTCCTGCTGTGGTGATGAGCTTGCGGGCGACGAGGGAGCCGAGGACGCCGGAGGAGTCGACGCCGCGGATTTCGCCGATTTCGGGGGCGGTGACGGGCTGCTTGTAGGCGATGACGGCGAGGGTTTCGAGGGCCTGGAGAGAGAGCTTGAGGGGCGGCTTGAGGGTCTTGATGAAGGAGCGGACCGCATCGTGACATTCGGGGCGGGTGCCGATGCGGAAGCCGCCGGCGACTTCGCGAATTTCGAGGCCGCTGTCGGGGGAGTTGAAGTCGGCGATCAGCTCGTGGATGAGGGCGCGGATTTCTTCGCGGACTTCGCGGTCACGCAGGCGCGCGGCTTTCTTTTCTGCGTCGGAACCTTCGCGGTCGGCGGACTGCGCTTCGGGCCCGGGATCCGCGCCTTCAGCCGCCGGCGTTGTTCCTTCATGAACCGAGGGAGCAGGTGGGATGTCGGCGTCGAGAGACTCGGTGATGGCGGGCGTGGTGGGCAGCGGGTCTTCTCCGGGTTCGGGGGCCAGTTCGGGCTGGGCATCGAAAGCGGCTTCGTTGGGGGCTTCGAGATCGGCGGAAGGCGTGGTGCGGGCGGCGCGGCTAAGGAGGGCTTCGTCGCGGAAGAGGGAGGCGAGCTGGGCCAGTGTTACAGGCTCTTCAGCGGCGTAAATGACGGCTTCAATGCGGGCTTTAAGACTCATCGGATCGGTGTGGGGGAAACTTCTCTCAGGGGCTAAAGCCCGGATTTAATTTGGCTGTTTTGCGGCACGAGTGAACTCGTGCCCTGATACAAAAGCGGCGTTCGGGGTTCGAAGCAACAACATCCCTCAGCGGCTGAAGCCGAATTTCATTTTGCAAGTTTACGGCAACGACTGTCGTGCCGTTCAAAACGCGCCGGGCCTGAAGGCCTCTTTGTGGAGCGTCCTTTTTCACCGGCCTAAAGGCCGGTGCTTCTACCGTCGTGCCGCTTCGCGGCACTTGATGCAGGGAGTCAGCAAGCTGTGATGTCTTACCCTGATACAAAAGCGGCTGTTCGTCTTTTTTACGCAAGCCGTGAAGTCTTACCCGACACAAAAGCGGCCCGTTCGCCTTTTTCCAGCAAGCTGTGAAGTCTTACCCTGACACAAAAGCGGCTGTTCGTCTTTTTTACGCAAGCCGTGAAGTCTTACCCGACACAA
>CAZHTJ010000150.1:3610-6629 GCA_964535525.1 uncultured Acidobacterium sp. | reverse complement strand
CACGACATCCTCTGCGCCTGGATCAGTCACCTCCCGCAATTCGTCTCCACAGCAATGTGCGCCCTCCTCGAAGACGAATTCGCCGCCAACGCGGACCTGCTCCCCATCGGCGGACGGGCTCTCCGCGAGATGACCCGCCTCGGCGCCAGCCCCTTCTCCATGTGGCGCGATATCGCCCACACCAACGCCGACGCCATCGCCCGCTCCCTCCACGCTCTCGAACAACGCCTCGCCCACATCCGCGAAAATCTCAAAACTCCCGAGCTCCGCGACGAATTCGACCGCGCCAATCGCTTCCACCTCCGCGACCCGAACAAGTCCTGAGGCCTCGCACCATCCCCGGCACTATCCTTCCCGTACGCGTAGCAACGCTGCCGAAAACCCCTGTACACTTGCCCTTCACCACTTAACTTCAGCTGGAGGTCCTGTGTCTCGCTCCGCACTTCGCCACGTATACGCTGTGCTCTTTATGCTCCTTGTTCTGCCCCTCGTTTCCCACGCAGCGGCGTCCCCGGCAAATTCGGGGTTAGCTCGCGTGGACGCCGCGCCGCTGCTCCTCCTCCACCCCACCCTCAGCAAGGAGCAAATCGCCTTCTGCCATGCCGACGACATCTGGGTCGTGGCACGAACCGGTGGCGAAGCCGTTCGCCTCACCTCCACGGCTTCCGTCGTCGACGGCCCCTTCTTCTCGCCCAACGGCCAGACCCTCGCTTACTCCGCGCGCATCCACGGCAACGTCGACGTCTATACCGTGCCTGCGGCCGGCGGCGTATCCCATCGCCTCACGTATCACCCCGATGAGGACATCGTCGCCGGCTGGACGCCCGACGGCCAGGACGTCCTCTTCCTCAGCGGCCGCGCTGCATGGAACGACTTCGCCAAGCTCTTCCGCATCCACGCCGACGGCTCCGGCCTTCCCATCGAATTTCCTCTTCCCTCCGCCGACAGCGGATCGATCTCGCCCGACGGCAAGCTGATCGCCTACACGCCCTTCAATCAGTGGCAGGTCGCGTGGAAGCGCTACCACGGCGGCCAAACCGAGCCTGTCTGGATCGTCGACCTGGCATCGCTCGATCTCACCAAGGTCCCGCGCGACAATTCCAACGACTCGAACCCGCTCTGGGTCGGCGACAAGGTTTACTTCCTCTCCGATCGCAACGGCCCCGTCACCCTCTTCAGCTACGACACGAAATCCAAACAGGTCGAGCAGGTCGTCGAGAACAAGAGCTTCGACTTTAAGTCCGCAGGTGCCGGCCCCGGCGGTATCGTATACGAGCAGTTCGGAAGCATCCACCTCTACGACCTCGCCACGCACGCCGAGCACCCCGTCGATATCGCGCTCCACGGCGATCTGCCCGCGCTCGAGCCCAGCCTTACCGTCATCGACCCTCACACCATCCTTAACGCCGCCATCTCGCCCACCGGCCAGCGCGCCGTCTTTGAAGCCCACGGCGACATCTTCACCGTCCCCGCCGAGAAGGGTGACGCACGCAACCTCACCAACACCTCAAACGCCGCCGAGCGCGACCCGGCCTGGTCGCCTGATGGAAAATCCATCGCCTACTTCAGCGATGCCTCCGGCGAGTACCAGCTCTTCATCCGCGATCAGAACGGCATCGCTCCGCCGAAGGTGATCGACCTCGGCCCCTCGCCCTCCTACTTCTACTCGCCCCACTGGTCCCCGGACTCGAAACGTATCCTTTACTCCGACAAGAAACTCAACCTCTGGTATCTCGACGTCGACAACCCGCACCCCGTCAAAGTCGACACCGAGGATTACGAAGGCTTTGAGTTTGCCGGCAGTGCCACCTGGTCCCCCGACGGCAAGTGGATCGGCTACCTCAAAACCCTGCATAACTTCTTGCACGCCGTCTATCTCTACTCCCTCGATACACAGAAGACCACGCAGATAACCGATGGCATGAGCGACGTTGGCAGCATCGCCTTCGACCGCAACGGCAAGTACCTCTACTTCACCGCCAGCACTAACGTCGGCCCCTCCGTCGCCGGCTTCGATCTCTCCAGCCTCGATCGCGCCGTTTCCAGCAGCGTTTATGTCGTCGTGCTCGCTAAAGATCTCCCCTCGCCCCTGCCTCCCGAGAGCGATGACGAAAAGGCAAAGGACGAATCCAAGCCCTCCGACGACACAAAGAAAACAGACGATCAGTCCGCCAAAGATAAAGACAGCAGCAAGAAAGACGAAACCGCCGCAAAGGACAAAGACACCGGCAAGAAGGACGAGAAGAAGCCGCCCACCGTCAAAGTCGACTTCGACGGCATCGACCAGCGCATCCTCGCTCTGCCCATTCCGCCGCGCAATTACGTCGACCTCCAGGCAGGCAAGGAGGGCGTGCTCTACATCGCGGAAGGCGGACCCGTCGCCAATCCCTCCCAACGAAACGGGCCACCTATCCGTACCGTCTGGCGCTTCGCTCTCGATAAGCGCGAGACCACCGAAGTCCTCTCCGGCATCGGCGGCTTTGTCATCTCCGCCAATGGCGAAAAGATGCTTTACCGCAAAGGTGACGCCTGGCTCATCGCCGCCGCCGACACCGTGAAAACCGACGCCGGCAAACCCCTCAACCTCGGCGGCCTGCAGGCCAACATCGATCCCCGCGCTGAGTTCCGCCAGATGTACCACGAGGCCTGGCGCATCGAACGCGACTTCCTCTACGACCCCAATCACCACGGCCTCGACCTGGCCAAGGCTGAGAAGCGCTACGAGCCATACCTCGACGGCATCGGCTCCCGCGACGAGCTCGACTACCTCTTCGAGGAAATGACCGGCGAACTCACCATCGGCCACATGTTCATTCGCAGTCCCCGCGAGCCCGACCACTCGCCCCACACCGGCCTGCTCGGCGCCGACTATTCAACTGACCACGACCGTTACAAATTCGCCCACATCTACAACGGCGAAAACTGGAACCCCAGTCTCCACGCGCCGCTCACCCAGCCCGGTGTCAACGTGAAGGAAGGCGAGTACCTGCTCGCCGTCAACGGCCGCGACCTCCACGCC
>CAZHTJ010000150.1:0-3510 GCA_964535525.1 uncultured Acidobacterium sp. | reverse complement strand
CGGCTTCACCAACTTCAACCGCTATTTCTTCGCGCAGGTCCAGAAGAAGGGTGTCATCATCGACGAACGCTATAACGAAGGGGGAGACATTGCCGACTACATCATCGACACGCTGCGCCGCGTTCCCATGTCGCGCTACGAAACGCGCGAAGGCGAAGACGTCACCGATCCCGCCGGCGCCATCTTCGGTCCGAAAACAATGATCATCAATCAGTCCGCGGGTTCCGGCGGCGACCTCATGCCCTGGTACTTCCGCAAAGCTGGCCTCGGCCCGCTCGTCGGCGTGCGTACCTGGGGCGGCCTCGTCGGCATCGGCGGCTATCCCGTCCTGCTCGACGGCGGCGGTATCACCGCTCCCCGCACCGCGCTCTACGGTCTCCAGGGTCAATTTGAAGTCGAGAACCACGGCATTGCGCCCGACATCGAAGTCGAGTATCTTCCCAAGGAAGTCGCTGCCGGCCACGATCCGCAGCTCGAGCGCGCCGTCCAGTATGTCATGGAGCAGCTCAAAGAGCACCCGCTCCCGACTTATCCGAAGCCGCCGTATCCGAATTACCACGAGCACGACAGCCTCGGCATCCATTAACCATCCCGCACTGCGAAACCAAAGGCCGGGGCTCACAGCTCCGGCCTTTTCAATTGCGGATTACTATGGTGGTCATGTTCCGCCGCGCTCCATTCCTGCTCGCCTTCTTCGCCATTTTGCTCACCGCCGTCCACGCCCAACAACCCACGCTCCTCGTCGACGTCGATCATCGAGCGCAAATCTCGCTCGACGGCCCGTGGCATTCCATCCCCGATCCCAATCGCGAAGGCTGGGGCTCCAACCCCGACCACCCCAACCCCAACGGTTACGTGAAGAACGCGCACTACCTCCCCGGCGGCCCGCTCGTGCAGTACGACTTCGCCCGCTCCCCCACCCTCGACGTCCCCGGCGACTGGAACTCACAAAAAGATTCGCTCTTCTACTACGAAGGCCTGCTCTGGTATCAGCGCGACTTCACGGTCCACCCCAAACCGCACACCCACCTCTTCATCCACTTCGGCTCCGTCAACTACGCCGCACAAATCTTCGTCAACGGCCAGTTCGCCTGCAATCACGAAGGCGGCTACACGCCCTTCGACTGCGAAATCACCAGCATCGTGAAGGATGGCGACAACTTCATCGTCGTCGCCGTCGACGATCAGCGCGCCGTCGACCGCGTCCCCACCCTCCGCATGGACTGGTGGAATTACGGCGGCATCACCCGCCCCGTCTCTCTTGTTGAAGTCCCCGACACCTACATCGACGATTACTCGCTTCAACTCAAGCGCGGCACGCCGAACTCCGGTCACGCCCAGCTCGAAGGCTACGTCCACCTCGTCGGCGCCGACCCAGGAACCCACGTCAGCCTGGGCATCCCCGATCTACACATCGAAAAAGATGCAGTCACGGATACAAATGGCCGTGCGGAGTTCTCCTTCGAAGCTCCCGGCCTCGAGCTCTGGTCACCCGAGCACCCGCGCCTCTATGCCATCGCGCTCCACGCCGGCGCTGACGAATTGAAAGACGAAATTGGCTTCCGCACCGTCGAAGTCCAGGGAGACCAAATCCTCCTCAACGGCAAACCGATCTTCCTGCGCGGCATCGCCTTTCACGACGAAGCGCCCTTCCGCTCCGGCCGCTCCTGGTCCGATAAGGACGCAGAAACCCTCCTCGGCTGGGCCCGCGATCTCCACTGCAACTTCGTTCGCATGGCTCACTACCCCCACACCGAAAACGAAACCCGCCTCGCCGACAAGCTCGGCATCCTTACCTGGGAAGAGATCCCCGTCTACTGGGGCATCGACTGGACCAATCCCCATACGCTCGACGCCGCCAAACACCAGCTCTGGGAGCTCATCCGCCGCGACCACAACCACCCCTCGGTGATCTTCTGGTCCATGTCGAACGAAACTCCGGAGAGCCCCGAGCGCAACGCCTTTATCCATCAGCTCGCCCAGCAAGCCCGCAGCGAGGACCCCACGCGTCTAATTACATCCGCCATTGTTACGCATTTCAAAGGCACCACCGCCACCGTCGACGATCCCCTCGGTCAGGACCTCGATGTCCTCGGCTACAACGAATATCTGGGCTGGTATCAGGGCAAGCCGGAGACGATCCCCGCCTATACCTGGCAAAATCCGCTCGGCAAGCCCGTCATCATGAGCGAATTCGGCGCCGGAGCCAAAGCCGGCCTCCACGGCCCCGCCACGGAGATATTCACCGAAGAGTACCAGGACAATGTGTATCGGCAACAGTTACAAATGCTGGAGAAGATCCCGTTCCTGCGCGGCATGACACCCTGGGTCCTGATGGATTTCCGCTCGCCCATGCGCCAGCTCCCCGGTATCCAGGACGATTACAACCGCAAGGGCCTCGTCTCCGACAAAGGCGAAAAGAAAAAGGCCTTCTTCACGCTGCAGGATTACTACGCCCACAAAAATCAGTAACAGCGGGCGGACCAAATACAGCTACTCAAGCTCGATCTGCCCCGTCATCACGTGCGCCCGCAGCCGGTATTCGCCGTCGTCGAATTTCTTCGTGAAGCTGCGGAAGAAGCCACCCTTATCTACCCCATAGACCGAAGCGTCCACGTCGCCGATGTCCACCGAAGCGTCCACCGATTTGTAGCTCCCTCCGCCGGGCGAATGAATAATGATCTGCCCCGCGTACATATCGATGTCCTTATCGCCCGCCACGCCGTCCACCGTCACCTGCCCCGCGCCCATATGAAACCGCAGGTTCGTCTTCCTGGGCACTTCGATCTTGATGTGCAGGTTCTCATTCCTGACCGGACTGGTGACGTTCAGCCTCCCGTACCCTGGCGTTCCCGAGAATCGCAGCTCCACATCCTGCGCGGAATGATCCACCGTGCACGACACCCGGACCACATCCGCGTCCGTGCCGGTAATCTCAACCTCGCCCGGCCGCGACTCGATCACCAGCGCTGCCCGTGAACGCAGCGGAACCTCAATCGGATGATCGCAGTCCCCAACCGTCTCCGCCCAACCCGCCGCGCCGCACGCCAGCAGGGCCATCGCCGCCACTCCCGCGCACACATGTCTCATGTCGGAAGTTACGCTGCCCACCCTCGAAATGTTCCCATGCTTGATCAGCTTTTGCAGAATGGCATCGCCCCAATCCGGCCACTGCGCTAATCCCTAATCCCTAATCCCTGCCTTTCAATCTCTCCACCACCAGCGGAGCCAACTGCGACACGTTTCCCGCGCCCAGCGTCAGAATCGCATCCCCCTCCCGCGCCCGGCTCACCGCGCGCGCCATCGCTTCCTCCGTTGACGGCGCATACTCCACGCACCCGCAATGAATTTTCTCCACCAGCGCCTGCGCCGTGATGCCCGCAATCGGCTCCTCGCTGGCCGCGTAAATATCCAGCACCTCCACCGACGCGGCATCGTCGAAGGCGTGCACAAATTCCTCCATCAGATCCCGCGTCCGCGTGTACCGATGCGGCTGGAAGATCACATGCA
>CAZHTJ010000149.1:0-6747 GCA_964535525.1 uncultured Acidobacterium sp. | reverse complement strand
GCGAGCGACACGCTGGTGGTGAATGACGATCAAACGATCTACGACCCGCAGCTGACGCACGAGGTGGAACAGGCGGTGGAGCGGGAGCATCTGGTGGTGGAGACGGTGTGGGCGATGCATCAGGCACCGGTGGCCTGGAGCGAGGTGGTGAAAATGCTTGAGCGCATGCAGTAGGCAATAGGGAATAGGCAATAGAGAGTAGCGACCAGAGTGGTTCTTCTATAGATGGACAGGATTGTTCGGGAGTGGACAGTTGTCTTGGGGCGATTGGGTGGATCGTCATGCGAAGGCAACCAGGGATTGAAGTTGTCGTGACATTGGGCAGCGAGGGTGTGGAAGGATGGTTGCTGGAACATTGCGGGTTGCAGAGTCGTAACTACGAGGGGCTCTGGCCGGCGAGGGGGCCGGCGGAATGAAGCAGTTTGGTTCGTTTCGGCTGGACACGGGGAATGAGTGTTTGTGGTGCGGGGAGAGGCAGATCGCGCTGGCGCCGCGGCCGTTTATGGTGCTGCGGTATCTGGTGGAGCATCCGGGGCGGCTGATTACGCATGACGAGCTGCTGGATGCGCTGTGGCCCGAGACGTACGTGCAACCGCAGGTGCTGCGGACTTACATGCTGGAGTTGCGGAAGCTGCTGGGGGACGACGCGGCGGAGCCGAGGTTCATCCAGACCCTGACGAAGCGCGGGTATTGTTTTGTGGCGGCGGTCGCGGACGCGAGTGTGGCGGGGAACGGCTTCGCGGCGCACGACGAGGGAGCGGGGCGCGATGGGGCGGGGGCAGAACCGGGTTTGGGGCCGAAGAGGATTGTTGGGCGCAATGAGGAGCTGGGCCGGTTGCAGGAGCGGATGAAGTTGGCTCGAGGCGGCGAGAGGCAGGTGGTATTTGTCACCGGCGAGGTGGGGATTGGGAAGACGGCGCTGGTGGATGCGTTTTGCCATGGGCTGAATGCGGGTTTGGGAATGGGATGGAGCGTGGCGCGCGGGCAGTGCGTGGAGGGGTTCGGGGAGAGGGAAGAATATTACCCGGTGATGGAAGCGCTGGGGCGGCTGTGCGCGTCAGAGGACGGGGAGATGGCGTGCGCAGTGCTGGCGAGGGCGGCTCCGGCGTGGCTGGCGGGGCTGGGGTGGGCAATTGATACAGCGGCTGTGACAAATGGGAAGCGCATGCCGGGAGATTTGTGCGCGGCACTGGAACAAATAGCGGCGGAGAAGCCGCTGGTGCTGGTTTTCGAGGATCTGCATTGGGCCGACGAGGCGACGGTGAACCTGATGGCCGCGCTGGCGAGGCGGCGCGCTCCGGCGAAACTGCTGATGGTGGCGACGTGCGGGCCGGGGGATGGACGGGAACATCCGGTACGCGCGATGAAGCAGAACCTGCTGATGCGGCAGCTATCGACGGAGGTGGCTCTGGGTCCGCTGGCCAGGAGTGCGATGCGGGAACTGCTGGGACGCGAGCTGGAGCAGCAGACGCTGCCGTCGGGACTGACGGGGTTCGTGCACCAGCATTCGGAGGGGAATCCGCTGTTTGCGATTGCGCTTGTGGAGCATCTGATCGCGCGGCGTTTTCTTGTGCGCGGAGAGAAGGACGGCGGGCGGGACTGGAAGCCTGCGGGGGCGTTCGAGGAGATGGAAGCCGAGGTGCCGGAGCGCGTGGCGCAGATGATCGAGATGGAAATTGAAGGGCTGAGCGCGGAGGAGCAGCAGATATTGGGCGCGGGGAGCGTGATGGGGATTGCGTTTCCGGTGTGGGCGGTGGCGGCGGCTCTGGAGCAGGATGCCGCGGGGATCGAAGAGGCGTGCGCGGCCTTGGCGCGGCGCGTGCATTTTGTGGAGCGGGGCGGGCAGGACGAGCTGCCGGATGGCGGGCGGTCGGAGTTTTACGTGTTTGTGCACGGGCTGTATCGCGAGGTGCTGTACCGCAGGCTGGCGGCGACACGGCGCGCGGCGTGGCATGCGCGTATTGCGGAGCGGATGGCGGCGATGTTTCGCGGGCGGGAGTGGGCGGTGGCGCGGGAGATGGCGATGCATCATGAAGCGGCGGGCGAGTGGGATGGGGCGGTGGGGGCGCTGCGTGGCGGGGCGCGGCATGCGCAGGAGATGAAGGCGGAGGGCGAGGCGGCGCAGATGCTGGAGGATGCGCTGCGACTGGCGGAGAGGCTGGGGGAGAGGGAGCGGGAGGCGCGGGTGCGGGAGATTCGGGCGGAGATGAAGGGTAATTTGGGCGGGCGCAAGGCGGGGGCGAGGGTGTCGGCTGGATGAGCCTTGGCGTTCCGCGGTCGGCGTTCGTGCGGTATGAAAAGCTTGACGGATTCTGGACGGGAATTTGACGCTTTTGTTTTTGGGGATGGGTAGGGTGTTCGCATAGCAGGAGGACTGCATATGCGATCGATTCTCCCTAAGATCTTTCTGGCATCGGCGATGGTGGCGACGGCAGCGCTGGCAACGAACAATGCGTTGGCCGAGACAATGGTCAACGTACCCTTCAGTTTCACAGTGAACGGCAAGGTTTGTCCGGCCGGGCGGTATGCGGTTGACCGGAACCCGATGAGCGACGCGGTGATGCTGAGAACCGATGACTGGAAACGCAGCTTCTCGTGGATTGCGTCGCCGGGGTATCCAGCGCCATCGGACAGCCGCATCATTCTGCGGTTCGACCGGGACGGTGATAGCTACAAGCTGCAGTCGGTGCAGTACCGGAACCTGATCACGTCGCGACTGGATGGGCAGAAGGGCAACGAGGAACGGCCAACGCGGATAGTGGTGGGCCAGTAAGGCTGGGCCGGCAAGGTTGGAGAAAGCCCTCCCCCCTCGGGCTGAAACGAGTTCGGCAGCAAGCTCCTTTGAATCGCGCAAGCGGGGTCGCATCGCAAAAGCGGTGCGACCCTTTTTTTTGGCGTCGCCAGGTGGGCGGGGGGGATTGACAGAGGGCGGGGCGAGGGTATACTTTGCAATGCAAAGTGAAGGATGGCGATGAACGACCTCCATAAAGCGCTGGGCGAGATCAGCAGCATCCGCAGGCAGGTGGCGCGGACGACGGAGTTCCGGGGATACGGGCCGGCGACGCTGGCGACTACGGGGGTGTTGGCGTTTGTTGCGGCGGCGGTCGAGGCGCGCTGGGCGCCGGACGCGGTACATCACATTGGCGTTTACCTGAGCATCTGGATATCGACAGCGGTGGTAGCAGTGGCGCTGACCGGGGTGCAGGTTTACCGGCGGGCGCGGCGGGTGCACTCGGGGATGTCGGACGAGATGATCCGGATGGCGGTAGAGCAGTTTTTGCCGTCGTTGGCGGCGGGGCTGCTGATCACGATTGTGGTGGTGCGGTCGGTGCCGGGAACAGCGTGGATCTTGCCGGGCCTGTGGCAGATGATTTTCGGTTTAGGCGTTTTTTCGTCGTGCCGGTTTTTGCCGCGGCCGATGGTGGCGGCGGGGGTTTGGTATTTGCTGGCGGGATTGATTTCGATTTCGTTGGGCGATGGGCGGGCGTTTTCTCCGTGGACGATGGCGGTTGCGTTTGGGGTGGGACAGATGATGGTGGCGGGGATTCTTTTGCGGTCTGCGGGGAAAGGGGAAAATGAAAACTAAGGGCCGAAGCAGCGAGGGGCGGTTCGCGTATGAGGGGCTGGACCGGGTGATTCACGAGCGGGCGCGGCTGAGCGTGCTGACGTCGCTGGTGACGAATGCGAAGGGGCTGACGTTTGGGGATCTGAAGCAGCTGTGCGCGCTGACGGATGGGAACCTGAGCCGGCATTTGCGGGTGCTGGAGCGGGGAAAGATGGTGGAGATCGTGAAGGGGTTCGACAAGAACCGGCCGCAGACGTTGGCGAAGATTACGGCGTACGGGCGGAGGCGGTATCTGGAGTATCTGGAGACGCTGGAGCAGGTGGTGCGGGATGCGGCTAAGGGAGCGGAGGGGGCGCGGGCGGCGCTGATGCGGGAACTGCGGCCTTCGCGGGCTTAGTTTTTTTTGCAGGCTGACTTTGCATTGCAAAGTTGCGAGGGGGCGCTGATCGGGCCCGATAACTTTACAGTGCAAAGTTCGGGGGGATGGAGGATGGGGATGCCGAACAGGATGAGTGCGGGTGACAACTTTGCGATGCAAAGTGACAGGCGTAGTGGGCTGCATGTGGCGATCATCATGGATGGAAACGGGCGATGGGCGGCGCGGCGTGGATTGCCGCGGGTGGCCGGGCATCGGGCGGGAGTGGCGGCGGTACGGCGGGTAGTGGAGCGGGCGCCGGAGCTGGGGATCGGGACGCTGACGGTCTACGCGTTCTCGTCGGACAACTGGCGGCGGCCGGCGTTCGAGGTGCGGAGCGTGCTGGCGCTGATTGCGGCGTATCTGCGGCTGGAGCGGGATGCTCTGTGCGAGGCGGGGGCGCGGGTGGAGGCGATTGGGAGGCGGGATCGGCTGCCGCGGATGCTGTTGCGGGAGATTGCGCAATGCGAGGCGGCAACGACGGCGGGGCGGCGGCTGCATTTGCGGGTGGCGGTGGATTATTCGTCCAGGGCGGCGATGGCTCGGGCTGCTGCTGGAGCGATACAACGGGTCTGCGGCGGACCCACTCAAGCCAAGACCGGGCTTGAATGGGGCACCCACTTTCCTTCTCCACCCGAGGTTGAGGGGACCATGGCGGAGACGCTGCGGGAGGAGGGTCGCGATGTGGATTTGCTGATCCGGACGGGCGGAGAGAAGCGGCTGTCGGATTTCTTGCTGTGGGAGTCGGCTTACGCGGAGCTGGTGTTTACGGATGTGATGTGGCCGGACTTTGGGGGGGCGGATCTGGATGCGGCAGTGGCCGAATTTCGCCGACGAGAGCGGCGGTTCGGCTGCGTCCCGGCAGCGGCAGCTTTGCCCGTAATATCCCAGGAGAGGATCGGATGAGGGAATTCCCTGCACCAGCGGCGCAGGCGGATGCTGCTGATTTGCCGGCGCCACGTGCAGAGGATGGAAATGAGGGATCGGTGATCGGAGATCTGTAATCGCTTGTTGCGCGCGCCGACGCTTCTCGCGCCAAAGACCGGCGGAGGGGCCACCGGGGTTCGACCCTATTCTCTTCGGGAACGGGCGGCCTGATTTTGGGTACCCCTTGACAATCGACAAGAGAGTGGGAGAGCATTTAGGAATTCTGTTGTCGAATGTCGAGGGGAGCGAATGCCGCCATCGGCCGATTTGTTGCAGGGAACGCTGGACATGCTGATCCTGAAGTCGATTGCGCTGAGGCCGGAGCATGGCTGGGCCATTGCGCAGAGGATCCAGCAGGTTTCGAATGAGGTCCTGCAGGTGGGGCAGGGGTCACTGTATCCGGCGCTGCATCGGCTGGAATACAAGGGGTGGATTCGAGCGCAGTGGGGCGCGTCGGAGAACAACCGGCGGGCGCGGTTTTATTCGCTGACAGCGGCGGGGCGCAGGCAGCTGGAGGCAGAGCTGGAGAACTGGGCGCGGCTGACGGGCGCGGTGAATCTGGTGCTGGAGAGGATTTGAAGGGCAGCCTGTAGCCGGTAGCCAGTAGCGAACTGCCTGGAGCTGGGAGCTGGGAGCCTGGAGCTGGGAGCCTGGGGCTGAGACGAGTCGGTGGCGAGTCTGGCCACCAGGAGATGAGTGGTTGGCGATGGGCGAGATTTGGACGCGGGCGAAGTTCTTTTTCACGGGAAAACGGCGGCGCGAGGTGGATGAGGAGATCGCGTTTCATCTTGAGCGTCAGGTGGAGGCGAATGTCGCGGCGGGTATGTCGGCGACTGAGGCGAGGAGACAGGCGATGATTGCATTCGGAAGCCGGGAGCGGGCGCGGGAGGAGTGCCGTGAGGAGCGGCCGTCGTGGCGGCTGGAGAGCGTGTGGCGCGATGTGCGGTATGGAATTCGGGGGCTGGGGCGGAATCCTGGATTTGCTACGGTTGCGGTGCTGACGCTGGCGCTGGCGATCGGGCTGAACACAACGATCTTCAGTTTGCTGGATCAGGCGCTGATGCGGGTGCTGCCGGTGGCGAATCCCGACGAGCTGGTGGTGCTGAGTTTTGCGGGCAGCCATCCTGGGCATACGCATTCCGATGGGGGGAACAGCGCCGGGCACGCGCACGAGTTTTCGTACCCGATGTACAAGGATCTGCGTGATAAGAACACGGCGTTCAGCGGACTGATTGCGGCCGCGGCCGCTCCGGTTGGGGTGACGTGGAACAACCACGCGGAGAGCGTGGGCGCGGAGATGGTGAGCGGGAATTATTTCGAGGTTCTTGGCGTGCGGCCCGCGGTGGGGCGGTTGTTTGTGGCAGGCGATGAGACGGCGCCGGGCGCAAATCCGGTGGCGGTGCTGAGCTTCGACTATTGGAGGACGCACCTGGCGGAGGCGCCGGTGGCGGGGAAGACGCTGCTGGTGAATGGGACGCCGTTCACGGTGATGGGCGTGGCGGCGCCAGGATTCCACAGCATGGTATGGGGACGAACGCCGGATGTATTTGTGCCGATCACCGAGCAGCGGTTGGTGGAACCGGACTGGGATTATCTGAACGATCACTCGTCGTACTGGATCGATTTGACTGGGCGGGTGCGGCCGGGGGTGACGTTGGGAGCGGCACGGGCTTCGCTGAACGGGCTGTTTCTGTCACTGCGGGAGGCGGAGTTTACGCTGCTGCACGATCAGTCGGTGAAAGCGCGGACAGAATTTATCGGTAACGCGCACCTGAATGTGGATGCGGGGGCGAAGGGATTCTCGCCGATGCGCGGGGATGTGCAGATGCCGCTGACGATC
>CAZHTJ010000148.1:0-6778 GCA_964535525.1 uncultured Acidobacterium sp. | reverse complement strand
GGAGCTCGGAGCCAGGAGCGGTTGGGTGAATCAGCCCAGCGTGCCTGTGGACATGGGGACGGGAACCGGTCCCGCCGTGGCGCCGCTGCTGACCTTGTCGAGATAAGCGAGGGACGGGAAGTAGACCTGGGGGTTCTGCTCCATGACGTCGAAGTAGCCGCGCAGGAATTCCTCGGCGATGGTTTGCGGGTTCGATTCCATTTCGGCGGAGAGGACCTGGCGGGCCATATCAAGGAGCAACGCGTCGACCTTTTCGCCGAGGCCCTCGGCCTGCTTGAGTTCCCTGCGGTCGATGTAGGTGAAGGAGCCGCGGTTGGAGAGCACGATCATCTCGGTTTCCTCGCCGATCGAGGAGTCGTATTTGCGGGCGAGGTAGTTGAGGTAGGTCAGGCGCAGGACGGTAGAGCGGAGGCTGAAGCTCTCGTTATAGCGCGGGGTGAGCAGCTTGAGCATGGGGTTGATGGGGCGCGCGCCGGCGCCGACGACGCAGGGGCCGAAGGTTTCCATCACGGTCGAGGGCGGCTCGCAGAGCAGGACGCGGCCGGCATTGTCGTCGACTGAGTTGCTGGCGACGAGGAACTGCATGGAGGGAATCTGGGCGACGCCGTAGGAGCGGAACCAGTCGCCCATGACGCGCTTGATGCCGGGCACGATGTCCTGGCGGCTCGCGGCGTTGCAGGCGACGGAGGCAATTTCCGAGGCGAGCATTCTGCCGGCGCGAGGATCTTTGGCGGCGCAGGTGATGGCGAAGATGCGTTTGCCCGAGGTGACGGACATCAGCGCGGCCTCGTTTTCTGCGACCGAGGAGCCGTCGTTTGCCTCGATGCGGGAATCGGCGCACAGGATGGAGCCGCCCGGAAACGGGACCGCTATCCCCAGGGTCATTCCTCAAGGGCCTTTCGCAACTGTCAGGAAGCAAGACAAAACGGGCACGCTCAGGCGCGTGCTCTCGTTTGTGCCGGGTTAGGATTGCGGCTCCCGCAAAAGCTGTGCTGCACGACGGGACCTTCCAGGCCGTCGTCCGAGATGACGGCAGAAACGAAAGGCCCTGTTGTTATTCGATACGGGCGCGGAGGCGGGGTCAATGGAAAGGCGGCCTATATTTCCGGTTGAGAATCAACGGGTTCAACATTCGGGAGCGGGGAGCCGGGAGCGGGGAGCGAAGACGGGAGACAGCAAGCAGAAGACAGACAACAGAAATCGGGGACGGCGGCGGGATGACATATGATCGAGAATTGGCTTCACAGCAATTGTTCTTCATAGGATCACGATGAAAACCGGCATTATCGGCCTGCCACAGGTGGGCAAGACTTCTCTGTTCAGGATTCTGACGCGAGTGCAGGTCGAGGACCGCGGCTATTCGCGCGACGCGCATCTGGGTATGGCCACGGTTCCTGACGATCGTCTGGACCGGCTGGCGGCGCAGTACAACCCGAAGAAGCTGATCCACGCCACGGTGGAGTATGCGGATGTAGCGGCGATCGGGCAGGAGGCGCTCAAGGAGACGGCGTTCCTGGCCAGCCTGCGCACGGTGGACGCGCTGATCCACGTGCTGCGCGCGTTTGAGGACGATTCGATTCCGCATGTGGGGGCGATTGACCCGCTGCGCGACGCGAAGAGCGTGGAGTTCGACCTGATGCTCAGCGATCTGACCCAGGTGGAAAAGCGGCTGGAGCGCCTCGAAAAAGATCTGAAGAAGATGCGGACGCCGGATCTCGAGAAGGAGAACGCGCTGCTGATCCGCTGCAAGGCGTCGCTCGAAGCGGAGACGCCGCTGCGGGAAATGGAGATGACCCCGGAGGAGAAGAAGCTGATCCGCGGATTCATGTTCCTGTCGCAGAAGCCGGTGCTGTATGCGGTGAACGTATCGGAGAGCACGACGCTGGGCGCCGATCTGGAAGCGGCTGCGGCGAAGTTTGGCCTGACGGAGATCGCGTCGCGGCCGAATGCGGGTGTGACGGCGTTCTGCGGCAAGGTCGAAGCGGAGTTGTCGGAGATGGAGGACGAGGAGGCGACGGAGTTTCTTGCTTCGTACGGGCTGAAGGAGAGCGGGCTGGTGCGGCTCATCCGGCGCAGCTATGAATTGCTGGGTCTGATCAGCTTCTTCACCGTGGGCGAGGATGAGTGCCGCGCGTGGACGGTGCCGGCGAACTCGCGGGCGCAGGAGGCGGCGGGGGCGATCCACACCGATCTGGAAAAGCATTTCATTCGCGCGGAGACGATTCACTGGGACACGCTGCTGACGGCGGGATCGGAGGCGGCGGCGCGGGCGCAGGGAACGCTGCGGCTCGAAGGCAAAGATTATCTGGTGCAGGACGGCGATGTGCTGCACATCAGGCATAGTGGTTAGCTAAAGGCCGGTTAGCTGAAGTCCGGTTAGCTAAAGGCCGGTTAGCTAAAGGCCGGTTAGCTGAAACCCGGTTAGCGTTGAACGGTTGGTGGAGAGCAGCTCGCGATGATTCTTTCTTTGGTCCTCGGATCTCTGGCTGCGGTCGCCGATATTGTCGGCGGCGTGGTGCTGGTGCAGCGCAACTGGACGCAGAAGTATCTTCGCTACTCGATTGCACTGGGTGCGGGCTTCATGATGGCGGTCGCGATTCTCGACATGCTGCCGGAGAGCCTGAAGTTTTCGCCGTTATGGGCGCCCGCGCTGGTGCTGGCCGGCTACTGCGCGATTCATCTGCTGGAGCACACCATCACGCCGCATTTTCATTTTGGCGAGGAGACGCACGCGCACGAATTCCTGCATCGGCGGACCGGGTGGTCCGTCTTGTGTGGGCTCGCGGCGCACGCATTCTTCGATGGCGTGGCCATTGCGTCCGGGTTCGTGCTGTCGAACACGCTGGGCTGGCTGATTTTTGTGGCGATCATTCTGCACAAGGTGCCGGAGGGTTTCACGATTGCGTCGGTAATGCTGGCATCGGGGCAAACGCGGCGGACGGCGGTGGTGTCGGCAGTGGCGCTGGCGTTGGCGACGATCGCCGGCGTGCTGATTATCGGGCTTCTGCCGCATTGGGTCGAGGCAGGGCTGCCGTTGTCGGCGGGCGTTACGATTTATGTAGCGGCGACGGACCTGGTGCCGGAGGTGAATCGCGAGCCGGGCGTCAGGATGGCGCTGGTTTTCTTTGCTGGTGTCGCGATCTTTGTTTTGGTGCGGATGCTGGCGCCGATCTGAAAGCAGCCGGTAGCCCTGTGGCCGGTAGCTGAGGCCGTAAGGGCCGCAGCATATTCGCTATTTGTGCAAGAAGAGGCTGTAGAGCAGGATCGCGAGGACGATGGTGCTGACTGCCGTGTACAGGCGGTCGCGCTCGAAGAGAAATCCGATAATGCACATGCCGACGCGCGCGACAGGCGTGGCAATGAGGACGAGCAGCCCGAGCATGATGATGCTTTCCGGATTGAGCGCCGCGACTCCGTGCATGATGCCGCTGAAATGCGTGAACTGCGCGGGCTCGGCGCGGAAGTGACTGTAGTCCGGTCGCGGACCGCTGGCGTGCGCCAGATAGAGGATGCCGCCGAGCAGGACGATGGCCGCCGCCAGCATGACGCCGGTGCGGAGCATGATGCCGACCATGATCTCGATGCGCTGGTCGGTCCAGGTTCCAGGTGCGGGTTGGGGTGCGGAAGAGGGCATGGGTCAGCTCACAGTTTGCCAGCGAGGCTGTTGACGATCATTTCGACGCCGAGCGCGACGATGACGAGGGCGAAGACAATTTTGAGCGTGCGAACCTCGATCCGGGCGAGGAGACGCGACCCGATGAGCGAACCGAGCAGAACGCCAAGCATGACCGGCATCACGAGCGCGGGCGCGAGGTAGCCGCTGCGCAGATAGAGTCCGGCGCTGGCTGCGGCGGTGACGCCGATCATGAAATTGCTGGTGGTGGTGGAGACTTTGAAGGGCAGGCGCATGGCCTGATCCATGGCGATGACTTTGACGGCTCCGGAGCCGATGCCGAGGAGTCCCGACAGTGTGCCGGCCAGGGTCATGAGGCCGAAGCCGGCGGGGACGTGCTGCGCTACGTAATCCTGATGCGTGGTCGGGGTTTCGGGGAAGGTGCCGCAGAGTTTAAGGCGCAAAGCGAGAGGGTCCGGTTTTTGCGAAATGACTTCGTGCTGCTTTTTGACAGAAGCCCAGGCGGAGTAGAGCAGCACGAGGCCGAAGATGAATCCGATGGAGTGTGTGGGGACACGCGTGGTGAGCCATGCGCCGAGGAGCGCGCCGAGGGTGGTCGCGATTTCGAGGAACATGCCAACGCGGATATTGGAGAAACCTTCGCGGACGTAGGCGGCGGCGGCTCCCGAAGACGTCGCGATGACCGAGACCAGCGAAGCGCCGATGGCGTAGTGGATGTCGACGTGAAAGATGACGGTGAGGACCGGCACGATGACTACGCCTCCACCGAGTCCGCTGAGCGCGCCGAGCAGGCCGGCGGCGATGGAGCTGACGAGGAGGATCAGAGAGAACTCAAGCGCGGTCATCGGGACTTCAATCCTGCTCGGGTCCAGGGCGAGAGAATGGATTTAACGACAACCTCAAAATCCGAAACGTCGCGCGTGACCAGCGTCAATCCGTGTACAACAGCGGTGGCTGCTATGTACCCGTCAGCAACCGCTATAGGGCGTCCCTTGCTTTCGCTATAGGCGATGAGTCGGCCGCAGGTGTCAGCCACATGCGCATTTACAGGAAGAACTCGGCCCTCGAAACGGAGCCGCAAATTCTGCTGCAACCAGCCTTCCAGCGTGGCCCGCTTCTTCCCCGCCATGAGGCGCTCTATTCCGTAACGAAGCTCCGCTATGGTGATTGCACTGATGAAAACTTCGTCCTCATCGACAGCTGCGAGCCAGGCAAGGACGCCCGGGTCGGGCCGAGGCCTTGTGGGTTCAGAAAGCACGTTTGTGTCGAGCAGGAAGGTCACAGTTCGACTTTTCGCATCTTCATAGGCAAACGCTTCACACGGAGACCGGAATTACGGAGTGGAGAGTTCATCAAAAATTCCGCGAGATTCTCCTTGCGCTCATTCTTCTTTTCCCATTCCGACGGAGAAACCACAACTGCGGTCGTTCGACCATGTCGGGTGATACGCTGCGGGCCCTCAGCCTCAGCGCGCTGCAGCAATTCGCTGAATCTGGCTTTGGCTTCAGCCACCGTCCATACATGTATGCTCATGATTGCGCTCCTCCGTCCTCACTTATAGTCATTATAGTCATAATAGGCCGAATGCAGTACGGCGGCGGATTCGGGCGGGAGCGATAGAATTCCGGAATTGAGATGGACATTTGCGGACGAAACAAGGGCGATGGTTGAGCCCGAACGGACGTCGATGGTGACGGGATTGGCGGCGAGGGAGAACACTATAGTGACAGAACCGCGTTCCATGACGAGCCACTTATCGTCTTCGCTGAAGCGGACATCGACGTGAGAGAGATCGGGGTTGGTGAGGTCGGGGGTGGCGTGACGGAAGGCGATAAGCTTGCGGTACCAGTCGAGCATTTCTGCGTGCACAGGCTGGCTGCGCTCGTCCCAGTTGAGCCGGGAGCGCTCGAAGGTGGCGGGGTCCTGGGGATCGGGAATGTCGCTGGGGTTCCAGCCAAACGCGGCGAATTCCTTTTTGCGGCCTTCGGAGACGAGGCGGCCTAATTCCTCGTTGTGATTCGTGAAGAACTGAAAGGGCGCGGAGGCCGCCCATTCTTCGCCCTGGAAAAGCATGGGGACAAACGGCGCGGTGAGGGTGAGAGCGGCAGCGATTTTCGTGCGGCCCATGCTGACGATATGCGCGAGGCGTTCGCCTTTGGCGCGGTTGCCGACCTGGTCGTGATCCTGCGAGTAGCCGAGGAAGCGCGAGGCCGGCAGGTTGACGACGGGGCGGCCGTGGATGCGATCGCGATACGGTGAGTAGCGGCCGTCGTAGACGTAAACATCGCGGAGAGATTTGGCGAGGTCGGCGAGGGAACCGAAGTCGGCGTAATAGCCGCTGCGGTCGCCGGTGAGCGCGGTGACGAGGGCGTGGTGGAAGTCGTCGCTCCATTGCGCGTCGAGGCCGTAACCGCCGGCTTCGCGCGCGGTGACGAGGCGCGGGTCGTTGAGATCGCTTTCGGCGATAACGACATAGTTGCGGCCGGTGTGGGCCTGGAGCGCGTGGACTTCCGCGCCGAGTTGCTCCATGAAATTGATTGCGGAGCGATCCATGTAGGCGTGAACGGCGTCGAGGCGGAGTCCGTCGAAGTGATAATCGCGAAGCCACATCAGCGCGTTGTCGCAGAAGAAGCGGCGGACTTCGTACGAGCCTGCGTCTTCGAGGTTGACGGCGTCGCCCCACGGCGTGTGGTGGGAGTGGGTGAAGTACGTGCCGAATTTGCCGAGGTAATTGCCGTCGGGTCCGAGGTGGTTGTAGACCACATCGAGCAGGACGGCGAGGCCCTTCGTATGGCAAGCGTCGACGAAGCGCTTGAGGGCATCGGGCGAACCGTAGGGCTGGTGCGGCGCGAAGAGGTCGACGCCGTCGTAGCCCCAGCCCTGCACGCCGGGAAAGGAATTGACGGGCATCAGCTCGACGTGGGTGATGCCGAGTTCGCGGAGGGAATCGAGTTTGGTTTGCGCGGCGTCGAGCGTGCCTTCGGGCGTGAAGGTGCCGATGTGGAGTTCGTAGAGGATGGCGCTGGATAACGGCGGCGCTTCCCAGGCGTGGTCGGTCCAGTGAAAGGCGGCGTGATCGAGGATGCGCGACGGGCCATGAACGCCGTCGGGCTGCCAAAGGGAGCGCGGATCGGGCAGGGCGAG
>CAZHTJ010000147.1:1283-6892 GCA_964535525.1 uncultured Acidobacterium sp. | reverse complement strand
AGATATTTCGGCGGGACGCGCTGGTCGTCGATGCCGGTGAGCATGTTGTCGGAGACCTGGCGGAAGGCGGTGGGAACTTTGCTGAGTCGCGCGATGTAGTCGTCGTAATCCTTTGCCGTGGTGAAGCGCAGGCGCGGGACGAGTTGCGGCAGCAAGAGGTGCAGGCCGTTGAACTGGTTGACGGGCATCTCCCAGGGTTTGAAGACCGACTCCTCCTGATCCTCGATGAGCTGGCGAACCATGAGGTCTTTGGAGAGGACCTCCTGGTCGGAAAGACCGGCAGTGTCGATTTCGCCGAGGCGGCGGAGGTAGTCGCGGCCACGGGAGAGCTGCTGGTTGTAGGCGTCGATGGAGTAGTCGGTGAGCTGGTCGTTGAAGCGGTCGTCGCCGAGGGTGGAGGCGAATTCGGGGGAGTGGCTGAGGCGGTCTTCCCAGATTTGGGTGAAGAGGTCGTTGAGGGCCTTGCGGCGGGTCTCCAGGTCTGAGGTTTGGGAGAATGCGGGCGCGACGGAAATGAACAGGCCGAGGAGGAGTGCGGAGAGATTGCGGAGTTTCATCACAGAACAGGGTACAGGGTGCGGGGTGCGGGGGAGAGAGCACAGGTCCCTTCCAGTGGGGGGAAATATTTCCCTCACCGCTTGAGAATTTTGTCGGCCGCTGCGCGACCGATTCCCCTCCGCGATTCGAGCATGCGCTGGGGGGGTGTTTTGCTGCTACGGGGGGTCCCCGTTCGACGCGTCGCCTTACGGCGACTTGCTCAGGGCAGGCTATTCGACTTCGCGCCGGCTGAGAGCTTTCACCGCCGGCGAGATCCCACCCGGCGCTCCGCTCAGAATGACATTTTTAGCCGGGAGTCCTGACGCCTTTGCGGAGCATGTCAATGGATTTGGTGAGGCGGGCGGCGCGGGTTTCTTCTTTTTTGGCTTCGGTGATCCAGCGGACGTACTCCTTGCGATGGGTGTAGCTGAGCTTTTCGAAGACGGGGAGGAGCTTTTCTTTTTTGAGCAGCGCGGCGAACTCGGCGGGGACTTCGACGGTGCGGACTTCTTCGTCCTTCCAAACTTCAACTTTGATTTTGTCGCCGGGCTGTTTGCCGGTTTGCTCGCAAATGGATTTGAGGATGCCGAGCATGTGCTGTTGCGCGCCGCAGCGCATGAGCGAGCCTGCGTAAGGAATGCCTTCGAAGGTGGCCTGGATGGGGACTCTACCTTTTATGCCGAATTCTTTTTCGACGTCGTAAGGAAAGATCACGAAGGCTCCGCCTCCGGGGCCGGGTTCGATCTTCGCGGTGAAGGCGTATTTCTTCATGCGGGAAGGATAACTCAGCGGTCAGCAGCCGGCGGTCAGCATTCGGCGGCCAGATGTCGTCCGGCGTCTAAAGGCTCATTTTTCCCGATAGCCCTGCCAGAGATATTCCAGCGCTTCGGGGAGGGTTTGTAGTTTGGTCGCGTGGTCGACGTGGCCGGCGTTCTTTGCGAAGAGGAATTGGTAGTGGTAGTGCTTTCGGGCGAGGGCTGCGGCCATTTTTTCGTTGGCGATGACCCAGTCGTGCATGCCGTCGCGCATGAAATTGGGGTTGAAGAGGTCGCGGTCGCCGACCTCCATCCAGATGCGGATGGGTTTGCGCGGGGAGTTGGGGATGAGCGAGTCGACGAAGCCCCAGGCGCCGTGGGGCGTGTCGGGATTCCAGGGCCACTGCTGGTTGATCCAGGTGCCGGAGTAGGCGAGGACGCGATGATAGAGCTCCGGGTGATACCAGGCCATGATGAGCGAGACCGCTCCGCCGGAGGAGCCGCCCATCGCAGCGCGGCCGTTGGGGTCGTGGGTGAGGGTGACGTTGCATTTGGATTCGACCAGCGGGAGGACTTCGGACTCGACCCACTCGGCATAGCGTCCGGACATGGTGTCGTACTCGAGGCCGCGCTCGGAGCCCTGGCCGTCGCCGCCGCCGTTCTGGATGGAGATGGCGATCATGACGGGGACTTTGTGTTCGGCGATCAGATTATCGAGGGCGGTGAAGAGGGTGCGGTCGGGTCCGTCGGCGCCGACGATGAAGGGCGCAGCCTTGCCGGCGACGTATTGCTTTGGGACGTAGACGGTGACGGTGCGCGTCCAGGGATGCGGATGGCTGGTGGTGACGATGAGGCGCTCGGGATGATCCGGGTCTGGCGTGCCGTGGGTGTCGGGGTCGCGGGCGATGCCTGGGTAGAGCTTGCTGTCGGCGGAGGTCATGGTGATTTCGGTGACCGTGCCCTGGGGGACGGCGGGGTTCGCGGAGCTTTCGGGTGCGGCGGGATGGGTGGGGCCGAGGATGAAGTTGCCGTCTTTGTTGGGGGGCGGAAGGGTTCCGTCAGGGAGCTCCGTGGCGGTGACGTAGCCGGGCGTGTGGGGATCGCGCGTGGGCGGCGTGGGGCGCGGCTGCTGGGCGTGGGTTGCGAGGGCGGCGAGCACAGCGAGAGCCATCAGGGATTGGGTGGTGCGGCGGGCGATCATCAGAGGATTATTCTCCGGGTTCGAGCTTCGTGAGAATTCGTGGGATCAGAAGAGCTGACGGTAGACGATGAAGCCGGAGCGCTCGGCGATTTTGTCGTAGAGATGCTGCGCGGTTTGGTTGGTTTCGTGGGTTTGCCAGTAGACGCGCGAGGAGCCGGCGCGTTTGGCCTGGGCATAGACTTCGCCGATGAGGGCGCGGGCGACGCCGCGTGCTCGCGCAGGCTCGGCGGTGAAGAGATCCTGGAGGTAGCAGATGGGTGCGATGGCGGTGGTGCTGCGGTGGTAGAGGTAGTGGGCGAGGCCGAGGAGTTGGCCGCGGCTTTCGGCGACCAGGGCGTGAACGGGCTCGGCGGGGTCGAAGAAGCGGGCCCAGGTGGTGCGAGTGATTTCGGGAGCCAGCGCGGTGGGACCGAAGCGGCCGTAGAAGGCGTTGTAGCCGTCCCACAGGGGGAGCCATCGGTCGTAGTCGTCGGGGGCAATGGGGCGGACGAAGAGGCTGGGGTCGGCGCTGGGGTTGAGGGGCACGGAGACAGTTTATTCCCGGGGCCTGGGGGCTGCATTGCTTCTGTTTTGTCGAGATTGGTGGTTCGTTCAGGATGACCGTAACAGCTGGTCGATGGTGTCGTAGCCGGTGGGGAGTTTGATGCCCTGTTTTGTAGCGCCGGCCTGGAGGAGGGCGGCGACGGAATCGGGCTGGCGGCGGCGTTGCCAATACGAGTCGATGCAGGCCTTCACGGCGAGCTGAAGGGGGGTGCGGTTGCGGGCGTCGGTGGCGTTGACGTCGGCGCCGCGGGCAATGAGTTCGCGGACGACATCATGATGAGCGCGCCATGCCGCGTAGTGGAGGGCGGTGGAATTGCGGGGCATGTCGAAGTAAGGATCGCCCTCGGGCCAGAGGGCGTCGACGGGGATGCCGAGGTCGAGGAGGGCGCGGACGCCCGCGAGATTGGCGGCTCCGGCGAAGCGGGCGAGGAGCGAGCCTCCAATTTGTAACAGACGCGGTTGCAGATCGGGGTTTACGGCGATGAGGGATTTTGCGCGGTCGAGTTGCGCACGGGCGCAGGCGGCTACGAGAGCGTCGAGGTCGGGCGTCGGGCCTTCGAAGTTGACGGTGAGGCCGCGTTGTTCGAGGGCGGTGAGGATGTCGCCGCGGCCGTGATACGCGGCCATCTGGAAGGCGTTGCGTTGGTTGTGCACATTGCGGAGATACGGATCGGCGCCGTGATCGAGGAACATTTCGATCATGACGAGGCCGTTGTCGCGGCGGATGGAATGCTGGAAGGGCGTGTGGCTCCACTGGGTCATGTAGTTGGGGTTGGCGCCGCCTTCGAGGGCGAGGAGAAGGCCCTTCTCGTCGTGCCAGTCAGCTTTACGGGCGGCGAGCCAGGCGAGGGAGCGCTCGTTGCAGCGGCCGGAATCGATGAGGATTTTGACGACGGTGTTGTCGTAGGTTTCCGGCGCGTGGTAGCAGGTTTCTTCGTCGTTGGGGTCGGCGCCGCGTTCGAGCAGGAGGCGAGTCAGGCCGGGATGTTTGGCGAGACCGGCGGCGGCGTAAAGAACCGATTCGAGGAACTCGCGAGGCGGATCTTCGTCGAGCGTTTCCATCCAGCCGGTATTGGGGTTGGCGCCTGCATCGAGAAGCAGGCGGGCGCAGGCGACGAAAGCGTCGGAGCGCGAGGGGTCGAGACGGAGGTAGCGGGAGAAGCAAAGGTAAGTGAGCGCGTCCCAGTTGTACGGGCCGCCCCGGCCGGTGGCGAGTGCGAGGGCTGACTGGGACGGCTGAGCGAGGAAGGCGCGGAGGGTGGGCTCGTCGGCGAGGACGGCGGCCGAGTAGATGCTGGCCGTGGCGACGTGCGGATAGCGAGAGAGGATGAGGTTCGCCTGTTGCAATGAGCCGGAGCCGTGCCAGCCGTTGCGCTCGACGGAGGCGAACTCGAGGAAGAGCGACTCGGGATCGCGGAGGGCGGCGGGGGCGGAGGGGTCTTCGAGGGCGCGGAGGGTCTCGAGGGTTGCAAGGTGAGCGGCGAACTTGGGCCAGGAAGGGAAGGCGTGCGCGCGGGCGAGGACGAGTTGGGCCTCGGCCAGTGTGATGGCGGAGAGCTGGCCGGAGACTTGTTCTGGCGTGAGTTTGCGGAAGCGAGGGTGCCAGCGGCGCAGGGCATCGAGGGCGTCGGAATTGCGAGCCTCGACGGCGCGGAGGAGTTCTTTGGCTTGCTTTTTGTATTGTTCGAGCGAAGGACGGGCGGGCAGTTCGGGCACACGAAGCTCCTTTCAGGGTCCGCAAAAAGCGGGGGCGCCTCGGGAGTCCGCACAGTTGAGGCAGAAAGAAGATTCGCTGAATTGTGGAACGGCTAAGGTGGGCACGGCCCTTTCCGCGGACTGGATGCGCCCTTCGCGCCTGGAGTCAAGGTAAGGGCGGGGTGGGATTGGCGTCAAGAGTTCAGAGTTTGGGAATTGCTGGGCGCAGGAGAATGGGGTGGAGGGTGGAGATGGAAAAGACAGTCAGTGTTTGCGATGCCGGGACGATTCGACGCGACCCTGGCGCCGGAACGCCGCGGTGTTGTGGGGATTTTTTCGCCACGTGCGGGCCTGAGTTGGCGCTCCGGCCACATCGAGTTACGCGGCGACGCACCTGTCAGGTCGCCGCGATCAAATGATTGGAGCACCCGTCCTCGGACGCCGACCGGCCTCGAGTCCTACGCGATGGCGATGGATTGAAGCGAGGCGTGGGCGTTCTTGTCGTGGCGGCCTGGATCGATGGCGAGTTCGAGAGCGGAGACGCCGGTGAGGTTCACGGTGTAGTCCTCGACTTCGGTGGTGGATCCGTTGGGGCTGAAGCTCCACTGCTGGCGGACGATCTCGCGTTTTTCGCCGTTGGTGAGGGCGAAGAGAGCGAATTCCTGCCAGCGCTCGGCGTTGGGTTCGCGAAATTCAAGGCGAATGCGGCGGATGGCGACGGGCTCGTCGAACTTGATGCGGATGGTTTGCGGGCCGGGATCGGCGGCGTGCCAGCCTTCGCTGGCCGAACCGGCGAGCGCCTTCTCAAAAGGGTGGGCCGGATCTTCGGAAGAGATTTCGAGCGAGGCGATGCGTTCGAGATCGAGCCAGGTATCGAG
>CAZHTJ010000147.1:0-1183 GCA_964535525.1 uncultured Acidobacterium sp. | reverse complement strand
TTGCGGGCCTTTTTGGAGCCATACACTGAGGGGACTTCCTGAAAAAAGGGTGGGGAACGTTGGAATCCCGGCACGGGAGTGTTGCAAAGCCAATCCAGACTGTGGTGGCGGTTTTGCTGTTGCTGGTTTCGCTGGCGCTGCTGAGCACGGCGCTCTACCGGAACGCGGCGGACCGGGACTTTATCTGCTACTGGAGCTCGGCGAAGCTGCTGCAGGCGCATCAGAACCCCTATTCCGGGCAGGCGATTCTACGGATCGAGAACGCGGCCGGAGCGGGCTACCGCGAACCCTTCATCATGCGCAATCCGCCGTGGGCGCTGTGCGTGGTTGCGCCGCTGGGGTACCTGAGCGCGCAGGTGGGGGCGTTCGTGTGGCTGCTGGTGCTGATCGCGCTGGCGCTGCTGTCAGTGAAGTGCCTGCGCATGGGCTCGAAGCCGCCGCCGCTGTTCGTATATCTGTTTGCGCCGATCCTCGGCTGTGCGATGGCGGGGCAGACATCGATCTTTCTGCTGGCAGGCATAGCGTTCTTCTTCAAGTACCACGAGCGGCGGCCGTATTGGTCTGGGCTGGCGCTGCTGATGCCGGCGATGAAGCCGCATCTTTTCCTGTTGCTGTGGCCGGTGATTCTGATCGAATGCGTACGGAAGAGGAACTGGCGGCTGCTGGGCGCGTTCGGAGCGGGGCTGGCGGCGGCGGCCATTTTCCCTCTGTTCTTCGACCCACACATCTGGCCGCACTATCTGGCGGCGATTCGCGCCGAGCATATCGAGGGTCAGTACCTGGCGAATTTGTCGTTCCTGCTGCGCTTCATGGTGCCGGGGCATCCGGTGTGGATGCAGGGGGTGCCGTCGGTGCTGGGGCTGGCGCTGTGCAGCCGGTATTACTGGCGGCGGAGGGACGTGTGGAACTGGTCAGAGGACGGCCCTGCGCTGCTTTTGATTTCGACCATGGTTTCGCCGTATTCGTGGCCGTTCGATCAGCTGTTACTGCTGCCGGCGATCATCCACGTGAGTTCGACGCGGATGCGGTCGAAGACCATGCCGGTGCTGGCGGTGGTGAACGGGGCCGCGGTCCTCTTATTGCTGTTGATGACTCCACTGAGCTCGCCGCTGTATGCGTGGAGCGGGACCGCTTGTTTGATCTGGTATGTTTGGGCGCGGAAGAAGTCGGGGCTGGCGGGGGT
>CAZHTJ010000146.1:0-6904 GCA_964535525.1 uncultured Acidobacterium sp. | reverse complement strand
ACGCCCCTCCAAAACGTTCCCGTCATCGACACTCCGGAAGTCGCCGCCTTCCGAGACACCTACACCGGCTTCCCCAACGCCCAAAAGCCGCCCTTCGTGCTCCAGGGCGACGTCCTTGCCTCCGACTCCTACTGGCACGGCGTCATCCTCAACCAATGGGCCGAAGACTGGGTCCGCATCCACACCAAAGGCCAGGGCCGCTTCACCATGACCGCCATGGAAGACTCCGGCATCGCCGAAGCCCTCACCCGCCTCGACCAAATGCACCGCGCCGACTTCCGCCGCTTCCTCCTCCTCCGCACCGCCTCCAACTACTCCACCCAGGCCCCCGGCCACTCCGCCGCCGAATCCCTCACCGCTCCCTACATCGGCGGCATCCCCGCATTAGAAGCCGCATACCGCGTAGGCTCCCCCGTGATCCATACACTAATTGCCCATTGGGACCAGTACCGCGACCATCTCCCCGGCGACTAGTACAAAAGTGCATCCGTCGACCCAAATCGGTTAGCAAAGCCACAAGCGTCCCGTACTACTGTCAAAGCAGAGGAAGAGATGGCCAATTCCGACGTCATTACCGGCGTTCGCCAGGCGGTGCAGGACTTCGTCGCGCCCGGCATTCAGGAGTTGCGCGGTGAAATTAAGGCCCTCGACGCGCGTATCTCTGCGCTCGAACGGGTCAACGAAGCGCGCTTTTCCGCGATGAACACCAAGTTCGATTCTCTTAGCTCCGAGATGAACACAAAGTTCGACGCTCTGAGTTCCGAATTGAACACAAAGCTGGATTCCGTGAATTCGAGGCTCGATTCCCGCTTCTCCGAGGTCAACACAAAACTCGACGCCATCCTGAATCTCCACGACCTCCAGGTCCGCATCAGCAAACTCGAATCCCAACGAACCGCATAGCGCGCCATCGATTCTTTGCAGAGACTACCGCAAGCCATCCCCTCACATAGTGAAGATCTTCACCGGGGTTCGGACCCTCCTCCCCGCGACGAGCACGCGCCTCCACATGTGCTTGATAGATGAGCGACCGCGCCATTACTTTCTTGAACCAGTCTGCCTGGAGGCATGGTTGACGCGAGTTTTTTTCCCCACGTGAAAACTATCCCCCGGTACAAAGATCCGCTATCCTCGTCGCACAGGCAGATGAGAAGAATCAAAAGGAGCAGGAGCGAATGTTACTCGTCACCTTTCACGGCGGTCCCACCGGAACGAATAACATCTGGGGCTTCTCTACCCATGGCCAACCGAGCGACCAGCCGCCGCAGACCCGGAATGCTCTGTCTGTGCCCGCGGGCGTCACCCTCGACGAGCTCCGCGGAATGGCCGTTTGGGGCGGCAATCTTTTTGTGGTCAATGGTGGCGGAAGCTCCAGCGGCGTACTTGTCTTCAAAGGCCCTCCTGGCAAGGGGCCGCTGTTCACCTACCTCGATACCGTCATCGCCGAAGGTCAGTCGATCATGCATCCCTTCGGAATTGCGTTCGACTCCTCACAGCTGCCGGCAAACTGCTTCGTCTCCAACCAGGACAGCAACGTTGTCGCCAGGGTCGGCCTGACCGCCGGCCCCAATGGTCAGATCAACGGAGCGCTTGGCTCCGGCTGCGTGTCCACCTATCTGCAAACCCAGTATCCGAAGGCGCCCTTCCTCAATGGCACTTTCGTCGCCTCGCAATTCGGCGACCTCAAGGGTGCCAAAGCAACCCCGGTAAGCCAAACCAATGGCGGATTGGGCGTGACCTGTAGGACGGGCGCGTGCAAGGCCAAAACCAACGACCAGCCCGCTAACTCGGTTCGAGATGTCGCGATCGCCAATGGCATCCTGTTTGTCTGCGACGAAGTAGATTCACAGGTCAATATGTACGACCTGAGTAATGGAACGCCGCTGCCGCCCGGAACCGCGACCGGCCTGAAAAGTCCCACCCATCTCTCCGTCAACAATAAAGGGCTATGGGTAAGTGCCGACGAGGGCCTCTACTGGAGCGCCCTGCCCGCCTCGGCCACGGGCGCGTCGCTGTCGCTTCAAAGCGTGGCGATCAATGTACCGGCGAAGAATAAAATCGGCGGCCTTGCCTTCGACGACTCCGGCAATGTCTATGTCGTCTTTCAGGATGGCACCGGCGGCAAAGGAACAGGATCAATTGTTAAGTACAAGGTGACGGCAGGGCCGCCACCAACCCTCTCGCTCCCCGGAATCGCCTTCGCTACCCTCACCCAGGACACGCCGGAGTTTTGTCTGTGGATTTCCGACAGCCAATGGCCCACCTAACGTCGCTGATCGCAATGCCGCAACAACCTCCGTTAACTCCCCCTTGCAACTTGCGCTCCGGCGCGTCTCGTTGAACACTGGCTCTGCACTCTCTACACCTTTATCCTGGAAACCCATGCCTCCCATCGTTCACACGCTCCACCGGCGGCTCCGCCTCTCCCTGATCGCTCTGGCCCTTGCCGGCCCCGCGCCGCTCATCGCCCAAATCGCACCCGACACTCCAGGGCCCTCGCCCCAGTTCGTGCAAACGCTCCACGCGATATACGAAAAGCACGAGTACCGCACGCACGCGCCAAAGGAGAGCCGCTGGCTCAGTGACGGCGACCGCTACACCATCCTCGAAGACTCCGCCGCCAAATCCGGAGCCACCGACCTCCGAGGTACCGATCTCGTCGCGTACGAAACGGCAACCGGCAAACGCACCGTCATCATCTCCGCGGAAAAGCTGATCCCACCCGGCCAATCCGCGCCCCTCGCGATCGACGACTATGAGTGGTCCGGCGACCACACACAGCTGCTCATCTTTACCAATACTCAAAAGGTCTGGCGCCAGAACACCCGCGGCGATTACTGGGTCCTCCGCCTTGCCGACGGCCATCTCACCAAACTCGGCGTGGACGCCCCACCCTCCTCGCTCATGTTCGCGAAATTCTCACCCGACGGCCGCAGCGTCGCCTGGGTTCAGGCCAACAATCTCTATGTCGAGACTCTCGCCGACAGCTCCGTCCGCCAGCTCACCCACGATGGTTCCACCGAAATCATCAACGGCACGACCGACTGGGTCACCGAAGAGGAGTTCGCCCTGCGCGACGCGTTTCGCTGGAGCCCCGACTCCGCCTCCATCGCGTACTGGCAGTTCGACCAGTCCGGCGTCGGCGACTATGCCCTCATCAATGACACGAAAGCCGAGTACCCAACCCTCTTCCAGTATCGCTACCCCCATCCCGGCGGCGCCAACGCCGCTGTTCGCGTCGGTGTGATCGGCGCGCAGGGCGGCGCGACCCAGTGGATCGACGTCCCCGGCGATCCCCGCAATCAGTACATCCCGCGCATGGACTGGATCGGCGATTCAGGCGAGCTCATCCTCGAAAACCTCAATCGCCTCCAGAACACCAACCGCGTCCTCATCGCCAACGCCCGCTCCGGCAAATCCCGCCTCCTCTTTGAAGACAAAGACCCCGCCTGGGTCGACCTCGTCGACAACTTTCAGTGGCTCTCCGCTTCCGCATCCCCTCGCAAAACCGACCTCCTCTGGATCAGCGAGCGCGACGGCTGGCGCCACGCCTTCCTCATCTCCCGCGACACCGGCCAGCCTCGCCTCATCACCAACTTCCCCGCCGACATCATCACCCCCGTCCTGCTGGATGAAGCCCACGGCTTCTTCTACTTCACCGCGTCCCCTGACGATCCGATTCGCACCTACCTCTACCGTTCCCGCCTCGACGGAACTGGAAACCCGGAGCGCATCACCCCAGCGAATCTCACCGGCACCAATTTCTACAACGCGTCGCCCAACGGAGCCTGGGCCATCCACGGCTACTCCAGCGCCACCCACCCCACCAGCTACGACCTCGTCCGCGTCGACTCCCACCAGGTCGTTCGCTCCATGGTCACCAACGACGACCTCATCGCGAAGGAAAACGCCCTCGATCCCGAACCCATCGAATTCACTGAAACCCCGGTCGCCAACGGCGCAATAATGCTCAGCACCTTCATCGTGAAGCCTCCCCATTTCGATCCCGCAAAGAAGTACCCCCTGCTCATCAACGTCTACAGCGAGCCTGCCGCCACCATGGTGCACGACGCCTGGCGCTTCACCCTCGATAAGGCGATCGCGCGCGAAGGCTACGTCGTCGTCAGCTTCGATAACCAGGGCACCCCCGCTCCACGCGGCCGTGCCTGGCGTAAAGCCATCTACGGCCAAATCGGAATCATCAATTCACAGCAGCAGTCCCAGGCCATCACCGCCTTCGAGCAGGCCCATCCTTATATCGATCCCGCCCGCGTCGGCATGTGGGGTCACAGCGGCGGCGGCTCCGCCACCCTCAACGAAATGTTTCGCTACCCCGGCCAGGTCCAGGCCGCCGTCGCCTCATCGCCGGTCCCCGATGAGCAGCTCTACGACACCATTTACCAGGAGCGCTACATGGGCTTGCCCTCAGATAACTCCACCGGCTACCACGACGGCTCTCCCATCAAATTCGCCGAAAGTCTCACCGGGCATCTGCTCATCATCCACGGCTCCGGCGACGATAACGTCCACTTTCAGGGAACGGAAATGCTCGTCAATCGCCTCATCGCGCTCGGCAAGACCTTCGACTTCATGGACTATCCCAACCGCACGCATGCCCTCAGCGAAGGTCCCGGTACCTCCGTCCACGTCGAAACCCTCAGATTCCGCTATCTCGAGCAGTACATCCCGCCCGGCCCTCGATAGGGTCGGATCGATGCAAAAAAAAAGCAAAAAACCGCAAAACCAACACCCAAACCGGCGAAGGCCAGGTTCACCCCACAGCAAGCAGAAGACTCCTCCTGTCACCTGAACGTCAACCCAAATCGATTCTGATTAGCCCGAAAGTACTGCCCTGTACCATTCTGAAACTTCACTACGGGCGAACAAACCCGCACGCCCCAAAAACAAGCGAAGGCCAGGTTCACCCCACAGCAAGTAGAAGACTCCTCCTGTCACCTGAACGTCAACGCAAATCGATTCTGATTCAGCCCGGAAGTACTGCCCTGTACCATTTTGAAACTTCACCACCGCGAAAAAACCCGCACTCCCCAAAAACAAGCGAAGGCCAGGTTCACCCCACAGCAAGCAGAAGACTCCTCCTGTCACCTGAACGTCAACGCAAATCGATTCTGATTCAGCCCGGAAGTACTGCCCTGTACCATCTTGAAACTCAATGGCTCGGGGCATGCCCGCGCCAGGTCCCTATGCCCTGTCGCTCCCGGCCCCCAACTCCCGGCCCCCAACTCCCGCGACCGGCTACCGCCCACAGGCTACCGGCTATACTTGAAAGGACTTCAGAAATCCGCCTCTCCGCGCCTCACCGGCCCGCCAGAGCGCCGTTACAGAAAAGGCTGTCACCATCCCATGATTCGCTTCCTGCAGACAAAAACCCATCTCACCCGGTTCATCTTCATCGGCATCATCGGCTTCACCTGCATCACGATGGTCATCTTCCTCGTGCCCGGCATCTTCAACGACCAGACCGCCTCCTCCGACACCTTCGCCACCATCCGCCATGGCGGCATCCTCGGCCGCTTCCTCCCCGCCGAAGAAACCATCCCCGTCGTCGACGTGCAGCAGGCCGTCCGTCGCATGTCGCGCGGCCAGCAAATCCCCGACATGTACATGCCCATGTTCATGCAGCAGGCCGGCCAGCAACTCATCCAGCAGCGCATCATGCTCGCCGAAGCCAGCCGCCTCGGCATCACTGCCTCCGATGAGGACGTCCGCCGCTTTCTCCACACCGGCCAGCTCGGCCAGGTTCTCTTCCCCGAAGGCAAGTACATCGGCGACACCCAGTATGCCGAGCTCATCTCCGAGCAGCTCCAGATGTCCGTCGAGAAATTCGAGGGCCAGATCAAGCAACAGATCGTCGCTGATCGCCTCCGCGACCTCATCACCGGCGGCGTCACCGTCTCCGACGCCGAGATACACGACGCACAGCTCAAGCAGGACACCAAAATCAAATTCGACTACGCCGTCCTCACCGCCGACGACATCCGCAAGACCATCAACCCAACCGATACCGAGCTCCAGGCCTTCTACAAAACCAACGCCGCCCGCTATAACAACGCCGATCCCGAAACCCGCAAAATCCAATACGTAACCGTCAACGATACATATCTCCCCGGCGGCAAGCCGCAGATCGCCCAGGCCGACATTCAGCAGTACTACAACCAGAATCTCGCTCTCTACAAGGTCGATCCCCAGGTCAAAGTCCGCCACATCCTCATCTCCGTCGATCCCAACGGCGGGGCCAACGCCGACGCGGCCGCCAAAGCCAAAGCTCAGGCCATTCTCGACCAGCTCCGCAAGGACAACGGCAAGGACTTCGCCGAATTAGCGAAGAAAAATTCCGACGATCCCGGTTCGAAGGACCAGGGCGGTGAACTCGGCTGGATCAAGCACGGCACCACTGTTGCCGAATTCGATCAGACCGCCTTTGCCCAGCAACCCGGCCAAATCTCCGGCCTCGTCCGCACTCAATTCGGCTACCACATCATTCAGACCGAGGAAAAACAGGAAGCCCACACCAAGCCCCTCGATGAGGTGAAGGCCTCCATCGTCGAAACCCTCACCAAACAGCGCGAGGCGCAGGCCGAACAGAACTTCGTCAATCAGCTCGCCACCGAAGCGCAGAAATCCTCGCTCGCCCAGCCCGCCGCCGCCCACCACGTCCCCGTCCTCACCAGCGACTACGTCGCCACCGGCGCAACCCTGCCCGGCATGAGCGACAGCTCCAAACTTCTCGCCGCCGCTTTCGCTTCAAGCCCCGGCAGCCCCGCCCAGGTCGCGTCCACCGGCGACAACACCTTCGCCGTCTTCCAGGTCGTCGACACCAAACCCGCGCACACGCCCACCTTCGACGAATACAAATCGCATGTCCTCGACGATTTCCGCGATC
>CAZHTJ010000145.1:0-6983 GCA_964535525.1 uncultured Acidobacterium sp. | reverse complement strand
TAACGGCGAACTGTCAAAACTCGAACTGTCTCACTCCAGGGGTTCACCCCAAAAATCTGTCAAGCCCCAGCCCAAAAATCCAAAGTAACGACCCCTGACTTATAACCACTTCCACGCCAAAACCCGCAAAGATATTTGGCAGTTTTATTCTCCGAACTTGGTATTCTGATAATAGAGGGTAAGAAAAGAAAAAGGCCGCCACCAGGCGGCCTTTTCCATTGGTTTAAAGACATGGACAGCAATCGACAACCACGCACCACCCGCCACAGCCACCCGCCCTGTGCGCCACACCCCGCGACCAAACGCTGCCCCTATCTCCCGCTTTCCCAGCAACTTGCCGCGGTCACCAACTGCCCCTCCAGAACCCGCCTCTTTTCAGCAACTTGCCAGGATCCCGCCCCCCAGGGGGAGGGGGGCCTCGTTGGCAGATTGGCTTCGCACGTAGCAGTGCAGATTCGTACCAACCTTTGTACCTGACATGAAAAAAGGCGGCCAACTTAGTCGCGGCAGGCTGTTTACTAGCAATTAAAGGGTGGGAAGTGTGTCGAAACGGCGCGACATGTCGCGACCGCGGAAGGAGAGCAAGCTATGGCGACAGCAGGCCTGAATTCCATGATGCTGTGGGGCGACTTCGAAGGCCGCAAGGTGGAAGACCGCTGGCTTCTTGGCCGTCTGATCCGGCCCGAGGGGCGGCGCGCGTGGTTCGAGGCCATCGGGCCCGACGGCGTGCCCGTGATGCTGAGCATTACCGAAGCCCTCAACGATGAGGACGAGTTGCTGGAGCGGTTGCAGGCCGCGGCGGAGATTCACCACCCGAACGTGGTGGCGATCCAGGAGGTCGCAGTCTCGCATCTGGACGATGTTCCCGTGGTCGTCGCCGCAATGGAGATGACCGAGGAGAACCTCGGCGATGTGCTGCGCGAGCGGCTGCTCACAGCGGCCGAAGGGCGCCAGGTTCTTGACGCGGTGCTGGCCGCGCTGGGCATGATGCACGCGAACGGCCTGGTCCATCGGCATGTCGACGCGGGAAGCGTGGTCGCGATGGGCGACACGATCAAGTTGCGCAGCGACTGCCTGCAGATGGCGGGACCGGGTTTTGGAATGGCCGCTGCAGACGACGTGCGCTGGGCCGCGCGGATGGCCGCGCACGCAGTCACCGGCAGATTTCCGTCCGGAGAAAACGATCCGGTGCTGCAGCTCCTCCCCGAGTCGATGGCGCGCGCAGTGCGGCGGGCGCTGAGTGGGATTGCGGGAGCGACCGAAGTGGCGGCACTGGCCGGAACGCGGTTGGAGCTGCTGCCGGAAATCGGGCGCGATGCGGTGCGTATCGAGCCGCTGTCGAAGATCCGGAAGAGGACCATCGTCGCCGAGGACGTGGTTGGGCCCGCAGTTGGATCAAAGACCAGGGTGGCAGCGGCCGAGCAGAAGGTTGTCGCGGAACCGTTAGTGGAGAAGCCGGATCCGATGAACGCAGAGATGAGCGCGAGCGGCGCGAAGCCGCGCGTCATTGCGATGCGGCCGTCGGACACCCAGGCCCAGGGCGCGCTGTTCGCAGATCCGTTCATGCTGCCCAGCGAGCACCCGGCAACTGAGTTCGGGATGGAGGAGGGTGAGCCTGCGATGTCGCGCTGGCGGCGCGCCCCCTACGTGATCGCGGCGGCGATCGCGGTCGTCCTGGTGACGGTGTTCACGCTCTACGGGCTGATGCGGACCTAGTTCTCAAAATTCAGCCGCTGTGAACCCCTATCGCAGTACATCGTCGAAGAAGCGCCGAAGAGTCGCGGTGAAGGCAGAGCCAGGGCCGCCATTGGGCACGGTCCTCAGGTCGAAGTACTGCTTCGGATAGGACGACGCATCGAACAGGGCGCGCGTGCGCACTGAATCGCCGCGCATATCGAGAAACAAGCGGGGAACGTGGGCGCTCGCCAGATCGGCAGTCGGGTCGAGTTTCTCGTTCTGTAACAGCCACAGTGGCAAAATGCGGGTCCGGGCGTCGGCCGCGAATGTCGATCGCGCGGAGACGCCTGGGTCTTCGAGAATAACCCCGGCCGGCGCGAATTGCGCGCCAAGGCGGGCGGCGAAAACCGCCCCAACGCCGTCACCGAAGGCGATGATGCTGCGCGGAGGAATGTGACGGATGTCGGTGAGCCAGGTCCAGGCGGCAACGGAATCTTCAGTGCTGAGCTGTTCGGTGGGGTGAGCACCAGCGGAGCGTCCAAAGCCCCGATAGTCGAAGGCGAAGACGTTGATGCCAACCGAATGGAGAGTCCCGGCCACGGGGAGGCAATCGGACAGGGAGCCGCGGGCGTCGTGAAGATAAAGCACCGTGGCGGTTACGTATTTGGAGTTGGGAGCGGCGGGGATCCACCATCCATCGAGCCGGGGCTGGCCGGCTTCGTCGACGTCGAAGTGGACTTCGTCGAACGCCAGGCCGGCAGAGGCAGGCGTCGCGGCGATGGTGCGCGAGGGATGGTAGATCAGCTGCCACTGGCCCTGGTAGAAGAGGAAGCAGAGAGCGGCGTATCCGCAGAAGGCGGCGAGCAGAACGGTGCAGGCAAACGCGCTGAGGAGCCATCGAGGACTGACGATCACCGGTTCAGGAGCGGGTTGCTGAGGGCGGGCCAACTTCTTATCCGAAGGCAAGCTCGTCGGGAGATTCGAGCGGCGTGCCGCAGACCCGGCAGATGACAGCCGAACAGTCGCCGCACACGAGGGGGTCGTCGACCGAGCGGGCGCAAACCGGACACCAGAGCCTGACGGGTTGCGGAGCGAGTGGAGTTTGCGGCGACTGCGATGAAGGCGAGGACATTCTGCAACTGAGCGTAGCACCCCTTTCCCACGGACAAGGCCGGATAAGAGAAAGGAAAGCGGTTAGTCCGTGGCGCCACGCCCAGGAGGCTCAGGAAGCACTAAGCACAGGTTGGCCGCGCAAAAAAACGCGCAGAATCGCTGAGGACAAGTCACAGCCCACTCTGCAGAGCGGTCCAACTTTCTCCCAGAGGACCTTCGGGCTTCCTGCTTCCAGCTTCCCCCTTTACACTTCCTTGCAAATGAAATTTCCGAAATTCCTCCGTCTCGCCATTCTTCTCCTGCTCGTCTCAGCCCCACTCTTCGCCCCCGCTCTCGAACGCCAACCCTCCGCCGACTACCACGCCCGCCGAGTCCATCTCAGCCAATCCCTCAACGAGGGCATCGCAATCCTCTTCGCCGCCGAAGAATCCGAAACCGACTTCACGCCCTATCGCCAGGACTCCGACTTCTACTACCTCACCGGCTGGAATCAGCCCGGAGCCGCGCTCCTCATCGTCGCCCCCTCCGGCGCCGACGCTCTCCACCCCGCCCGCGCCTACCGCGAAATCCTCTTCCTGCCCACCCGCAATCTCCGCGAAGAGCGCTACACCGGCCCCAAACTCGACGCCTCCTCGCCCGGAGCCCCTCATCTCACCGGCGTCGACGAAGTCCAGCCCCTCACCGAGCTGCCCGCGATCCTCGGCGAGCTTCTCCGCGCCGACCGCTACCTCGAGCGCAATCTCTTCTCCCAGCCCGACAGCCCCCAGGCCCGCGCTTTCGCCACCTGGACCGCCACCACTCTCGGATCCAACACCGCCGCCGCGCTCGAGGACGTCCGCCCCCTCATCGCCCCGCTTCGAGCCATCAAAGATTCCGGCGAACTCGACCTCCTTCGCAAAGCCAGCGACGCCTCCGTCAAAGCCCAGTTCGCCATGATCGCCGCCATTCACCCCGGCATCACCGAACGCGCCGCCGCGGGCATCATCGTCCAAACCCTGATGGCCAACGGCTGCGAACGCCCCTCCTACGCTCCCATCGTTGGCTCCGGTCCCAACTCGACCATCCTCCACTACTCCGAAAACAGCCGCACCACGCAGTCCGGCGATGTCCTCCTCGTCGACGCCGCCGGCGAATACTCGATGTACGCCTCCGACATCACCCGCACCATGCCCGTCGACGGCCGCTTCACCGCCCGCCAGCGCGAAATCTATAACATCGTCCTCGGAGCCCAGCGCGCCGCCATCGAAGCCTTCGTTGCCGGCAAGTCCCGCATCAACGACCCTTACCGCCGCTACTCCGACTCCCTCGACACCACCGCCTTCAATTCCATGAACGCCCACGGCAAAGACCTCCACGGTGAGCCGCTGGGCAAATACTTCATCCACGGCATCGGCCATCTGGTCGGCATCGACGTTCACGATCCCTGGGACTACTCGAAGCCCATCGAGAAAGGAATGGTCTTCACCATTGAGCCCGGCATTTACATCCCTGAAGAAAAAATCGGAGTCCGCATCGAAGACATCTTCTACGTCAAACTCGACGGCGCCCTCGACTGCCTCACCTGCGCGCTCCCCAAAACCGCCGAAGGTATCGAAGGTCTCATGCATGCCGGTGCAAAATGATCAGCCACAGTTACATTTCCCGAGCCATCGCAACTGCCTAGAGAAAAAGCGAACAATCCGTCATCCTGAGCGAGCCTTCCGCATCGTTGCGCCGCTTTTTGCGCAACACATTTCAAAACCGCGAGTCGAAGGACCTGCATTTCCATCTCTATACTGAAACGCCCTCGCCTTATACTCAGCCCAGGATGAAATCGCTGCCCTTGCTCTCCGTTCTGCTCCTGCTCTGCCTCGTCGCCGTCCCCGCCTCCCACGCCTGGGGCAGCAAAGGTCACACCATGATCAACCGCCTCGCCGCGGAGTCTCTCCCCGCCGACATGCCCGCCTTTATGCGCACCCCCGAGGCCATCAACGAAATTGCGTACCTCGGCCCTGAGCCCGATCGCTGGCGTTCCCGCGCCGAGCCCGAACTCAACGCCGCCCAGGCCCCCGACCACTTCATCGACATCGAATACGCCGACCTCATCGGTACCCTGCCACGCCAGCGCTACCAATACATCGCCGCGCTCTACGCCTACATTGCCGCGCACCCCGACCGCGCCGCCGACCTCCGCCCCGAAAAGGTCGGATTCCAGCCGTACATCGTCAGCGAAGTCTGGGAGCGCCTCAAGTCCGCCATGCGCGACTACCGCAACCTCTCCGCCGCTCATCAGGACACCAGGCCCGTCGAAGCCGCCATCCTCTTCTACGCCGGATGGCTGGGCCACTACGTCGCCGACGGCTCCCAGCCCCTCCACGTCACCATCAACTACAACGGCTGGGCCGAGAAAGAAAATCCCTACGGCTACACCACGGATCACAAAATCCACAGCCAGCTTGAAACCGCATTCGTCGACGCGGCCATCAATGTCTCCGACGTCCAGCCGCTCCTCGCGCCCGTCCACCCCATCAACGACGAGTGGGACGACTACCTCGCGTACCTTCGCCACAGCAACACGCTCGTCGAACGCGTCTACCAGCTCGACAAACAGCATGGCTTCGACGGCGAAGGCACACCCGATTCCAAACAGTTCACCGCAGAAAGATTAGCCGCCGGAGCCTCGATGCTGCGCGACCTGTACATAGCCGCCTGGATCAAAAGCGCCGAACCCGTCCCCGACTGGCACGACCAGCACGAAAACGCCGCGCCAGAGACCGCGGTCGCTTCACGCAACGGACCAGCGCCCGCGGCAGCGGTCACTCAGCCGGCAGGCCCCGTCATCGAGGAAACCGATCCCACCCTGGGGCCCGTTTACAAGTCTGGCCCCGGCATTTCCGTCCCCGTAATTCTCTACGCCCCAGATCCGGAGTACACGGACAAGGCCCGCAGGAAAAAACTGACCGGCAGCGTGATGGTCTCGGCCATCGTCGGCGCGGACGGCCACACCCACGACGTTCACGCTGTTACGCATCTAGGAATGGGACTCGATGAAAACGCGATCAAGGCGGTGCAGCAATTCCGTTTCCGGCCGGCCATCTACAACGGCAAACCGGTCGCGTATAGGGTGAACATCAAGGAAGATTTCCGGATCTTCAACTAGCCAGCCTGGCGTTTGGCTATTCCATCATCGGCAACAGTCTCGTCAGCAACCCCGCCAGCTGCTTCTCGACCGCGCGTCCAGTCTCCATCACCTCTTCATGGCTGAGCGGCTCCTTCTGAATCCCCGCCGCCAAATTTGTAACACACGAGATGCCTAATACCTCAATCCCCATGTGCCGAGCCACAATCGTCTCCTGCACCGTCGACATCCCCACAAGATCGGCGCCCAAAGTCCGAAACGCCCGAATCTCCGCCGGAGTCTCGAAGCTCGGCCCCAGCACGCTCAGATACACGGCCTCATACAAGCGAAAATCCATCGCCCGAGCCGCCTCCATCGCCAGCAACCGCAACCGGCTCGAATACGCCTCGCTCATGTCGAAGAACCTTGGACCCCAGCGCTCGTCATTCGGCCCGGAAACCGGATTGCGCCCCGAAAAATTGATGTGGTCGGAAATCAGTACGAGCTGCCCCTGCTTCAGCCCCTCGTTGATCGCACCCGCCGCGTTCGTCAGCACCAGGGTTCGCACGCCAAGACGCCCCAGCACCCGCACCGGAAACGTCACTTCCTCCGAGCTGTATCCCTCATAGGCATGCACGCGCCCCTGCATCACCGCGACAGGAACGCCGCTGACCTTGCCGATCACCAGTTTCCCGCTGTGCCCCGGCACCGTCGACTGCGGAAAATGCGGAATCTCCACAAACGGAATTGCCGCCGACTCCTCCAACTGCTCCGCAAATGCCCCCAGCCCCGACCCCAGCACAATCGCAATCGCCGGCCGCAGCGAAGTCCGCGCCAGGACAAACTCCGCCGCAGCCGTCGCCTTCTCAAAAACTGTATCTGTCATAGTTACGAAATCAGGTTACTGAATCAAGATCCCCACAATCGACGCCGACATCAGGTTCGCCATCGTTCCCGCCAGCATCGCCCTGAATCCCAGTTTAGCCAGCTCATTCCGGCGATTCGGCGCCAAAGCCCCAATCCCGCCAATCTGAATCCCAATCGAACTCAGATTCGCAAACCCGCACAGCGCAAACGTCGCAATCGTCACCGACCG
>CAZHTJ010000144.1:4025-6992 GCA_964535525.1 uncultured Acidobacterium sp. | reverse complement strand
CCGACGCCGACCGAGTAGCCCATGCGCTGGAAGACGGCGACAATCTCGTTCCAAGTTTTGATCAGCGGATGCTCCGCGCCCAGCTTCCGGCGCGTGCCGGGCAGGGTGATGTCAATCGCCTCAGCGTCGAGTTCGGACCCCGAGGATCCCGCGCCCGCCAGCTCCAGCAGCCGCTCAATCTCGGCCTTCAGGGTGTTGAACCGCTGCCCGATTTGCTTCTTCGCGTCAGCGGGCGCGGACTTCAACCACGCATCGCTGATCGCCTTCAGCCGTCCCTGCTTGCGTCCCAGCCACGCGAGGCGAAATTGCTCCTTGTCGTCGGCCGATCGAATCGACGCGGCCGACTTCTCGACCTCGGCGGCAACGGCGGCAAACGCCTGGTCCAGCTCCACCTCGCTGTATCCACTGAGCGGAGGAATCTCGTCATTCTGCATGATTCTCCTGAGGATAAATCACGAGAGCGGGCACAGGATGCAGGGCACAGGCCGCAGGAGTGCCCGAAACTCGATTCGTCTTGCTGAATTCAGACTGAAACCGCAATCTCCGCGACGCGGGTCGTTGGCTCCGGGACCCGCTCGCCATCGGCCCGCAGGCCTTCGATATGAAACTCAATTCCCTCGCGCATCAGTTGTTCGGTCTCCTCGAAGCTCTCTCCCGCCACGCCAAGTCCAGGCAGGTCCGGAGCATAGGCGCTCCACCCGGTTTCCGTGACCTCAAAAACCGCCGCAAATTTCACTGTTTTCTGCACCGCAGGCAGGCTCATAATGCTCCAAACTAGAGTAATCCTATGATCCGGACTTACCAAGGCATCACGCCAACCATCCCCGCCACCTGTTACGTCGATCCGTCTGCGCAGGTCATTGGCGACGTCATCCTCGGGCCGCATGCGAGCATCTGGATGAACTCCGTGGTCCGCGGCGACGTGCACTCGATCCGCATCGGCGCTCACTCCAACGTGCAGGACTGCGCGGTGCTCCACGGCATGCGCTACAAATATCCCGTCATCGTCGGCGACTGGGTCACTATCGGCCACAACGCCACCGTCCACGGCTGCGTCATCGAAGACGTTTGCCTCATCGGCATCGGCTCGACCGTTCTCAACGGCGCCACCATTGGCGAAGGCTCCATCATTGCGGCTGGCGCGGTCATTCCCGAAGGCATGGTCGTTCCGCCGCGCTCGCTCGTCGCCGGCGTCCCGGGGAAAATCCGCCGCGACCTCACCTCCGACGACCGCGAGGAGATCCTCAAGTACGCCCGCAATTATCTCGACTACGTCAAGATCTACCTCGAAGAATCCTCGCCCTCCCACACGCGCGGCTTCCTCGAGGAAATGAAGATCGCGAAGTGACCAACTTCCCAGTTCGCAGACCGCCCTCGCAATCGGGCCGTTTATCTACACTTTGCCTCTGTTTTCGTGGCATAATGTAGAGGATGAACGCAGCGCATGCACAAATCGGAGAATGGCTCGGCCTCAAGTCTCCCGGCACCGAAGCTGAAATCCTGGGCATCGTGGAAAAGCAGCTCACTCCCGCTGTCATCAAGCGCCTCATCGGCCTGGGTCTCGAGCGCGCGGAAGTCGACGCCGTCATCATTCCCCAGCGCACGCTGCAGCACCGTCGCTCCCGCCGCGAGAAGCTCACTATCGAGGAGTCCGACCGAGTGGTGCGCGCAATTCGCGTTCTTTCCCGTGCAGCAGCCGTTTATGGAAGCCGCGAGCGCGCACTCGCCTGGCTGCGCCGTCCCCACCCGCGCCTCGACAACCGCTCGCCCCTCTCGCTTCTGAAGACCGACACCGGCAGCCGCATCGTCGAAGAGCTCCTGGTCCAAATCGACGAAGGCATCTTCGTCTGATGATTCTCTGGCGAATCAGCCGCCACCGCGACCTCAGCGGTGCGGGCGGACTCCACGCTCCTGGCCGCTGGCACTTTGCCGGCCAGCCCATCGTCTACCTGACTGAAAGTCCTGCGGGGGCGCTGCTTGAAGTCTGCGTCCACACCAGCGCCAACGATGTTCCACCGGACTTCACCCTGCTGCGGGTGGAAGGTCCTGCTCTGCGCGTTCCGTCTATGGGCCAGCAGGATCTTCCGGACGGATGGCAGGAACAACTGGACGTCACGCGCGCGATCGGAACGGCCTGGCTCGCGAAACGGAAGTCAGTTCTGCTTCGAGTTCCCAGCGCCCTTGTGCCTGAAACCGTCAATCTCCTCTTCAATCCCCGGCATGGCGACGCCGCAAGTTTCCGCATCACGCAGACATTACGCTACCCCTTCGACATGCGCCTGAAGAAATAGACGCTCGCGCCGAAGCCAGGAGTCAGCAGCCGCTCAGAGGCGCTCGATCTGCTCCACATGATGGCGCAGGTGAGTCACATAATCCGTCGCTACGAATTCCAGATCGTAGCGGGTGTTGCTCTGATCCCCGGTCTTGTCCCACACATGCCCCAGCGCCTCGGGCGCAATGCGCTCCATCACGTCCGCCAGGTGGCGATTGTAAGCGGCCCAAAGAACAACCAAATCTTTCCACGGCCGCGCCGCATAGTGATTCAGCCGCACCCAATCATTCTGTTCATAACCAGGAAACTTCAGCTCCTCGGCAAGCTGCATGCGGATGAACCGTTGATGATTGTTCGTCGCCGAATCGATCAGGTGCCCAAGAATCTGTTTCCGCGACCACTGCTCCGGCCCCGCGGAACGGCCCGCGTCCTTGTCCGCAATCGCCAGAAACTTCCGCTCGCACTCGCCAACGATTTCTCGTAAATCCCGCGCCGCGTCCAGATAATTCATGTACGCATCTTCTCACTCCCGGCATTGATCCCGTACCGAAAACTCGCCCGCCTTTACGCAACCCTCCCAATCGCCGACAATGATCTGGAGGTCAACTGAGGTCTATGCCCCTTTCCGGCGAAGCTATTCGTGTCATGAATCTCGTGGACGACGTGGCGACCACGATGCGCCGCATGATCGCTCT
>CAZHTJ010000144.1:0-3925 GCA_964535525.1 uncultured Acidobacterium sp. | reverse complement strand
CGTATCTGAAAGCAGCCCATGCAGAGTCTCGGCGACACCTTCGGGCAGGTCTTTCTGGCCATCCGCGCCAACAAGCTGCGCTCGTTCCTCACTATGTTCGGGATTGCGTGGGGCGTCGGCTCCATGCTGTTGCTCATCTCTGTCGGCGAAGGCTTCCGCTCCGGGCAAAAGCGTGAGTTTGCCGAACTCGGCAACGATGTCATCATGCTGTGGAACGGGAATATTCCCGCGGTCCCCGGCCAACACAGCAACATGCGTCCTTACTACCTCACTTACTCCGATGTCGAGGCGGTCCGTACCCAGGCTCCCGATGTCCGCGACGCCACCGCCATCCTCAACCGCAGCGACATCAAGCAGCAGAGCATCTGGGAGACGGCTGGCGGGCAGGTTATGGGGGTGGAGCCTCAGTTCCAGACCATCCGCTATCTGCCGATCGCCCAGGGCCGGTTCATTCAGCCCAACGACCTCATCGACAAGAATCGCGTGATCGTCCTCGGCCAGAAAAGCGCCAAGCTGCTGTTTCCCGGCCACCCCGCCCTGGGCGAATGGGTCACGCTCAACGGCACGCGCTTCACCGTCATCGGCGTCGCCAGCCAGGTTGGCCACGGCGACAATGACGATCGCAGCCAGCAGGTCTATATTCCGCTCACGGTCATGCTCGACATGTTCGCGCTCAACTGGGGCAACAATCCGCAGGACACCATCAACACCATCCAGTACCAGCCCACGGTCGCCGCGCAACACGCCGCAGCGCTGCATGAGGTCCACGAGATCATCGCGCGCCGCCACGGTTTCGATCCCGAGGCGAGCGACGCCTTCAATGAATGGGACTCCGTCCAGTCCCAGCAGATGGTCGGCAAAATCTTCGACGCCATGGACATTTTTCTTGGCGGCGTTGGCCTCGTCACCCTTGCCCTGGGCGCGGTCGGCATCATCAACATCATGCTGGTCTCGGTGACCGAGCGCACCAGCGAGATCGGCCTGCGCAAAGCCCTCGGCGCTACGAAACGCAGCATCCTGGTGCAGTTCTTCCTGGAAGGCCTCACCCTCACCGGCGTCAGCGGCCTCATCGGCATCGCCGGCTCCGCGTTTTTCATGTGGCTCCTGCAGCGCGCCATGGGCCAGAACATGGAAGGATTCGATCCGCCCCGCCTGCAGCCCTGGTCCGCGGCGCTGGCTGTCGTCTCTCTCGCCGTGTGCGGCATCGTCTCAGGACTTTACCCGGCCGCGCAGGCCGCCGCTATGGAGCCAGTCGAGGCCCTGCGTCGTGAATAAGGAGATCCACCATGATTCGTGACATCTGGGGCCAGGCGTGGGAGGCGATGATCTACAACCGCCGCCGCACCTTCATCACCGTCATCGGCATGGCCTGGGGCATCGCCACGGTCGTCCTTCTGCTTGCCTATGGCGCCGGCTTCGGCAACGCTATTCAGAACATCTTCGCTCAATGGGGCACCTACCTCATCGGCGTCTTTCCCGGCCGCACCTCCGAGCAAGTTGGCGGAGCAAAAGCCGGCGTCAAGGTTCGCCTCACTCAGGAGGACGTTGACCGCCTCTGGGCAACGGTGCCCGGCGTCACCCACATTTCTCCGGCCATGTTCAAGCAGGTGAACGTCGCCAGCGACGAGCACCTGTACAACTGGGAGATCAACGGCTATCGCGCGGAAATCGCCAACGTACTCAAGCTCGACATCGACGAGGGCCGCTTTTTCTCCGAAAAGGACGATCAGGACCGCGCCCACGTTGCCGTGCTCGGTTCCGAAGCCAAGACGAAGCTGTTCGGCGGCCGCTATGCGCTCGGCCAGCGCATCCGTCTCAACGGCGTCGGCTTCACCGTCATCGGCATTCTCGAGCCCAAGATGCAGGAGGGCGACGACGACGTCAACCGCCAGGTCTACATCCCCTTCAACACCTTCCAGGATTTCGGCGACCTCAAGTACCTTGGCGGTATCTGGCTCACCTATCACGGCGACAATCAGGTGGTTGAACAGGCGGTCCGCAACACGCTCGCCGCCATGCACAACTTCCTGCCGTCGGACCGTAACGCCATCTTCGTCGCCAACCTCATGCACCAGCTTCGCCAGTTTCAGGTCATCACCATCGCCCTGGAAGCGCTGTTGCTTTTCATTGGTGCGCTCACGCTCGGCATCGCCGGCATAGGCCTCATGAACATCATGCTGGTCGCCGTCCAGCAGCGGACGAAAGAGATCGGCATCGAGAAGGCGCTCGGCGCTCGCCGCCGCCACATCCTGTTTCAGTTCCTCTCTGAAGCTCTCGTCATCGCTGCCGCCGGTGGTGTCCTCGGCATCCTGCTGGCCTACGTTGTCTCGTTCAGTGTCGGCAGCATCACGTTCTACAGCGCCATGGCCCAGCATGCCGAGGATGCCGACATCCGCCTGTTAATTTCCCCCGGCTCCGTTCTTCTCTCCACCGTCATTCTCGGTGTCGTGGGCCTCGTCAGCGGCATGATCCCCGCCTTCCGCGCGGCGAATCTCGACCCCATCGAGGCGTTGCGCTATGAGTAAACAATCTGGATGGAAAAGGAGAATCCCGCCGTTTCTCGTTGGCTCTCCGAAAACGAACATCTGAAATCGTCATATGAACAAAATAGCTTGGGGTAAACTGATCACTTCCGACGTTCTGCGCATCGGTACTATGACTTTTGGAAGTGACAAAAAGGGCACGTATCGACTTTGGTTACCACGTTTCTGCGCCAATGACCGCCCGATCAATCAGTTACGGGGGCATTTCCATTTTCGGTAACCGCCGTCACTCTCTTATGAAGAAAATAGTTGACCCCGTTCCCCTCCGAGGGTATTTTCAAGACTGTCAATTTTGACCTTCTGGGCCTCCGCCGTCCTTGATTTGCAATCCGGTCACACAGAAGAGAAGTCCACTCCCCAGGAGCGCACCCTCTCTCGTCTGTCGACCGGTGAGTCTCAGAAGTTCAGGAAAGACAATCCGCACTGCGCCTCAAGTCTTTTCAGAAGCGGAAAAAAGGTGATCGAAATTCCGGCTGGTTGCGTCTAATGTGTAGAGCTTTCTCCGGGATCCCTTCTTCCAAAATCTGCTTTGGGCCGGCACTGGTTCAGCGGTTTTCTGTGATTCAAAGAGCGGTCGGACAGCTTACTAGTTGAAAGCAAGGAGACACTACTATGCGTTCAGAATTAATTTTTGGTGCACTCACTCATATCAACAATCGTTACCAGCTGTGCCAGCTGGCCTCCAAGGCCACTCGTAAGCTGCATAAGCCTAATACTCGCCTTCAGGACACCATGAACGATGTGCTCGTCCGCTTCCGGGAGACCAGCCCGGCAGCGGGGGCCCACGTTCGTCAGGAACCCATCGCCATCCCGCAGCACCCCCAGCGCCGCGCCGCTTAGTCCAGGGCGTTGCGCTGCCTGGGTGCGGCGTGTTCTCTCCCGCCGCTCCCGTTCTCGGTTAGGATTGTTCCTGTTCCCGTTCCCGTCCGCGTTCCGAACTCCCTTCCTGATTCAAAATCCCTCCTCGAAAGCTCACCGCAGGTGATTCATGACCATCGCAGAACTGAAAGAAAAGAACATTACCGAACTCAGCCGCATCGCGCGCACCCTTGAGATTCCGGGGTCCAGCGGCCTTCGCAAGCAGGACCTGATCTTCAAAATCCTCCAGGCGCAAAGCGAAAAAGAAGGCCACATCTTTGCCGAGGGCGTCCTCGAAATCCTCCCCGACGGCTACGGCTTCCTTCGCTCCCCCGATTACAACTACCTTCCTGGCCCCGACGACATCTACGTGTCGCCGTCGCAAATCCGCAAGTTCGATCTCAAAACCGGCGACACCATCAGCGGCAACGTCCGGCCGCCGCACGAAGGCGAAAAATATTTCGCGCTGGTCAAGATCGAAGCCATCAACTTCGAATCGCCCGAAGAAACCCGCAACAAGATCC
>CAZHTJ010000143.1:0-7024 GCA_964535525.1 uncultured Acidobacterium sp. | reverse complement strand
TGACGCCGGGGAGTTCGGCGAAGTAGCCGAGGCCGGCGAACTCGGCCATGAGCGAGATGCCAGGGCCAGAGGTGGCAGTCATGGAGCGCGCCCCCGCCCAGCCTGCGCCGAGGACCATGCCGATGGCGGCGAGCTCGTCTTCGGCCTGGACGACGGCGAAGTTCGCTTTTCCGTCTTTTTCGATGCGGTACTTTTTGAGGAAGTCGATGAGTTGCTCGACGACCGACGACGATGGCGTGATCGGATACCAGGTGACGACGGTGACGCCGGCGAACATGGCGCCGAGCGCGATGGCGGCGTTGCCGTCAATGATGATCTTGCCTTCAGTGGCGTGCATCGGCTCGAGGACGAAGGGGGCCTGCTGGGTGAAGGTCTGCGCGGCGTAGTTAAAGCCAGCTTCAACCGCGGACCAGTTAAGGTCGGCGGCCTTTTGCTTTTTCGCAAACTGCTGGCGCACCGTTTTTTCGACAACGGCCATGTCCATGGAGAGCAACTGCGCGGCAACGCCGACGTAGATCATGTTCCTGACCAGCTTGCGCAGCTTGGCCTCAGGACAGACGGCGGCGGTTAGCTTGTCGAAGGGCACCGGATAGCAGGTGACGTCGTCGCGGAACTGTTTGAGATTCGCGGCCTCTTCGTAGACGGCAACTGCACCGGGGCGCAAAGACAGAATGTCTTCGCGGGAGGTCTCGGCGTTCATCGCAATCAGGATGTCGATGTCCTTCTTGCGCGCGAGGTAGCCGTGCTTGCTGGCGCGGATGGTGTACCAGGTGGGCAGGCCGGCGATGTTGGAGGGGAAGAGATTTTTGCCGCTGACGGGGACGCCCATGGCGAAGATGCTGCGCAGCAGGACGCTGTTCGCGGACTGGGAGCCGGAGCCGTTGACGGTTGCGATCTGGATGGAGAAGTCGTTGACGATGGGCTTGGAAGAAGCCGCTGGTTCTGATTCGCCTTGCGCGGACGCGGCGCCGGCGTTGGTGGTCGCCATGGGGGCGGTGTTCCCTTCGGGTCAAGATCGAAAGATCTGAGGGTCTTTCTACAAGCCCCATTATACCGGGATGGGGCGCGGGTTCGGGAGCGAGTTGGCACGCCGAAATATGACTTGCGCGCCGCACGAGCGGCAAGCTCAACGCTGTACGCCACGTTTGCGGCGAATCTGGTCAAAGACCTCTCTGGCGGAGTGGGTGCGACCATGCGCAACGTCGTCCAGGCCCTGACGAATACCCTCTTCCGCATCGGCTCTGGCGGCGAGGTCCAGCAAACGCTGGTAGGCTGCGGCGTCCTGGACAACGGCGGCGGCTTTCCCGTTCACCGTGAGCACCAAGGGGCGCCTGGTCTTCCTCAGCTGTTTTATGAAGTCACGGGATGCCCGTCGAAATGCCGTCAGGGAATGAATGTCGCTCGTGATATCGAGCATACGCACCTCGGGTAAAGCACCTTATAAGGTGCTGCCAGAATACACCCGCGAGAGTCGGATAATCGCCCAAGGTAATCGAGCCCAATACTAAGCCAGGCACCTGGACTTTGCATGGGGTCCCCGTATCCCCGGATGGTGGAGACCCGGGGATCCGGATTGTACCGCCTGGACTAGCCCTCAGTGGACGACGTTCTGGAAGAGGGGGGACCCGAGCAGGGCCGAGAACTGGCTGTCCGATGCGGCGAAGCGGACGCTCAGGGTTCCTGCTGTCGAGTCAATGGTGGTGGCGTCGATGGCTTGCTTTTCGGTTGGGTTGCCGCTGACCTTTTCATACATCGCGGCGGCGTTGAGGAGCGAGGACATGGTGGCCGCGGTGAAGGTGTCGGAGGTGGAGACAAACAACGTGAATTTGACGCCGTTGTTGAAGTTCATGGTGTAGCTGGAGCTGAGGAGGCGCTTGCGGACCTGCTCGTAGTCGGAGAGCTGCGAGGCCTGGCCGAGGAGGGAATGCATCATGTATTGCGTGCCCTTGGCGTCGAGGATGCTCCAGATTGGCTCGGTGTCGACCTGTCCCATGGCGGCGAGCATGTCCTGGTTGGTGAGGAAGCTGGGGGCGAGGCCGTCGCGGCAATCGAGGGCCGGCTTGATGGCATCGTTCGAGCCGAAGAGCATCGTGGTCGGGTTGAGGAAGGTGACGACCATGCCGCTGGCGCCCATGGGATAGATCTTGTTGTTGCGGATCATGGTGGGCTTGATCTTTTTCTTCGTGAAGTTGGCCAGGATGTCGCTAACCTGGAACTGGCCCTGCGCAATGCCGACGATTTTCACATCGTCGCCGGTGGCGCCGACACGATAGGCGGCGAAGGCCAGCTGCTCGACGTCCTGATTCTCATTGAGGCCGGAGGTTTTGAGGGCGGTCTCGAGCTGCTTGAGCTCGGGAGGAAGCACGCGCGCCTTGAGGTCCATGGCGGCGGAGGAGTTCTCCATGATGCGGTAGTCGACGACGATGAGTTGCTGCACGTCGTGGGGAATTGCGGAACGGGCGTCGGTTGCGATTTGCGCGGCGCGCGCGGGGACGATGGATGCGCACATGGCTGCTGCCAAAACCAAACCGTTGAAAAGCTGCTTGCCGAATCTCACGTTTGAACCTGCTCCCTTCGCCGGATGAACTGGCGAATCGATACTGATAAGGTCTTTGACCTGGACGGGCGGCAAAAGGACACTCGCCTGCCACCCGGTTCCTCGATTTTACGACGGCCTGAGCGAGGAACGAACTACAAACAAACTACAACTATCGGCTAACGGGCCGGCTCATTCGCCGAAGGCCAGGGGAGCGGGCGATCAAGCCGCCGCTCGAGGACCTTCTGGTCGGGATCAAACCCGCCGGGACCGATTTCACCAAGGAGACGCAGCCACTCGCTGTTTCGCTCAAGGGCCGCCTCGGGGATGAGGCCGATGAGCTCGGCGCGAGCGGGGGCTGCGCCATGTTTGCGTGCCTTTTCTTTGACGGCAGCATAAACCTGGCCGACCGGCGTTCGGGTGAAGTCGGTAATGTTCATGGAGACCTGGGCCTGGCCCTGTGCGGAGACGCCCATCGCCTTGACTCCGGCGAGACCGCCGCCGGACTGGCGGATATCTTTGGCGATAGCGCGGGCCACCGCAACTTCGGGCGTATCTAAATAGAGGTTGAAGGCGATGAGGAAGCGGCGGGCGCCGACGGCGCAGGCTCCAGCGGTGGGGTGCAGCGACGGTCCGCCAACGTCGGGGCGACGAGCGGGCTCCTTGAGGACAGCATCGCGGAGGCCCTCGAACTGGCCGCGACGAACGTCTTCGAGCATGGCGCGGTCGGGGCGTGCGGCGGCGGCTTCGTAGAAGTAGACGGGGACCTGGTGGCGTTTCCAGATTTCGGTGCCTGCCTGGCGGGCAAGGAGAACGCACTGCTCGAGGGAGATGTCGCGAATCGGGACAAAGGGAATAACGTCGGCTGCGCCGATGCGGGGGTGGACGCCTTGCTGGGTGGTGAGGTCGATGAGCTGCGAGGCGCGGCCTGCGGCGCGGATGGCAGCCTCGACCACCGCGGCAGGCGGACCGGCGATGGTGACAACGGAGCGGTTGTGGTCTCGGTCGAGGGAATAGTCGAGCAGGCGCACGCCGTCTACGTTCATGGCGGCGACGATGGACTCGACGACGGCGAGCCTTCGGCCTTCAGAGAAGTTCGGGACGCATTCGATGAGCGGGTCGGGCATTTGAATGACGTAGGGGGTTGGAGTGGTTGAGGCTCGGTGGCAGCTTACCGTGTTCTGGAACTATTTGCCGAAGAGCGTATAGCCGATCTGGAACGTGACGCTGGCGTTGACTCCCGGGTTGCGGTCGCCGAGCGAGGAGCTGGAGATGTGGACGCCGTTGACGGAAAGGGTGAGGGCGCGGCCGGGGCGGAAGAAGTAGTGGACGCCGATGCCGCCCTGTGGGCTGAAGTTCCAGACGCTCGTGCCGCCCGGGTTGCCGTGCTGGACCAGAACGTCGGGAGGAAATTTATGCGTAGTGTAAATGACGCCGCCCGCTCCCTGAAACCAGGGAGCGAAGCGCCGGGTGGGCTTGAAGTCCCAGCGGAAAATGACGGGGGTGATGCTGGCGCCGGTGAAAGCGCCACCGCCTACGGGTGCATAGAAAGTGTACGTGAGGCCGGTAACGGGATCTTTGTAGGACTCCTGCTGCGTGTGCGGAGCCGGCGTGAAGGCTTGCCAGTACGGCATGATCTCGCCGGCGAATTCGAACTGTCCGCGGAAGATGCTGCGGCCAACTTGCGGAGTCATGACTTTGCCGAGGCGCACGCCCGCGGCGGTGAAATGGTAGCTCGAGCGATCGCCGACTCCGTTTCCACCCTGGAAGAACGGGCCCCACTCCCAGGAACGCTGAGCGAGGGCGGCGGGGGCGGGAGCGTCGGCGGCGCGGGGATCCGTCATGGGGGGGTCCGCGATTGCCACCTGCGCGGGAGCGTTGTTCGCGGCGGAGTCAGTTTGGGCAGCAACAACGGGAACTGCGGCCGCGAGACAGAAGGCGGGAATGACAAGAGCAAGGCTCGGTAAATTCACTGCGCGATCGACTCCCGGGCTGACTTCGTTACAAAGGAAAGGCCGCCCAGGTTCGGCGGCCCCTCGGTGAATGACGTGCGGCCGCTTAGCTGGTGACTTCTTCCAGCGCCTTGGCGTCCATATCGAAATTGGAGTAGACGTTGCTGACGTCGTCGTGTTCCTCAAGGGCTTCGAGGAGACGCACCATGGACGCGACCTGAGGACCTTCGAGTTTGGTGTAGGTGGAGGCGATCATGGTGATCTCGGACATGACTGTTTCGATGCCTGCCTCCTTGACGGCTTTCGATACGGCTTCGAAGGAATGCGTATCGGTGATGATTTCCCAGGTGTCGCCTTCGTCGTTAAGGTCTTCGCCGCCGGTTTCGAGAACGATGTTCATCAGCTTCTCTTCGTCGGCCGCGGTTTTGGGAACGGCGATGAGGCCTTTTTTCGAGAACATGAAGCGGACGGAGTTGGGCTCGCCGAGGTTGCCGCCGTGTTTCGCGAAGGTGTGGCGGATTTCGCTGACGGCGCGATTGCGATTGTCGGTGGTGGCGTCGACGATGATGGCGACACCGCCGGGACCGTAGCCTTCGAAGGAGATTTCTTCGTAGGTGGCGCCGGGGAGCTCGCCTGTGCCGCGCTGGATGGCGCGCTTGATGTTGTCGTTGGGCATGTTCTCGGCCTTGGCGGCGGCGATAGCGCTGCGCAGGCGAGGATTGCCGTCGGGGTCGCCACCGGACTTGGCGGCAATGGTGATTTCCTTGATCAACTGCGTAAAAATCTTGCCGCGCTTCGCGTCGAGCGCACCCTTTTTGTGCTTGATTGTCGCCCATTTCGAATGGCCGGACATGGGAACCTCAGAATCGATTTTGATTGGTATTTCGGGTGAAAAGCTCGGAAATAAAGGTGTTTCCGGGGCCTGCCCGCAACGGCTGAGTATAGCAGGGGGGAGGGTCGAGGGTACAGGGTGGAGGACGGCGAGCGAAGGAAACCGGACCGCGGATACGCAAGCTTCCGGGCGGGAACGAGAGGCCAGCAGGAGAGTCTGGGGTGAGCGCGTTGCAATCTCCGCGATTAACGAAGCGGAGATTCGTTATGGTCTGGAACTGAAACCTGGCGCGGTCCGGCGTGGGCGATGGTGCCAACATGGCGTACATATGCGCCCACTGGCACAGGATCACGAGTGTGTGTTGCGGGCCAGGTCCGTGACGAAACGCCCGATCGCCGCCGAGTTGCGAAACACGTGTAGCTCAGCTTTGGCCGCGCAGTTAGCTATTGCTTGCATCAGAAGCGGGCGACTTCGACTGCGATACCCGAGGAGCCAGCGCCAGAAGTCGAGCCGTTCGCGCGACCGCAGGATGGCTCGCCAGGCGCAGCAGCCCAGCGGGAAATCCAGAAAAATGACGGTATCTGCCCGGCGGAGCCGAACCTGGACTGCGTCGTACGGCCCGAGGTCCCCGTCCATAATCCACCGATCTTCCGCTGCGAGCTTCTCCTGGATCGCCGTCCACTGATGGGAAGGAGTTGCGACCAGGCCCGCTCCCCAGAAGATTTTGTCCAACTCGATCACAGGAAGTCGCGTGATCTCCCCCAGGCGCCTCGCGAGCGTCGATTTGCCTGATGCGCCGCGACCCAGAATGACCACGCGCTGCATATGCTTTCCCCCGAAGCTTTCTACTACGCTTTGGTTTTTGGGGCGAAGCGGGCGGCGGCAGGATTTCTCGGGGCCACGATGCGTTGGTGCCAGTAGGGGTAGACCGGGGTGACGTCACTGGCGGCGTCAAGTTTGGCGACTTGCTCCGAAGTCAGGTTCCAGCCGATGGCGTCGAGGTTCTGCATAAGCTGTTGTTCCGTGCGCGCGCCAAGGATAACGCTCGAAACGGTGGGTCGCTGGAGCAGCCAGTTGAGCGCGATCTGCGGAACGCTCTTGCCGGTTTCTTTCGCCACTTCGTCGATGGCATCGACGACGCGGTAGAGGAATTCGTCGGCGACGGGCGGCCCGTCGGCAGCCGTCTTGTGCAGGCGGCTGACTTCAGGGAGCGGCGTTCCGCGGCGCAGCTTGCCGGTAAGGCGACCCCAGCCGAGCGGGCTCCAGATGAGCGCGCCGACGCCCTGATCCTCGGCGAGCGGCATGAGCTCCCACTCGTATTCGCGCCCAATCATGGAGTAGTAGACCTGATGCGCGACGTAGCGCACCCAGCCGTAGCGGTCGGAGATGGCGAGGGACTTCATCAGATGCCATCCGGAGAAATTGGAGCACGCGATGTAACGGACTTTGCCGGCGTGCACCAGGGTATTGAGGGTGTCGAGCGCTTCTTCGACCGGAGCGAGCGCGTCAAAGCCGTGCAGGTGATAGATGTCGATGTGGTCGGTCGAGAGCCGCTTAAGGCTGGCGTGGCACTGTTCGATGAGGTGGTGGCGCGAAGAGCCTAGGTCGTTGGGGCCGTCGGCCATGGGGAAGAAAGCTTTGGTGGAGAGGAGGAGTTTGTCGCGCTTGCCCTGAATGGCTTTGCCGAGAATTTCTTCAGCGAGA
>CAZHTJ010000142.1:0-7376 GCA_964535525.1 uncultured Acidobacterium sp. | reverse complement strand
TGCGGATGACGTCGAGGTTGTGCTCGATGATGATGACGGTGTTGCCGAGGTCGGTAAGGCGGTGGAGGACCTCGAGAAGCTTGCGGACATCGTCGAAGTGGAGGCCGGTGGTGGGCTCGTCCAGGAGATAGAGGGTGCGGCCAGTTTGACGCTTGGATAGCTCGCGGGCCAGCTTCATGCGCTGGGCTTCGCCGCCGCTGAGGGTGGTGGCGGATTGGCCGAGGTGGATGTAGCCGAGGCCAACGTCGACGAGGGTTTGCAGTTTTTGGCGGGCCTGGGGGATGTCGCCGAGGACGGGGAGCGCGTCCTCGATGGCGAGGTCGAGGATGTCGGCGATGGAGTAGCCGTTGAATTTGACGGCGAGGGTTTCCTGATTGTAACGGCGGCCGTTACAGACTTCGCACTGGACGTAAACGTCGGGGAGGAAATTCATTTCTATGCGGCGCTGGCCTTCGCCCTGGCAGGCTTCGCAGCGTCCGCCCTGGACGTTGAAGGAGAAGCGGCCTGCCTTGTAGCCGCGTTCGCGCGACTCGGGGAGCATGGCGAACAGATCGCGGATCGCATTGAAGACTCCGGTATAGGTGGCGGGGTTCGAGCGCGGGGTGCGTCCGATGGGGGACTGGTCGATGCGGATGGCTTTGTCGAGGAGGTCGAAGCCCCTGATCCTGCCATGTGCGCCGGGCGCTTCGCGCGAGCCGTAGAGTTCCTGGGCGAGGGCGCGGTAGAGGATGTCGTTGACGAGGGTGCTTTTGCCGGAGCCGGAAACGCCGGTGACGACGGTCATGACGCCGGCGGGAAATTTTACGGTTAGGTCTTTGAGGTTGTGGCTGCGTGCGCCTTCGACGGTGATCCATTTACCGGTGACGGGGCGGGGGACGAGGCGGTGGAGCGTGGAGATTTCGCCGGAGAGATAGCGGCCGGTGAGGGAGCCGGGCGCGCGCATGATGTCGGCAGGTGTGCCTTCGGCAACGACGTGGCCGCCGAGACGGCCTGCGCCGGGGCCGAGGTCGAGAACGTAGTCAGCGTGACGGATGGTTTCTTCGTCATGCTCGACAACGAGGACGGTGTTGCCGAGGTCGCGCAGGGATTCGAGCGCGGAGATGAGGCGCTGGTTGTCGCGCTGGTGGAGTCCGATGGAGGGCTCGTCGAGGACGTAGAGGACGCCACGAAGGCGCGAGCCGATTTGCGTGGCGAGGCGAATGCGCTGGCCTTCTCCGCCGGAGAGGGTGGCGGCGTTGCGTTCGAGGGAAAGGTAGCTGAGGCCGACGGCGTTGAGAAATTGCAGGCGCTCGACAATCTCTTTGCGCAGGCGTTCCGCGACGAGGGCTTCGCGCGCCGTGAAGGTGATCTTGCGGGCGTGCTCGAGGGCTCGCTCCATGGAGAGCGCGGTGAATTCGGCGATAGACATGCCGTCGATTTTGACGGCGAGGGATTCGGGGCGGAGGCGCTGGCCGTGGCAGACGGGGCATTCGGAGGCGGACTGATACTGCATCATCCATTCGCGGTAGGTGTCGGAGCGGGCTTCTTCGAGGGAGTCGCGGAGATAGGCGAGGATGCCATGGAAGCCGGTACGCGGGGCCTCGGACTGCGGCGGCCCGACGAGGAGCAGCTCCTGGTGTTTGAAGGGGAGCTGCTCGAAGGGGAGCTTGAGATCGATTTTGTATTTGGCTGCGGCGATGTTGATCAGGCGGATGAGGTACTGCGAGCCGGAGCCGGGACCGAGGCCCCCGTCGAGCAGGGGCTTGGACCAGTCGGTGATGATTTTGGCGGGGTCGAAGTCGTAGATGCTGCCAAGTCCGTGGCATTCGGGGCAAGCGCCGTAGGTGGAGTTGAAGGAGAAGCTGCGGGGTTCGAGTTTGGGGACATCGAGGCCGCAGTCAGGGCAGGCCATGCTGGAGGAGTAGAGTTGCTCGGCTGACCCGGAACCCCCTTGTGTAGCGACGAGGACGAGGCCGCTGGCCATCTGGAGGGCTTTTTCGACGGAGGCCTGGAGAGCCTTCTCGATGCCCGGTTTGAGGACTGCGCGGTAGACGATGGCTTCGATGGTGTGATTTTTTCGCTTTTCGAGGTTGGGTGGATCGGCGAGGTCGAGGATTTCGCCGTCGACGCGTGCGCGGAAGCCCTGCTGGTCGAGTTTGTCGAGGAGGTCTTTGAATTCACCTTTGCGGCCGCGGACGATGGGGGCGTAGATGGTGACACGCTCGCCCTGGGCAAGAGCCAGAATGCGCTCGACGATCTGCTCGGCGGACTGGCGGGAGATTTGGCGGCCGCAGCGGGGGCAGTGGGGGACGCCGACCGAGGCGTAGAGGAGGCGCAGGTAGTCGTAGATTTCGGTGATGGTGCCGACGGTGGAACGGGGGCTGCGGCTGGTGGTTTTCTGCTCGATGGAGATGGCGGGCGAGAGGCCTTCGATGGAGTCGACGTCGGGGCGCTCGATCTGATCGAGGAACTGGCGGGCGTAGGCGGAGAGGGTTTCGACGTAGCGGCGCTGGCCTTCGGCGTAGATGGTGTCGAAGGCGAGGGAAGATTTCCCGGAACCGGAAAGGCCGGTGACGACAGTCAGGGTGTTGCGCGGAATCTGGACGTGGATGTCACGCAGATTATGCTGGCGGGCGCCGCGGACTGTGATTTGGGTGATGGCCATAGCACGGGAGGGAAGACTTGTAAATCACAAAATGGACAACGTGGGCGGATATTGCAGATAGCACTCTCGTGCCAGTTGCAAAACGGGACACTCGGGCTAGAATTCGGGAAGCTGATCCTTTCGGTATCTTAGTGGGCAACAGAAAAGTGGGTCAACGTGTCTCATTTCTGTTGCAATGGCATCGGATAGGGAAGCGGGGATCGAAGCCATTGGGCGCATCTCATCCCGATGATGAAGGATCCCGGCCATGTCGGGGAGAACACTGGGCATATGCAGGATGGTGTGAACACGCTGATGTTGGTTTGCGCGGCGCTCGCCTCGCTCGCCTTTGGAGTTCTGCTGGCTTACGGCGTTTGCCGTGCGGCGTTCGCGAAGCTGCTGCGGCACGCCGGTGAAGTGGCGGCGCAGCGCGCCCAGGCGCAGATGGCTCCTCCGGTATCTCAGCCCGATACGCTGTAGACAGAGCACAGAGCACAGAGCTCAGAGCTCAGATAAAGCGTGCAGTGGTACGCGCGATCCCTTGCTTTCTCCGTCATCCAGAAACCGCCGTTACCGCAAATAGAACCTATTCGGTGCGGAGAGCTTTGACGGGATCGACGCCGGCGGCGCGGCGCGCGGGCAGATAGCTGGCGACGATTCCGCAGAGGGCGAGAACCAGGACGACAACGAAGATGGTGGCCGCGTTGTAAGCGGCGGCTCCGTAGAGGAACGAGCGGAGGACGCTGCTGGCGGCCCAGGCTACGCCGAGCCCGACGGCAACGCCAAAGGACAGCAGAACGAGCGCATGGCGGAGGACGAGCCAGAGGATGTTTTCGCGCTGTGCACCGAGGGCGAGACGGACGCCGAGTTCGCGCGTGCGCTGGCTGACCGAATAGGCGAGCAGTCCGTAGATGCCGGCGACGGCGATGAGCAGCGCGGCGAAACCGAAGATGCCGAGGAGGCGAGCAGCGAGGGTTTGCGGTCCGAGGGAGGTATCGACCACCTGCTGCATGGTGGTTTGCTCGGCGAAGGCGAGGTTGGGGTTGAGTTCGTGCACGGCATCGCGGACGGCGCGGAAGGCGGCTTCGGGCGCGATGCGGGTGCGGACCATGATGTCCATATGGAAGGTGGCGAGGATGGAGTACATGTCCTGGCCGGGCACGAGTTGCTCGAGGTCGAAGTAGATTTCGGGAGCGGATGCGGCTCTCACCGAATCCTGGTGAAGGTCGGCGATGGTGCCGACGATGGTGGCGGTGAGTTTCTTGTCGTCATCGTCCCATTTGAGGCGAGTGCCGAGGGGATCGCGGCCGTTGAGGACGCGGCGGACGAATTCCTGGTTGACGAGCACGGCGAGCGGGGCGCCGCGACGGTCATCTGCGGCAAAGTCGCGGCCGCTGGTGATGGCAATGCCCATGGTACGGAAGTAGTCCGCGTTGCTGGCGCGCACGGCTGCGCCGACTGTGTCCTTTTTTGAGGGCTCAGGCTGATCGGCTGGCCAGACGTCGAGGGTGAAGTGGCTCGCGGTAAAGGGGCGGATGGTGGCGAGGCCGACGGACTGGATGCCCGGCGAGTGGCGCAGCTTGTCCTGAAGAGGGTCGTAAAAATTCGTAACAATGTTGGGTGCTTTTGCGTCGCCGCCTTCCCACCATGCGCCGTGGGTGGGCATAAAGATGGAAGTGGCGTCGAGTTGCTCGGGGGCAAAGCCGAGATTGGTGTGGCGGAGCTGCCAGAGGGTTTGGATGAGGAGGCCGGCAGCGATGAGCAGGGCGAGAGTCATGCCGATTTCGCCGATGACGAGGGCATCGCGCCAGTGTGCGTGTTTCCTGCCGGTGCCGGAGGCGGCGGCGCCGTCGCGGAGACCTTCCTGGAGAGGGAGATTCGCGCCGTAGAGGCCGGGACCGACGCCGAAGAAGAGCGCGGAGAGGCAGGAGAAGAGCAGAAGGATCGCGCAAACGCCGGCGTCGATATGGATGCGGTCGCCGAAGGGGATGGCATTGGAGATGTAGTGGCTGAGGATCCGCAGGGAGGCCCACGCGGCGAGGAGTCCGGCGACGCCGCCGATGAGGCTGACGAGCAGGCTTTCGGTGAGGAACTGGCGAACGAGGCGGGATTTGGCCGCGCCGAGGGCGCCGCGAATGGCGAGCTCGCGGCGGCGCGCATTGGCGCGGGCGAGCATGAGGCCGGCGAGGTTGGCGCAGGCGATGAGCCAGACGACGGCGACGGCCGCGTCGAGGGCGTAGAGGCCGAAACGCACGTTGTCGGTGGCGACGTCGCGCAGCGATTCGACCCGAACGGGCTCGGAGGATTCGCTTGCGGGATATTCGTGGAGGAGCTGCGCGTGGAGGGCGGAGATTTCCTGCTGGGCTTGCTGGACGGAGACGCCCGGGCGCAGGCGGGCGACGGCGGACAACGAGGAATTTCCGCGATCTTCGAACGAAGGATCGATGGGAAGGGGTGAGTAGATTTCGTCGCCGGTGTTCTGCGGGAACTCGAAGTTCGGCGGCATCACTCCGATGACGGTGTAGGGGTCGCGGTTGATGGGAACGGTCTTGCCGATCACGGATCGGTTGGCGTGGAAGACTTTGTGCCACACGGAGTCGCTGAGGATGACGACCTGGGCTTTGCTGGCTTTGCCATCTTCGGGGAGGAAGCCGCGGCCGAGGGCGGGCTGGGCTCCGAGGAGATCGAGGAGGTTGGTGCTGGCGCTGATTTGCGCGACCAGCTCGGGATTGTCGCGGCTGCCGAGGGTGGGAACCTGAATGGTCCACCATGCGAGGTCGGAGAAGATGTGGGTGCGGGTTTTCCAGTCGCGCACGTCGGGGAGGGAGGCGGGATCGAAGCCGCCGCCGTTGAGCGGATGCGGCGCAATCTGGACCAGCTGCGAGGCTGCGCGATACGGCAGCGGGCGAAGCAGGACCTGCTCGATGACCGAGAACATGGCGGCGTTGACGCCGATGCCGAGGCCAAGCGTGACGATGGCGGTGAGGGTGAAGGCGGGGGATTTCCTGAGTTGTCGCAGGGCGTAGCGGAGGTCCTGGGGCAGCGAGGTCATGCGTCGTCTCTCCAGAAAAACAGGGTACAAGGGTACAGGGTGCAGGGTACAGAGCCGGCGTTCAGCGTTCAGAGTTCAGCGTCAGAGAATCACCGATCCGTGCAGACGAGCATACTGCGGTTGCGCTATGAGGCCGGCGTGGGCTCAAAGATGGCACGGAGGATTTTGCGATTCTGCGCGTAGTTGGCGTGGGCGCCGGTGGGGGAGACGAGGAAGGGCGGGATTTTGAAGGCGGCGTTGTGAGCGGGGATGTTGACGACGCGCACGCCGGCGATGGCGGGGACGTTCCAGGAGAGCAGGTCGTTGGGATCGCTCCAGGCGATGATTTGCGGAAGTGGGGCGGAGGGGGTGGAGCGCTGCTGGAGGTATTGGGACCGCTGGCATTGCCAGTGCGAGATGGAGACGGGAGCGGCGGTTCCGGAAGGCGCGGCGGGGGTGGTGGCTGGAGTGGAGGGAGCGCTTGTTGCTGTTTGTGCTGAGGCTGCGGATTCGGGTTGCGCGTCGGGTGCTGCCGGACAGGGGGTGGTGGCTGCGGGATCGGCGGGAGCTACACGGGCAAGCTCGAGGAGCTCGATCTGGTTGGCGAGGAAGAAGAATCCCGCGGTGTGGGCGGAGAAGTAGTCGGCGGCGGTTTTTTCCTGCGCGGTCAGGGCAAAGGCGGGAAGGGCATCGCTCTGCGCTCCGAGCCACTGCGAGTCGAGCGTGGCGAGGGCGAGATAGCTGCCGAGGGAGTGGGTGATGAAGAAATACTCAGGGCCGTTGTCGGTCGGTTTAGCGGTGGAGAGGTCGATGCCGTCGGCCTGGAGGGATTGCACGAGGAGCTCGCGGATGCCTGCGTAGAGGATTTGTTGCGTCGGGCCGAGGGCGAGGACGGCATCGGCAAAGCCCCAGTCCATGAGGCCGTTCTTGAGGTCGCGATTGCCGATGGTGGCGATGCGATGGAGAGCGGAGAGCTGGGAGATTTGTGGGGTCGGGATCCACTGATATTGCAGGAAGCGGCCTGCGTGGGCGGTGTCGGGCTGGGTTCCGTTGGGCGCGGCGGCGCAGATGTTGAGCTGAGGTTTGGCGGGGCCGGTGAGCGCGGCGTCATGCGCGACGAGCCACTTGCATTTGACGGGATAGACGATGGGCCACCAGTTGATTTCGCCGAGGATGATGGGGATGTGGCCGCCGCCTTCGATCTGGTAGCGGTCGATGAAGGGGGCGGAGGCGCTCCAGTCGTCGGCGGAGGTCCAGACGGGCGCGCCCATGTCGGCGAAGGGCGGTGGCGTTGTGCCGACGGCGAAGGGACCGGCGGCGTAGAGACGGCCGAGGGGGGTGACGGTGCATTCGTGGAGGTAGCGGCAGATGGCTTTGCGGAGCTCGGCTGAGTCGCCGGCGCCGACCTGATTGATGCCGTGCATGTAGAGGATGTGGATGGGCTGCGGGGCGGGCGTGCGGGTGAGTCCGCGGGCGTGGGTGTGCGCGTGGGCCTCGGCGTCGTTGGTGCGGACCGCGTCGCCGATGGAGATGGTGTTTTGGGGGCGAGCGGGGAGGGTGCTGAAAAGGAGGAAGGTGAGGAATGCCGCGCGGAGCATGGACTGAGGATAGCGGATAGCGGTCAGCGGAGAGCGGATAGAAATCGGCTGCGGAGATTACAGAGAAAAGCAGGTCCTTCGACTTGCGTCTGCATTGATTCAGCGCGCCAAAAGCGGCGCGCTG
>CAZHTJ010000141.1:0-7390 GCA_964535525.1 uncultured Acidobacterium sp. | reverse complement strand
AATTTCTGCTGTGTGGTACAAAGGCGGTATTTTGCACGTGCGGGTCTTCGCTGGGCGGGCCTTCTTGCAAAGATGCAGCAGGACTGTCCCCACCTTGCGATGCGGCTGGAGGGCGCGGAACCGCTGCTCGACAAACCGATCACCATCACTCATATCCCGTACGGTTACCTCCGTCGCTCAACCGAGGACGGGCTGTACTGCATCGGCGATCAGGCAGCCGTCATCCCCTCGTTCACCGGCGACGGGATATCGATCGCGCTGCATACAGCCCGTCGTGCCGCCGCTGCCTGTCTGGCCGGGGAACCGGCGCCCGTTTTTCAGTCAAAACTGCGCTCCGCTATGCTGCCGCAGATGCGCCTTGCCGTGCTGGCCGCCGACGGCTTAAACAACGCTCTTGCGCGCGCTGTATTGCCGTTTTGCCTCAGGGTCTGGCCCGGCGTGATGCGCGTGACGGCCAGAGTGACACGCGTCGCACAGCACGCTGCTGTTGCTCCCCAGGTGTTCGCCAACTGAAATTGAGCCACGGCAACATTCTCGGTAGTCAAAACTTTTCAGGGGAGATGCAATGAAATCCGTCGCAGTCGTAGCCCTCGCTGCCATACTCGCTCCAGCCGCACTCGCCCAGCATCAGACCTTCGCCGTCAATCCCGATGCCAGCGAGGTCAGGATGACGCTGAATACGACCCACGAGGTCGTCAACGGCACGTTTCACATTCAATCCGGATCGATTGAGTTTGACCGCAGCAATTCCCGGATGTCGGGTTCGGTGGCCGTGCTCGCCGGCAGTGGCAAGACCGGCAATGGCAGTCGCGACAAGAAGATGAACAAGGACATCCTCGAGGTCGATCAGCACGCAACCGTTTCCTTTGAGCCGAAGACCTATACCGGCGCAATCGCTCCTTCAGGCGACTCAACCATCCAGGTAACTGGTATCTTCACTCTCCTCGACGCGCCTCACGAGATCACCATCCCCATGCTTGTCCATGTTGAAGGTACAACCGCAACGGTGAAGGCTCGTTTTACCGTGCCTTACATCCAATGGGGATTGAAGGATCCGAGTTTTATGTTCTGGAAAGCGGACAAGGACGTCGCGATTGACCTCTTTCTCAACGGCCGGCTTTCACAATAGAGAACCGGCCGGCGCTCTTCCATCATTGCGGTGATCCAGCGAATCAAACTGTAACGACGCGACCACTTCGACGCTACCTCTCCGCCAGCCCCGAAAACCTTCTGAGTTTCAGTTCGGCGCGAATCCGAAGGTTCAGCTCGCCGTCTTCCCCTCCGGCGGTGTCATCGCAGGCGCCAACCCCGCAGCTTCCAGCCAGTCCAAAAACGGACGCGCTGACAACCGCGTCGAAACATTTTCCTTGCGCACCACCTGCGCCTGCCAGCTCTCCAGCTGCATGCGCTCCGCCTCGGAAAGCAGCTTTGAAGTGTAGATCAGGACCGGAAGACTCGCAGTCCGCGCATTCGATCGTAACTGCCGCAGCACCTCGAACCCGCTCACATCCGGCATCAGCAAATCCAATATCAGAGCATCCGGTTGATTCTCCCGCACCGTCGCCAGAGCCTTCGCGCCGTTGCTCGCCTCGTCAATCTCCAGCCACGGCCGATCCAGAATCTCGCGCAGGATGTACCGCGACACGTCGTTGTCGTCCACCAGCAGCAACCGCCGCGTTCCCGTCTGCGCCGTTAGCCGCCGCAACTCACGCAGCAGCGCATTGCGATCGACGGGCTTCGACAGAAACACATGCGCGCCGCGGTCCATCGCCGCCTGTGACTCCTCGTAAATGCTGGTCACCACAATCGGCAGCTCCGGCAGCCGCTCCTTCAGCCGAGCCAGAAATCCCCACGCCAGATCGTCGCCAATATAAACATCCGATACCACAGCCGCTGGCGTGTGCCGCGCCGTCCAGACCTCGGCCTGCGCCACATTGCCCGCAAGGATCGGCTGGAACTCCGTGTTGCGCAGATACGACTCCACCACGCGCGCCGTTTCCGGATTGTCCTCGAGGACCAGAATCGGTGTCCGGTGAAATTCCGGCGCAGGCAGGTTGTCCGCATTCTCCGCGCCCACCGCCTCGCCTACATACACCGCGGGAATCCGCACGTAGAACGTTGATCCATGGCTCTCCCGAGTCTGGTCCGGCTCGCTCTCCAGCCACATGCTGCCGCCCAGCAGCATCGCCAGATTCCGGCACAGCGGCAATCCCAGCCCCGTGCCGCGATGCCGCTCCTGCAGCGGATTCTCAATCTGGCTGAATTCCCGGAACACCGTTTCGTGATGCTCCTTTGGAATACCAATGCCCGTGTCCGCCACCGAAAAAAGAATATTGCCGTCGTCCTCGGCCCGCGCTGAAACCAGCACGTGCCCCATCGGCGTGAACTTCAATGCATTCGAAATCAGATTCCTCAGGATCTGCGAGACCTTTCCCTCGTCCGTGTGCAGAGCCGGCAGCTCTCCCAGATCCTCAAACGACAGCTCCACGGAATTGTTGTCCGCCAGCAACGGCTTCAGCATGCCTTTGAGCGCGCTGAACAGCTCGTGCACCTCGAACCTCTTCGGCCGGATGCGGATCTTACCCGCCTCCACTTTCGCCAGATCCAGCAGGTCATTCACCATCTCCTGCAGATCGCGCGCCGACGATTCGATGAACCGCACCTGCTTCATCTGCTCCGGAGTCAGGTCTCCGTGCAGCCTGTCCATCAGCAGCCGCGACAAAGAAATGATCGAATTCAGCGGCGTCCGGAATTCATGCGACACATTGGACAGAAACTTCGTCTTCAGCTCCGAAGCGCGCCGCAGATAATCCGCCCGCTCATCGAGCTCGGCATACAGCGCCACTACGCCGCGATTCGTATCCTCCAGCTCGCGATTCAGCAGCTCCAGTTCTTCCTGTCGCGCCCTCAGTTCCTGGAAGGTCTTCAGCAGCTCCTGGTTCTGCTGCTCGATCTCCTCATACGGGCTCTCCGGCATCCGTTCCAGCATCTTACGATTCAGATCGCGCGCCGTCCGTGTCGTCATCGCGCTCTGCCGCGGAAGATGTTTCACCATCCGGACGGTGGTGCCGTGCGCAGTCGTTTCAATCGCGAAATCATCCATCAGCCGCTTCGTGCCGATGATGCCCATCCCCAGGCCAGTTTCGGATTTATATCGCCCGGCAAAAATCTCATCCAGGCTCGTGATGCCCGGGCCGCTGTCGGTCACCGTGACTTCGAGCCGTTGCGGCCCCTCCAGCTCCACCGAGAAGATCACCTCGCCATTGCGCGCGTAACGAAAAGCATTGCGCGCAATCTCCGACGTCGCCGTAGCCAGTCGAATCTGATCCTGATTGTCCAGCCCCAGCTCCGCCGCCACTTCCCGCGCGCGCTGCCGAGCCTGTACCACGTCGCGCTCGGTGCGCAGGCCGACATGAAAGATCGTGATCGCCATACGTTCAGGCTGCCGCCTTCACCACCACCACACTGGCATCATCGCGCTGTCGACGGAAATCCCGCAACAGCGCACCTCCAATCACCGCCGGATGCTTCACCATCAGCCCCGCATACTTCCCCAAATCCCACCGTGACTGCAGCCCGTCGGAATGCAAGACCAGCACTCCATCCGCCGGCCAATCCGCTTGAAATTCCTGAATCCGCGAAATCGTCATCCCCAGCGTTCCGTTATGCGAAACCAAACTCCGGCTCGTGCCGCCCGACAGAACCACCGCCGAGATATTGCCCACCCCCGCATACCGCAGCTTCTGCTCCTTTGGCCGAATCTCCGCGATGGCCGCCACCGCTCCGCGCGTCTTGCGCAACGCGTCGTGCACGTGACTCAGAATGTCCGCCGGTCCCAGCTCTGCCCGTTCATGAAACGTCGCAATCGCTTCCTGCGCCGCGTCCGCTGCGTCGATGCCGTGGCCCAAACCATCCACCAGCAGCGCCATCATGCGTTCCCTCGTCTGATGAAACGTCCATCCGTCTCCGCAGAAGCGTTCGCCGGGGTAGGGAACAGCCAGCCCCGCAATCTGCAGCTTGTCGCGTGTGGGTTCTTTGCCCAGTTCCATCAGAACGATGGTCCCGCCCTTGCCTGTGAAAATCTCCAGCGCCGTGGACTTCCGCTTTATCGCCCCCAGACCGCCGCCCATCGTCCCCGCCGTTGAATACCCGTCGCTCATCGCCTTCGCCATATTGGCGATGCCCGGCCCCTTGTCCATCGCCAATATGCGCGCCAGCGCTGTGTGTCCCTCTTTCATCCCCGCAATCAGCACCTGGCCGCCGCCCCCGTGCACCAGCACGTTCCTTGAGGACTCCGTCGCCAGCAACGCGAACTCGCCGCACTGTGTCTCGTCGAAGCCCAGCCGTTGCGCCGCCAGCAGCGCGACGCGGCGCACTTCTCCTACCGAACTTGTATCGGTGACTGCTACGAATTCTGTGAAGGCCGTTTCCATCGCGGCGAAAGTGTATCCATCACTGCTACGTAATCGTTGAGAACAACTATTTCCAGCGCACAACCGTGACCCTGGTGCCTTTTCCCGGCGCTGAGTCGATGGAAAACTCATTCACCAGCCGCTTGCTCCCGCCCAGTCCGAACCCCATCCCCGATCCGGTCGTAAACCCGTCCTTCAGCGCCAACTCGATGTCCGGAATCCCGGGACCCTGATCCTCAAAGATCAGCTTCAGTCCCACCCTGGCGCCGTTCGCAATCTGTTCGATGCACATTTGGCCGCCCTTGCCGTGATCGAGCGCGTTCCTCGCCAGCTCGCTCGCCGCCGTCACCAGCTTGGTCTGGTCCACCAGCCCAAAATGCAGCTCGATCGCCCATTGCCGCACCTTCTGCCGGGCAAAAACCACATCGTTCGACGTCTTCAGCGGCAGCGTTTCACGCCTGGGCTCGGTCATCGTCGCTTCCTGACCCGAATCCGGCGCCCGGCCCAAAGAGCAGCTCCATCCCCGCTTCCACGCTCAGCGCGGTTCGTACGCCGGGCAATGACATGCCCAGCTCCACCAGCGTGATCGCCACCGCCGGCTGCATCCCCACCACCACGGTCTCCGCACCCAGCACCCGCGACATGCCCGCGATGTTGGCCAGCATCCTCCCGATAAAAGAGTCCACAATCTCCAGCGACGAAATATCGATCAGCACCCCCGTCGATCCCCAATCCGAGATCCGCTGCGTCACGTCGTCCTGCAGCTGCATCGCCAGCTTGTCGTGCATGTCCACCTGAATCGTGATGAGCAGCAGCGAGCCCATCCGCAGAACCGGAATGCGTTCCATCTAGCCCTCCTGCCTGTTCATCGGCCCAGGCAGGATGGGATTGGCCGCAGTTCCCGCAGTGCCGGATTTCCGCACCACCATGCGTCCGCTCCGATCCAGAGCCAGCGCAAACGCGTCCGACAGCTTCGCCTTCGTGATCACGTCTTCCAGATTGATACCCAGATGCACAATGGTCTGCGCGATCTGCGGCCGCACGCCGCTGATGATGCACTCGGCGCCCATCAGCCGCGCTGCCGTGATCGTCTTCAGCAGATGCTGCGCTACCAGGGTGTCGACGGTCGGTACGCCCGTGATGTCGATGATCGCGTACTTCGAATTCGTGGCCACCACCGTCTGCAGCAGGTTCTCCATCACCACCTGCGTCCGGGCGCTGTCCAGCGTCCCGATAATCGGCAGCGCCAGAATCCCGTCCCACAGCTTCACCACCGGCGTCGAAAGCTCCATCAGCTCTTGTTGCTGCCGCGCAATCAGTTCCTCGCGCGTCGTCATGTAAGCCTCGGTCGTCTGCAGCGCCAGGCCGTCCAGCAACTCCGTCGCCGCCCACACCGTCTCGAACACCTTGTCCTGATTCTTGCCGAGGTCGCGCCGGATCGCGCCAAACAGCGGCTGCTTCAGCGACAGCACAAACGTCGCTACCTCCCGCGGCGAGAATCCCTGCCGCGCCCGCGACGCCGAGATTTCCTCGATCAGCTCCCGCGCCGCGCGCCAGCCGCTCGCCGACGTATCGGTTCCGCTGGTCTTCACCCCGGCCACGATGGCCGTCAGCAATCCGCGACGCTGCTCGTCCAGTTCCGTCCTGCTGATCAGATCCGATCGCTGCACCGACGTGCTCATGTCCCGGATCCACTCCGTGAGGATCTGGTCCTCGTTCCGGGAAATGATCTCCGCTAAATCGCTCATCCAATCCCTCCCCCGGCTGCGCGTCGGGCAAATTCCTTCTGTCTGCAATCCCAAACTATACAGACAGCCTGAGGCACAGAATCAATAAACGATGAGACAGGTCGCCTGCGGGTTGCCACGACCCGAAATTTCGTCGAGTGGGGAAGCCCGAACCCAGCACCGGCTTCTGTCAGGCTGACCGCGCCAGCCCGCCCAGCGCCTCCTTCAACTGCATCAGGCCGTCCTGCTTCGATACAAATGCGGTCACCTTGAAAAGCCGGCAGATCTCCCGCTGCTCTTCCCCCAAAACCGTCCACACAATGAGCGGAATTCCGGCCAACTGCGGCTTGCTATGCCACAAACGCATCAGCTCGAACCCGCTCTCGTATCCGAGATCGAGGTCCAGGATGATCGCGTCTGGCAGCGTGTGCTCCCCCTCCAGCCCTTTTTCCAGGAAAACTCTCGCGGCCATCGCCGACGACCGCGCCTCCAGGTCGGTGATCCCCACCGACCGAGCCGCTTCGGTCGCCATTCGCAAATCGTTTGGCTGATCCTCAACCACCAGCAAACGTCTCATGTGGCCCCCTTTTCCGCGTCCTGTCCGGTGAAGTAAGCGAAGTTTACAGTGACTCCGTAACCTTCGTAAACCTCATGGGCACACATCGGCGTCGAAATTTGCCCGAAGCAATCTCAGACGGAGGACGGAGTAGGGAAGTTTCACTAAAAATGCAGCGCGATCTGCCCGGTCACCGTTCGCGGCGTGACATAGTGCGTCCCGCTGAAAGTCGAGAGGAAGTTATACAGCGCGTATTTATCCGTCACATTGATCGCCGTCAGCTGCGCGCTCCATTTGTATTTGTCACCGTGAAAGAGATTATCTTCTCCCAGCGCCATGTCGAACAGGCTCCGCGGCTGGATGCGCGGCGGATTGTGATCGTTATTCCCCGTGCCCGGCGCAGGAATATTGAGCAACGTTGAAACATACTGGGACGCCAGGCAGGTCGGTGGCAGCGGATGCCCCAGCGTCGCCCTCACCCCATCGCACTCGAGACCGGCCTCGAACTCCTCATCCGCATCCAGCCCGCTCAGATCCACCGCCGGCTGCCCGCCCAGCGTCGTCGACGTTGCCGCGCACGCGCTGTTCGGATCGTTCGAAAGCGGGTTATAGCAAGGAGCCGCGCCCGCCACCTCGCCCGAGTCGAACCGCCAGTTCAGGCTGTACCACGGGCTGTGCTTGCCCGGAATCTGATA
>CAZHTJ010000140.1:4716-7402 GCA_964535525.1 uncultured Acidobacterium sp. | reverse complement strand
GCGGCGCCGGCGCATCGGTAGGAGTGGGGGGTGGCTGCGTCGAAGTAGACGCTGTCGCCGGCTTCTAAGGTGTGGGCGCGGTCGCCGTGGCGAATCTCAAGGTCTCCCTGAAGAAGATAGAGGAACTCGTAGCCGGGATGGACGTGGGGGCGAACGTCGGTGCCTTTGCGTCCGGGGACAAATTCGGCAAAGTAGGGGTCGAGCTGGCGGTCGGGGACCATGTAGGCCAGGCTCTCGAAGTAGTAAGTCGGGTCGTCGACGCCGGATTGGGGGAGGCGGACGCGCTCGGAGCGGCGATGGACGCGGAAGAGCGGGTGGGGCTCGGGCTCGAAGAAGTAGGCGAGGTCGCGGCCGAAGACCATGGCGATGCGGGCGAGGTTGCGGAGGGTGGGGACGACGCGGCCGGTTTCAAGCTGGGAGAGAAAGCTGGCGGAGAGGCCGGTGTGGCGGCCCAGTTCGACGAGGCCCATGGAGCGCTTGAGGCGGAGGCGGCGGATGCGTTCGCCAATGCGTTTTTCGGCGATGAAGGTTTCGGCGGAGGCAGGGTCGGCGGCGGCGGAATCGAAGTGGGGGGCGGAGGGTTCGTGCTTGCTTTCCATAGCTTTACCCAGCGGGGGCCCTGTTTTGTGCGATGAGAGACGGTAGCAGAATGTTGTCGGAATCACAAGAAGTTTTCATGGGGTGGAAGCGGGGAGGAGCTTGGAGCTGGGAGCCTGGAGCCTGGAGCTTGGAGCTGGGGGCTGGGAGCTGGGAGCCGGGAGCAGGAGGCAGGGAGTCTGGGGAGGGGAGTTGGTAGAACACCGAGCCGATGTGCATCATCTTCGCGCCGGCTCCAGGCTCCCGGACTCCTGGCTCCAGGCTCCCAGCTCCACGCTCCCAGCTGTAAGCGGGGAAATGTTTTAGGCTGGCTTGCATGAGGTTGCGGGTGTTTTGGGTTGCTGGTTGGTTGGCGGAGTTCGTAGTGTTGGGTGGGTTGATGGCGGGGTGCGGGCTGGCGGGGAATCCGGAGCCTCCGACGCTGTGGCTGCCTGCGCCGGTGAAGGATCTGGTGGCGGTGCGGGTGGGAGATGAGGTGCGTCTGCGGTGGACGATGCCGAAGGAGACCACGGATAAGGTGACGCTGAAGGGGGAGCAGCGGGCGCATTTTTGCTGGGTGTTGGCGAACGACATCGCAGCGGAGAGGCTCGCGAAGGCTTGCAGGGCCGTGGGCGATGGGGTGTTTGCGCCGGAGAGGACGGCGGATTTTACGGCGAAGATGCCTGCGGAGCTGACGGCAGGGGTGGTGGGGGGTGCGGGGGCGTCGGGGGCGGTGCGGGCGGTGGCGTTTTATGTGGAGCTTGAGAATCATGCTGGGAAGACGGCGGGCGCATCGAATGCGGCGTGGGTGGCGGCTGGTGCTGCTCCGGCGGGGGTGACGGGACTGCGGCTGGAGACGCGGGCGGAGGGCGTGGTGCTGCGGTGGGATCCGGGGGCGGCGGAGGCCGGGATGGTGTTGCGGATGCATCGGGAGATGGTGGCGGGTGTGTCGAAGGCGGGTGGGGCAAAAGCGGCGGAGTCGCAGGGGGCTGGGCTCGCGGAGGTGCAGGTGCTGGAGGTCGATTTGGACAAGGGCGATGCGGGGGTGGCGCTGGATCGCGATGCGGTGCTTGATCATGAATGGAAGTACTGGGTGGAGCGCGTGGTGAAGGTGGAGGCGGGTGGGCGCGCGCTGGAGGTGGCGGGTCCGGCGTCGGAGAAGGTGAGTTTGTTCGCGAAGGATGTGTTTCCGCCGGCGGTTCCGGCGGGGCTGACGGTGGTGGTGGATGGCGAGGCGCGGTCGATGGATTTGTCGTGGACGCCGGATACGGATGCGGATTTGGCCGGGTACGTGGTGTATCGGAAGGACGTGACGGCGGGCGGGGGTTGGGAGAGGATTTCGGCGAAGACGGTGGCGCCTCCTTCGTACAGCGATGCGGGGGTGGTGGCGGGGCACCGGTATGCGTATGCAGTGAGTGCGGTGGATTTGGATGGGAATGAGAGTGGGAAGTCGGGGGAAGTGGTGGAGGGGTTGCCGGAGTGAGGGGCGCTGGGGTGGCTCTTCGGGCTGGTGATCCTGGTTAATTTTGTGCGGTTCGGGTTGTCGTTTTGGCCGCGATTCGAGGGGACGTCATCGAAGGTCGGATTGGCGGATGAAGTCTTTCGATGGGGGATCGGCGGATATCGCTGTGATTTTGTCTGGCTTGCGGTTTCGACGGTCGGAGTGCTGATCGCAGGGATTTATTTTAAGCAACGATCCGAGCCGTATCCGAAGCTGCAGGGGGATACGTACCTGTGTATCGCGTGGCTTGTTGCTTTCTTGGTTTGGCTCGTGAAAGTGTTTGCGGCTGGGCTGGTTGATTTCGGATGATAGGTTTGGGGTCTGGAACGGCAGTGGTTTGGTTGAGACTGTTTTCCCGAAATGGGCGAGGGGCGGTACCTTCGGGTGAAGCAGAGGGTCAGGCGTATTGACGCGCAAGAGACAGAAGAGCACGCTTCTTGCTGTGGGGTGAACCTGGCGTCTTCAAGGTTTTGTCTTTTCGGGTTTGCTGGTGCTTTTGGTGGTTTGGTTTGGAACTGTTTCCCGAAATGGGCGAGGGACGGTACTTTCGGGTAAAGCAGAGGGTCAGGCGTATTGACGCGCAAGAGACAGAAGAGCACGCTTCTTGCT
>CAZHTJ010000140.1:0-4616 GCA_964535525.1 uncultured Acidobacterium sp. | reverse complement strand
GACGGTACTTTCGGGTAAAGCAGAGGGTCAGGCGTATTGACGCGCAAGAGACAGATGAGCACGCTTCTTGCTGTGGGGTGAACCTGGCGTCCCTGGCGTCTTCAAGGGTTTGGATTTTGGGGTTGTTGGTGTTTTTGGTGGTTTGGTTGAGACTGTTTTCCCGCAATGGGCGAGGGGCGGTACCTTCGGGTGAAGCAGAGCGTCAGGCGTATTGACGCGCAAGAGACAGGAGATCACGCTTCTTGCTGTGGGGTGAACCTGGCGTCTTCAAGGTTTTGTCTTTTTGGGTTGTTGTATTTTTCGGGTGTTGTAGCGACGGTGTTGGGGGAGACGATAGCGCGATGAAGTATTGCCGGTTTGAGACAGCGGCGGGGGCGCAGTATGGCGAGGTGGTGGAGCGGGCGGGGACGCTTTGGATCGAGCGGCTGCTGCCGCCGTTTGAGGAGGATGGGTGGGCGCGACTGGCGCAGGGTGAGTTCGAACCGGTTCCGTTCGGGGCGGTGAAGCTGCTGGCTCCGGTGGTGCCGCGAAAGATTGTGTGCATTGGGCGGAATTATCGGGACCATGCGGCGGAGCTGGGGAATGAGGTTCCAAAGGAGCCGCTGCTGTTTTTGAAGGCGCCGTCGGCGGGGATTGCGCCGGGGGAGGCGATTCGGATTCCGGCGCAATCGAAGAGGGTGGATTTTGAGGGCGAGCTGGCGGTGGTGATGGGGAAGCGCGCGAAGAAGGTGGGCGCGGAGGAGGATGTGCGGCCGTACATTCGCGGCTACACGATTGTGAATGATGTGACGGCGCGCGATCTGCAGAAGAGCGATGGGCAGTGGTCGCGGGCGAAGGGGTTCGATACCTTTTGTCCGATGGGGCCGCTGGTGACGGACGAGGTGGATCCCGAGGCGGGGTTGACGGTGGAGACGCGGTTGAATGGCGAAGTGAAGCAGCACGGGTCGACGCGGGATTTGATTTTTGGAGTGGCGGCGTTGGTGCGGTATATCTCGGCGGCGATGACGCTCGAGCCTGGGGATTTGATTCCTACCGGGACTCCGGCGGGAGTGGCGGCGATGCTGCCTGGAGATCGGGTGGAGGTAATGGTGGAGGGGATTGGGGTGCTGGGGAATCCTGTGGATGGGCCTGGGTAGCTGCGAACCGGTACCGAGTACCAGGCACCGGGCACCGAGCACCCAGCCACTCCTGATGAAGTGAGCCTTCGTGGACAGGGAACAGCCCGGAGTTTTCGTCCGGACTATGAGCCGGTTAGCGGATTGGGCTGCGGCATTTTGCTCTGGTTTTCCAGGGTCGAGCGCGATGTGATTGCTCGCGGACTGTTTACCAGCGTGAAGGATCTGGGCCATAACCTGGCACCGATCCAGGGAGGAGTGGCTGCCCTTGATCGCGCGCGGAAAACTGCGTGGCGGCTGCCCACAGGTACGCCCTGCAGGCGGCGATTCGCTGCTTTTCGGGCGCGAGCCAACACCACGTCGTAGACCGACTGGGAGCGGATCGTGCTTCTCAATGACGCCCTGCCGCAGGTCAGCGCCTCTCCGATCATCGCGCTGAATCGCGCGGTAGCCGTCGGAATGGCGCCCGAAGCGGCATACGGCGATTCGGATCGGTGAACACAAGCCGACTTATCGGGAATAACATGTGCTCGCGCAAGCCTTTGCTTCCACTATTCTCAGAATCGAGACTCTGGGCACTCGCGCGTGGGCCTGGTTTTGGTGTTTGCCCCTGTCCCAAAACCGGGGACCTGGGGCGCACCCCTGACGCCCCAGAGATGGGTCACGTTGCAATTATCAAGCGCGAATCGGAATGCCGGAGACTAGCACGCGCTCAGCGGCATTGGCGACTCCAGCCTTCGTCAATTCGTCCACAAACGCGCTGTAGATGGGCCATGGATAGGATGTGGGGCCGATGATGAGGTGGTCGAATATCTGCGTGAAATCCAAGTCTGCAATCTGGTTCGAAACCGACACGTCAAGTGGAACTTTGTAAACAACTTGGGGCACGCCGGAGATGACTTCGGTAGAGGACTCTATGAGTCGAGAAGACGAACGATTCGGTGCATAGATGGCGCGCCACTCCCTTTCCTCATGAAAGCCTTCGTGTTTCAGACAAACCACACCCGACAAAAAAGTCATGAAAACTAACCCGACAAGTGCATCATGACCAATTATCCGAAGATACTCGCGATTAGCGCGAACGTTTTCAATGACTTCGTCCAATATCTTGTGGGCCGCAGGTTCCGATAGGTATGCGACAGGGCTGAACGTGAGGCCCAGGGCGAGGGTAGAAAGAGAATTGTATGGGACACTGAGCACAATTCCAATTCGAGTCGCAGTTCCGCCGAATGCACGCCACATAGAAAGTCACCCGTTTGGGTCTTCGCTGTCCTGATGTTCCGAGAGGCACGCGATGTACGAGTTCAACCGAACATCATTCCAAGAGTTCTTGAACGCAGTGATTGCTTCAGAAGCAACACCGGGGATGCAGTCGTCCAAAGCGTCAGTAAATGATTTGAGTTTCGCTGGGACAGAAATGAAACTATTGAAGATCTCAAAGCCGTGCTGCATTTCGCGATAGTCCGACATGCAGTTGGTGTTACGCATCCAGAAACGTTTCGTTCTGATTATGTTGAGTGCGGCCTCTGCGGTTGTGTAGTGGATGAGGCGTCCGTGCGTTTGACTCGGCTTCCGTTGGAAAAATTCTCGCGTCTGTTTCATGGCATACGGCATCATGATATTTGCGAGACGTATTCCTTGTTCTCGTATTTCTGGTGTAATAGTCGTTTCGAGGGGCGAGTCTCCCATTGTGGCGTCTCCCAGCAGCTAGACTATATCCTTTCCAGCCTCAGACATCTTCCCATGCTGCCTCGTTTGGGAAGCGATTCGGTCTCAGATTGGCTCGGTCCCACTTCCTGAGTCCGGCGGGTGGCCTCGATCTCGTCGCCCCAAAACCCACACCGAGGGCACTCACGGCCCACTGCTCTTGGGGGCCGGGGAGACCGAGGATACTAACTGGCAAGAAACCCCATGGTCTATCAGGATCGCTCCCGGCAAACACCGTTGTCGTCATCCGGCGATCACTTCCGCTATGCCGACTTCCGGTTACCGATCAGGTTTGCAGGCCGACGCCCGCTCTGATAGTCGACGGAGTTATCATGGATTGTGAAAATTCACCAGCAAGGCACTATCTACAATGCTTACCAGCAATCGTTCCCTGTAGTGTTGGATTTGGACGCCACAGACGACGGCCATCTGTCTGGCTTCGCCAATTTCCACGGGAAGAATCTGCGCCCAGATGGGTTTCCGGTTGGAGAGAAGTTCTCGGTCCTTACTGACGATCCAAGAGGTGGTATTGTCTCGAACTTTATTCACCTGACTATCAAGTTCGTGCATCACCAGACCGCACAAGTGACTGGATACATCGATGGTAGCCGTGCGCAGTTCCAGAACATTAACACGGTCGCAAACATTCAGGCTGAACTGGATGACCGCTTTGCTCGGATGGCAATCGAGGAAGCCAAAATGAGCACGCCGGAAGATGACCAGCCACGTCCCAAGGTCGGGGCAGTCGCAGTGAAACATGGTCAACTGTTGGGGAAGGACTGCCGAACTGCTGTGATGTCAAACGGTAAGATGAATGGTCAACACGCAGAATTTCGTCTTAGCACTATGCTAAGCGGTGCTGATCTTGACGGTGCGACCATCTACACAACGCTTGAACCGTGCTTGAACCGTGGCGACCCAAAGGTGTCGTGTGTGGACAGGTTGATGTCAGTGAAGGTCGCTCGAGTTGTCATCGGTGCGCTCGATCCTGACCACCGTGGGAACGGGCTACGAAAACTCGCTCACTCACCGAGCATCGAGGTATCGTTGTTCCCGGCGTGTCTTCGAGCAGATGCACGACTGTTGATTCAGGATTGGAAGGAATACAGCGAAAAGCAGCAGAAAAAGTTAGTCACCAATCCAGAACGGGATGCTCTGCGTGAGCGCATCCTCGAAAAAAAAGGCAACGAAGTGATATGGCTGAACAAAAAGAGCAACACCCACGGTTCAGGAACAATCGTGGACTGCGATGATGAAGTCGCAGTGCTGCGTTGCGGCAGCTCTGACCCATTCGCGTACTCGCTGTCTGAGCTTGAGACCAGCAAAACGTTTATGCACGGAAGGATTCAATTCGCATTGGTGTTCAAGGACAGGTAAGCTAGTCCCGGAGTGGCTTTGTTTCTCACGGCGGGTGGCCACGATCTCCACGTGCAAATTGTCTAACTAAGGGTGCCCACGGTCCCTCGCGCTTGAGCATCGGGGATTCTACAAGCCCTAACAACCCTGTGATCAGTCCCGATAAACGGGCTTCTTTTGAGTCAACCTGTGCTTTGCTGGAGCGATCCTCGGTGAGCCTTGAGGCGGGCTAACCTTGCTGGTCTGCTGTGATCCGTTGTTCGCGGAGTTATCGAAGCGTATCGACTTGAGGCTCGTGAGCCGGCTGGAGTTCGGCTCGAGGGCGGTGGCGACGCGGTATGAGCCGAGAAGGTAGACCTTGGGCTGGCTTGCCCGAGCCGGCTGCATCATGCGCGCGGGCCACAGCAATGGAGCAACTCGGGCAGATCCCGTGGAAAT
>CAZHTJ010000139.1:0-7506 GCA_964535525.1 uncultured Acidobacterium sp. | reverse complement strand
CAGGAACCACCACCAATCTCAACAAAAAAGAAAAATCTGTCATCCTGAGCGAAGCCGCCGAATATGTTGCGCCGCTTTTGGCGCAACAATCAATCCAGACGCGAGTCGAAGGACCTGCTTCTCGCAGGAACCACCACCAATCTCAACAAAAAAGAAAAATCTGTCATCCTGAGCGAAGCTTCCGAAGACGTTGCGCCGCTTTTGGCGCAACAATCAATCCAGACGCGAGTCGAAGGACCTGCTGGTTGCCTCTCCCAGCTCCCAGCTCCCTGTACCCTGCACCCTGTACCCTGTACCCTGTACTAGAAATGCCCACCCGCGAAGACCCAGAGCGCCTCGTCAACGCAGCCCGCGCCGCCGAGGAAGACTCCTTCGAACTCAAGCTCCGCCCCCGCCGCCTCCAGGAATTCATCGGCCAGACCAAAGCCAAAGAGCAACTCGCCATCGCTCTCGAAGCCGCCAAATCCCGCGGCGAAGCCCTCGACCACGTCCTCCTCTTCGGCCCCCCAGGCCTCGGCAAAACCACCCTCGCCACCATCATCGCCAACGAACTCGACGTCCCCTTCCAGCAAACCTCCGGCCCCGCCCTCCAGATCCAGGGCGACCTCACCGCCATTCTCACCAACCTCCGCGACCGCCAGGTTCTCTTCCTCGACGAGATCCACCGTGTCCAGCCCGTGCTCGAAGAAAAGCTCTACACCGCGCTGGAGGACTACAAGCTCGACATCATCATCGGCCAGGGCCCCGCCGCCCGCACCCACGTCATGGAGATCAAGCCCTTCACGTTTGTGGCCGCGACAACGCGGCCCGGACTTCTCTCGTCGCCGCTGCGCTCCAGATTCGGCATCCTGCTCCGCCTCGAGTTCTATACCGACGACGACCTCCGCTTCATCGTCTCCCGCTCCGCCGAAGTGATGAGCATAGAAATCGATCAGGACGGAGCGGCCGAGATCGCCATGCGCAGCCGAGGAACGCCCCGCATCGCCAACAGGCTACTAAGAAGAGTCCGCGACTTTGCGCAAGTAAGAGCTCAGGGCCGCATCGACCGCCAAACCGCCTGCGACGCACTAAAGATGTTAGAAGTAGATGCCCACGGCTTCGACGAGTTAGACCGCCGACTCATGCTCACCATCATCGAGAAGTACGACGGGGGCCCAGTAGGCTTAGGAACTTTAGCCGCCACACTAGCCGAAGAAGAAGACGCCCTGGAAGAAGTCTACGAACCCTTCCTAATCCAAATAGGTTTCCTGGACCGAACCCCAAGAGGCCGAGTAGCCACAAGACTAGCCTACGAACACTTCGGCCTGCCCCAACCCCGCAAACAACCCGGCCTGTTTTAGATCGGCGATACACCGATGGCCGCCCCTCGCCGGCACCCCCTCCACTCTCAACAAAACAGAAAACTCTGTCATCCTGAGCGAAGCATCCGAATATCAGCGCGCCGCTTTTGGCGCGCTGAATCAAATCCAGAAGCGAGTCGAAGGACCTGCATTTCTCCGCTGGAACCAGCGGGAAATTGACATAACCACTGTTAGTTGAGAGCCTGCTCGCCACCCCTCCACCCTCAACAAAACAGAAAACTCTGTCATCCTGAGCGAAGCCTCCGAATACCAGCGCGCCGCTTTTGGCGCGCTGAATCAAATCCAGAAGCGAGTCGAAGGACCTGCATTTCTCCGCTGGAACCAGCGGGAAATTGACATAACCACTGTTAGTTGAGAGCCTGCTCGCCACCCCTCCACCCTCAACAAAACAGAAAACTCTGTCATCCTGAGCGAAGCCTCCGAATACCAGCGCGCCGCTTTTTGGCGCGCTGAATCAATTCAGAAGCGAGTCGAAGGACCTGCGGTTGGCCCTGGTACTCATCTCAGCCCAGCACGCGGGTTCTGTTCAGCTCGCATCACCTCAACTCTTAACAAAACAGAAAACTGCGTCATCCTGAGCGAAGCCTCCGAATACCAGCGCGCCGCTTTTGGCGCGCTGAATCAAATCCAGAAGCGAGTCGAAGGACCTGCATTTCGTCCTCTGGATCGCTGCCAACCAGGAGCATTACCACCGTCATTTGAAAACCCACGCAAACCATCTACGCTCGAAACCATGCAAGAACGCTGGTTCTACGCCTACATCGTCGCCAGCCGCACCTGCGTCCTCTACATCGGCGTCACCAGTAACCTTGAGAACCGGGTATCCCAGCACAAAATCAAATTTTTCGAAGGATTCACCGCCGACTACAACTGCTGCCGCCTCGTCTACTACGAGCGCTACGCCTCACCCACAAGCGCCATCGCTCGAGAAAAGCAGCTCAAAGGCTGGACCCGCGCCAAAAAACTCGCCCTGATCCGGAAAATGAACCCCACCTGGATCGACCTCAGCGAAGAATGGGGCAACCCCTGCAACCAATCGCTCCCCCGGCACCGCAAAAAATGCAGGTCCATTCGACTCGCACCTGAATTGATTCAGCGCGCCAAAAACGGCGCGCTGGTAATCGGATGCTTCGCTCAGGATGACACAGTGTTCGCTTTTGTTGAGATAAGGGAGATAGTGATGCGAAGGCGCTCCGCGCCGAAGCTCACCTTCACGCCACCCGGACCTTCTTCTTTGGCCGTCCCCCGAGCCGACCATTCTTCTTCGCCGCCGACCGCTTCGCCACACTCCTCGACCGCCCGCCCGTAGCCCCCATCCGGGAAGCCATCCACTTCCGCGACCCCAGAAACCCCTCGAGCAGCGCCGGCAGATACAAATCCGCATCCAGTTTCGGAAAGTGAATCCCAAACCCCGACGGAGAAATCTCGATCTTGTCCAGCTCCGCCGGACTCGCCTTCTCCAAACCCTCCGCAGCCTGCGGCCGAAACATCACATCGATTCCCGAACTCAGCGCAATCACTACCCGCCCCAGCCGCCGGTCATACCGCGCATTCACCGCCCGAGGCAGCGACGCCTGCATCTCCCGCCCTCGTTCATTGGCCCGCTCAAAATCAGCCAGTTCCATGAATCCCCCTCCACGCCTCGCACAGCGATGCAACATGGTCGCCCAGCACTGCCGCTATCCTGGTTAACTCGCGCAACGCAAGTCCATAATTCTCCCGCAACATCACCGGACCCGCCGGACAGTTCAGTCGCTTCACGAGCGAGTCTGGTTGTATCTCCGGGCAACTGCATCCCCCATCGTCGCCGCCGGCATCATCTCCAAACCCCGCACTTCCGCACCCCGTTGCTTTCCCGCCGTTGCAGACGCAGCACCAGGCAGCAGGCGATTCACCAGGCTCATCGCCAACCCCACCACCTCAGGCGCCAAACTTCCCAGCCGCGCCGCCACCATCGCCTGGGGTGTAATCGCAATCTCGGTTCGACCCGCCACAACCGCCCGCACAATCCGTCGCGCCGCCGCTGCCCCGCTCGTCGAAATCCCCGGCAAGTTCGCCGCCAGACTGAACCACCGGTACTCCCGCGCCGCATCGCCCGCAAACTGCGCGCTCAGGTGCGATCCCGTCCTCATCAGCCCAGGACACACCGTCAGCACATGCACGCCCTTCGCCCGCAACTCCGCGTGCAGCCCTTCCGAAAACCCCACCGCCGCAAACTTGCTCGCCGTGTACGGCAGCATGTGCGGCACCGCCACCTTGCCGCCCACCGACGCGATGTTCACAATCGTCCCGCTCCTCCGCCGCAGCATCTCCGGCAGCGCCGCCAGCGCGCAGTGCACGACCGAGAAGAAGTTCGACTCCATCACCTCATGAAAATCCTCGACCCGCTGATTCTCCACCGGCCCCACCGTGATCACGCCCGCGTTGTTCACCAGCACATCGATCCGCCCAAAGTGCTCCGTCGCGCGCTCCACCATCTTCCGCGCCTCGTCGGCCTGCCGCAGGTCCGCCGGAATTGTCAGCACCTGTTCCGTGCTCTCGACGGCCCCGTGCTCCACCAGCGATTGCCGAGCCCGCTCCAGCTCCCACGGATCGCGCGCCGTCAGCACCAGCTTCGCTCCCAGCCGCCCAAACTCCTCCGCCAGCGCCAACCCGAGCCCGCGCGACCCGCCCGTGATCAGCACCACCTTCCCGCCGAGTCGCCGCGCCTTCCTTCGCCTCACGCTGCCGTAGATCGCCGCCGCCGCTGTTCCCGCGCAAAGCAAGCCGGCGCCCGCTGTAGCCGCGCCGGCCATCAACATCGTCTTCCTGAGATTCATTCGCTTCTCCGTGATGGACACTCCAGTATGAGGCCCGGACCCCACCGGAGGTTTCCCTCAGCGGATGCAGCCCGCTATTTGCGCGTCAGATCCAGTTCCAGCGGCGTCCCCTGCGACCACGTCCCGGCCAGGCTCTTACCATCGCCGCTGAGCGCGCCCGTATAGAAGCCATGCACCGCCGGCACCTCCAGCGTCACCTTGCGTGCGTCCACCTTCACGTTCGCGCACGGAATCCCCATCGCGTTCTGATCCAGCGAATCCAGCGTGCCCGCGATCGTTCCATCCGGCATAGCATGGAAATGAAACGCCAGATGCAGCGTCGCCCCGCCCGCGCTCAGCGCTCCGGTCCAGTCTCCATCGATCGGCGACGGTTTCACCTTCGCCATCTCCGCCGCCAGGCGCGCATCCTCCTCCGCCGCTTCCGCCGCGGTCTTCGTCAGCTTCCATTCGAGCGGCATCGATTGCCCCTGCGTCCACGTTCCCGCCATCGACTTGCCGTCCGCGCCCACCGTCCCCGTGTACGACCCCTTCACCATCGGCACTTCGAAACTGAACGTCGTCCCGCTCAGCTTCACATTCACCACCGCCATCCCGTTCGCGCCCTGCGTCGGACTGTCCATCTTCGCCGTCAGCGCCCCGCTCGCATCCCCGCGCACATGCAGAACCAGCGGCAGCGTACCCGCGAGCGATCCCGACCAGTCTCCCGCCATCGCAGGCGCCGCCGAACCGCTCTGCCCGTACGCCGCCATCAGCGCTGTTCCCATCACTACCGCAACCCAATACTTCGCGATTTTCATGGCATTCCCTTGCCTCTCCTCACTGCGATCTAACGCTACCACGCAGATCGGAAAGAGGACATAAACAGGCCCTCCCGTCGAGGCTCGCAATCGCCCGCAACCCCTCGCCCGCAGGCTTGACGAGCCGGAAGATGCGTCAGCCAATTTGAGCAAGCAGTTCCTGAGGAGATACAGCCGTCACGCGCGCGTATCGACGGAAGTCGCCGACGTTCAGTGTTAGTAAATGCTCGATTTGATGAACATGCATCGCCGCAACCAATCGCGCGTCGTGCACCTGAATCCCGGAGACTCCCTGAGCGACAACAATTTCCCGCCATTCCCGGTACGTCGCTTCGCCGTCAGGAGCCAGTGTGAATTTGGATTCGATCAGGTCCGCCCGTTGATCGGTCTCCGCAACGGAGAAACCGAAGCCATTGCGCTCGGCGGGGCGCGTACAGACATTCCAGAATTCCGCCAGATTTTGGAACGTGTAGAAGAGATCTGCGCCCCGGTCCCATAACACGTCGGTGCACTGCCGAATCGCTGCATACTCAGGGCTGTCCGGCTGCACCAGACGCAACAGAACATTGGTGTCAACCAGCCAACTGGGACCCGCCATCAGTCGTGCTCGCGGTAAATCGTCTCGCGAGAGAATTTCTCAGAGCGCAGGTGCGGAACATCAGGCGCCTTGCTGGCCAGGGCGTCCAGAAATGCGCGAAACTCTGCCTGACTCGCGCGCGACCGCCCTCCAGCCTTCGACGACATCGCCTCCTGCAGCAACCGTTGTGCGTACTGCTCCAGTGCCATGCCGCGTGCCTTGGCTTCCGCAATCAACTGGCTTTCCATTTCCTGATTGAGTTCGACCTGAATCGTCATAGAACCTGCTCCGTAGATAGGTTAACCGGTCCCGTGACACATAACATCGAAAATACGGCATTCAGCTAACCGCTCATGCGATACCACTTCGTTGCCATTACCTCGGTGCGCCACTCCTGCCGACCACCCCTTCCCATCACCGAGAATCCCTCCCCGCCGCTGCTACACTCCCCGCAGAATCCCCCATGTTCACCGCACGCAGCGCCGCCGTCTACGGCATCGACGCCAACATCATCGACGTCGAAGTCGATTTCTCCGCGATCAAAACCCAGGAAGACCACTTCAACACCGTCGGCCTTCCCGATGCCGCCGTGCGCGAATCCCGCGATCGGGTCCGCGCCGCCATCCGCAACTCCGGCTTCGATCTCCCCCACACCCACATCACCATCAACCTCGCCCCCGCCGACATCAAAAAAGAAGGCTCCGGCTTCGACCTCCCCATGGCCGTCGGCATCCTCGGCAATTACGGCGCGCTCCTCCAAACCAGCGCCCTTCCCGACTTCCTCCTCATCGGCGAGCTCGGCCTCGACGGCGCCCTCCGCCCTGTCTCCGGCATGTTGCCCGTTGCTGTCGCCGCGCGCGAGCAGGGCATCAAAAACCTCGTCATCCCCAAAGCCAACGCCCGCGAAGCCGCCGTCGTCGAAGGCGTCAACGTCTATCCCGTCGACTCGCTCCTCCAGGTCCGCGACCTCCTCAACCAGGCCAGCAACGGCGGCATTCAAACTCCCGCGTTCAAAGTCGAAGCCACCCAGGTCCTCAGCGAGCTCCAGCACTTCGCCCTCGACTTCGCCGATGTCCGCGGCCAGCAAACCGCCAAGCGCGCTCTCGAAATCGCCGCCGCCGGTGGCCACAACATATTAATGATCGGCCCTCCCGGCTCCGGCAAAACCATGCTCGCCCGCCGCTTTCCCTCCATCCTCCCGCCCCTCACCTTCGAAGAAGCGCTGGAGACCACCAAAATCCACTCCGTCGCCGGCATCCTCGACGCTGAAGCCGGACTCGTCGCCCAGCGCCCCTTCCGCGCCCCCCACCACACCATCTCCGACGCGGGCCTCATCGGCGGAGGCGTCATCCCCCGCCCCGGCGAAGTCTCCCTCGCCCACAACGGCGTCCTCTTTCTCGATGAGCTGCCCGAGTTCCCCCGCAACGTCCTCGAAGTCATGCGCCAGCCCCTCGAAGACCGCCACGTCACCATCGCACGCGCGTCGATGTCCCTCACCTTCCCCGCCGCCTTCATGCTTGCCGCCGCCATGAACCCCTGCCCCTGCGGCTATTTCAACGACAAGTCGCGCGAGTGCCACTGCACCCCGCCCCTCATCCAGCGCTACGTCGCAAAAATCTCCGGTCCCCTCATCGACCGCATCGACATCCACATCGAAGTCCCCGCCGTGCAGTACAAGGAACTCCGGGGAGCCGCCGCCATCGAAAACTCCGCCACCATCCGCGCCCGTGTCCTCGCCGCGCGCGAACGCCAGCGCCAGCGCTTCGTCTCAGCCTCCACCAACGGAGTCAAAGAAATAATCTTCTCCAACGCGCAGATGGGAACCAGCCAAATCCGCGCTCACTGCGAGCTTTCCCCCGATGCCGAAAAACTTCTCGAGCGCGCCATGGTCCAGCAAGGCCTCACCGCCCGCGCCCACGACCGCATCCTCAAAGTAGCCCGCACCATCGCCG
>CAZHTJ010000138.1:0-7588 GCA_964535525.1 uncultured Acidobacterium sp. | reverse complement strand
CCGCGCGCGTACAGATTCCCGTTCCGCTCCGTAGGCTCAAACGGCGGCGACACCCACTCCTCCAGCGGATCCGGCGGTTGCACATCGAAATGCGCATAGCAAAGAACCGTTGGCTTCCCCGCAGCCTTCATCCAGTCTGCATACACCAGCGGATGCCCCCCACGCTCCGAGTCAGCCGCCCGGATCACCTCCACATGCTCCATCCCAATCCGTCGCAAATCAGCCGCCACCCACTCCGCGGCCTTCTCCACATCGCCCTTATGCTCCGGCGTCGTCGACACCGACGGAATCCGCAACAGAGCCTTCAACTCCTCCAGAAACCGCGCCGTATTCTCCTTCGCATACCCAACCGCCCCAGCACTCATCTCTTCACCTCGCAAGGGAGCAAACACCCGAGTATACGGCGCTGCACCCCGCCACGCTCCTTCGAACCTCCTCAGGTTCACCCATTACCTCAGTTGCCTCTTGTGTCGGCTAACTCCGCGGCCTATCTTCGGTGGGAGACCAATCCGCCTCCCCCGGCTGGAGTTCAGTTGAGCGTCTGCGTCGCATGCAATATTTCCGACGGTGTGATCATTGGCGTAGACAGCGCCACTACGTTGGGCGACCCCCTTAACCCTGTAAAGATTTATGGCGGAGTCGAGAAGCTATTCCCTCTCGGTGAACTCCCGGTCGGGTTGGCGACGTATGGTCTCGCTAGCATAGCCGGCAGAACAATCGCGAGTTGGACAGCAGAATTGACGGCGAATCTGCCGAGTCTGATTCCCGCCGAGTACACGATGGCGGATGTGGCAGAGTCCATACGCAATTTTTTCTTTACCCAGTATCAGGAATCGATATTGGGTGCGGCTCCTCCGCCGCAATCCGCAGGGGAGGGCCTGCCTCAGATGCTTCCTCCTGTTCTCGGATTGGTGCTCGGCGGCTTCAGCAAGAGGTCCTTCCAGAGTGAGGTCTGGAACATCCAGCTCCCATACCATGCAACAGGGAACAGCGCGACTCGGCAGTTCGGTGAGGGTCAATTCGGTTCAGGATGGTACGCCTCGATGGCGCCGATATTCCGCTATATCAAGGGATTTGATCCGTCCGCTCTACAAGCGGTAATCGAATACGTCAATCAAATCAGGGATCCGCTTCAGCCGGGAGAATTAGAGGAGCTTAAGAAAAGAGCCGAACGCGCTGAATTTGGGGTGGTATTCCCCGGCATGCCAATTGCTAAGGGACTAGAGTATGTTCGCTTTTTGGTCGATCTTGTCATTGGGCATCACAAGTTCGCCGCCGGGAATCCCATCGTCGGGGGTCGCTGCCGCGTCGGTTATGTCACTTTCGACAAAGCGCCGTTCAGAATCGTGACAGAATGGAGAAGCAGACAATGAACGAGAAATCGAGCACGCCTCAGGAAAACGTTCCGGTTCGATGGACGCGAGAGTCAGTTGAAGAAGTGCGTCAAGTGGAAGTTCAAAAGAGCGTGGATGAACTCCGAATCGCTCCTGCGCAGAGCAAGCGAGGCGGAGGCCGCGCCTGTTTGTTTAATCCTATTGACTAGCCCGGGCGCGCACTGGCGACGCCTACCTCTTCCGCCGAATCCGAGCGCAAAACCCCCGCCGAAAACACTCCGCCGAGTGATCGTTCACCACCCCCATGGCCTGCATCCACGCGTACACAATCACCGGCCCCACAAACTTAAACCCCCGCCCCTTCAGCTCCTTCGAAAACTTCTCCGCCAGCGGCGAACTCGCCGGAACTGGACCCGCGTTTTGGATAGGCTGCCCGCCCGCCATCTCCCAAACCCAATTCGAAAAATCCTCCCCCGCATCCTGCATCGCAAGAAACGCCCGCGCCCCGCCAATCGTCGCCTCAATCTTCGCCCGCGACCGAATGATGCCAGGATTCTCGAGCATCCTCTCCACATCCTTCGAGCCGAGCCGCGCCACCTTCCGCGGATCGAACCCGCGAAACGCCTTCCGAAACGCCTCGCGCTTCCGCAGCACCACAATCCACGCCAACCCCGCCTGAAATCCCTCCAGCATCAGCGACTGCCAAAGCGCGCGGCTGTCGAACTCCGGCACTCCCCACTCCTCGTCGTGATAAGCCCGCATCAGCGCATCGCTCTCCGCCCACAAACATCGCTGTTTCGATCCCCGCGTCATCGTTCCAGTCTCTCCGATTTTCGTCCCCACCCGCATCGCGCATCAATAATAGAGCCATGCCCCCGCTCACCTCGCAAATCGCCCTCGTCACCGGCGCCGCCCGCGGAGTCGGCGCCGCCACCTCCCTCCGCCTCGCCTCCCTCGGCGCCCACGTCCTCCTCACCGCCCGCGACACCGAACGCCTGAACGAAGTCCGCAACCAAATCCAAAGTAAAGGAGGCCACGCCACCGTCCTCCCTTGCGACCTCACCGACGCAGCCGCCATAGCGCGCCTCGGCGAAAAAATCGCCCGCGACTTCCAGCGCTGCGACATCCTCATCAACAACGCCGCCATCGGAGGCCCGGGCAAGCCCCTCCACGAAGTCGGTCCCGAAGACTGGGACCGCCTCTTCGCCACCAACCTCCGCGCGCCTTATTTAATGATCCGCGCCCTCGCGCCGATGATGATCGCCGCCCGCTCCGGCCACATCGTCAACATCTCGTCGCTGGCCGGCCGCAATCCGCTCCCCAACAACGCCCCTTACGCTGCCTCCAAGTGGGGACTCAACGGCCTCACCTCCTCCATCGCCGAAGAGCTCCGCCAGTACAACATCCGCGTCAGCGTCATCGCCCCCGGCTCCATCGACACGCACTTCGGTGATGGCCACTCCGGCAAGGATCCCAACAAGATGCTCCAGCCCGACGACATCGCCTCGGTCGTCGCCACCATCGTCACCCAGCAGCCGCAGTCCTTCATCAGCGAAGTGCTGATGCGCCCCACCCAAAAACCGTGACCCCACGGCACGTCGGGAAAAATTCACCAGCTCGCGTCGTGCTTTTTCAATACTGGCTTTGCATGAGGCCCTCTGAAGCTCTTGATCGCCATCGCGAAGAGATTCGCCGCATCGTCTCCGAGAACCGGAGCAGCAATCCTCGCGTCTTCGGATCCGTCCTCCACGGTGACGACGCGGAAGACAGTGACCTCGATCTCCTCGTCGATCCGGCCCGCGATACCAGCCTCATGGACATCGCCCGTATTCAGGGCCGCCTCGAGCAACTCCTCGGGATCTCGGTGGATGTCCTGACGCCTCTCTCCCTTCCTGAGTCGTACAGGGGGAGGGTCATCTCCGAGGCTCGCCCAGTATGAGGCCGGATCCTGCCCGCGTGGCAGAGTTCATGCACCATATCCTCCAGGCCATCACGCGAATTTCCAGCTACACATCCGGTTTGACCGAAGCTGATTTTGCCGCCAATTCGCAAGTGCAGGATGCAGTGATACGCAATATCGAGATCATGGGAGAAGCAGCGAAGAACCTTAATTTGATCGATCCGGAATTTTCCGCGAGGCACCCGGAAATTCCGCTGCGCGATGTCTATGTCATGCGAAATCGCCTCGCCCATGGCTAATTCTCCATCGATATTGCCCTGGTGTGGAACGCTGTGGTGACCGATATTCCCGCCTTGCGGAAGCAAATCGAAGCCGTTATCGGCTCCCCATAACTGACCTCGCTTCTCCTTTAGGCCAAATCGCCCACATGGCGTTTCCGACGCAAGTCCTGCTCGTTCGCCGTACCGCGTGCCGCGCGGCTCGGCGCTTACTCCCCCTTCGCGGCAGTCTCCGCCACCCGCGCACGCACCAGCTTCTTCACCAACCCCACAGGCAGCGGCGCATCCACCGGAAACTGCACCGTCCCCTTCGACACAACCAGCCCCTTCAACTCATCCCTGAACCGCGCCAGCACCGAAGCCGACGGAAACAAACTACAGTGCTTCGCGAACGCCGCGTACCAAACCAGCACGCGCTCCGTCTTCAATGCCAAAATTCCATAGCTGATCGCTTCCACGGCGTCCTTCGGCGCAGCCTGCCGCACCGCCGCCCGCAACCCGCCGAACGTCTTCCGGCTTCCCTCCGGAATCCTCGCGATGTACGCCTCAATCTGTTTTGCCGATTCGCCCAGACCCACGTCCCGGCCCGCGCCGCCACCAGCCCGCTTCTTCCCCGCGGACGGCCCGACTCCACTCCCGGCGCCACCCGCACGCCGGCCCACTCCCGCGCTCCTGCTCTTCATCCTGCCGATGCTACCGAACCCACCGCCGAAAAATCCACCGCCCTCACTCCATCCCGCTCGCCCGCATCACGAACACTTCCCCAGCCGGAACCTCCGAGTGCGCACTCTTCGACACAAAAAGATCCGTATGTGGATGCAGCTCCATCCAGCTCTCCGCCTCCCGCCGCTGCTCGTCCTGCTCGCCCGCCGCCAGCGCCGCGCGGCACGTCGCCAGATTCGCCCCCATCCGCTCCTCCGCCACCGCCCCGCCCTGCTTCGCCGCAATCGTGAACCACCGGAACGCCTCGCCCAAATCCTGCCGCGTTCCCTGCCCATTGAGCGCCATCGTCCCCAGCGCCACCGACGACTGCCATGTCCCTGCCTCCGCCGCCCGCTCCAGCCACGAGACCGCCTCATCCGATCCCTGACGCGCCGCCTCCGGATGTTCCCACAGTAGAATCCCCAGCGTGTACATCGCCGGCACATACCCCCCGCGCGCCGAATCCCGCAAAAACTTCGCCGCCTTCGCGAAATCGTGCTCATGATACGGCCCCACCGAGTACAGCTGCCCCATCGCGAACTCGCCTTCGGGATTCTTCTCTTTCGCTGACCGGCTGAACCACTCCTCCGCCGCGCGGATGTCCTGCTCCACCCCGTATCCGTCCAGGTACATCAGGCCAAGATAATCCTCTGCCCGTGCGTTCCTCTTTGCCGCCAGCTCCCCCAGCAGCTGCGCCGCGAACTTCGGATCCCGCGCCACCCCCATTCCCTTCATGTACATCACCGCCATGTTCAGCTTCGCCTGCTGCCAGCCTCCCCCCGCCGCGCGCGCAAACCACCGGAACGCCTGCTCCTGGCTCTGCTCCACGCCAATCCCCCACACATAAAAATATCCAAGCTCATTCTGCGCGCCAGGATCGCCAAGGTCCGCCGCCTTCCGGAACCAATACGCCGCCTGCGCCGGATCCTTCGGCACACCCTTCCCGGCCAGGTAATTTCCCCCCATCCGCAGTTCCTGCTCGATCTGCTTCGCTGCGGGATTCACCGGAACCACCGGTGCATCCATCCCGTCCGCATTTTCCACCAGCTTCATCTGCCCATGCAGCGTCGCTGTCATCGCGGCCGCAACCAGCACCGCAACCCACGCCGGAGCCTGCGCAAGGCTCCGGCGCACATCAATCCTCTGTACCAGGGAATGCGAGGATCGCACGTTGTCCTCCTTCGACCGCCGGACGGGGGCGGTCCTTGCCACTGCCTGCGCCGCATCGCTGCAAAGCGCGCCGAACCAGCAGACGTTCTGCACGGCAACTCTGCCGATCCGCATCAGTCTTTACCCGCTCAACGCTGAGCGGGTATGACATAAATCACAACCACCGGGCCCAAATCAAACCAAAGTGCCGAATCCCTCAACTCGAACCTGCGTCACGAAACCGCACCACCTCTCAGATGACATCTCGCGCTAAAAAGGTACGCGGCCAAACCGCGCCACCCATCCCCCTGAGCCGAACCCGCTATCCTTCCTCCATGCTCTTCACCAAACGCCTCCGCGACGGCGTCCGCACCGGCCAGATCACCTGCTCGGTCCGCATTTGGATGCGTCCTCACGTCCGCGTCGGCGCTCGCTATCCCATGGAAGATGGCCAGATCGAAATCGACTCCATCGACCCCATCGGCCTTCCCGACATCACGCCCGCCCTCGCCCGCGCCTCCGGATTCCTCGGCGTCCTCGACTTGCTCAAAGTCGCAAAGCACGGCCGCGGCCAAAACATCTATCTGATCCGTTTCCACTACATCCCGCCTCGCCGGCCCAGACTTCATCGGCCCTAAACAATCTGCTTCTCAGCCGAAAAAAGCAACACCAAACCTACGCGCGGCCCGTTACTTTTCGCACTCCCCCAAACGAACCACCCGTCACCCCTCTTTTGTCACCCCCCTCGCCGATCCTCGCCCCGATTTTTGCGCTAAAGGAATCAGCCGCGAACAATGCCGCCGGCAAGTCGGCCTTGAGTCGTTTTGCGGCCGTGACACGGAGCGTCGTCGAAATGGGGAGCCCTGCGGGCCAAATCCTGCGGAGGGGAAGCGACGAAGGACCTAATCCCTAATCCCTAATCCCTATTCCCTGTTTTCATGGTGGAGCCGGCGGGAGTCAGCCTTGAGCCGTTTTGCGGCCGTGACACGGAGCGTCGTCGAAGTGGGGAGCCCGCAGCCGAAATCCTGAGGAGCGAAGCGACGAAGGACCTAAACTCTAAACTCTATTCCCTATTCCCTATTCCCTATTCCCTAAACCTGGTGGAGGCGGCGGGAGTCGAACCCGCGTCCGAAATCGTTGTCAGCCAAGAGACTCCATGCTCAGTCCGTTCCAAAGTTTCGCTCCCGGCGCTCAGAACGGACAAGAAACGCCTGAAACTAGTCCGATGATCTTGTCACCGACACACGGACCGAGCGTCGGCAACCAGCTCCCTGTGCGACGTCCTTTCGCAGCCCAGGAGCAAAGCCGCGAAGAACGGCAACTTAACTAATTAAGCTGCGTATGCCAGTTGATTGTTGGCAATTATGGTTTTCCAGGCGATTACGGGTGCCCAGACCCCGGCATGCCTCTTTGCCGCAAGCGATCCCGTCGAAACCGTGACGCCCCCATGCTGCCGGACGGCGGTCGAGGAAAGAATCTCCTGACAGCCCTTCCATTATCTCACCGATCGTTCCATGTCTACTCAAACCTGGCGCGCTCGTTCTCCTTCTTTCTTGCCTCGGCCAGGGCAGCTCCGACGGACTGGACGAGTTCCGACGGCCGCGGTCGCTGCCCTCTTCTGTCTCTCTCGCCACTGTCAGAAACCGGCCGCCAGCAACGCCGACGCCGTCCGCGACCAGCTCCGCCAGATCCACTCCCACCTGAAGATCCACCCCCGCGCCATCGCCGCTGCCCGGGAGAAACCAGGAACCAGAAAAAGTGCGATCAGCCCGACTCCAGGCTCGATTCGCGCTAATTCGCCGGGTCGCCTGCCAACGGACGGAGAGTGGTTTGTACCCACGTCCGCTTCCCCGGCAGGTTAGGAACTCAGCCAGGCCCAACTCCAGCAAACCAGCGCGCAAATTCAGGACACCAGCGCGCGCTACCAATATCGCCTCTCGCTGGCAACATTGAATTACGAAACGGGCGTCGGACCGTAGCGGCTGCGTTGCGCATGCCTTGCCCGGAATTCGCGATAAAGAAGCGTTGCTTTGCCATTCGGCTGAGGTACTACCAACGGTCGACTTCCGCAGTTTCCGGAAAATGCACGCGAGCCTGCTGCGGTGAACCGGAGCGCACGCAGAGGTCGCACGCGACAACATGGGCCACTCGGAGGTCGATGTCGGCCTCAACATTTATTCCGAAAGCCGGTGGGATGAGCGGGTCAACGCTGTGTCGAGCGCCGT
>CAZHTJ010000137.1:0-7676 GCA_964535525.1 uncultured Acidobacterium sp. | reverse complement strand
CTGAGGAATTTCATGGCAGATCCTCCGCTTTCACGTCAAAAAAACGCGTCACCAGCGCCGTCGTCTGTTCCCAGTTCCGTGTCTCGGCCAGCAGCTGTTGGCGCCCCGCCGCGGTCAGGCGATAGAAACGCGCGCGCCGGTTGTTTTCCGATGCGCCCCAGTCCGACGCGATCGAGCCTTCCTGCTCCAGCCGCAGCAGCACCGGATAGAGCGTGCCCTGGTTCACAGCCAGCAAGTCGCCGCTGATCTGCTCGATGCGCCGCGCCATGCCGTAGCCGTGCAGCGGTCCCAGTACGTCAAGGGTGCGCAGCACCATCAGCGCCAGGGTGCCCTGCGGAACATCGGTCTTTTGTTTCATCGATCCCCTTTTGGCCTCTTTTGGTTTCCCACAGGAATATGACATATTTCCTTTGGGAAAGCAACAGGTCGCCGTCAGTTTTTATCTCCTCCTTGACAGCTTAGGAGAGAACGCGCTACTCTCCTAATTACTTTAGGAGTGCAGCACGGAGACCGTATGAAACTCCTCGCCTGGTTCAAATCCGTCACCGATAAGTTCCTTCGTCGCGATGCCGCGGCAGAAGACCTGAACGAAGAACTGCGCTCCCACATCCAGCTCCGCGTCGACGATCTCCTGCGCTCCGGCCTAACCCGGCCCGAAGCAGAACGCCGAGCCCGCATCGAATTCGGCGCCTGGGAAAAGTTCCGCACCGAGAGCCACGAAGCCCGCGGCGGCAATTTCCTCGAAACCTCAGCCCAGGATCTCCGCTTCAGCGTCCGCGTGTTGCTCAAATCTCCCGGCTTCGTCGTCGCCGCAGTCCTCACCCTCGCCCTCGCCATCGGCGCCAACTCCGTGGTCTTCAGCGCGCTCAATGGCCTCGTGCTGCGGCCGCTGCATGTGCCCGACGCGCGTACTCTTTACTCCCTCCAGCGCGGCAACGACACCTACATCATCCAGTCCTATCCGGACTACCTCGATCTCCGCGACCGCAATCACAGCTTCACGACTCTGGCGGCCTACACCATCGGGCAGGCCAGCTTCGACTCCGGCGAAAACCCCTCCGCTTCCTGGCTCAACGAAGTCAGCGGAAACTACTTCGACGCACTTGGCATTCAGCCGTATCTGGGCCGCGTCATTCACGGCTCGGATGAGCACGGCCCCAACAGCGCCCCCTACATCGTGCTCGGCTACGGTTTCTGGCACAGCCGCTTCCACGACGACACCGGCGTCATCGGCCGCGTCGTCCAGCTGAACAAACACCCGTTCACCATCGTCGGGGTCGCACCGCCCAGCTTCCACGGCACCCTGTTGTTCTTCACGCCCGATTTCTTCGTGCCCCTCGTCGACCATGAACAGGCGGGTGGCCTGAATGACCTCAACAACCGCAGCAAGCGGTGGGTCTTCGAGATCCTGGGACATCTCAAACCCGGCGTCACTCCGGCCCAGGCTGCCTCCGATCTCAGCTCCATCGGAGCGGTGCTCCACAAGTCTTACCCCAAAGAAGACGACCAGTCAGACTTCAGCCTGGTCAACCCCGGCCTGCACGGAAACTTCTTTGCCCCTGCGCTGCGGGCCTTCCTGATTGGACTCATGCTGCTCGCCGGGCTCATTCTTCTCGCCGCGTGCGCCAATCTTGGCAGCCTCTTCGCCGCGCGTGCCGCCGATCGCTCCCGCGAAGTTGCGTTGCGTCTCGCCCTCGGTTCCAGCCGAACCCGCATTCTCCGTCAGCTCTTTACCGAAGCCATCCTCATCTCCCTGGTCGGCGGCGCTCTCGGACTCGGCGCCAGCATCGCGCTGCTGCACTGGCTCAGCAGCTGGCAGCCCTTCTCGCAATTCCCCATCAATATTGCCGTCGACCCTGACGCCACCGTTTACGCCGTCTCCCTGTTGCTCAGCCTGGCCGCCGGATTCCTCTTCGGCGCAGTTCCCGTCCGCCAGGTCATGCGCACCGACCCTTACGAAGTCGTCAAAGCCGGATCGACTGGCCGCAGCGGGCGCCGCCTCTCGGTGCGCGACGTTCTGCTCGTCGGGCAGATCGCGATCTGCGCCGTGCTCGTCACCGCTTCGATGGTTGCCGTGCGCGGCCTCAGCCGATCCCTGCGCGCACCACTCGGCTTCGAACCTCGACACGCCATGCTGATGGAAACCGACCTGGCCATGGCAGCCTACCGCGACGACAAAGTCGTGGCCATGCAAAAACGCATGATCGAAGCCACACAGGCCATTCCGGGCGTGACCCAGGTGGGCCTGGTCAGCAGCCCGCCGCTGCACATGGGTTGGGGCATCTCCTACGTCTTCAGCGACAAGACCACGGATGTGCGGCCGGCGAATTCCCTCGGCGAGGCGATCCTGTTCACCATCTCTCCGGAATACCTCAGCGCGGCACAGACCACACTGCTGGCGGGGAGAAACTTCTCGTGGCACGACGATAAGAACGCGCCCCACGTCGTCATCGTCAACCAGCTTTTCGCACGTAAATTCTTCGGCTCAGTCGCCGGTGCTCTGGGCAGCTACTACAAGAAAACCGATGGCGTGCTCCTCCAGATCGTCGGCGTCGTCGAAGACGGAAAATACACCGCCAACATTGCGGAAGAACCCCAGCCCGCCATGTTTCTTTCTATCCTGCAATCGCCTTCGAGCGATACCTGGCTGGTTGTCCGGTCCAACCGCGATCCGCAACAGGTAGCAGCGGCGCTCCGAGGCGCGATGCGCGATCTCGACGCCGGACTGCCCATCTTCACGCAGACCTGGAACGAGGAAATGAGCGGAGCGATGTTCGCCTCGCGCATCGCCACCGCCTCCCTGGGCATGCTCGGCATCATGGGCGCCATGCTCTCCATCACCGGCATCTTCGGCATGGCCGCATACTCGGTCAGCCGGCGTCTGCGCGAGCTCGGCATCCGCATCGCCCTCGGCGCACAGCGCACTGAAGTCCTCCGCGCCGCGCTGGGACACCCCGTCACACTGCTGGCCTGGGGCTCGGTCGCAGGACTGATCCTCGGCATCCTGGCCAGCCGTGTTCTTTCCTTCATCGTCTATGAAGCCACTCCGCGCGATCCGCTGGTGCTCACCGGCGCCGTTCTCGCCATGGCCTTGCTGGGGCTGGTCGCAACGTGGCTCCCCGCACAGCGTGCGCTCTCGCTCGATCCCCTGATTCTTCTCCGCGAAGAATGAACCCAGGGCTAATTGAAACCCGGACTCCCTCCGCAGTAACCCGCCTCACGGGTACGCTTGTGCCCCCGGCCGGGTCATGGACGCGCCGCCCAACCCGGGGCACACTCGAGCATGGGAACCCTCAGAACCCTGGACGGAAGCCTCACCGGGACGGCCCACAACGGGCCGGCCTTCCTTATGTGCCCGCCGAAGCACTATGAAGTGAATTACGTCATCAATCCATGGATGGCCGGCAATGTGCACCGCTCCTCGCGGCAACAAGCGAGCGAGCAGTGGGAACAACTGCACAGCGCGCTGCGCCAGATCGCCCAGGTCCACCTCGTCGAACCGCAGCCGGGATCGCCCGACATGGTGTTCACCGCCAACGCGGGTTTGGTCCGCGACGGCATCGTCGCGCTCAGCAGCTTTCATCATCGCGAGCGCCAGGGCGAGGAACCGCATTTTCGACGCTGGTTCAGGGAATCGGGTTTTGCGGTGTGTGATATTCCCCGCGTCACTCCCTTCGAAGGCGAAGGCGACGCGCTGTTTGAGGCCGATGGATCGCGGCTCTGGGCAGGATACGGACCCCGCACTCTCGAGGACAGCCATCGCCAGCTCACCGAACTGTGGGGCGTCGAAGTTGTCTCCCTGCGCCTCGTCGACCCGCGCTTCTATCATCTCGACACCTGCTTTTGCCCGCTCTCCAACGGCGACGTGATGCTCTACCTGCCCGCCTTCGATCAGGAATCGCAGATGAAGATCGAAGCGCGCTACAGCAGGAAGCAACGCATCTGCGTCTCGGAAGCCGACGCGCTGCGCTTTGCCTGCAATGCCGTCAACGTCGGCAGAACCATTCTGCTGAATCAGATCAGCGAAGAGCTATGCGCCGAACTCGAGCTGCGTGGCTTCCAGGTGGTGCAGGTGGAGCTGACGGAATTTCTGAAAGCAGGCGGCGCGGCGAAGTGCCTCGTTCTTCGCCTGAGCGAGCTGAACATCACGCACTCGCAGCATTTGAACATCGCGAAACCTCCAGCTCTCGATTCGCTGTATAACTGACCCGAAAGGGTCGTCATGCAAAGAAGAGAATTTCTGGCCGGGGCGGTCAGCGCCACCGTCATGGGCGCATCCGCGCTTGCAGAGTCTGCACCAAAGCAAGACGCAACCAGTTCCGCGCCGAAGCCGCAACGGAAGCTGGCACCCATGGCCGTCGGCCTCATCATTCAGCCGGCCAACGGCGCCGAAGCGGCCATCGCAAAGGTCCATGATCTGGGCATGACGAATTGCTTTCTCTCCCTCGACGGCTATCTCGGAAAATTCTCAAAGGATCTCGGTCAGGAACTCAGCGGCCTGCTCGAGAAATACAATCTCGTGGCGACGGATGCGGAAGTAGTTCGCCCCGACCCGCTGATCTGGGATTTCCTGCACGGGCCGTCGACCATCGGACTCGTCCCTCGCACAACCCGCACTGCTCGCATGGATGCGCTGAAGCAAACCTCAGACTTCGCGGCGCTCCTCGGCATCCCGCGCATACAGACCCATTGCGGCTTCATTCCCGAGGACCCCGCGAATCCGCTGTACGAAGAAACGGTGTTGGCCATTCGCGAACTGGCCCGGCACTGCGCGGCGAACGGCCAGATGTTCCTGATGGAGACTGGCCAGGAAACGCCGACCACCATGTCGCGCGCCCTCAAAGATGTGGACCAGCCCAGCCTCGGCGTCGGTCTCGACACGGCGAACCTCATCCTCTACGGCAAGGCAAATCCGGTGGATGCGGTCGACATCATCGGCCCCCACGTCCGCAGCCTTCACGCAAAGGATGGCCGCTGGCCCACCGATCCAATGAAGCTCGGAGAGGAAGTCCTGATCGGAACCGGTCTCGTCGATTTCGAAAAAGTCTTCACGAAGCTGCATCGGCTCGGCTATACCGGCGCCGTCACCATCGAGCGCGAAACCTCCGGCCCACAGCAACTCGCTGACGTTCGCGAGGAGAAGGTCTACCTCGAAAAAATTCTCACGGGGGTTCTGGCGCAGCAGGCCTGAAGGACAACCATGGATCGAAGAGATTTTATCGGCGGCTCGGCCGCATCGGGCATCATGCTCCTCGGCGCGCGCACAGCTTTTGGATACGAAGCCAACTCCGCCGTCCGCATTGGGCTGCTGGGCTGCGGCAGCCGCGGCACCACGGTCGCCACGTCTTTCGCCAAGAACACGCCCGCGCGCATCGTCGCCCTCGCCGATCTTTTTCCGGATCAACTCGCCGGCGCCAAAGCGCACTTCGACGACGTGAATGTTTCGCTCGGCGTGCCCGCGATCGATCCCAGCCTGATGTTCCGCGGTCCCCAGGCTTTTGAGGAACTCGCCGCCTCACAGGCCATCGACTCGATTCAGATTTCAACGCCGCCGTGGTTCCACGTGCAGCATCTCGAAGCGGCGGTCGCGGCAGGCAAGCACGCCTACTGCGAGAAACCCCTGGGCGTCGACGTCGCCCAGGCAAAGCACGCGCTCGAAATCGGTAAGCGAGCCGAGGGCCACTTGAGTCTCGATGTCGGATTCCAGGTCCGCAGCGCGCCGCCCATTGCGGAGGTCGTCGGCCGCATCCACGCCGGCGACCTGGGCAAAATCGTTTGCATCGCGGCGCATTACAACGCACCCAACGCGGTCAGCCACAGCGGCGCCAACTGGTCAGCCGATGAATTTCGCCTCCGCAACTGGCTCTGGGACCGCACGCTCTCCGGCGATATTCTCGTCGAGCAGAACATCCACGTCATCGACCTGTGCAACTGGATCCTCGGCAGCCATCCCATTAAAGCCACAGCAACAGGCGGACGCAACGCCATCACCCATCCTGGCGACACCTGGGACAACTACCAGGTCCTCTACTCGTATCCCGACGACGTGCATGTCAGCTTCTCGTCCACGCAATGGGGAGCTAACGGCTTCTTCGACGTGACGGAGCGAATCTTCGGAAGCAAAGGCATCGCAGAGGCGCCCTACTCCGGGCCGGTGCGCATCATCGGCGAAAATGCCTGGGAGTGGCAACCTCAGGGCGGAGCATCCCCCGTCCAGCCATCCGCCTTCGCCGCCAACGGAGCCTTTACCGACAACCTGGAGTTTGCGGATCGGGAAAAAGACCGCGCCTTCATCGAGAGCATTACCTCGGGCAAGTTCCACAACCAGGCCGAGGCCGGCGTGGAGAGTGCCCTGAGCGCCATGCTGGGCCGGATGGCTGGCCAGCGCGGCCACGAAGTGACCTGGGACGAACAGCTTCGCCACGGAGAGCAGTACACGATGACCATCGACATGCGCCAGTTCAGGTGATCCAGCCTACTGGCTGCGCCGGTTGAACATCAGCGAATTCGCCTGATCGATCGTCGTCATAATCATGTGCGCGACGTTCACGTGCGCCGGGCGCGTGGTCGCCCACACAATCGCGTCCGCGATGTCCTCGGCAGTGAGCGGTGTGATGTTCTGGTAGACCTTCGACGCGCGTTCCTGGTCGCCGCGAAAGCGCACTTCGCTGAACTCCGTCTCCACCATGCCTGCGCCGATGTCGCTCACGCGCACCGGCGTCCCCAGCAGGTCCTCACGCAAGCCATCGTTGATCAGCTTCACGGCCGCCTTCGACCCGCAATACACGGCACCGCCTGGATACGCGAGATCCTGCGCTGTCGATCCAAGATTGACCACGTGCCCGCGCCCGCGCGCCACCATGCCCGGCACCACGGCGCGCGTCACCCACAGCATGCCCTTGATATTGGTATCGATCATCTCTTCCCAATCCTGCGGCTTTCCTTCCCACAGTTTGTCGAGACCCCGGCTCAGCCCGGCATTGTTTACCAGCACATCGATCTCGCGCCATTCTGAAGGCAAACCGGCAATAGTGGATTCCACCGCGCCGCGATCCTGCACATCGAGTTTGAAAGCGTGCACCGCCGCCGCGCCCGCTGCCCGCAACTCCGGAGTCATCGTCTCCAGCCGATCCGCGCGCCGCGCCGCCAGCAGAAGCCGCGCGCCCTCCGCGGCAAACGCCCTCGCACTCGCCGCGCCAATGCCCGCGCTCGCCCCGGTAATGAAAACAATTCGATCCTTCAAGCTGATCTTCGCCATATCCGTATCGTAAAGGCTCGGAGCCAGTAGCCAGTAGCCGGTAGCGCGGCGTGAGGCTACCCGCTACAGGCTGCCCTTCTGCAGCTGCAGATAGCCCGCCGCCCAGTCGGCGTCCTTCATGCCCGCCTCAAAGGCGCGAAGGAAGGTCGCCTCGAAAACATCCGCGAGCGGCGTCTTCACGTGTTCGCTCTGCGCGGCCTCGCGAAACAGCCGCATATCCTTCTCGCCCAGGGCCATCGTCGCTCCCGGCGTCGCGGGCGGCTCCAGCATGATCTTCCCGTACATCTCGTAGAACGGCGACTGGAACAATGCCTTGTTCACCGTCTCCAGAAAAATCGACGGCTCAATCCCCAGCGCGTCGGAATACACAAACCCCTCGCTGAGCGAAGCGATCATCGCCGTGATCAGAAAATTGCCG
>CAZHTJ010000136.1:0-7802 GCA_964535525.1 uncultured Acidobacterium sp. | reverse complement strand
CTCTCCGGAACCTCCCTCGGCCCCGACGAAAACTCCAACGAGAAAATCTACGGCAAAAAACTCAGCGGCTCCGACATCTTCTCCGGCGCCAACCCCGCGCCACCAGCCGCCGCCAACCTGCTCGCCACCCTCACCGCCACCTCGCCCACCCGCGTCAAATAGGAAAATTCCGGTGTGTAGAAAAACTCAGGGTGCCCCACTCAAGCCGACGTTTGGCTTGAGTGGACTGGAAATTTTTTCCTGAACGCTGAGGGTTGGGCGCTGAACGCTCGTCCGTAACCTGCACCCTGCACCCTGCACCCTGTACCCTCTCTCACTCCGCCCGCAACGCCTCCATCGGATTCACCCGAGCCGCCCGCCGCGCCGGCAAATAACTCGCCAGCACCGCGCACCCCACCAGCACCACTGGAATCGCCGCAAACGTCGCCGGATCCATCGCGCTCACCCCAAACAGCAGCGACTTCATCATCTGCATCAACCCCGCTGCCGCGCCCAGCCCAATCACAACACCAATTCCCGTCAGCACCAATGCCGATCGCACAAACATCCAGCGCAGCGCTCCTCGCTGTGCCCCCAGCGCCAGTCGAATCCCAATCTCCCGCCGCCGCTGCGAGACCGCATACGAGATCACACCGTAAATTCCAATCACTCCCAGCACCAGCGCCATCGATCCCGCGATCGCCAGCATCACCAGCGTGAACGAAGTCCGCGCCAGCGACTGGCTATAAATTTCCTCCATCGTCCGCACCGACGCCACCGGCAAATTCGCATTCACCCGCCACACCGCGTGCTCCAGTTCGCTGACAAAATCCTCGCGCCCCGCACGCTCGCTCCTCACCACAAACGTCGCCACCCGCGCAAAATCAATCGCATCGTCGCCCTTGTAATCGCCACCCTTCGCCGGCCAGTACACCGTCGGTGGCGGCGCCTGATCGATCCCATTCGCATGTACATCCGCCACCACCCCCACCACCTCATGCCACGGCTTGAATTCCCGAATCCTCTTGCCCATAGCAGCCTGCGGACTGCCCCATAACTCCCGCGCCAGGCTTTCCGACAGAATCGCCACCGGCACCGGCCCATGTATATCCGTCCACGTAAAATCCCGTCCCGCGATCATCCGCGTCCCCATCGTCTGGAAATACTCCGGCGATGCGTAGTTGAACAGCCGCATCGGCGGATGATCGTCGTTCTGATCCGCCTGGCCTTCCCGGTAAATCAGGTTCCAGTCCGGCTCGATTCCCTCCATCGGCACCGCCACCGCAAATCCCACCGAACGCACTCCGGGAATCCCCGCCATCTGATCCACAATTTCGTTCTGCGTTCGCGCCACCATCGCCGGATCGGCAATCAGCGAAGGCGGAATCGAAATCCGCATCGTCTGTACATGCTCCGCGTCCGTGAATCCCGGATCCACATGCCGCAGATGCACGAACGTCCGGATCATCAGCGCCGCGCTCACCAGCAGCACCAGCGACATCGCCACCTGCGCCACCACCAGCACATTGCGCGCTCGGTGCCGCTCCCGGCTCACACTCGCCGTCCGCCCTCCACCGCCCACAGCAACAGGCAGCCCACCCCGCGCGTAACGCAGCACCGGAATCGATCCCAAAAACACCCCGGCACCCACCGCCAGCACGAACGCAAATCCCAGCGACCATCCGTCCAGCGAAACTTCCCCCACCCGCGGCAAATTCGTCGGCCCCATCGCCAGCAACCGCTGCAATCCTCCATACGCCACGCCCACAGCAAGAACTCCGCCCGCCAACCCCAGCAGCACGCTCTCCACCAGCAGCTCGCGCGCAATCCGCCACCGTCCCGCCCCCAGCGCCGCGCGAATCGACAACTCCATCTGCCGCGCCTCTGCCCGCACCAGCAGCAGATTCGCTAGGTTGGTGCACGCGATCAGCATCACCAGCCCTATCGTGGCCATCACCACCCACAGCACGCTGCTCACATTGCCGATCACTTCCGTCTTCAGCCCAACCAGGTGCGGCGTAATCCGCCAGACCTCATACCAGTGCGGATTCGTCCCCGGCCCATTCGTCCACGAATCCATCCACACCGGAATCATCCGCGCCACATCCGCGTTCGCCTCGGCCAGCGTCACCCCCGGCTTCATCCGCGCAATGCCCTCATGCGAGAATCCCGCCAGGATCTGCTTGTTCCGATCCAGCGCCATCGGCTCCAGCAAATCGAAATTCGCCTGCACCAGTTGAAAACCTCGCGGCATCACCCCCACAATCTCCCGCGTCTGGGAGTCCACCTGGATGTTCCGCCCAATCACTCCGCGGTCTCCACCAAACCGCCGCTGCCAGTAGCCATAGCTCAGCATCACCGGTCCCGCGCGGTGCGGATCCTGATCCTCATGCGATAACCACCGCCCCACCGCCGGTGGAACCGCCAGCGTCTCCAGCACTCCATCGCTGACCAGAATCGCGTGCACCTCTTCCGGCTGCGCCACTCCCGTCACGTTCGCCGTGCTCGGCCACCAAATCCCAACCGACTGAAACGTCCGGTTCTGTTCGGTAAACGTGTAACACATCGAGCTCGACAACCGCAGTCCGTTCGCAAAATCCGCCAGCCCCTCCGCCCCCGGAGCATCCAGCCGCAGCGCCACCAACTGGTCGGCGTGCGGATACGCCAACGGTTTCACCAACACGCTGTTCACCACGCTGAACACCGCCGTGTTCGCCCCGATCCCGATCGCCAGCGTCAGCAGCGCCGTCGCGGCAAATCCAGGTGCCTTCGCCAAACGCCGCACAGCAAGCCGCAAATCCGCCCACAGCGACTCCACCCGCGGCCACTGCCAAACTTCCCGGCTCCGCTCTTCCATCAGCGTCATATTCCCAAACTCCCTCTTCGCCCGAAACTCAGCATCAGAGCGCGCCATCCCCTCATCCACCAACTCCTCAACCCGCTCCGCCAGGTGCTCCCGCACCGACTCTGCCAACTCCCGATACCGCCGCCCCCGCAAGAACAAATCCCTCAGGCCCCCCATGCCACCCTCCTCAAGCCTCTGTGAACTCTGAGCTTTCCGTGGTGTGCTGTTTCTGTACCCTCCACCCTGTACCCTGCAAAGGGTCCTATTCCGCCCGCAGAGCCTGCACGGGATCGATGCGCGCGGCTCGGCGCCCAGGCAGATAAGCTGCGAGGAAGGCCGACCCGGCCAAAATACAAATTGCCAGCAGAAGAATGGCCGGGTCTCCGGCTCTGACTCCGTAGAGCTGGCTCCTGAGCAGGTGGCCGCAGATCAAAGCAATCGGGCAGCCCACCAGAAGCCCGAACGCTGTCAATTGCAAAGCATTGCGCAGCACCATCGAAACCACATCCCGCCGATTTGCGCCCAGCGCCATGCGGATACCGATTTCATTCGTACGGCGTGCCACTGCGTAAGATGCCACGCCATACAACCCAACCGACGCCAGCAGCAGGGACAAGAGCCCATAGAGCATGGTGAGTGAGGTGAGTAGAGTGTCCTGGGTAAGGTTCAGCCCGACTTCATCGGCAAGGCTATGAACAGAGAAGATGGTCAGATCGGGATTAATTTCGGCCAGAGCGCGCCGCACCGCTTCCTCATACCGTTGCGGCGTGCCGCGCACCTGAAGCTGGATGCTGCCCACATAATTCTGAGCTAACTGCTCGCTGTTCTCCGCGCTGTCCTGATAGGTCTCGGTCTCGAGCAATGGCAGAAAGAAAGTCGGAAATGGACGAGCATGCGGATCTTCGTACTTCGCGTTCTCGGCAACACCGACAATCTCATAGTCCCCGCTGTGAGCCGCTTCAAGAATGCCGAAGTGCTTCCCCAGCGGATCGACGTTGGGGAAATAAAGATTCGCAAAAGCCTGGTCGACCACAGCAACGTGTTGCGCTGAGGGCGTATCCCCGGAATCGATGGCGCGGCCCCGCAGGATCTTTGTTCCCAGCGTGGTGAAGTAGTCCGCGCTCACGTGCACAACATCCGGCCAGGGCCGGCCTTCGGGCTGCGGCACATGCGTGACGCCCGGGATGGTCACCGGCTCATCCGCGCTGGTCTCTTCCATCGGGCCGTAGTCGGAAAAGCTCGCGCTCACGACTCCGGGAATCGCTTTCAATCGTTGTTCAAGGTTCTGGTAAAAGCCTTCCAGTTGCTCCGGCTTGTATTGATCGAGCGGTCTCAGGATTCCGACCCCCAGCCGCCCTTCTGTCTCGAATCCAAAGTCCTGCCGCTCCAGATTCTGCATGCTCTTCAACAGCAGCCCGGTCGCCACCAGCAGCACCAGCGAAAGAGCAGCCTGGGCCGCGACCAGCAGCTTCTGCGGCAGCTCCGTGCTGTTGCGGACCGAGCGCCCGGCTCCGCGAAGAGGTTGCGCCGGCTGCGTGCGCATCGCCAGTTGCGCCGGCGCCGCGCTGCAGATCAGGCCCGTCATCAGCGTGACGGCAAACGCGAACACCAGCACCGGCAGCGATGGCCAGGGACTGATCGGGATTTCGCTCGTGCCCGGAAACGCGAGCAGCAGGATTCCGCGTGCCGCGATCACGGAGACCCCAAGGGCTGCCGCTCCGCCGAGAACAGCAAGCAGTAACCCGTGACTGGCGGTTTGTTGCAGGATCCGCCACCGCGATGCCCCCAAAGCTATCTGCACGGCTACCTGCACACGCTGCGAGGCGGACCGGGACAACAGCATGTTGGCGACGTTGGCGCAGGCAATCAACAGCACCAGCGTCGAAAGGGCCATGAGCAGCTTCAGCCGCTGCGCATACTGGGTTCGCAGAGCCGACACACCCCCGCTGGCCGGCATGATCTCGATGTGCTGCCGGGGCAGCGCTTCCCGCTGGCGATCGAAAATGGGCTGCTCCTGTAGCCAGTGCTGCAGTTCTCCCGTCAGCTTTGCCTGGACTGCGCCGGCACGCACTCCTGGCCGCAGCCTTCCCACCACCATCAGCCAGTGTTGATTCCAGCGATGGAGAATCGATCCCTGCCCTCTGAAACCTGGTTCGAGAGCCAGCGGCATCCAGAACCCAGTCGGATTCTGACTCAACGCATCGCCAAAGAAGCCGGACGGCATGACCCCGGCCACAGTGACCGGATGCCCATTCATGTAGAGCGTCTTGCCGATGATGTTGGGGTCGCACTGGAAGCTGTTCTGCCAGACACGATAGCTCATCACCGCTGCCGGAGCCGCGTCTGGCTGATCGTCGGAAGCCGCCAGCGCGCGCCCCATGAATGCGTTCACGCCAAACATCGGGAAATAATTTCCCGAAACCATCTCAATGAAATGCTGATCCGGAATTTGTGCGCCTGCCCGCCGAACGCTCATGGTGTCTCCGGCGGCGGACTCATACGCGGCCAATGGCTCGAATTCGGGTGTGTTGTCGCGCAGTTCCCGGTAGAGCGGATAAGAGTAAAGACTGAATTTTCCCTGCAACGCGCCCGTCTCGCCGCGCGCAACACCATCGCTCAGGCTGTACAGCTCTTCCGGGTGCGGCACCGGCAACGCCTGCAGCAGAACCGCATGAATCAAAGTGAAGATGGCCGTGTTCGCCCCAATGCCCAGGGCCAGAGTCACCAGTACCGTCAAGGTGAACGACGGGGTCTTGCGCAATTGGCGTGAGGCATATTTCAGATCAACCCACACGCTCTCCACCCGCGGCCACTGCCAAACTTCCCGGCTCCGCTCCTCCATCAGAGTCACGTTCCCAAACTCCCGCCGAGCCCGAGACTCCGCGGCTGAGCGCGCCATCCCCTCACTCACAAGCTCATCCACGCGCTCCGCCAAATGCTCCCGCACCGACTCCGCCAACTCCCGATACCGCCGCCCCCGCGAAAACAAATTCCAAAGCCCACCCATCCGCCCGCTCCTGTCTCTCATCTCCTGTCTCCCCGGCTCCCAGCCCGTACTAGCTACCGGCTACGGGCTACCCGCTTCCGGCTGGGGATCAGGCGAGCACTCGCCTGATCCCCGCAAACATCCTCTCGAAGCTCGAAATCTCGGCCTCCAGCCGCTTCGCCCCTGCCGCCGTAACCTTATAGATACGCACCGGCCGGTTCCGCGCCGACATCCCCATCTCCGACTCCAGCCACCCCGCCTTTAACATCCGTTGCAGCGCCGGATACAACGACCCCTCCTCGATCTGCAGCAGCTCATCGGACACGGCTTTGATGTACTGCGCCAGCGCGTACCCATGCATCGGCTTCCTATACAGCGTCTGCAGGATCATCAGCTCCAGTGCTCCCGGAAACAAATCGCGACGCTCGTCGGTTCTCACCATAGTGATCTGAATATACTATGTCCAGAATAGTGTCACAGGCACAAGAGTTTTGTGACGAATCGCCACCCCGCGAAAATGAAAAAAGGCCCAGCCAAACGCTGAGCCTTTTCTGCTTTTTCGATTCTTCGTGCTCCAGACTTCATTCCCGGCCTTTGCTTACCGGCCACTGGCTACTGGCTTCCGGCTTCCGCTACCCCTGAACCGAAACCCCGGCAAACGAAAGCAGCGCAACTCCGGGAACTGCCTGCCCAAAATACTGCGCTGGCTGGAACTTGCTCGACAGCAGCAGCGTCTCCAGCTCCGCGCGCGTCGCCAGATCATTCGGCCCTGCCACGATGTCGTAATCGTAGACCCGCCCCTGCGTGTCGACAAAAACCTCCACCGTGATCGGAATGCCCTTGCCCGAGATCGTTCCGGAATTTGCCTCCACCGTCGAGTAGAGGAATCGCGGACTCGTCGCGCTCTCATCGCGCGCCGCCGCCGGCGCCGGCGGAGCAAACGCCCCGATCAGGAACGCCATGGTGCCCACCAGCACCAGCGAGCTCGCCAGTCCAGCCGAAGCCTGCAGCAGAAATGGAGCCACCGAATTTTGCCAGCGCACCTTCCAGCTCGCCAGCGCGTTCTGCGGAGTCTTCGACAATTCCTGCGACAGCGCCACGCGGATCCGCAGCGCCAGATCCGCCGGCGGCCGCGCCGGCCCCAGATTCGCCAACGACTGCTGCATGCTCCGCCACTGATCGAACTCCGCCGCGCACTTGCCGCATTTCGCCAGATGACCCGCGACCGACTGCATCGCCACTCCGGTCAGATGGCCGTCCAGGTAATCGGAAAACTGCGAACGAACTGTACTGCACGAACTCATATGGCCTCCTCGACGGAGCAGGCGCGCGTCACAGGCGCAGGACGAGACGGCTTCTGCCGGGCCGCTTCCATGTACGGAGCCAGCAGATTTTTCAGGTGTGTGCGGCCACGCATCAGCCGCGACTTCACCGTTCCCAGATTCGCGTTCATGATCTCGGCGATCTCTTCGTATCCGAATCCTTCAATGTCGCGCAGCACCACCACGGTCCGGAACGGCTCGGGCACCTGGCGAATAGCAGCTTCGACGCGGGCCGCGATCTCCGCATGCGCCGCGGCATCGAACGGCGACTGGTGCGGATCGACCAGACTCTCGCTCGCCGACGGATACTGATTCTCGTTCTCCGGCTCGATCGTCACTTCCTGCCGCTGATGCCGCGACCACCAGCGTCGCTGGTTCAGCGCTTCATGCAGCGCGATGCGGTAAATCCACGTCCGCAAACTCGCTTCGCCATGAAAATGCCCGATCCCGCGAAAAACCTTAACAAAAACTTCCTGGGTGATGTCAGCAGCGTCGCCGGGATTGGGAAGAATGCGATAGATGAGGCTGTACAGGGGCTGCTGGTAGCGGGAAATCAACCACGCAAACGCCTCCTCGGAACCCGCTTTCAGCTGCTCCACCACCGCAGCTTCGTCGGGACGAACACCGATGACGCCTGCCAGATTTCCCACGGCTGTGCCCGCCTGCATCC
>CAZHTJ010000135.1:0-7806 GCA_964535525.1 uncultured Acidobacterium sp. | reverse complement strand
TCGCCGAAATCGGCGACGAGTTCGGCACCAGCGAAACTTCGCCCAGCCGCCGCGCCCCCTCATCCGTGTCGATCAGCCGCTCGAGCACCTGTTCGCCCTTTGCCGCATGCGCCTCGACGATCCTCCCGCCCTCAAACCGTACCGCGATCTCCTCGATCAGTGTCCCCTGGTGCGACAGAGGCTTCGTGCTCCTCACCGTCCCCTCTACACGATCCTTGTGCGGAGTCGTGAACACCTCCTCCGTCGGCATGTTGGGAATGCAGTACCGCCCGTTGCCTGCCGTCGTCCCGCCGCCCAGCCACAAATGATCGTCCGCCAGCCCAACCTTCAAATCCGTCCCCGGACCTTTGAAGTGCAGCGCCCGATACCGCCTCTCATTCATCCGGCTCGCCCACGCATGCAGCTTGCTGTCGTGCTTTTTCCACGCCGCCACAGGATCGGCCTGGTCCGCACGGCTCGCCGCAAAAATCGCATCCCACAATTTCGCCAACGCCTGATCCGCCGGCAATCCCGGAAACACCGCCGCTGCCCACGCCGTCGTCGCCGCCGACACTATTGTCCAGTTAATGTCGTGCCGCGTAATCAGCTCCAGCGCAGGCCGGTATGCCTTCGACATCGCCCGATTCGCCCGGCTCACCTTCTCCGGATCCTCCTTCGACAGCAGCGATGGATTCCCGCCCGTGATCGCCAGCCGCGCCGCCCCGCTCCTGTACGCCGCCGCCATCCCCTCGTACAGCCACGCCGCCGCCGTGTCGAAGCTCGCGTCCGCGCCATATCGATAGCGCAACAACTGCGCCTCCTCATCCGTGAACAAAATCGTCACCAGCGATGCGCCCGCCTTGTAGGCATGTTTTGAGATCAGCCGCGCCAGCGGCAGTGCATCCGTGCTGGCCGTCATCACCAGCTCCTGCCCAGCCCCAAGGCCCAGCCCGGAATGGACCGCGACCTCCGCCAGCCGGTCCAGCTTCGTTTCAAAATCCTTCGTCGTCGGTGTTTCGTCAACAGCCGTTGCGGTCATCATTTCTGCAGCGCTCATGACTCCCATTGTCAGCCCCGACGCTGTGCAATGGCAACGCGCGGAATCCTCTGCAAGTCCGCAACAAATTCCACCGCATCCCAATCCCGAAGCAATTCCGCCAACGCCTCCCGCTGCCCATGCCCAATCTCCATCAGCAACCAACCGCCCATGGCTTTCGCGGGAAGCTGTCCCTCTTGAATTGGCACGGCTTCCTGGATCGCGGAAGATTCTTCGCTTTGAAGGGGCACGGCTTCAGCCGTGCCGTGACGGGCGCGTGAGAATTCGGGCTTTAGCCCCCGAGGGAAGTCTTTCCGCAGCTCAAGCGCCTCCCAGGCCTCCGGAATCAACCTCCGATAAACCTCAAGCCCCGTCCGCCCGGCAAACAAGGCGACCCGCGGCTCAAACTCCCGCACCTGCGCCTCAAGAACCTCATCTTCGCGAACATAAGGCGGATTCGAAACCACCACATCGAACTTCTCGCCCCGAACCGCGCTCAACAAATCCGACTCAACACATCGCACCCTCCCGCCGACTCCATGCCGCGAAGCATTTTCCTTCGCGACCTCCAGCGCTGCAGCAGAAATATCCAGAGCCGTCACCTGAGCGCGCGGCAGCGCATGCGCCAAAGTCACAGCGATCGCTCCCGACCCGGTCCCCACATCGCAAATCCGCACCGCGGCCTCGCGTTCCACCCGCCCCAGCACAGCCTCCACCACGTGTTCCGTCTCCGGACGAGGAATCAGCACATCTGGCGTCACCCTGAACGTCAGCCCATAGAACTCCGTCTCGCCCAGGATGTACTGCACCGGCTCATGCCGCGCCCGGCGTTCCACCCAGCTTTCAAATTCTGAGTTTTGCTTCGCAGTCAGCTCCGCATCGGCATGCGTCAACACCCAAGCGCGATCCCGTCCCACCGCCCGCATCATCAGCAACTCAGCATCCCGCCTCGCCGTCGGCGATTCGCCCAGCTGCGCAATGGCAGCGTTCACGAAGTCTCTCAATTCCTGCCCAGGCATTCGAATCGATTCTGCGCCGCAATAGAAGCGCGAGCCCCACATCAGGCGCCGCGGCTGCGGCGCGACGGTAGAAGCCCCGGCCTTCACGCCGGGGAATAAGCACTCAGGAGATTGGGGCCTTCAGGCCCGGCTCCCCGCACAGCACTCCGATATCCGCCCACCCGTAGGCAATCTCCGGCAGTGCCTTCCCGCCAATCTCAATCGGCTGCTCTGCCACCTTCACCCCACCCATGCGCTGATAAAACCCGCATGCCGGATTCTCCCTGAGCACCCACACCACCATGTTCCGGAACCCCTGCCGCCGCAGCTCTCCGGCGAAATGCCGCACCAGCGCCGCCCCCACGCCCTTTCCCTGATGCGAAGCCAGCAGATAAATCGCGGCCAACTCGCCCTTGTATCCATCCACCGGATGCACGATGCTCCCGCCGGCCGCAAACCCAAACACCCCCGCCTCATCCTCCGCCACGAAAACCGTCGCCGTCTTTTCCCTCAGCCGCGTCTCCCACCGCGCACCTCTGTCCTCCACGCGCAGCCCGTCGATGTACGCCTGCGGAATGATTCCCGGATACGTAGTCTTCCAGCTCGCCAGATGCACCTCGGCGATCGCCAGCCCATCCTCCGGCACAGCCTGTCTGATCTTCACAAATGTTTTCTCGTTTAAGACGCGACCCGCCGCCGCTTCCCCTGCCGCGCCAGCCACTGCCGCACCGCTTCCTCCACGCGCAGCTCCCAGCCCTCACCCGTCGCCTGCATCTTTTCGACAACATCCCGCGGCAACGGAACCGCAACCTTCTTCTTCGCCGCATTTTCCTCCATGATGCCCCTCAGAATGCGCTGTTCATCTTCCGGAAGCTGATCGAAAGGGATCGCGTGCGCGAAATCCTCTTCCGTCAACTCGCGGACTTCGCCCTCATCGTCGGTCAATGGTTTTCGGCTTCCCATACTTCCTCGCCTCCCGGTCATTCGCTTTCCTGAAACTGATCACCCGAATCGCGTCTGGCAATTTGAGGTAGCAAAGGATGTGGAGTCTTCCATCCAGATAACCCGCCGCTACCCGGCGAATCTCACCCCCACGATCCTCTAACCAGACAGTGGCCGATTCAAAATCGAATTCCGCCGCCCGCTCAAAGGATAATCCGCGTTCGCGGATGTTCCGCTCATTTTTCGCGGCATCGTACGTGATCTTCACACCGCGATCGTAGGTTCCCTATCAACTCCCCACAAGATTACCGCTGCGCACTTCTACTCCCTACTTCCTATTCCCTGACCTTAAGCCACCGTCTCCGCCTCGCTCTTCAGCCGCTCCGAATTAAAGTGCGCGATCAGCGCATCCACCACCGGCTGCAGCTTGCCCTCCATAATCTCCGTCAGTTGATGAATCGTCAGCCCGATGCGATGATCCGTCAGCCGGTTTTGCGGAAAGTTATACGTCCGAATCTTCTCGCTCCGATCGCCTGACCCCACCTGCTGCTTGCGTTCCTTCGCCAGCGCCGCCTGCTGCTTCTCCATCTCCATCTCGTACAACCGCGCCCGCAGCACCCGCATGCCCTTCTCGCGATTCTTGATCTGCGACTTTTCGTCCTGGCAGCTCACCACCGTATTCGTCGGCAGATGCGTAATGCGCACCGCGGAGTATGTCGTGTTCACGCTCTGCCCACCCGGCCCCGACGAACAAAACGTATCGATGCGCAGATCCTTCGCCTCGATCTTCACGTCCACGTCCTCGGCCTCGGGCAGCACCGCCACCGTGATCGCGCTCGTGTGCACCCGCCCCTGCGTCTCCGTTGCGGGAACCCGCTGCACCCTGTGCACGCCGCTCTCGTACTTCATCTGCGAGTACACGCGATTCCCCTCGATGATCGCGATCACTTCCTTCAGCCCGCCCACCGACGACTCCGATGACGACAGCACCTCGACCTTCCACCGATGCTGCTCCGCAAACCGCGAGTACATCCTGAAAATCTCCGCCGCAAACAATGAAGCCTCATCGCCCCCCGTCCCCGCGCGAATCTCCACCACCACGTTCTTCTCATCGTTAGGGTCCTTCGGCAGCAACAACAGCTTCAGGTCCTCTTCCAGTTGCGGCGCCCGCGCCTCCAGCGCCGTCAGCTCGTCCTGCGCCATCGCGCGAATCTCCGGGTCCGTTTCGTTCAGCATCGCGCGCGCATCGGCAATCCCCGTTTTCACCGTGCGATACTCGCGAAACTTCTCCACCACCGGCTCCATATCCCGAGCCTGCTTCGCAATCTTCTGATACTGTGCGTGGCCCGCAAGCACCGCTGGATCGGCCATCTGCCGGCCCAAATCCAGATACCGAGCTTCAATCTGCTCCAAACGTTCAAACATAAAATCCTCCCGGTGTATACCGGTTCACAACCAAAAATTGTCAGTGGAAACAGGGCGCAGCAAGGCGAACGCGGCGGGAGCCGCTAGAGAAGAACGCCGATGGGAAAAAGCCGCCGCATCACTTCCATTCTACTTCCATTCGATGAATGGACTGCATTAAAGGCTCTGGCGGAGGTATCAAACCAATCTATCCTTAGAAACGCAACAGCAATGAGGCTCATCCATGCAGAGACGAGGCTTGCCTTTTCTGGAGGCACAAGCAAAACGAATCCCCATCTCCGCTTCAATCGAGGAAGTCAAAGCCTGGCGCACTCGGGAAGCTGAAGCGGGCCGGCCTTCCGGGCTTGAAGACTATTGCCGCGTCCACGGGATTCTGCTCGGCCCCGCCTGCAAGGGCGAGGGCCTGGTCCCCAATGAGAACGGCATGGGATCCAGGCTTGTGGGTTGGGATGGTGAAGCTCCCTTATTCGAGCGATGTGAAGTCTGCGGCGGCACCGGACGACTACAACCGCGGTAGAAGCTTTTCCCCAATTTGCCATAACTGTTTCGCCACAAGCGAGACGGTGTGCAACAACGTCGTCTGCACTACACTGTAGTGCATGAAGACCGAAGTCTACAGCTGGCGCGTCTCCTCCGAACTCAAGCAGAGCCTCGAGCGCGAAGCCCGCCGCCGTAAAGCCTCCGTCGCCTCCATCCTCGACGCCGCCGCCCGCGAATGGCTTCGAAAAAGCCGCACCAGCATCGCCGACGACGAAGAACAAAAACGCCTCCACGCCGCCATCGAGCCCCTCCTCGGATCAATCTCCGGAGGCGACCCCTATCGCTCCGAATCGGTCAGCGAAATCGTGCGCGCCCGCCTGAAAAAACGCTATGGCCGTTAAACCGGATACCTTAGCCGACACCGGCGCAATTCTCGCGGTCATCGACCGCGACGACCGCTGGCACCCCCTCTGTGCCGATACTCTCCAACAACTCCGCTTCCCCCTCCTTACCTCGGAGGCGGTTCTCACCGAACTCTTTTACCTCTTCGGGAAGAAATCCGGCGAAACAGAATCCGCCTGGACCTTCATCCGCTCCGGCGCCCTCACCCTCGCCACTATCGCCGAACATGAACTGCCGCGCCTCCACGAGCTCATGTCCCGCTACTCCGACCCCCCCATGGATTTCGCCGACGCAACCCTCGTCTACCTCGCCGAACGCGAATCCCTCTCCACCATCTTCACCGTCGACCACGCCGATTTCGCCACCTACCGCATCGCCGGCAGACGCAGGTTCCGCGTCCTCCCCGTAGACCGCCCAAAACGATAACCCAGCGCGCCCCTCAGCGGAACCATCTATAGTCGCTAGCAGCTAATAGCTAGCAGCTAACAGCTGCCTCCATGTCCCTTTTCCAATCCTTCGCCGAGCTCAACGACGCACTCGCCGCCACCACCAAAAAACTCGAAAAACGCGCCTTCATCGCCGACTACCTGAAGTCCCTCCCCATCGAAGACGCAGGCCGAGCCGCCCTCTGGCTCTCCGGAACCCCCTTCGCCGAAACCGACCGCCGCGTCCTCAACATCGGCGGCTCTCTCCTCAGCAAAGCTGTCGCCGAGCTCTCCGGAGCCACCTCCGTAGCCATGTCCGCCGCCTATCGCCGCCACGGAGACTTCGGCGCAGCCGCCGCCGACCTGCTCAGAAATCCAAAACCAGGCCACGCCCCCACCACCGCAACCCTCACCTTAGCCGACATCGAATCCGCCCTCGCCGCCCTCGCCGAAGCCCGCGGCCCCACCCTCAAACTCCGCCTGTTGATCGACCTCCTCCGCCGCGCCACCCCCGACGAAACCAAGTACATCATCAAGCTCGCCACCGGCGACCTGCGCACCGGCGTCAAACAATCCCTCGTCGAAGAAGCCATCGCCGAAGCCTGGCCCGGAACCGAACCAGTGCCCACCGCCAAACAAATCTCGACCAAAAGTCCGCCAGCGCCTGCGGCTGGATTGGAGGCAGTCCGCAAAGCCAGCATGCTCCTCGGCTCCCTCCCCGAAGTCGTAGCCCTCGCCGCGGCCGGCCAACTCGACCAGGCCCGCATGAAGCTCTTCCACCCCATCGGCTTCATGCTCGCCAGCCCCGTCCCAACCACCACCGAAGCCATAGCCCGCTTCACCGAAGAAATCAAGGCTGAACGCAGCGCCGCGGTGGACCCGTCGCCGAGTGAAAAATCTGTCATCCTGAGGCAAGGTCGCGCAGCGACCGCAACCGAAGGACCTGCGGTTGCTTCACCTGATGCAGCCCCCGCTTTTGTATCAGGGCACGACTTCAGTCGTGCCGTAAAGCGCCCAAAGAAGAAGGGGGCTTTAGCCACTGAGGCACCTCCTGTCATCGGGCCGTCCATCATCCTCCGCGCCGCCCAACTCGAAGACAAATTCGACGGCATCCGAGCCCAACTTCACGTCGACGCCACGCGCGTAGCCCTCTACTCCCGCAATCGCGACGACCTCAGCCAATCCTTCCCCGAACTCATCGAAGCCTTCTCCACCATCAACGAGTCCGCCATCCTCGACGGCGAAATCCTTGCCTGGAACCCTGCGCAGAGTCGCGCCCTCCCCTTCGCCACCCTCGCTCAGCGCCTCGGCCGCAAACGCGTCACCCCCGAGATCCTCCGCGACATCCCAGCCGTCCTCGCCGTCTTCGACATCCTCTACCAGGGCAAAACCCTCCTGCTCAACGAACCCCTCACCCACCGTCGCGCAATCCTCGAAAACTTCGCCGCCCGCTGGTCCCCCGCCACAGCGTCAACCCAAACCCGAGGCCAATCCCACCTCTTCGAGACGCAACAGGATCGCGGCTTTCCACGCCTCATCCTCGCCAGCGCGACCCGCCTCGACTCAGCAGACCAACTCGACCAGGCCTATGTTGACGCCCGAGCCCGAGGCAACGAAGGCGTCATGATCAAGTCCCTCGCCAGCCTCTATCAGCCCGGCCGCCGCGGCCTCGCCTGGCTCAAGCTCAAACGCGAACTCGCAACCTTAGATGTAGTCGTCACCGGCGTCGAATACGGCAACGGCCGCCGCGCCCACGTCCTCAGCGACTACACCTTCGCCATCCGCGACCCTGACGCCGCTGTCGAAGCCGACCCCGACAACCTCATCACCCAACTCAGGAACGTAGGCAAAGCCTACTCCGGCCTCACCGACCAGGAGATCGCCGACCTGACCGCCTTCTTCAAAGCCCACACCCTCGAAGACCACGGCCACTTCCGCACCGTCGAACCGCTCATCGTCCTCGAAGTCGCCTTCAATAACGTCATGCGCTCCACCCGCCACTCGAGCGGCTTCGCCCTCCGCTTCCCCTGCATCCTCCGCATCCGAACCGACAAGCCGGTCGAAGAAATCGATACCCTCCGCCGCGTCGAAGAAATCTACAACTCCCAACCCGACAAAC
>CAZHTJ010000134.1:0-7825 GCA_964535525.1 uncultured Acidobacterium sp. | reverse complement strand
CGGAAGGCGGCGTCGAATTTCTGCGCGAGCTCGGGCCAGAAGAATTTGTCGTTCTCGGCGTAGAGCCAAAGCATAGGGATGCGGGAGTGCTTGCCGAAGTCCTTGTAAGCGTGGATGAGGTCGTCGGGATTGCAGACATCGTGATCGGCCTGTGAGCCGCGGCCACCGGCGAAGTTGATGGCGGCGACGAGTTCCGGGGGAGCCTGCGCGGTAAGCGCGACGGTGGCGAGGCCGCCGGTGGAGACGCCGACGGCGATGACGCGTTGCGGATCGACATTGGGCTGGGCGCGGGCGTAGTCCATGGCGATGCGAAGGTCCTGGGCTGAATACTCGGCGGCGGATTGGTAGTCGGTGGCGGGGCAGCGACCGGCGTGGCGACCGTCCTGCTCGCCGCCGGAGTGGCCGTAGCCGCGGCGGACGACGACGACGACCACCCACCCGCGGCGGGCGAACCACTGCGCCTGCGGGAGAAACGCCCAGGGCGTGACTTCAGCATGCTCCTCGGGCTTGCGCGAGGAGCCGTGGGTCATGACAACGAGGGGATGCTTGCCGGGCAGGTCGGCATAGACGAGCAGCGCGTCGAGGCCATTGGGTGCGGCCTGAATCCAGGGGATGAAGAGCTCGCGCTCGATGTAGCGCGGCGCGGCGGTTTGGGCGCCCGCGTCGAGGGCGATGAGAAGGACGAGGAGCGGGCAGCACGTTCGCACAGAAGAACTGTACAACGCGCGATCGCACGTCCAACCTCGGGGCGATGGGGCACCCGCCCACTCAAGCCAAAATCGGGCTTGAATGGGGCACCCGTGGGGGGTGATGGTTCAGGCGGCGGTTTTCTCGCTGAGCGACGGTGTGATCTGGGGGGTGGTTTCGCCGGCGTCGGCGGCATCGTTGCTGGCGAGGATGGTGACGATCTGGGTGAAGGGGATGAAGAAGGCGGAGGGTGAGGCGGGTTTGACGCGGAAGCGGTCGGCGATGCGGTTGGCGGCTTCCTCGCTCTCGATCCAGATGCCGGCCTGGTCGACACCGACGAGGGTGACGGTCTCGAGCTTCTGGTCTTTGGTTCCGGAGTCGAGGAGTTTGGGGCCGAGGACGACGATCTTGCGGCGGATCAACTTTGCGAGCTGCATTTCCATGTTCTATGCAGACGCGCTGAGGGTGGCCGAAGTTGGCTGCGCGCTTGAGCGCCAGCGTGTTGTTTTTGGGTGACAACCTGTTGCCGCTTGTGCGCGGCTCGTGTCAGGCATGACACGGCGTGTCTGACACGACACGTGGACGAGGATAGGGCTGGGTCTTAAACCCATTGTTTTCTGCTGGAAAGAGATGGTCTGCGGGTTGCAGTTAGTCGTGGCGCAAGCGAGGCCACGATGAACAACCTGCAGAAGATCGCGATCACAGTCAGCTGCCTGGTTCTTTCAGCGCTGCAGGGCGCGGCGCAGACCGCGGCGGAAAAGCAGACAAATGGCACCGCGATTCCGGTGACGGTGACGGGCGTCCGGCCCGTGTCGGACACGTGTCGGACACGGGGAGGGGCGTGTCCGACACGGAAAGCGGCGGGGCATGGGGTGAGTGCGTAAACGCGCGGGTGAAGGAGGATCGCCATGGAACTGTTTGCGGAAGCGCTGAGTGTGGTGGGAGCGATGCTGCTGAGCGTCTCGTGCGGGCTGCTGCTGGAGGAATTGTTGTTTGGGGGTTTGGTCCGGCTGTTTTTCGCTCAGCAGCGGGCGACCAGGGTTGTGACAGAGCGAAAGGAAATGGGAGAGAAACCATGCTTGCGCTGAAGGACCTGCTGATCGCCGCGGGAGTGCTGTTTCTGGCTGCCGCATTTGCCATCACGCTGTATGACCTGTGGAGGATGTACGAACAACGGCGGAAGCTGCCGGAAAGTGCCGATGGGGTGACGGAGATGGAACCGGTGCCGATTCGGTGGCGGGGCTCTGTCGTGTTGATCGTGATTGCCTGTTTGCCGCTGTTGATCGCCGACAGCATTGTGGTGATCCCGTCGGGGATGGGTGGCGTGCGGGTGAGCGAGATGCGCGGCACTCTGCCGGGAACTCTGTACGCGGGGGCGCATTTTGTTCCGCCGTTGATGGAGCAGGTGGAGATGTTCGACCTGCGGGACAAATTATTCACGGCGGGAGTCGTCGAGGGAGCGGGGATGACGAAGACGGCAGCGGAGCCGCAGCCGCTGGATGTGCAGTCGAAGGAGGGGCTGAATATTGGCCTCGCGATCACGGTGCGGTATCGGCTCGATCCACATCGCCTGGACTATATAGAGAGTCATTTGCCGCAGCCGGTGGATTCGCAGATGGTGCCGGCGGTGGTGGCGAGCGCGTGGCGTGAACTGACTCCGGGATACACGGTGCGGGAGATCTTCAGCTCGGATCGCGAGGAGGTGCGGCGCGAGGCGGCGGGGGTGATCACGAAGAAGCTGGGGGCGGACGGGATCATCGTTGAAGAGGTGATGCTGCGAAATATCCAGCTGCCGCCCGAGTACGCGAAGGGCCTGGAAGATTTGTTGCTGAAGGAGCAGGAGGACGATCAGCTGACGGTGCAGACGGACATGCAGCAGAAGCAAGTGCGCATTGCGGAGTTGCAGGCCGAGGCGGAGGCGGCGCAGAAGGTGAAGCAGGCGGAGGGCGACGCGCACGCGAGGGTAGTGGAGGCGAAGGGCGAGGCGGACGCAATGCAATACACGCTGCCGCTGAAGCAGAAGCAGATTGAGCAGTCGAAGCTGGAGGCGGAGGCGCGCAAGGAGGCGACGATTGAGAATGCCGACGCCGAGGCGCAGGCCAAGGTGATCGACAGCAAGGCGGAGCTGCAGCGGCGCAACTTGCTGACGGACGCGGAGGCGAACCGGATTCGGGTAACGGCGGCGGCCGACGCGGAGCGGATGCAGAGCGAGGCTAAGATGCTGAACCAAAGCCCGCTGCTGATCAACAAAATTATTGCGGAGCGTTTGTCGGACAAGATTCAGATGGTGATGGTGCCGTCGGACGGGAAGTTTTTCTTCGCCAACGATGTGTTCAAAGGCGCCGATATGGGGCAGGCGCTGAAGCAGCAAATGCAGCAGCAGATGGAGGGGGACGATCCGGCTCCCGGCGCGGCGCACGGATCTTCGAACCGGAATTAACTCGCCGTGTGAGAGAGCGAGAGACCAGCCCGGCTTGTTTAGAACAGGCTCATTGGGGGTTGGCATGGAGAACCACCTCGGCTGTCACTGTCGGCGGCCGAGGTGGACCTTCGTGGGAGAAGGGTGATGACGAGCGCGCGATATAATCCGCCCCAGCGAATGATGGACAAGATGCGTTGGGCTGTGGTGGTCGCCGTGCTGGTGGGCCTGTTGCCGGCGGCGCACGCGGCGAACTGGGAGCAGCCGGCGGGCGATCTGGCAAAGCAGATTGCGGCGCTCACCGGGCCGGGTCCGGCGCGGCTGACGATTCGCGACGAGTCGAGCTTGCCGGCTGGGGAAATGCCGGTGATTCGCCGCTTGCTGGAGCGCGATCTGCGCGGGTTCGGGGTTGTGACAGGGGCGAGCGACAGCGCGACGCTGAGCGGGACTCTGATCAGGGTGACGCTTTCGGAGAATTTGCAGGGCGGGTTGTGGGTCGCCGAAGTGGTGGAGGGAACCGAGACGCGCGTGACGATGCTGCCGGTGGCGTTGGGCGCGGTGGTCGCGGTATCGAGCGGGTCCGCGCTGACCCTGCGGCGAACGCTGATGATCACGGAGTCGGAGCCCGTTCTCGACGCGCAGTTGTTTTCGGTTGGGACCTTGCAGCGGCTGGTGGTGCTGGAGCCGGACCGTATCGTGACCTATATAAGGAGTGCGGCGGTGCTGGGCTCGGGGATGGCGAGCGGAAGCTGGGTGGTGGATCAGCGATTCGCGATCAGCGCCGGACGGCCGCTTCCGCGCGACGTGCGGGGAGAGCTGGTGGCGGCGCAGGATCATTTGTTCGATGCGTATTTGCCGGGGGTAATGTGCAGCGGGACGAACACGGGCGCGCAGGTTGGGGTAGCTTGCGCGGATAGCGATGATCCTTGGCCATTGACGGCGCCTGTTGCTGGAGCGATTGGGCAGCGGGCGTTCTACAACGCTTTGCGGGATTTCTTTACCGGCGTGCTGGCTCCGGGGTTTGGGATGGAGTTGCCTCCGTTTTATGGGGCGTCCGGGATTCCGCGTCCGACGGGAACGGGGCTGCTGCTGAACATGGTTGACGGGCGGGTGATGCTGATCGAGAACAATGTGCTGAAGCCAGTGGCGGGCGCGAATGACTGGGGCAGCGACTTTGCGGTGATCCGGTCGGAGTGCGGGACGGGGGTGCAGGTGCTGGTGTCGGGTTCGGGCTCCGCCGCCAGTGGGGACAGTCTGCGCGCCTATGAACTTGTCGGACGCGAGGCGATTGCGGTGAGTGCCTCGCTGCCGGTCGAGGGAGCGGTGGTGGCGATTCATGCGGGGCAGGACGGGAGAGGCGCGACGGTGGTTGTCCGACGCGATGCGCCGTTGCGTTACGAGGTGTGGGATGCATCGGCGCTTTGTAATTAGCGCGCTGTGCGTTTGTCTGACATTGTCTGCCGCGGCGCGGACGCGTCCGCATTACGGCGGTACGTTGCGTGTCGAGACAGCGGGCGACCCGTGGCAGATGCCCGACGGGATTGCGCGGCGGCTGGTGCTGGACACGCTGACGACTGCGTCCGACATGGGCGGCGCGCAACCCGCGCTGGCGGTGCGATGGGAGTCGCAGAACGCCGGACATCGGTGGGAGTTCTGGATCCGGCCGGGAGTGCATTTTCAGGATGGAGAAGCGCTCACGTCGGACACGGTGGCGGCGGCGCTGACGGATGTCTGCTCGCGTCAGACAGGGGTGGGGGCAGGAGCCGGGGCAGCATCGGGCGCGTGTCCGTGGCGGACGGTGCGGGGCGTTGGAGCGTCGGTGGTGTTTATCAGCGACTCGCCGGTTCCGGATTTGCCGGAGTTGCTGGCGCAGACGGAGTTCGCCGTCGCCCGGCAGGATGCTTCGGGCGCGGTCATCGGCACGGGACCGTTTCGGGTCACGGGATTTGCCAACGGTGCGCTGACGCTGGTGGCCAATGACGATTGCTGGTCGGGGAGGCCATTTGCGGATGCGGTGGAGTTGCGGACGCGGCGGGCGGTGCGAGACCAGTGGCTGGACCTGAGCGTGGGCAAGGCCGATATTGTGGAGGTTCCTCCGGAGTTGCTGCGGCAGGCAGAGCAGCAGCACATGAACGTGCTGGTGTCGCGGCCGGTGGATTTGCTGGCGCTGACGATTGCGCCGGAGGGATGGTTTGCGAGCCGGGAGATGCGGCAGGCGGCGGCGCTGGCTGTCGATCGCACGGCGCTGTACAACGTGATTTTTCAGAAGCAGGGCGAGGTGACGGCGAGCCTGCTGCCGGAGTCGCTGAGCGGGTATGCGTTTTTGTTCGCGTCAGACAGGGATCTGGACAGGGCGCGCGCGCTGCGCGGCGGGGCGACGACGGCGGCCATGATGCTGGGCGTGGACGACAACAGCTCGACGATGCAGTTGGCGGCGGAGCGGCTGGCGCTCAACCTGCATGAGGCGGGCTTCAGTGTGCAGGTGTTGGCGGCTGGTTCGCGTCAGACATCTGCGCTCGCGCTGCGGCGGGTCCATCTGGAGGCAGCCGGCGCGCAGGCGGCGCTGGACGAGATGCTCAGCCGGTTCGGGCAGAATGGAGCAGGATCTATGACAGGGACGGGCACAGATGCGGCGGCGCTGTGGCAACAGGAGCGCGGAGTGCTGGAGAACGAGACCATTGTGCCGCTGCTGTGGCTGCCACGGGCGTGGGCCGTGGGCGAGCGGGTGCGCGATCCGCGCCTTTTGTCTGACGGGGCGCCGGATTTGTCTGACGCGTCGCTCGAGGGCGCAAAGTGACGCTGCGGCAAAAGATGCTGCTGATGCTCGCGCTCACCGTGATGGGCGTGGTGGCAGCGGTGGGGTGGACGGGGTCGGTGCGGGTGCGCCATGTTTTTGAGGACATCGACCGGCAGCAGACGGAGATGCTGGTGGGCCAGTTCCAGCGGGAATTCAACCAGCGTGGCGCCGATACGGCAGAGGCTGTTCATCGCATGGCAGACAGCGACGTGCTGAAGCGGATCGCATTCGATCTGAACAACGGCGGCGACAGCGCGCCCTATCTCACGGTGGCGCTGCCTCTGGCGCAGGAATACAGGCTTGAGTATCTGGAGCTGGTGGCGCACGACGGCAGCATCATTTCGTCGCTGCAGTGGACGGCGCGGTTTGGATACAAGGAGCCGGCGATTGGAGCGACCGGCAAGCCCGCGTTTCTGAAGCAGGAAGATCTGCCGGACGGAACGTCGGAGATTGGAGTGTTCGCGACGCGGACGGTGACCGGATCCGATCCAGCGTTGTATGTGGTCGGTGGCAGACAACTGGACGCGGGCTTTCTGCAGGATTTTCCGGTGCCGGCGGGAACGCAGGTGCTGATTTACAGGAATGTTTCGGGGCCGTTTGACACGCACAACTTTGCGGCTTCGGCGGACGCGCTGAGCGCAGCGGCGCATTATCAGGCGCTGGTGGACGATGCGCGGGCGAACGGGCAGAACGCGGAAGGCGTGGTGTACGTGACGGGCCGGCGCGAGGACAGCATGAGCGTGACGGCGATTCCGCTGAAGGCAGCGGATGGGAATGTGCTGGCTGTGCTGGTGGTGGCGAATTCGCGACGCAACATGGTGGAGGTGCAACGCCATTTTCGCGACATTGCTTACGGCATTGCGGGTCTGGGGATTATTTTTGCCGTGCTGGCGAGCTTATGGATCGCGGCGAGGATTTCGCGTCCGATTGAGGAACTGGCGCGGGCGGCGGGCCAGGTGGCGGCGGGCGACTGGGAGACGCGCGTCGATATTCGATCGCTCGACGAAGTGGGCGCGCTGGCGCGAAGCTTCAACAATATGACACGGCAGCTTTCCGAACAGCGCGACCGGCTGGTGCAGACCGAGCGCGTGGCGGCATGGCGCGAACTGGCACGGCGGCTGGCGCACGAACTGAAAAATCCGCTGACGCCGCTGCAGATCACCGTGGAGAACATGGTGCGCGCGAAGAAGCTGCCGAAGAAGCAGTTCGATGAGGTGTTCAAGGAGAGTGCGGCGACGCTGACTGAGGAGATTGAAAACCTGAAGACGATTGTCGGACGGTTCAGCGATTTCTCGAAGCTGCCCAAGCCGCAGGTGGTGGAGATGGACGCGCGCGAGGCGGTGCGGAGGGTGGTGAAGCTGTATGGACCGGCGCTGGAAGAGAAGCACATCGAGCTGGGAACGTCGATCAGCGCGGAGCCGTTGATGATTCTTGGCGACTCGGAGTTGCTGCATCGCGCGCTGTCGAACCTGGTGCTGAACGCGATGGACGCGATGCCGGAGGGCGGGGTGCTGACGGTGTCGGCGGTGCGAGCGAAAGAAGTGGCGCGGATTTCCGTGTCCGACACCGGCGCCGGTTTGACACCGGAGGAGTGTGAGCGGCTGTTCACTCCTTATTACACGACCAAGCAGCACGGGACGGGACTGGGGCTGGCCATCGTGCAGTCGGTGGTCGCCGATCATAACGGGACGATCGCGGTGGAGAGTGTTGAAGGCGGCGGAGCGCGGTTCGTGATTGGATTGCCGCTGGTGGGGAATGCGCACGCATGAGCAAAGCCGACATTCTGATCGTGGACGATGAGGCGAACACGCTGGCGTCGCTGGCGCGGGCGTTTCGGCTGGCGGGGCATGAGGCAACGGTGTGCGACAACGCGGCGAAGGCGCTGGAGCTGGCGAGGTCGCGGCCGTTCGATTTGATTTTGT
>CAZHTJ010000133.1:0-7828 GCA_964535525.1 uncultured Acidobacterium sp. | reverse complement strand
AGGGCACTTGCTGTCCAGGCATTGGGTATCGGGTATCGGCATTTCGCGAAAAAGGGGGGTCACCCGTCGAGATGTTGTTGATTTGACTGGCTGGTTTTCGGTGAGGACCCCTCCATGTTAACGATATCGTTAACGGGCTTGCCTCGCTGAGTGTTTTGCACGGTTTGTGTTTCCTGGGTTGACGTTTCGACGAGAAAAGTGGGTGGTGGTATTTGCGGCCATCGGGATAGAGGTGAACGCATTCTTCGATTAAGGGGGGTCACCCGTCGAGATGTTGTTGATTTGGCAGGGTGGCGTTCAGTGAGGACCCCTCCGTGTTGGCGATATCGTTAACGGGGTTGTCTCGCGGCGTCTTTGCACGGTTCGTGTTTCCTGGGTTGACGTGCATTTTCGACGACAAAAGTGGGTGGTGGTATTTACAGCCATCGGGATAGAGGTGAACGCATTCTTCGACTCGATGAATTTCCTCAGGGTAATGAAAAAGGCTCGCCGTGGCGAGCCTTGCATGGAGAGATACCTCTCCTATTGTCTTTAGGTTAGTTCAGGGGGTAAGTCTGCGCAAGTCAAATCGGGGGGTGGGACGGTACGGAAGTAAGGGTTCGTAGTTGGGAGGGAGGAGCATTGCCGTCGCCGTGGAGCGATCTGCCTGCTCGCAGGAGTGCTGGTTTGCAATCTATAAGGTGTGGCCGGGGTTGGAGAAGGGGTGGGCTCGAAAGGGAAGTTTGGGCGACAATATGGCAACCCATCCGATTGGATATGCTGAACATGCCGGGAGTGTCTTGTGACCACGTCATCTCCGCCCAAATTCAAATATCACCCGGACCCAATCGCCACAGGCTCGATCGTCCAATCCTCACTTGAGTGTGCTGCGTGCCACTCAGTCAGAGGATGGACATATGCAGGACCCATCTACGGGCGGTTCGATGAAGAACCGGTCCTTTGTCCATGGTGCATCGCCGATGGAACGGCCCATCTGTCGCTTGGTGCTGAATTTATCGATCCTCCCGCCGTGGGAGGATACGGTGACTGGGACTCTGTACCGGAGACGGTGCTGGAGGAAGTTTGCTTCCGGACTCCTTCGTTTAGCGGATGGCAGCAGGAGAAGTGGTACACGCATTGCCACGATGCTGCTGAGTTCGTCGGACCGGTCGGAATTGTCGAATTGAAGGCCATTGATCCTGCTGCGTACCAGGCAATCGCACGGGAGTCCGGCTTTACGGGCATAGAACTCGAAGACTACATGACGAGACTTGATAGGGACCAGGGCCCGACGGCTTACGTCTTCCGTTGCTCAGTTTGTGGATCATTTGGCGGCTACTCCGATATTCACTGAGTTCCTGCCACCCGGCTTGCCTGTTTTGCCCACATTGTTTGCTTTATCACCGGCAAACCGGAAGTTCCCGAGAACAGTTCTCAGTGGATTTTGATCCAGTGGGAAATCCAGGACGGGGTTTCTTGCCACCCCAGCGAAACGGTGTTTCGCCGGGGCCCCGGCTGCCCGCCCTCACGCCCTGGCATCTCCTCGCTCGCGAGGAGATGCCACCGGATTTCGGGGCTGAAAGCCCCAGAGTTCTGGCGGTTTTTCGGCACGACTGAAAGTCGTGCCCTTTCACCTTTCCGTGCCTTGTTCCGAGAAGCGCGGCTGGTTGAGGCTGAAAGTCGCGCTCCTTCACTTTTCACTTATTCCGAGGAGCGTGCCTGGTTGAGGGATTACCGGCACACCGGAAACTGGATTGGATCGGCAACAGGAAAGCAACCGCGGATCCCTCCGCTGCGCGTTCGGGATGACATCTCTATTCGGGATCACATCTCTGTTCAGGATGACAGCTCTGTGTTCCTACGCTCCGGCCTTCTTCTCGATCTTGGCCCAGGTGTCCTTCAGCGCCAGGGTCCGGTTGAACACGAGCTTCTCCGCGGTCGAATCCGGATCGAGGCAGAAGTATCCCACGCGCTCGAACTGGTAGGGCGCGCCGACCTTTGCTTCGGCCAGGGAAAGCTCCAGCTTCGCATCCGCGATCACCTCCAGGGAGCTGGGGTTCAGATTGTCCAGGAAGGTTCCACCTTCCGGCGCCTCGAGCGGATTGGGATTGGAAAACAGCTTGTCGTACAGCCGCACCTCGGCGGAGATGACATGCGCCGCCGAGACCCAGTGCATGGTCGACTTCACCTTTCTCCCATCCGGCGAATTGCCACCGCGGCTGGCCGGATCGTAGGCGCAATGCACTTCCACCACGTTCCCGGCCGCATCCTTCACGACGCTTTGCGCGACGACAAAATACGCATTGCGGAGCCGCACTTCCTTGCCTGGCGACAGGCGATAGTATTTGGGCGGTGCAACCTCGCGAAAATCCTCGCTCTCGATGAAGAGCTCGCGCGAAAACGGCACCTGGCGCGTGCCCGCCGTTGGATCCTCCGGGTTGTTCGCCACCTCCACGTACTCGGTCTGTCCCTCCGGGTAATTGTCGATCACCAGCTTCAGCGGACGCAGGACCGCCATCCCGCGCGTTGCCCGCTTGTTGAGGTCGTCGCGCTGGATGTGCTCCAGCATCTCGAAATCGATGATGCCGTTGGTTCGCGTCGCTCCCAGCGAGGTCACAAATGCACGAATCCCCTCCGGCGTAAACCCGCGTCTCCGAAACCCAGACAGGGTCGGCATGCGCGGATCGTCCCATCCATTCACGCGGCCTTCCTGCACCAGCTGCAACAGCTTGCGTTTCGACAGCAGCGTGTAGGTCAGGTTCAGCCGGTCGAACTCGATCTGCTGCGAAGGGAAGATGCCGAGTTGTTCGATGAACCAACGGTAGAGCGGCTGATGATCCGCAAACTCGAGCGTGCACATGGAGTGCGTGACATTTTCAATGGAGTCGGACTGTCCGTGTGCGTAGTCATACATCGGGTAGATGCACCACTTATCGCCGGTTCGGTTGTGCTCCGCGTGGAGGATGCGGTACATGATGGGGTCGCGTAGATTAATGTTGGGCGACGCCATATCGATCTTCGCGCGCAGGACACGGCTTCCGTCGGGAAACTCGCCGGCCTTCATGCGGGTGAACAGGTCGAGGTTCTCCTCCGCGGTGCGGTTGCGATAGGGGCTGTCCTTGCCGGGTTCGGTCAGCGTCCCGCGAAACTGCCGGATCTGGTCCGCCGATAAGTCGTCCACATACGCTTTGCCTGCCCTGATCAGCTGCAGCGCCCAATCATAAAGCTGCGGGAAGTAATCCGACGCATAGCAGAGCCGTTCCCAGTCGAACCCCAGCCAACGGACGTCCTTCTGGATCGAATCGACGTACTCCTGCTCTTCCTTCTCGGGATTGGTGTCGTCGAAGCGCAGGTTGGTTTTGCCGCCGAACTCGTCCGCCAGGCCGAAGTCAAGGCAGATGGCTTTGGCGTGGCCGATATGCAGGTAACCGTTGGGCTCAGGTGGAAACCGGGTCTGCACTGCTGCATCGCCAAACTTTCTCAAGCGCACATCTTCAGCGATCCTGTCGCGGAGAAAGTTGGGCGTGCTGTGGATTTCAGGAGTTTCTATATGCGGGTCGGTATTGACTGCCATGATCCTTATTCTTCCACGGCAAGACGGGGATTTGTCTGGCGCGCGGCGGGGGAGCCGGGAATTGGGAAGTGCTCGTGTGGAATGGTCGTGCGGGCAGTGGTCGAACGCGTCTCGAGAGGCTCCCCCTACCCCTGGGGCCGGGTTTTGCGTAAGCGTCTGATACGGAAGGATTAAGGCGATTGGGCCCAGGGGTAAGCCATTGATTGGGCTGGGGTTCGATCTCAACTCACTCAGGAGCGAGGGTTTAAGGGCGTTTTCGGGCTGGCGGCGGCGCAGCCGATTGGATGGAGGAGGCTTAGGTTCTGTTTCATTGGAACGAGGGGTTTTCGGGTCGCGGCAGGAGCGGGCGAGCGGGAGCACGGGGCTGGCTGTACGGCTCAGCGAGGAGGAAAGCCGGGCTCGCGATCGTGATCTGGCTTGCGATCCTGCTTGCGACACTGGACGGCTCCAAAGGAAAAGGACCGCTTGTGGCGGTCCTTTTTTATTTTTCTACTATAAGTTCAGAATACCAGATCCAGAGAATTAGACTGCCAAATATCTTTGGGGTTGGTGGTTTGTAAGTCGTTATAAGTCAGTCGTCATTACTTTGGAGTTTGGGCCTGGGTCTTGACAAGAAAAGCAGATTAGAGGTTACAGGCTGCGGGTTGCAGGTTTGCAGAGTACCGGGTACGGGGTTCCCATCGAAGCTGGGCGGCAAAAGGCTCTTTGGCCTGAGTGCCGCCTATGGATGCACGCCCTCGATGGTCACGGATTTCGTGCCTTTCGGCAGGGAGCCTGGGTTGACCGGGACAGGGCGCAAAGGTATGGTCTGGGAGGGCATGCGGATGTCGGTTGCTGATTTCAGGTATGCATCGCAGCCGGACCAGGGCGAGCAGGCCAGGCGCACCTCGCGCAGCAACAACGCCTTTGAGCCAGGTGGCAGCTCGGGTGCAAACGTATGCGCCTGTAACACGGAGGCAAGGGTGGAGAATTCCTTTCCGCCGCTCAGGAATGAAACCTTCTGCGGCTTACCCGCTTCAAACGCCAGGACAAACCATGCATCTCCGGTCAGGTGCGTCGAGCGCACAATCTGGTGAACCTCGTTCGAGCTGTCGAGCTCGGCCTGGAGGCTCCCGGTATAAGCGCCGTGATTCAGTGGAGTGGCCGTCAATTCTCTTCCGGTCATGCGCCGGTAAGCATCAGCAAGATGCTGACGGATGTCGAAGCCCTGTGGAGCAAAGCCAAAGATGCTTCCGGCAGTGCTGATGTGGGCCAGCTCGTACTGATGAGAGGCCGCAGCCTTTTCGTTCCTGGCTTCGAGCACGCGGCCCAGCAGATACCCGCTCACCAAGTCCGGATTCAGCCGCCAGGCTGCGCGGAGGTAGTTTTCGGCGGCGGGCAGGTCGTTGGTGGCCAGTGCGGTCCAGCCGCGGATGCACCAGGCGTCGGCGAGAGCCCTGGCCCAGTAGAGCGAGTGCGCATCGGATGGAAGGAGCGTGGTCGATTTTGTCTCGATTGCGTTCGCTGTATCGCGCGCAGTGGCAGCGGCCTTGCTGAGCGCATCGCCGCCGGACGGCGGATCGGCGGTCAGGGTTGCGACAATATCGCGCAGGGGAAGCGTCGCCTGGAGCACATCCGCGAGCACACCGGTCACGCCGGTGTCATAGGAACCGGCCTGAACACCCGAAGGCGATGTTGCGGGATTCACGATGGGCTCCATCCGCACTTCGTCTTCGTAAATGCTGCGGCGGAAGGCCAGATATTTATCCCAGTCGGCGAGCGGCACTTTGTCTTTCTTCACCACCAGCCGCCGCTCCGCGTCAAAGACTCCGTCGTTGAAGGTGTATTTGGAATGATATTCAGCCCAGTCTTCGGTCAGATCGACGGACTGGGGCGGAAACAACAGCCATCCCGAAGGAATCTGAACGGTGGCGGTGAATTCCTGATCGCCCGGTGAACCGATGTCGATGTCGTCGGCCGGTTTGATCTGCTTGACGCCGGGCATCAGCTCCCACCCCACGGCCGGCAGCGGGGGCGTGATGCGGTGGTCGTCCCACTCGCCAAACTTCTCCCGGGTGTAATCAAACGAAAACTCGAAGGGCGTCCCCACCTGCTCGATGGGTGAAACCTGTGGGTCCTTCACCTCGCCGCCAAAACCGATTGCATTCGACATGCCCTGAATGAACGTTTTCCACTGCGATTGCGGAACACCGCGGAAGGCGCCGCGAAAGACCATCTCGGCATCACCATGCCAGGTTTCGACAAGATGAGCGGTAAGCGTGCCCTGATCGGAAAGCTTGCCCGTGACTGCAAAGCGCGCCGACTGCACGAACGGCAGGTCGGCCGGTGTCCGCTCGAGATGTGCCTCCCCTGTCGCCGGAATGGCCAACGCTTGTTTGTCGCGCAGGGTTGCGGCGATGACGGTAACCGGCGCGACCTCCTCTGTCGAATCCATCCAAAGCATCTTTCCGTTCAGCGGCACCAGCGTGATCACGTGGTCGAACTGGGCGGGCGAGGGGGTCGCGGGGTCGAGCTGCCTGCTGCTGGAGATGAGCACCGGCCAGGCCACGATGCCTTTGGCTTTGAGCATGGCGGCCAGGAGTGTGTGCTTGTCCTTGCAATCGCCATATTCGTTGGAGAGCACGTCGTCGGCTGCATGCGGCTGATAGCGCCCGATGCCGAATTCGAGCGCGACATAGTGAATGTGCAGCGCGACATCGCTGAAGATGGCCCGGACTTTGTCCTCGTCGGATGTGAGGCCTTTGGTCAGCGCGTCGGCACGGGCCTGGATGGCCGGGGTGATGGTAAGCTCGCCCTGCTGCAATGAGTCGTACCATGCACCGACCTGCTGCCAACTGGTGAATGTGGTCAGCTGCACCGAGGGCTTCCACCTTTTCCAGGACTTTGGCGGGGCGTCGGGATCGGGGCGGGCCAAATTGGAGCTGTCCCAATGGCAGAGCTTGCGCCCGTTGGCGATCGTGATGGCGGGCTGTAGATCGGCGCTGGCGACGGTGACGGCTTTGTCGGCGGGCAGATCGAGGTCGAGCTGCTCGTCGAGGACGATCAGATTCTTCTCGAATGTGTACTCCAGCCAGAACTGCCCAGGCACATCGGGCTTGAGTGTGCGCACTGTGGTCTGGTACTCGAGCGTGTCGCCAACCCCCAACCCGCGCACCGCCGCGTGCTTCTGGTGGATGTCGGAGTACATGGGCGCCTGGCGGGTCACGTCGGCAGGCAAATCCTGAATGTTGTATTCGGGCGTGACCACCACGGAGCCGTCCGGTTTGATGACTCGGACATATCCGATATCGACCTGCTGGTTCGATGCCGTATAGGTGAAGGTAAGTACGGCCATATCCTTCACGCCGGCATCGGCCAGGATGCGAACGCGCGCCGTGGTCTGCCGCGTGCCGGTTCCATCGGTCTCTTCGCGCACCCTTGTATACAACTTGTCGAAGACAAGGGCCTCTTTTGAGACGTCGGGGGCTTTGGCGGCCGTGGCGGAAACGGCTGAGGCGGGCGGCGGCGGGGGCGTGGCCGGGGTTGTTGCCGGGAGCACCGGAACGGATTGGGCCACGGCGATCAGGGGCCCGCATACGCTCGCCAAGGCGATGGCCCCGATGGACAGACAACAAAAGCGATCAGGAATCGAGAGTAGAGGAAACACGGCGTGGCGCATACGACAGACGGAGCATTGTAGGCACGATAGCAGAGATTGCCTGGAACTCAACCCGTTGTTTTCGACCAAAAGAGGGATACAAAGCGCCGAGGATGGCGGAGTTTTCGCTGCGCACCCGGGGGGCGGGCCCGCGGGTCTTTATCTCACGTGTTGCGACGGTTACGGGAGGACTGAGGCGTGGCCGGGCAGAGGCCGGGGAGGGGGTTCTGGAGGGGCGCGCACGTGTCGTGCCATGGGTCGGCAGGAATCTCGTGGACGTGAGGGTGTCCGCCGATGAGACATGTGTAGCAGAAAGGATCCCAGGAACCGAGGTGGCGAGGGCCACCGGGAAAGTTCAGGGACCTATTCAAAAAGGAGCACTGTCATGCCATTAGGCGTCCTGAACAACATCTCGGCGGTTTATGCGGAAAACAACCTCAACCAGACGCAGGCGAGCCTGCAAAATGTACTCACGGAATTGTCATCCGGGTCGAGGATCAATTCCGGCGCGGACGACCCGGCCGGGCTGGCAATCTCAGACGGTTTAGCGGCCAACTCGGCGGCTCTTTCGCAGTCCTCCAGAAACGCGAGCGAGGGCGCGGGCTTTCTGCAGGTGGCGGATGGCGCGCTGTCGCAGG
>CAZHTJ010000132.1:0-7998 GCA_964535525.1 uncultured Acidobacterium sp. | reverse complement strand
GATCATTGCTGCCGGATGCTTCGCACGCATAAGTGCCCTGATACAAAAGCCGCGACACGATCATTGCTGCCGGCAACTTCACTCATAACGATTCAAAACGACTCCAAAAATCAAAACGACTCCAAAATCCACTACACGCGCTCGACGAGAAGTACCTGCTCGTCGTTGTCTACTTCTTTGAGCTTGACTTCGATGATCTCGCGCTGCGAGGTCGGGACGGATCGGCCGACGAAGGTGGCTTCGATGGGGAGCTCGCGGTGGCCGCGGTCGATGAGGACGAGCAGTTGCACGCGACGGGGGCGGCCGTGATCGAAGAGGGCGTCGAGGGCGGCACGAATGGTGCGGCCGGTGTAGAGCACGTCGTCGATGAGGATGATGTCGCGTCCGTTGACGTCGAAGCCTAGCGAGCCGGGGACGACGACGGGGCGTACATCGCGCGTGGAGAGGTCGTCGCGATAGAAGCTGATGTCGAGGACGCCGGTGTCGACGGGATGCTTTTCGATACCGCCGATGAGCACAGCAAGGCGCTGAGCAATGGGGACGCCGCGGCGCTTGATGCCGACGAGGCCGAGGGTTTTCGCGCCGTTATTTTTCTCGATGATCTGGTGGGCGAGGCGGACCAGGGTGCGCTCGATTTCAGAGGCCGACATAATGCGGCCTTTCTCGCGCAATTTCGGCGTAGCGACTGCCTGCAAATCTGACATAGGCGTAAAGGCGATGATACGAGCCTGGATGGAGCGCCGCAAGACGGGATTGGCGAAGAAGCGAGGAAAAGGCGAGGGGAAGAGCGAGGAAGAAACGAGCGAGACGCGAGGAGGAGGCGAGCGAAAAGCCAGGGAAAGGCGAGGGAGAAACGAGCGAGAGGCGAGGGAGAAGCGAGGGGAACGGCGAGGGAGAACCGAGCGCGAGGCGAGGGAGAAGCGAGCGCGAGGCGAGGGAGAAGCGAGCGGAAAAGCGAGGAGTAGAGCGAGAAGAAGGCGAGAGAAGAAGGCGAGAGAAGAAGGCTTATAGGGTGCGTTGGGGGCGAGGACGCATGGCGAGGATGCGGCCTGCGATGGCGCCGCCGGTGGCGGCGAAGAGGATCATGCCGGCGGCGACGATGGAGGCGGTGAGGAGCTGGATGGCAGCGTGGCCATCGGGCGAGAGCCAGAAGGCGGCCCACTTGTGGACGAACTGCGGGGCCTGCTGCATAGCTTCGGTGTTGGTTTTCAGGGCCTGATCGGCGAGTTGCTGCGCCGCGGTGCGGAACTGCGCGTCGATGGTGGCGCCATGGTGCAGGAGGTAGCGCTCGACGACGAGGCGGAGACCGTCAGTGGCGGTGGCGATGAAGGCGGCGGCGCCACCGAGGATGGCGCCGACGCGCCAGCCGATGCTGCCGTCGGTGAAGGCCTCGCTGCGTCTGCGGTAGAGCGCAATGGTGGCGAATCCGCCGGCGATGACGAAGAGCGAGCTCATACCGGCGAGGGCGGAAAGCAGGCCGACGGGAACGGCGACGAGGATGGCGGAGATGATGGCGACGCGCCACTGGACACGGCTGGGATCGATGCCGAGGCGCTGCGGCGGCGGCTGAGGACTGGCGGCTTCCGACGTGTCGACGACGAGCTGCTGCGCGCCGCAATGGGGGCAAAAACCGTCGCCCTCATGCAGAGTGTTGCTGCAGCGATAGCACGTCAGGTCCATACTTTGACCCTATCGCAGGCGGACGGGGAGCGCAATCGGAGATTGGGTGCAGTGGGGGGAGGCGCGTTATGGCAGGAAAAAATGTCCGGCTTTGAAGTTCATTGAACAATATTCGGCGATTCGAGAGAACAGCCCGCAGGGGCTAAAGCCCGCTTCATTTTGAGGCTGTTTCGGCACGACTGAAAGTCGTGCCCCTTCACGTTTCCGTGCCTTGTTCGGGAGGGCCTCGATCAGCGGCACGACCTGAGGTCGTGCCCTGATACAAAAGCGGCTTGTCCGGCATTTTTACGGAAGCTGAAAGTCATGCCCTGATACAAGACCAAAGAGCTCTTGCACGAGCTTCAGAGACAGGCATTGGCGCTAGTCGCTGGTCTTCGAGGAGCTTTCGTCCAAGGCCGTGGGGAGCTGCAGTTCGACGAGAGAAAACTTCGTCCCTTCGCCGCCGTTCTTGATGACGAAGAGGTGCTGGTGGTGTTTGGAGCCGGCGCGCAGGGTGAAGGTGTCCTCGTCGGTGTCACCATTCACGTGGACGCCGCCCATCCGCTCCTCGTTGCAGGTGAGGCCTTCGCCGGTCATGGTGGGGGAACCCACGGGACGGTTGCCGTCGCAGGTGATGACCTGGCCGAAGCGGCCCATCGCGTTCTTGTAGAAGGCGACGACTTTGTCGCGGTCGTCGGAGGTTTGGTAGGTGACGACTTTGACGCGCAGCTGGAACTGGCCGAAGCCGAAGTGGACGTCGGCGGACTTGTCGCCCTCATGGTCAGGGGCAATCTGCGCGCCGGGATACGTGGGCAGGCCGAGATCGACCGCGGAGGTCTGGTCGCTGCGGACGTGGAGGCCGCCGAGGGGCGTGTCGATTTTGACGTTTTTGTCCTCGCCGTTGCGGCCCTTGTCGACCGAGACATGGCAGCCGGCGAGGGCCAGGAGCGTGCCCAAAATCAGGGCTTCCGGCAATACGCGCACGCGCATACGCAACTCCCTCTTCTCTCAAAGAACGATACGCCTGGGGGAGGGGTTTGGTTCCGGCATTTTGGGGATGAAGTGGGGCGGGCTGGGATGATTTTCCTGACGAGCCTGCAGGCGGTAGCCGGTAGCCTGCAGCTCCGTTCGTGCTGCGCGGGCGGCGTTTTTCCTCTACCATGCATCGCAGCAGCGGGATGAGGAGACATGGATACGAAAACGGATACGAAAACGAAAACCAGAATTCGGAGCGTGGTGGGCGTGGGTTTGGCGGGGATTTTTTTCGTCGCGGGGTGCTCGTCGGCAAACAAACCGACGGCGGAGAATTTCACGAACACGCTGAACGCCTACTACCAGGACCACAACGACTGCCTGTTTCCACAGGGGCACACGTTTCCGTATGAGGTCGCGCCGGGGGAGACAGCGAAGGTGGAGAAGCAGCAGATGGATTCGCTGACGGATGAAGGGCTGCTGACGCGGCTCGAGGACCGGGACATGCATGTGGATCGCTACACGCTGAACGCCGCGGGGCAGCGATTTGCGCCGCGGTTCTGCTATGGGCACCGGGAGGTGACGGGGATTGTGAGCTTCACGCCGCCGGGGCCGCGCAACGGGTTCACGGAGACGACGGTGACGTATCAATACGCGATGCACGAGGTGCCGGTGTGGGCGAACACGGACGAGGTGAAGGCGGCGTTTCCGGCGCTGGCGAAGTCGCTGGGGAGTACGCCGACGGATCAGGCTACGCTGGCGACGGTGGGGGCGGGTTGGCAGGTGCCGCAGTAGGGGAGAGGGGCTTCGCGCCGACGATCTGACCGGGGCCGCGGGTTGGCCACTATACTTCCCGCAACAGGTTCGTGAACAAAAGCATTCCATTGATTCTGCGCCGCGCGATGTACAACCTGCGCGGCGGCTTCCTGATTCGCCCGCTGATTATCGCGGTGACCCTGGGGTGCGCCGGGGCGCTGCTGTCGTGGATGGAGGAGATGTTTCCGGCGGTGAGCGCGTGGGTTCCGCGCGCGATTTTCCCGTCGCACGCCGATCCGCAGGTGGCGCAGGTGATTCTGGGCGGTGTCGCGGCGTCGATGATGACGGTGGTTTCCATCGTGTTCGCGATTCTGCTGATGACGCTGACCCTGGCGTCGATGCAGTTTTCGCCGCGGATCATTGTGAGCTTCTCCAAGGATCGGGTAACGCAGTGGACGCTGGGCGTTTTTCTCGGGACGTTTTCGTATTGCATGGCGGCGTTGCCGGCAGCGCGTTCGCTGCCGCATCCGTTTGCGCCGGTGGCGACGGTGCTGGGAGCGATGCTGCTGGCGCTCACGTGCGTCGGCTGGCTGCTGTATTTCATCCACCACATCTCGCAGGCCATCAGCGTGAACCATATTGTGGACCGCATCGCGAAAGAGACGGAGGGAGTGATCGACGACATCATGCCGTGGCCGCACTGGCCCGGGCGGTTGCAGCAGACGCAGGCGCCGGCACCGTCGCCGGATGAGATCGCGGTGGCGAGTCCGGAGTCGGGATATATCCGATTTGTGGACACGCGGCGGCTGCTCGATGTGGCGAAGCAATACCATGTGCGGGTCCGCGTGCTGCGGCGGGTGGGACATTTTGTACCGGCGGGGATTCCCCTGGCGATGGTGGCTAAAGGGGAACGACTCGACGAGGATGGAGGGGCGCGGCTGCTGTCGGCGTTCGACATTGGACCGACGAGAACGCTGCAGCAGGATGTGGAGTTCGGTGTGCTGCAGATTGTGGACATCGCGCTGAAGGCGATCTCGCCGGCGGTCAACGACCCCAGCACCGGCATCAACTGCGTGGATCAGCTGAGCCGGGTGATGATTCGCTTCGCGTCCCGGCAGCCGCCGGATGAGCTGATGTTCGATCCGCCCGGGGTGATTCGCGTGAGCATCGGATGGATTCAGTTTCCGCGGCTGCTGGACGCGGCGTTCGAGCAGATACGCATGTACGCGAAGAGCGACGTGGCTGTGAGTCTGCGACTGTTGCGGGCGCTTGGCGATATCGCGACGTCGACCTCGGATCCGGAGTTCCGGCAGATTCTGATCGAGCGCGGGTGGCGGACGGTTGCGGGCTGTGCCGAGAAGATGGGCGAGGATGAGATGCGGGAGCTGCGGACGCGGCAGGAGGGTCTGGCTGTGGCGGTTTCCTCGGAAGGGGTTCACGCATCGGTGCAGGGTGGGGCCGGTGGTAAACTTGGCTAGACCTCTGCTGTTGTCGGGACGTGGCTCAGCCTGGTAGAGCACTCGCTTGGGGTGCGAGGGGTCGGCAGTTCAAATCTGCCCGTCCCGACCATTGATTCCTCTCCGAAACCTGTTCCTCTCAGAAACCTATTCCACTCTGAAACTTATTTCTCTCCGAAACCTGAGTCTGGTTCTGACCCGCCGATAGCCCCTTCGGATTGCTGCAATGCCCCCGTTCAGATTGCCGATAGCCCCCTTCGGATTGCGCCAGAAGCCGCGGGAGCGTCCACGACTGTGAATGGATTCCTGACAGCGGAGCCGTATTTTGATTCCCCGCAGAAGATGCCCCGCGTTTCGCCGATAAGGCCATTGTCTCTTTTCGACTCGGGACTCCAGGGGGGAGCCCGGTGTGCGACAGCCAGGCGGCTGAGGGGCGACTGCAATTCGGATTGCGGCGAGGAAGCTTCAGATGCAGGGGCACGATCCATCACCGTTGATTTTCGTCGTCGACGACGACCAGGGCATTGTTCGCACGCTCGAAGGGCTGCTGGGACGGGCGGGATTCCGCACCGCGCATGCGGGCGACGTGGCGGGGGCTCTGCACGGAATCTACGAACAGCATCCCGATCTGATTCTGCTGGACGTCCATCTGCCCGACGGGACGGGCTTTGACATCTGCCGCTCGCTGCAGGGCGAGGTCACAACCTCTTCGACGCCGATTCTGTTCCTCTCGGCTGCCGATGACACATCGACCAAGGTCCGCGGACTCGAAGCCGGCGGCGTGGATTACATCACCAAGCCCATCGTGGGGGCTGAGGTCATCGCCCGGGTCCGCACGCACCTGCGGCTCAAACGAGCCTACGACCGGATCGCGGAACTGCAGGCGGAGCGGGTGGGGCAGCTGGCCAGCGCGCAAAAGACGCTGATGCCGCGTCCGGAAGATTTTCCGCAAGCCTGCTTCGAGGTTTCGATCCGCCAGGTGCTGAGCGCGGGCGGCGACTTCTACGATGTGATTGCGACGGGCGAGGACATCGCCGACTATCTGGTTGCCGACGCCAGCGGACACGATCTCGGGGCCTCTCTCTGGACGGCGTCGCTCAAGGCGCTGGCCGCCGAATATGCCGCGCCCATGCATCTGCCCCTCGAAATTGTGCGCGCCATCAACGACTGTCTGTGCCGCATTCTGCCTTCCGGCGCATTCTTCACCCTGGTCTATGCGCGGCTCAATCGCCGGACGGGGGGCATCTCGATCGTCAACGCCGGTCATCCGCCGCCCATCGCCGTGCAGCTGGATTCCGCCGGACCTCTGATTCTGCGCGAGGAGGGGGATGTGGTGGGCGCCTTCGCCGACGCGGTCTTCGGAGTGACGGAAATGACCCTCAAAAGGGGGGAGCGGATCTTCTTCTACACCGACGGGCTGATCGAAGGCCGGGGCTCGTACGAGGATGGCCTTGACAGGCTGGCCAGGGCCTGCGACGCGCGGCGGAGTCTGGCTCTGCATGACCTGGTGCCTGCGGTGGTGGACGAAGTGATGGCGGAGGTCAGCGCGGCCGACGATACGTTGTTTCTCGGGGTGGAACGGTGAACCGCGCCAGCCGGCGCGCACCCCTCTCCTTCTCCGGGAAAATTTCCTCGCGCATGGAAGAGGCGGAATCGCTCTGCCTGAGAATCCGCGACACGCTCGAGGCAAACGGCCTGGCGCAGCTGTGTTTCCGGGCCGAGTTGCTCGCCCGGGAATCGCTGGCCAACGCCATTCTTCATGGAAACCGCCGCGATGTCGATAAGACGATTGAGTTCCGCTTCGCGGTAGGCCGGGAGTGGATACGGATCGAGGTCGGCGACCAGGGCCCCGGATTTTGCTGGCGGAAGAGGCTCAGAAGGAAACCGAACCGAGCCGCGTGCTCCGGCCGCGGGCTCGAACTGTATTCGCTCTATGCCGAGCGCGTGCGCTTCAACCGAAGCGGAAACCGGATCACGCTCTGGCTGAGCAGGAAGCAAATCTGAGAGGGAACAACCGAATGGCCGCATATGTCATTGAACAGAAGCAGCAGCAGGGGTCGGTGAAGCTGACGGGCGATTTAACCGCGATCCTTGTACCGGATCTGCAGGCCGGTCTCAGGGAGACGCTGAGCCGGGGAGCGCGCGAGCTGGTGTTCGATCTGGGGAGCACCACGATGCTCGATTCGAGCGGCATTGGCCTGCTGATCGCCACGGCGAACAGCGTAGCCCGGAGCGGCGGCACGGTGCGGGTCACGAATGTGTGCCCGGACATCTTCCGCCTGCTGCAGAGCATGCGCCTGACCGGGCGGCTCAACGTCACTCAAAAAGCCGCCTAGGAGGCCCCCGATGGACAGCGATATGGATATGAATCTGAACCTGGACGATGAGCTGCTCGGGGAGTTCATCAACGAATCGCGGGAACATCTGACCACGATCGAGGTGGACCTGCTGGCCATCGAGGAACGGGGAGAAAATATCGACCTCGAGCTGGTGAACAAGGTGTTCCGCGCGGCGCATTCGATCAAAGGCGCGAGCGGCTATTTCGGGCTCACGAAGGTCAAGGAGCTGGCGCACCGGGCCGAGACGGTTCTCGACATGATCCGCTCGAAGAAGATGGCGCCGAACGCCGAGATTACCAACCTGCTTCTGGCGGCGTTCGACCGGCTGCGCGAGATGATCAACAGCCCGGCGGAGAGCGCGGCGGCCGATATCGAAGAGCTGGTGCTCGATCTGACCGGACTGGCGTCGTCGTTCCTGCCGCCGGACAAGAAGCTCACCCTGACCGAAACGCTCTCTCTGGCGCCGGAAGGCGGGGGATCGCCTGTAGTGCTGAACCGGTTCGATTATGAGCGGACCAGGGAGTGCGGCCATTTCCTGTACGCGGTCGAATACGACCTGATTCACGATATCGAGCGGCGCGGGATGAACGTGCTCGATGTCTTCCACACCCTGGCCAGGGCGGGCGAGATTCTGGATTGCGAGGTGAACTTCGAGGCGGCCGGCACGCTGGACGGTCCGGTCGGAAACCAGTTGCCTCTGCGGCTGATCCTCGCCACCGGCGTCAGGCCCGGCGAGATCGGCTCCCTTTTCCCGCATAACCGGAACAAGGTCAAAGTGCTGCTGGAATCCGGCCTGAGGTTCGAGGAGGCCGAAA
>CAZHTJ010000131.1:0-8002 GCA_964535525.1 uncultured Acidobacterium sp. | reverse complement strand
AGGTTGAGCGAGCGCGCCAGCTTTTTGAGGTCGTGATAGTTCTCGCCCATAGGCGCGCGGGCGCGGAGCCACTCCGGTTTGGGGAGGGCGCGGCGCGGCGCGAGGTCGATCTGGACCAGATCGGGGGTGGTGGCCATCGATCTTTATTTTAGCTGGGAGCTGGGAGCGGGAAGCCTGAGCAGGAAGCCTGAAGCCAGGAGTCGACCCCTGAGAGATTGTGACGGGCGGGGGTTGCGGGCGGCGATGAGCGCGGGTTGTAATGGCGCATGCGTTGAGGCGAGGAGGATGGAATGGGCGCGATGATGACGGATCTGCGGCTCGCGGTGCGGCAACTGCGCAAGGCGCCTGGGTTCAACCTGACGGCCATTCTGACGCTGGGGCTGGGGATGGGCGCGACGATCGCGATCTTCTCGCTGGTGGAGGGAATTTTGTTGCGGCCGCTGCCGTTCGCCGATCCGGACCGGCTGGTGATTGTGGGCGATCACGTGGGCAACGGCCCGAATCCGGGAGTGACGGCGCGCGAGATTGCGACCTATGAGCGGGCGACGAACGCGTTTTCTGCGATGGGCGGGTTTGCGGGGACGAGCTATGAGTTGTCGGGTGGTGCGACGCCGGAGCTGATCACAGGGGCGCGGCTGGGGGCGGGAGCTTTTTCGGCGCTCGGCGTTGCGCCGTCGATGGGTCGCGTCTTTACGCAGCAGGAGGACGACGGGCACCAGCCGGTGGCAGTCATCAGTGACGCGCTGTGGCTGCATCGGTACGATCGCGATCCGCGAGTGCTGGGGCAGACCGTTGTGCTGGACCGGAAGGCGTACTCGATTATCGGAGTGATGCCGGGGAGTTTTGAGTTTCCGCTGGTGCCAGGGCGGTTGAATCAGGCCCAGGTGTGGGTTCCGCTGAGTCTGACCGCGGATGAGCTGTCGGACAAGAACGTGGGCGCGTGGGGGTATCGGATGGTGGCGCGGCTCAAAGCTGGCGGGACGCAGCGGCAGGCGGCTGAGGATGCGAATCGGGTGTCGCAACAGATAATGCAGGATTTTCCGGCAAGCATGGCGGCGATTAGGATTCGGGGAGATGCGCTTTCGCTGCGGGAGCAGACGGTGGCGGCAACCCGGCCGCTGCTGCGGACGCTGTTTGCAGCGGTACTTGTGGTGCTGACGATTGCGTGCGCGAACGTGGCGGGATTGCTGCTGGTGCGGGCGATTGGGCGGCGAAGGGAATATGCGGTGCAGATGGCGCTGGGGGCGCCGGCGAGCGCGATTCTGCGGCAGTCGGTGCTGGCGGGGCTGATGCTGGGGATTGCGGGCGGCGCGGTCGGTGTGGCGCTGGCGACCCTGGCGGTGCGGGCGGCCCTCGATCTGTTGCCTGAGTCACTGCCGCGGGTAGATGCGATCTCGATGGATCCGGTGGTGATTATTTTTGCAGTGATGCTTGCACTGTTGACGGGCGCAGTGTGCAGTGTCGCTCCGGCATATGCGGCGACGCGGACCAGCGTCCTGGAGAACCTGAAAGAGGGCGCGCGGAGCGGGACGGGGTCGGCGAGTCATAGCTGGTTGCGGTCGACGCTGGTGGTGGCAGAAATTGCGATTGCGCTGACGCTGCTGACGACGGCGGGAGTATTTCTGCGGAGTTATCGGAAGATGCTGGCTGTGGATCCGGGATTTCGTCCGGAGCATGTACTGGTGGGGAGCTATCAGTTGCCTCTCGGGCAGTATTCGACGCAAACGGCGGCGGATAATTTCGATCGCGCGGTCGTCGATCGGCTGACGGGGAAGCCCGGGATTGTGGCAGCGGGGATCAGCAACACGCTGCCGACCGCGAATGACGGTGGTTTGGCGGCGTACACCGTGGAGGGCCGTCCGGTGGCGGGATGGAAGCTGACGTTTGCTGCGTTCGCGCTGACGTATGGCGATTATTTTCGCGCGATGGATATTCCGCTGGTCGAAGGACGATATTTCACGCAGGGGGATCGGGCGGGCGCGCCGCTGGCTGTGATCGTGAATCAGTCGATGGCGAAGCATTGTTGGCCGGGTGAGAATGCGTTAGGAAAACGGATCCACGTAGGGAATCCGCATAAGGGCTACCCGTGGGCGACGGTGGTGGGGCTGGTGGCGGACACGGTGCTGGGGCCGCGGGATACGCCGGCCGCAGATCAGTGGTATGTCCCGGCGGAGCAGCCGGCGACGCTTTACGGGGTGGGCGCGCAGGAGAATCTGGTGCAGCCGGCTGGAGGGTACATCACGCTGCGGTCATCCCTGGAGCCGGAGCAAATGGAGCATGCCCTGCGGTCGGCCGTGGCGGAAGTGGATCCGCTGCTGGCGCTCGAACAGGTGCGCACGATGCAGGAGGCGATGGCGAGCGTGGAAGCTCCGCGGCGGTTCAACACAGATTTGATGGCGAGCTTTGCTGTGGCGGCTTTGTTGCTGGCGCTGACGGGAATCTATGCGGTGGTGGCGTTTTCGGTGACGCTGCGGGCGCGGGAGATTGCGATCCGGATGGCGCTGGGCGCGCAGCGGGCGGCGATCGCGCGGATGGTGTTGTTGTCGGGGATGAGGCTGGCGCTGCTCGGGTGCGGGTTGGGTGTGTTGGGATCGCTGGCGTTATCGCGGGTAGTGAGTTCGTTTTTGTTCGCTGTGAGCGCGACGGATCCGCTGGTGTATGCGGCAACGATTGCAGCGATGATGGCGATCGCGCTTCTGGCGTCGGCGTTGCCCGCGAATCGCGCGGCGAGCGGAGATCCTGTGGAGGCTCTGCGAGCCGTCTGACTGAGTGCGCCTCGCATGCATCTCAATTTTTGAGGAGACGCGCGATGGCCGATGGAAATGGAAAAAATCAGCAGGGAGATGAGACGGTTTTGGTGGCGTGGGTGACGGTACATCTGGAAACGGGCGAGTCGTTCGAGCTTCTCCCGTTTGAGGATGCGCAGGATGTGAAGAGCAAGGTGAGTGACCTGATGCGGGAGTGGGCCGGATCCGGTTTCCTGATTCGGGGGAGCCAGATTATTCCGTGGCACCGGGTGCAGAGACTTGAGGCTACCAGTGTGGACGAACCGGTGCGGAGCGAGTCAAGGAAGCGGCAGGAAGAGTGGCAGGCGAAGGAGACAGCGCGTCTACAGCAAAGCTTCTGGAAAACGAGGCAGCCGCGGGAGAAGAAGGAAGAAGGAGAAGAGGGCGACGCGGGGAAGCAGGCGTCCAGGCGAACGGCGGCGTGATGGATAGCGGGCTTCTTGCTATGGGCAAACCCGGTCGCCTCAGCGGCGCGGGCTTTGGGTCTTTGCTTTTTTCCTGGTTCCCCGTTAGTCGAGGCGGAGGCTGCTCATGCGCTGCGCTTCGAGGTCGGCCTCGGTCCAGCGGGAAGCCCTTTTCTTAGCATTGGCGGCATCTTTGGTGTTCTGGGCGACCAGGACGCGGACTTCGAAGAATCCCAGGAAAAAGATGGCGAGGCTCTGGAGAATTTGGAAAGCGCTGGGGCCGACGCGGCCGTAGTTGTCGGCGCCGACGGGGATGGTGAGCCATTCGGGCAGGAAGCCGGGGGCGTACATTGCCAGGCGGGCGATGAAGACGAGCGCGACCAGGCAGATGGAGTGGGCGAGGATCGTTTCGGTGAGCGGGCGGGCGGAGTCGCCGGAGAAGAGGGCGAAGCCGCGGCGGCGGATCGCGTTGCCGAAGACGAGGATGGTGAAGCTGACGCAGAGAGCCAGGTCGAAGGCGAAGGGGAACTGGTGCAGCGGCTTGTAGATGAGAGCGAAGGCGAGCGAGGCCGCGAAGGTTACGAATTTGCGCTGGAAATATCTCATTTCGGTGGTACTGCCCTCGAATCGTACGAGATATGGGCCGGGTAACCACAGGCAGTGTATCGCCGGGGTTGGGGGCAGCCTATGGCCTGAAATGTGTAGCGGCGTGGCGGGATTGGTGGGATTAGCGAATCGGCGGGCGGCGCTCAGGGCCTGCCGGGAATGCCGCGCCAGGCCTGACGATGGAAGAGTGTGTCGACGTCTTTGGCGGGCATGGGATGGTCGAGGCGGAGCCACCAGTCGAGGAGGGAGAAGAGCGCGCCGGCGAGGGAGCAGGAGGTGGCGCGAAGTTCGGCGGCGGCCAGATTGACGCGGGCCTGGACGAGGCGCTGCTCGATGGAGCGGGCGAAGCAGCCGATCCCGAGTTCGCGGACATCGGGGCCTTTGCCGGAGGCGTTGATGGCGGCATTGAGGTCGCGCATTGCGGCCAGGTGAGTGAAGAATTCCTCGACGGGGAAGAGGCGCGTGGCGGGTGCTCCGCTGCGGGTGAGAAAAGCGCCCATCAGTTCGAAGAAGTCTTCGATATCGCTGAGGAAGAGGTCGTCTTTATCCCGGTAGTGGGTGTAGAAGGTGGCGCGGGAGACACCGGCGCGGTCGAGCACCTGCTGCACAGTGATGGCGTCGAAGGGCTGTTCGCGCATGAGCGTGATGAGGGCGTCCCCGAGGGCGTCGCGGGTGCGAAGGGTGCGGCGGTCGGGCTTCGTGACGGTGCGGGTTGGGGCGGCGGTTGCGGGTTTGGTTGAGGTGTTTCCGGACATGCGGACCTGCTTTGTTCGGTATCGCGAATTAGGGCGTGACTGCGAGGCTGTTTCCTTCTTACAGTACGCGCATGACAGACAATCGCAAGGCAGGTTGGGCGCTGATGGTGGGCTCGGTGGGCGGGATGGTGACCATGGCGCTCCATCCGGTGGGATCGGCGAAGCTGAGCCAGGAGCAGGTGGGGCATTTGATGTCGATGTCGGGGATTGCGCACGGGCTGGGCCTCGTGAGCGTGTTGCTGTTGTTCCTCGGGACATGTGGGCTGGCGAAGTTCCTGGCGGGGCCGGATCGGCTGGCGCTTTCGGCGCTGGTCACCTATGGATTCGCGGCGGTGGCGATCATGATTGCGGCCTCGGTCAGTGGCTGGATCGTGCCGGGGATTTGGCAACAGATGACGCGCGATATCACCGCGAACGCGACGGACTGGAAGATCGCGATAACGTCGATCTTCCAGATCAACCAGGCGATGGCGCGGATTTATTCTGTGGGCGCCGCGGTGGCGATTACGCTGTGGTCGGTTTGCTGTTTGCGGATGGGACGGTTGTCGCGGGGGATGGCGATTTATGGGTGCGTGACGGCGCCGCTGATTGCGATGCTGATCTTCGTGGGGCATCTGCGGCTGGATGTGCACGGCATGTCCGCGGTGATGCTGAGCGAGGTGATCTGGTTTGTGGGGATGGGCGTGGGACTGATGCGGGCGGAGGAGCCTGACCGGGCCGCTATTTGAGGCGCAGGCGGTTGGCGATGTCTTCCTCGTAGGCTGACTTGCTGAGGACGACTTTGCAGCCTTCGCTTTCGGGTTTGTATTTTCCGCTGCTGAGCCACCAGGATTCAACAAAGCCGACGAGAAAGAGCATGAGGCTCTGGACGCCGCGCAGTGCGGAGGGGAGAGGGTGGCCGCCGGGACTCCTGCCGATGGAGGTGGTGAGCCAGGCGGGGAGAACGGGCTCCGCGTAGATACCGAGACGGACGATGCCGACGACCGCGACGAGGCAGAGGATGTGGCCCAGGAGCATTTCGAGGAAGGGGATGTGGTCTTCTCCGGCGAAGAGGGACTTGCCGCGCTTGCGGGTGGCGTTGGCGAAGACGGCGACGGTAAAGCTGGCGCAGATGGCAGCGTCGAGGCCAAAGGGGTAGTCGTGCAGGGGAAGGTAGACCAGGGCAAAGACAATGGACGCGAGGACGGCGAACATTTTGCGCTGGATGTAGTTCATGGGGGTCGTGCCTCGAGCTTGTAAGGAGTGCGTGGGCGAAGGATAAAAAACAGGCATGTGGCCTCGCAATGCCCTGAAAGGGGTAGGGTTCGTCCTTGGGGGGGAGGGCCCTGGACGGGGTCAGTCGGGGACGGTGGCGGGATGGGGCCAGATGGGAGCGTCGTGGGAGGCGTGGACTGCGATGTAGACGCCGGAGACGATGATGAGGATCGCGCCGAGGATGGTGAAGAGGCCCGGCCCCTGACGCCAGACAAGCCAGGACATGAGCGCGCCGGTGACGAGCTGCGTGTAGTGGAACTGCGAGACGTTGGCGGCGGTGGTGTGTTTGAGGGCGACGAAGAAGCAGAGGCTTCCGATGGAGCAGAGCATGCCCATGGCGATGAGAAGCTCGGCGTTGCGGCTGGTGAGCAGCACGGCGTGGTGGAGCATCATCGAAGAGCCGGCCATGATGGAGAATCCAACCAGCGCCATGATCGTGGCAGAGAAGAGGGTGAGGCTTTCGGGATTCTCGGTTTGGGTAAGGACGCGCGACCAGACGATGTTGACGGAGAAGCATGCAACGCAGGCCATGCAGGCGGCGTAGCCGATCCAGTCGCCGTCGTGCGCGGAACTCCAGGGATGGACGGCGATGACGACTCCTGTGAAGCCGGCGAGGATGGCGAGGAATTTTTTCCAGGTGAGGCGTTCGTGCAGGAAAAGGGGCGAGAGCAGGGCGACGACGATGGGCGCGAGAAAGATGAGGACGTAGAAGGTAGTGAGGGTGAGGTGGCGGAGCGCGACGATGACGGAGATATTGTTGCCGAGGTCGAGGGCGGAGCGGAGGAGCTGAGGGCGGAGTTTGTGAGGCAGCAGCGCGCGGAGGTCGCGACGCAGGAAACCGCGGGCGAGTAGGAAGAGGGCCATGAAGAGGCCGAGGAAGGCGAGGACTTCATACCAGGGCAGGTGAGACTGGTTGATGAGCTTGATGGCCGTGTCGGTGAGCACCCAGAGGGTGAAGCCGGTGATGGCGAGTGCGATGGCCTGGAGGTGGGTGGGGCGGGACATTCCTCCTCTAGTTGTATAACTGCCGGGTGCGGGAACCGTCCTCAACAGCAGTTTCCAGGAAACGGGCAGTGCTAGTCCTTATCAACGCGCTTCCCGAAGGAAGCAACCGCATTGGGGCGAGTTAGCGCGAATACGGACGTTTGGTGCCATTCTGCGAGCACTCCGCCTCACCGCATTTGCCCCTACACCCGCTGTGTCATCCCGACGCGAAGCATCGCGCAGCGGAGGGATCCGCGGTTGCTGTTACAAATTCATCCGGTCCAGCGCGCGGTTGTAATCGGCGGGCTCCAGGTCGTACCACTCGCGGCTCAGATCCTGCCATGTCGGGTTCAACGCTTCGACGAGCGCAATCTTCTTTTGCCGCCGCCAACCCTTCAATTCCTTTTCCCGCGCGATCGCTCCGCCCACCTCCTCATGGCGTTCGATCCATACCAGACGGTCGCAGTTATAGCGTTCGGTGAACCCATCGTGCTCCCGCCACTTGTGCTGGAACACCCGTTTGTGCAGATATCCTGTAACTCCGACATAGAGCGTATGGCTGCGGCTGGCCATGATGTAGGTGTGGTAACCGCCTTCGTGCATGGAGCTATCGTATGCGATCCGACCGATGGAGAAAGTGGTTGCCACGGTATTGAGTTCGCCGGTGGTAATGCGCAGAAAAAGCAACCGCAGATCCTTCCGCTTCGCGTCAGGATGACACGCCTGGGGGCTGGGTTGATGTAGTGGCCGGTGTCACCGGCGAATGCGTACGTTTCGGGCCTTTCTGCGAGCACTCCGCCTCGCCGCATTTGCCCTACACCCGCTGTGTCATCCCGACGCGAAGCATCGCGCAGCGGAGGGATCCGCGGTTGCTGTTACAAATTCATCCGGTCCAGCGCGCGGTTGTAATCGGCGGGCTCCAGGTCGTACCACTCGCGGCTCAGATCCTGCCATGTCGGGTTCAACGCTTCGACGAGCGCAATCTTCTTTTGCCGCCGCCAACCCTTCAATTCCTTTTCCCGCGCGATCGCTCCGCCCACCTCCTCATGGCGTTCGATCCATACCAGACGGTCGCAGTTATAGCGTTCGGTGAACCCATCGTGCTCCCGCCACTTGTGCTGAAATACACGTTTGAGCAGATTTCCGGTGACTCCCACGTAGAGCGTGTGGCTGCGGCTGGCCATGATGTAGGTGTAGTAACCACCTTCGCGCA
>CAZHTJ010000130.1:5030-8218 GCA_964535525.1 uncultured Acidobacterium sp. | reverse complement strand
TGTCACAGCCCAAATATTACGATTACGGCATCAACGTCTGGGGCTCGATGGTCGGTTTCAATATTCGCATTGGAAAAGCCAAGCCTCTGATGCAGTAGGTGAGAGCTCATCATCCTGGCACGAGCATCGGCAGAGAGGATAGCTGATCCGAGTGGATCGTTGGCAATCGGGAAGCATCACGCATTGCAACTGAGCATCGGCGCCGTCCTACGAGTCCCTCACGAGCCTCTCCATCACCGCCACAGCCCTCTGCAACGCCTCATGCTCCTCGCGGGAAAGCCTCCCGATCACCTCCGCAAGCGGCTCAATGCGCCGCCGCCGCGCCCGCACCAGCAGGCGCTTGCCCTGCATAGTCGCGGCCAGGTGAATCGTGCGGCGGTCCTCCGGATTGGCAATCTTCCTCACCAGGCCCTTCGCTTCGAGAGCCTGCACAATGCGCGTCATCGTCGGCGGCTTCACCTGCTCCGCGTCGGCCAGCTGTCCCAGCGTCAGCGGGCCGGCAAACACAATCACTGACAGCGCGGAGAGCCGCGGACTGTTCAGGCCGCTGGCCCCATCGGCCTGCCGCAGCCGCCGCAGCAGATGAATCGCCGCGGAGTGAATCTGTCCGGCAATTTGTTCCGGCGTCTCTCTTGACATCGCCCTCGTCCGGCTCCATCATAATTCATTAGCTCAGCTAACGAAATGGAGAGAAGCATGGAAAGCGGCCCTGGGGCAGTGCACCTGGACGAAATCGGCCAGATCGCGCTCACCGTCGACAATCAGCAAGCAGCGAAGACCTTCTACCGTGACGTGCTGGGGATGAAATTCCTCTTCGACGCCGGCCCCATGACGTTCTTCCAGTGCGGAAACATCCGGCTTCTGCTCGGACCCAGTGAGCGCCCGGCGGGGACGAGCGGGACAATCCTGTATTTCCGCGTGCCCGACATGCAGGTGGCTCACGCCGCCCTCAAAGAGAAAGCGGTAGAGTTCGTTCAGGAGCCGCACCTGGTCGCGCGCATGAAGACTCACGACCTGTGGCTCGCGCTCCTCAAGGACCCGGCGGGCAACACGCTGGCGCTGATGGAAGAAAAAGCGCGAGAAGAATGATTCCTGGCAGCGCACTGGTGCATCTTCTGTTTGGAGCGAGGGCACAAGTCATGCCGGAGACTGAAAACGGAATCGTCAGCCAGCAAAGCCAGCACTCGGTGGATGAGACCGTGATGCGGCTGGAGAACCTGCTGGAGGCGAAGGGCGTGAAGCTGTTCGCACTGATCGATCACAGTGGAGAAGCCGAAAAGGCGGGCATGAAAATGCCCCCGACCAAACTGTTGATCTTCGGCAATCCTGCAGCCGGCACGCCTGTCATGCTCGCCGCGCCCAGCATCGCCATCGATCTGCCGCTCAAGATTCTCGTCTCGGAAGACAGCGAGGGAGCCGTTTGGCTCTCCTGGAACAGCCCCGAATATCTGCAGCAGCGCCACGGGGTGCCCGCGGACTTGCTCAAAAACATCGGAGTAGCGGCAGCTCTGGCAGCGAACGCGGGCGACGATTAACAGTGAAGAGAGCCGAGACGCAGTCGAAAGCGCTGCTCTGAAGAGCCCGGTGCCCGGTGCCCGGAGCCCTGCCCCTAAAAATCGCGCGCCAGCAGAATCAGCAGAACGAAACCCCCGATCATCACAGCCTCCTCCACGTCGGTCGAGAGGTTGTGCAGGCGGTCGAAGTCCACATGCCGCGGATCGATTTTGGGGACTGCGTCAATCGCTCCGCCTGCCGCGATCCGATCGCGCTCCATCCGCGGAATGATGCGGTACTGCGACCAGGCCGTGCATCCCAGCATCAGCAACGTAACCACGACGCCCAGCGTGACCGTGCTCATGCGGAAGCTGCGCAAAAAATAGCCGATGCCCAGCACCACCACGATCACAGCGCCCGCAACGAATCCCTCGTGATGGAGGACGTCGATGCACTTCGCCACGATGGTTCCGGCGGCATGCGTGTCCGTGAGCGTACTGAACGCGGCGAAAGCGGTGAAGGGAAAAAACAGCAGCCCGCCCAGCCAAACCACCAGGGCGAGCCACACGATGGTGCGCAGCAGCGTCTTCATGCAAAACAGGGTACAGGGGACAGGGTGCAGGGTACAGTCTGGACCGGGCACGGGCGGGGCTCACCGGACCGCGACGGTCGCAAATTTTGCCTTTTAAGCGATATATTGGCGGCAATGAATAAGCCAGCCGCAATATTTGTGCTCGTTATTGTTACATTTATAACGGGCGATGCCGCCGCGCAGAAGCTGCTCGTCGCCAATCAAGCCGATCGCACCGTGAGCCTCATCGATCCGGCCACGGGCACGCAGGTCTCAACCATCGCCGAAGACGTCCCCGGGCAGTGGGGCCATGAGATCGCCGCATCGCAGGACGGGCACCGCGCCTTCCTGCCTATTTACGGCAACTCCGGCGTGGGCAAGCCCGGCATCGACGGCAACAAGCTGCTGGTCATCGATCTCGGCATCGAACAGGTCACCGGCGTCATCGACTTCGGCCACGGCGTCCGCCCGCATCTCCCGGTGGTCGATCCCGTCAGCGGCTTGCTGTATGTCACCACCGAACTCGACGACGCCATCACTGTCGTCGATCCAGCCACGCTGAAGATCGTCGGCAAAGTCCCCACCGGCCAGACACAGTCGCACATGCTGGCGCTCTCCCACGACGGCAAGCTCGGCTACACGGCCAACGTCGGGCCCGGCACCGTCTCCGTACTCGACATGCCCGGACGCAGGACCGTCGCCGTGATCCCGGTCGCCGGAGAAGTCCAGCGCATTGCCATCTCCCGCGACGACCGGCTCGTCTTCACCTCGGACGTCGCGCAGCCGCGCCTTGCTGTGATCGATACAGACGCTAAAAAGCTGAAAACCTGGGTCGATCTCCCGGGCATGGGCTACGGTGCGGCGGCCACGCACGACGGCCGCTGGTTGCTGGTTGCTATCCCGTCGAAGGATGTTATCGCGGTCGTCGATCTCGATAAGCTGCAGCTGGCGCGCACCGTGAACGTCGGGAAAGATCCGCAGGAAATTCTCATCCGTCCCGATGGCCAGGTTGCGTACGTCTCCTGCATGGGCACCGGGCAGGTCGCGGCTGTCAACCTCGCTACATGGAAAATGGAAAAGCTCATCGACGCGGGCAAAGGAGCCGACGGCCTGGGATGGGCGC
>CAZHTJ010000130.1:0-4930 GCA_964535525.1 uncultured Acidobacterium sp. | reverse complement strand
GGCGCCCTGTGCCCGTCTTAATTCCCGTAAACGCTGGGCCGCCCGATCAGGCGCTCGATCCGCTTCCGAATCGGCGGATGCGTCGAGAACAGGCCGGCGAAGTCGTCGCGGCTCAGCAGCGGCTGCACGATGAACAAGTGCGCCGTGGTCGCCGTTCCTGGCATCGGCACGCGCTTCGAATATGCGTCCAGCTTCTCCAGCGCGCTCGCCAGCGCATACGGATTGCCGGTGAGGTGCGCGCCCGTGGCATCGGCCTCATATTCGCGCGTGCGCGAAATCCAAAGCTGAATCAGCATCGCCGCAATCGGCGCAAGGATCAGCATGAACAGCGCGCTGATGCCGCCACCACGCCGGCGATCGCCACCACCGCCGCCGAATCCGCCAAACATCTCGGCAAACCAGCCCATCCGAGCCACCAGCGTAATCGCGCCCGCCACCGTCGCCGCAATCGAGCTGGTGAGAATGTCGCGATTCTTCACGTGCCCCAGCTCGTGGGCCAGCACACCTTCGAGCTCATCGTCATTCAGCAGCTGCAGGATGCCGTGGGTCACGGCCACCGAAGCGTGCTTCGGATTGCGTCCCGTCGCAAATGCATTCGGCGCGTCGGTTGGGATGACATAAATCTTCGGCATGGGCAGCCCCAGCCGGCCGGTCATCCGCTCCACCACCGCATAGGCGCGGGGCAGCTGCTCGCGCGTGACGGGCTGCGCCCGGTACATGGCCAGGGCCAGCTTGTCCGAATAGAAATAGCTGAAGAAATTCATCGCCGCGGCGATCACGAAGGCGAGAATCATGCCGTTTTCGCCGCCGATGCGCTCCCCAATAAAAACCAGAAGCAGGGTCAGAGCGGTTAGCAGAAACGCAGTCTTGAGGGTGTTCATCTTTGCCTCCTCTTCGAGGCGTCTGACCTCATTCTTTCATAAAGGAGTCGATCGGATCCCCGCAGCTCAAGAGGTTCCAGAACAGCATTGTTGAGGGCCGAACAGGCGCGCCAATGGGTCCAAAGCCTTTGGGTACGCAGGTAATGCGGTTATTCGAAAAACCGGAGAATGGGGGGGTGATTCTATGATTTTCGGGTTTCCCTGCTGCTAAGGTGGTAGCGCAGCATTAATGCATTTGTAATCTAAATCAGCCCAAATAGATATCTATAAAGTTAATAGCCGGCCAGACCATCAAGTCGTTTTTTATCAGTTTTTTATATGTCAACCTCTGAGCCCCGGACTTTCCCCGGCAGCGCCGCGAATCCTGCTCTTAAAAGGGAATGGCTAGCCGATTGCCAAGGAAAGATCAATCAACGAAAAAACTCTCCGGCCTTCGGCTCGGGTCATCCTCCAGCCCAGTGTCGTTGCCGTACCCGACGGGAGACACACACATGAAGACCTCGCAATTCCCCACGATCCGCGGATGGGCTATCGCCGTACTGCTACCCCTGGCGCTTCTCCTGGGCGGATACCGGGCGGTGGGACAGGGCATTACAACCGGCGGCATTTCCGGAGAGGTTGTTGACCCCGCGGGTGCGTACGTCTCGAACGCGACCGTGACCGCGACCAGTCTGGAGACAGACTTCAAGACCGTCCAGCATACAAGGGGGGACGGCACCTTTACCCTGGTGAACCTGCCGGCAGGCGACTACTCGCTTACCATTGAGGCCGCTGGGTTCGAAGTCCTCAAGCTCGAGAGAATAACGGTGGCTATCGGCCAAACAGTCATCGGGCCGCAAAAGCTCAGGATCGGCTCCAACAAGGATGTGGTGCAGGTCCAGGGTGACGAGACCCCGCTGCTCACCACCACCCAGGCCCAGGTGGCCGCCACCATCGACACCCAGCAGATCACCAACCTGCCCTTCGGCGGCGGCTTCGACACCGCCGCCCTGCTCACCCCCGGCGTCGTCATCACCCACGACAACAGCTTCAGCAACAGTAACGGCGCTTACGGCGGATTCTCCTCCCAGGGGCAGCGCGGCCGCTCCAACAACAACGAAATCGACGGCCAGTCCAACAACGACAACTCCGTTGCCGGTCCGCAGGTCTTCTTTGCCAATCCCGATGCCATCTCCAGCATCGAAGTCATCACCAATAACTTCTCCGCCCAGTACGGCCGCAATGCAGGTTCGGTCATCAACTACATCACCAAGTCCGGCAGCAACGCCTTTCATGGCTCGGCATTCGAGTGGTACGAAGGCAACTGGGGTGAGTCCTTCGCGCAGGGCCAGAAGGATCCCTACCAGGGCTTTTGCCCAGCGGGCGTGACCTCAAGTTCAAGCAACAACTGCATCCCGCCTACCCTGCCACGCTTCGTAGATAACCGCTTCGGCGGCAGCTTTGGTGGCCCACTCTGGAAAGATCGCCTCTTCTTCTTCTCCAGTGCCTACTTTGATCGCTATCGGAACGGCGGCGGCGTCAGCACCAGCGGTGCTCACCTCACGCCTACGCCTGCCGGGTTAACCGCGCTGCAGGCGACCTTCCCAAATGCTCCCGGAACCGCAGCACTGGTCAATAACGGTCCCTATTCGGTTAAGTCCGGCGATCCCCACTCCGTGGGGCAGGTGACCATGGAGAACGTAACCGTCGGGGCCGTCTCCGCCTCCATTCCTTTCTCCGCAATTGGACGCGACGTGCCTTCGCTTTCCAATGACGAAGAACTTCTCGGCCGCCTGGACCTTCAGGCGACCAACAAGGACCACTTCTTCCTTCGCTACTTCTATCAGGACGATCCCACTCTTCAGGCGAGCGGAGGTCTGAGCGTTCCCGAGGGCAGCTGGTATAACGTTCCGGACACGGCGCATTCGGTCGGCGCCGACTGGGAGCACACCTTTACGCCCAACTGGGTCGATCAGTTGCGCTACTCGTTCCAGCAGACTTCGCTTCTGTTCCAGGGCGGCGGACAGCCCAAATGCGTCGCCACCACTCCCGATCAGTGCACCACCAGCATTTCGATCGCAGGCGCAACGAATCTTGGCTTCGGCTACCCGGATAATATCCCTCAGGGGCGCGTGGTCAAGGTCACCCAGGTGCAGGACAATGCCACCTGGACCACCGGCCGCCAGACCATCCTGTTCGGCGGCGAATACGACTACCAGAACTCACCGAATCCATTTCTGCCGTTTTACAGCGGCGCCTTCTCCTTTAACAACTTCGATGCCTTCATGACCGGGACCGGCTCGCTGAACCTCGGCAACGGTCCGTTTACCAGCAAGTTCACCGAGAACGACTACGCGCTCTATTTCCAGGACGACTGGAAGCTCAGCCCGCACTTCACCGCCAACCTCGGTGTCCGCTACGAATTCTTCGGCCAGGCCGTCAACCTCCTCCACAACGAGACCGTCTCGCGCGAAACCAACGCCGCGACCGCGTTCTGGGATCAGTCCCTGCCTCTCTCCGTCCGCACCTTCCCCTATACCAACCCGGACTACCATAACGTCCAGCCCCGCATCGGCTTTGCCTGGAACCCTTCCATGCTGCAGAGCAAACTGGTCGTTCGCGGCGGTTTCGCCATCAACTTCGACCCCGCCTTCTACAACATCTTCCTCAACTCGGCCACCGCCGCGCCTGTCGTCAATCTGGGCAGCGTCACCGGCTGCGGCACCACCAGACAGTGCCTCCCCTCCAGCGGAGCTCTGGGTGCCCAGGTTCGCACTCAGGATCTCGGCTTCATTCCCACCGGCCCTGGCATCAACCCTGGCTTCCGCAACACAACCTATAACTCGCCCAGCTTCCACAACCCCTACACCGAGTCGTATCTCTTCGGCTTTGAGTATGGCCTCGGCAATCATGCCGCCCTCGACGTGAAGTACGTCGGCAACCACCAGGTCGGCAACTTCCAGAGCACAGACGGCAATCCTTACCTGGCGCCGCTCGAGAGCACCTTTCCCAACTTCGTGCCCAGCTCGCTCTGCACCGACAACACGCAGCCCGGGTATGGACGCCCCGACTGCACCCATGCCAACATCCGCACCCGTACCAACGGCGCCTTTGCTCTCTACAACGCCCTCGAAACCCGCCTCAGCACCAAGAGCTTCCACGGCCTCACCTCTGAGCTCAACTGGACCTACAGCAAAACCATCGACAACGCCTCGGAGATCTTTTCCACCTTCGCCGGCGGCAACACCAACGCCTTCGCGCAGAACCCGCTCGATCCCGACGGGCCAGAGCGCGCAGTCAGCGGCATCTCCTTCACCCACGACATTTCTTCCGGTTTCACCTACCGCCTCCCCTTCTTCCCCGCCCAGAAGAACCTGCTCGGCAAGATCGTCGGCGGCTGGGATCTCAACGGTATCTACACCTTCAATACCGGCCAGCCCGGCACTCCGCTGCAGTACGGGTTCTTTGGCGACGGGCCGGAATTCCAGAGCTACACCTCAGATATCCCCTTCATGAACTGGCAGATCAGCGGCTACGACGTTGCCCGCCCCGTCCTGTCCAATCCCAAAGCCCCCGCCTCCTCTGTCGGTATCTACGATCCGGATGGCGCCGTTTGCGGCGGAGCTGCCGGCTATTACAGTTGGGCCGACTGCAGTCCCGTCTCCCCCTCCAGCGTCAAGTGGCTCCGCAATACCCAGGGCCTGGCCAACGTCATGGGATCGCAAACCCCTTACATCGGCTCGTCACGCAATCTGATTCGTTCGCAAAGCTGGAACAATATCGACGCCAGCCTCTTCAAGTCATTCAAGGTTACTGAGCGGCTGACGGCGCAGTTCCAGCTCATCGCCTTTAACGCCTGGAATCGCCAGTACCTCGGCATGCCGGACCTGGGCCTGGACGACGTTACGTCTCCTGCCAACCTGACCACTTTTGAAAACCCGAACTGGGACTACGGCTCCAACCGCAACACCCAGCTCGGCCTCAAGCTGATCTTCTAACCCCTCTTCAGACTACTTCGCGCGGCTGGGCGGATTCCCTATCCTCCCAGCCGTATGTTTTTTTTGAAGACC
>CAZHTJ010000129.1:0-8250 GCA_964535525.1 uncultured Acidobacterium sp. | reverse complement strand
CTGCTCCGGGTTCGTCTTGTCGCCCCTGCCGCCCATCCCCGGCGGCAGCGCCAGATCCAGATCGAGCAGCCCATCCGAGCTGCGCACATGGCCGTGCCGCGCGCCCTCGGCCGTTACATCCGCTGTATACAAAACCTGCATCGACGAAAATCCTCCAACTCGATTCTCGCATCTCGCTCTCAGCTCTCAGCTCTCAGCTCTCAGCTCCCAGCTCCCGGCTCTCACTCCGTCCGGAGCGCCTGCATCGGATCCAGTCGCGAAGCCTGCCACGCTGGCAACGCGCACGCCAACCCCGCCACCAGCAGCAGGATCCCCGGCACCAGGACGAATACAGCAGGATCAAACGGCTTCGTCCCGAATAGCAGCGACGCAATCAGCCGCGTCACGCCTGCACTCGCCACCAGCCCCAGCACCAGTCCATACACCGCCGGTCGCAATCCGTCGCGCAGCATCTGCTGCATGATCCGCTCACGGCTTGCGCCCAGCGCAATGCGCACCCCGATCTCCGTGGTCCGCTGCGCCACCATGAACGAGAGCACCCCAAACAATCCCACCATCGCCAACAGCAACGACAAGACCGCAAACGCAAAGAGCAATGTCGCGTCAAAACGCGCGTCGAGCGTCGATTCACCCAGCACCTGCTCCATGGTCAGCACCTTTCTGACCGGCAGCTGCGGGTCGAGCGACGCAATCGCCTTTTGCGCGGAGAGCGCGATGCCCGCAGTGTCGCGCCTGCTGCGCATCACCAGCGTCATCCCGCGCTGGTCGCCGCTCAAGAGCGGGTAATAGATCACCGGATATGGATCGTGAGAAATCTCGTCCCGCGTGCTGCCGACCACGCCAACGATGCGCAACAACGCGTTCCCGAATACCATCTGCGTTTGAATGTGGCGCCCGATGGGATCTTCGTTTGGAAAATATTCGCGCACCAGCTCCTGGTTCACGACCACTACCTGCGCATGGTCGAGCCGCTCCCCCGGATCGAGGCTGCGTCCTTCCAGCAGCGGAATCTGCATCGCGCTGAAGTAGCCGGGATCGACGAAGCGCGTCAGGGCATCGAGGGTCTGCCCGCGCGGCAGCGGCGGATGTTCGGAAATGATGAAGACGTCGTCGCGGCGCCGGCCTGCTCCCGGAATAATCGTCGTGAGCCCGGCGGCCTCCACTCCAGGCAGCGTGCGCACTTTGCTCAATAACTGCTCGGCAAACCCCAGTCGCCGATCGGCCGTGGGATAGCTGTTCTTCGGCAGATTCACTTCCATGGTCAGCACATTGCGCTGCGCAAAGCCCAAGTTCGCCGAACGCAGTTCGCGATAACTGCGCAGCAGCAGGCCCGCACCGATCAGCAACACAACGGTCAGCCCCACCTCGAGAACAAGCAGCACCTGGCGCAGTCGCGCGCGGCCTCGTCCGCCGCTGTGCGAGCGCGACGATTCCTGCAGCGCAGCCAGCACCCGCGCATCGCGCGAGGTCAGCGCAGGAATCAACCCGGCCAGCAGACCGCAGCCGAGAATCGCCACCAGCGCAAAAAGAATCACGACGCCGTCCATATGGATCGCGTCCGCGCGCGGGATGTCATCGCGCGTGCTGATGAGCCAGCGCAGAATGCCGCTGGCCAGCAGCAGACCCAGCAATCCCCCAGCCGCAGCAAGAATCGTGCTTTCGACAATCTGCTCGCGTATCAGCCGCAGCCGGCTCCCGCCCAGCGCCATGCGGATCGCCGCCTCCCTGCTGCGCGAGGCCGACCGCGCCACCAGCAAATTCGCAATGTTCAGGCACGCAATCAGCAGCAGGCATCCCGTCGCGCCCAGCAGCACGTACAAGCTCGTTTTGATGTCATACGTCTCCGCGTCGACCAGCGAGCGAAGATTGACGGCGTCGTTGACCGGCCCATCCGGATGCTCGCGACGAATCTCTCGCTGCAGCGCGTTCAGCTCGGCGCTCGCTTGCTGCATCGTCACGCCGGGCCGCAGCCGCCCCACAACGTCGAAGCTGTGCGCATCGAACATCCGCATCAATGCAGGCGATTTTTCGTGGTACAGAGGCGTCCACAACTCGACCTTCGAATCCGGCCACGCGAACCACGCGGGCAAAATCCCAACTACGGTATACGATTTTGCGTCGATCAGAATGCTTCGCCCCACCACGCTCGGATCGCCACCGAAGCGGCGCTTCCATAATCCCCATGTAAGGACCGCGGTCGCATTCGCCCCGGGCTGATCGTCTGCTGCGGTGAAAAGCCGGCCAACCGCCGGCTGCACGCCGAGGAGCGGGAAAAGGTTCCAGCTGGCGGCTTGCGCGTCGACAACCTCAGGCAGCTGATTGCCCGCGCCCGCCAGGTTGTAGTCAATTTCCTGCGTGATCGCGAGATTGGTGAAGCTGCGTGCCTGGTCCTGCCACACCCCGAAGCAACCGCCGGCGACAATGTTGTCCTGATCGGTCCCGTCGGATTGCGCCTCAAAGATCCCGACCAGTTGGCCGGGCTCCGCAAACGGCAGCGGGCGCAACAGCACGCTGCGGACCAGCGTGAAAAGAGCCACGTTCGCGCCGATGCCCAGAGCCATGATCAGAATCGCCGTCAGCGCGAATCCCGGCGAGCGAAGCAGAGTCCGCGTGGCGATGCGGATGTCTCGCGCCAGCGCATCCAATCCGTTCCAGCTCCAGCTCTCGCGCGCCTGCTCTCGCAGCACAACAGGATTTCCGAAACAACGCAGCGCCGCCTGCCGAGCTTCCAGCGGGCTCATGCCGGCGGAGCGATTCTCCGCAATCTGCTGCTCCAGGTGGAACTCCAGCTCGGCATCCAGCCGGTCCGACTCTCGCCCCCGATGCAGCAGCATTTGTAACCGCATCCGTACCTTTTCCAGAAATCGCATCGGTAAGACCCCTCGGTGCTGCGTGATTCCAGCTTCCTGCTTCCCACTTCCAGCTTCCCGGCTTCACGCCGTCTCGATCACCAGATCGATCGCCGCCGACAGGCGGTTCCAATTCGCTTTTTCTGCTTCGAGCTGCTTCTTGCCCGCCGCGGTCAGGGCATAAAACTTCGCCTGGCGCCCGGTCTCGCTCTCTGCCCACTTCGCTCGAATCCAGCCCTGCTGCTCGAGCCTGTGCAGAGCCGGATAGAGCGATCCCTGCTGCACCTGCAGCACCTCCTGCGAGATTTGCTCGATTCGTTTCGCGATCGCCCAGCCGTGCATCGGCTCCCAAGCGATGGTTCTCATGATCAGCAGATCGAGCGTGCCCTGCACCAGGTCGTTCGGTTTCGCCATACTATGATTATCTACAACATGATTGTAGATGGTCAAGGTATCGTGCCAGGTTGCCACAAATTCTGGCATGCCGCGCTGCTTAGCCTTCGATCCGCCCCGACTCCATCTCTCGCAACAGCGTTTGCAGTTCCTCCGGCAACTCTGAATGGAGGTGTATCACCTCTCCCGTGCGCGGGTGAGCGAATTCCAGCTCCGCGGCATGCAGAAAATTCCGTTGAGGTGACAGGCTCTCCGGCTCCGGATCCCGGGCTTGCCGCGAAGGAATCACCATCAGCCGCGCGGACGCGCCGTAAAGCGTGTCGCCGACGATCGGATGCCCAATGGACGCCAGATGCACGCGAATCTGATGCGTCCGCCCCGTCTCAATCCGCACCGAAACCAGCGTGAACGCGCCAAACCGCGAGCTGATCCTCCGCGCCACCGTGTAGTGCGACACGGCGGTCCGCGCGCCCGTGTGCCTGCGCGTCGTCATGCGCGTTCGTCGCACCAGATCGCGGCCGATGGGCGCATCAATCGTGCCGTGGTCCTGCTTCAGGTGCCCGTGCACCAGCGCGATATACGTCTTCCGCATCTGGCGCCGAGCGAACATCTCCGCCAGCCGCGCGTGCGCCGCATCGTTGCGTGCCACAATGATCAGCCCGCTCGTCTGCTTGTCCAGCCGATGCACAATCCCCGGCCGCTGATCGCCGCCTACCGACGACAGCGACTGGTACCGATGCAGCAGCGCATTCACCAGCGTGCCGCCTTCCGCCGCGCCCGCCCCCGCATGCACCGTCATGCCCGCAGGCTTATCGATCACCGAAAGCTCGTCATCCTCATAAACCACACTCAGCGGAATATCCTCGGCAAAAGCTTTCAGCGGCGGAGGCGTGGGATCGCCCAGCACCTCAACCACCTCGCCCCCTCGCAGCCGATGCGACGCGCGCGCGGACTTGCCGTCCAGGCGGACTTTCTCCTGCTCTATCAGCATCTGCACGCGCTCACGGCTCACGCCGCTCAGCTGCCCAGCCAGCCACGCATCCAGCCGCTGCCTCGCCGCCTCCGGGGGAACCGTATATGTAATCGCCATGGTTACGTTTAGGGCGTGTACTTCCCCGGCCCGTCCAGTCCCGGAATCCAGGACGGCAAATTGGGCGCCGGAGCCGGTGGCGGTGGTGCAGTCGATGGAATCCATCCCCGCTGCACCAGCCAGTTCCTCAGCAGCGTGGGCCATGTCGAGAGCGGAATAATCGACCCGCACAACCCGCATCCGTGATTCTGGAAATCGTAAACATGCAGCTCAGCCGGCACGTGAGCCCGTTCGAGCGCGCGATAAAAATCCAGGCTGTTCGCCACAGGCACCGTCGGATCGTTCGTCGTCGCAAACAAAAACGTCGCCGGCGTCTCCGCCGTCACCGCCAGCTGATTCGAATACCGCCGCTCCAGAACCGGATCGAAGTCCGGCCCCAGCAGATTCATCCGCGAGCCAGGGTGCGCCTCCGGCAATTGCATGCTGATCACCGGATAGGCGAGGATCATGAAGTCTGGCCGGCAGCTTTCGGCATCGGCTGAGTCGGCCGTCGCCGCCGCCGGAACCGCATCGCCATCGCAGTGTGTGCCCAGCGTCGACGCCAGATGCCCGCCCGCCGAGAATCCCCACACACCCAGCCGATGCGGATCGATCCCGTACTCCGCAGCATGCGCGCGGATCAGCCGCATCGCCCGCTGACCATCCTCAATGGGCGCGGGATAGTGATAGGGCGCAACCCGATAATCGAGCACGAACGCGGGAATGCCCTGCAGGTTCAGCCATGCCGCGATCTGAAACCCCTCATGCCCGATAGCAACATGCTGATAGCCGCCGCCCGGAATCACGAGCACCGCGGTGCTCGTCGATCGTGTCTGCGGAAGAAACGGATAAAGCCGCGGCTTATCGGCCTCATCGTGACCCAGCGCCCCAGGAGCCCCGTTCGGCCACAGAAAAACCGGCTCCGGAACGCCCGCCGGCAGCTGCGCCTGCAATGGAAGAGAAGCCATCATCAAAAGCAGGCCAAAATACAGTCGCCTCGTCATTTGCGTTCAGTATATGCAGCGGACGCCAGGCCCGCGACCAAAGCCCGGCCACAACCCGCCGCCGTCACCGACCCGCAAACATGCGGCTCATAAATCCGTGCCCGCCGCTGTCAGCCTTGTCGCTCTTGTCATCCGGATCCTTCGCGCCGCCCTTGTCCTTGCCCCACGTCTGATAGAGCCCGAGGTACGCGTAGTTCTCGGTCTGCCCGAAAACAGAATGCCCATACGCAAAAAGAATCTGCAGCCCAGGATTTTTAAGGTAGTAGTAGCCGCCCAGGTCCACCATCGTCGACGCCTGTGTCTGCGGCGCGGCCAGCCCCTCATGCGCGTGCGAAAAAACCTCGCCGCCCAGCGTCCACTTCTTCCCAATGTTGCGCTGCAGCAGCCATCCCGCGTAAGGAAAACTCGCATACTGCGTTTGATGGATCAGCGCGTAACCCGCGCCGCCGTACGTCGTCCACCCGCCCCAATCCTTCTGCACCCACACCGGCAACCGGTACCACACGCGCCCAATGCCGAGCCCCTTCGCGTAGCTTCCGGTCGGCAGCTCCAGCATGGTGAACGATCCAATCTCCGGCCGCTTCTTCGTCTGCTTGATGAACCGGATCTTCGCGCCCAGTTCCGTATCGACCAGGCCATAAGCGCTCGGTCCAATTCCCGCCGGCGCATAAACAGGACTGTTCGACGGAATCGCCTCGCCCCATCCGAAGATTACGTGCAGCTGCACATTCGGCACCACGCCCCAGTTGAACTCCAGCTGCGGCCCCGACGGATCGGTCTCGACCGGTGTGCTCGATACCTGGCCGAATTGATAGAACTCGTAATGGCGAAAGTCGACCGGCTCCGGATCGTCGGTCTGAAACGGCGGCCCTGCCCACGCCCGCGCCACCGTCCCGAGCAGGAACAGAACCCCCATCCACGCGAATCGCTGCCACTTCCGCTTCATCCTCAGTCCTGATCCATTCCAGAGTCAGCTGCGCTTCCGGAGCCAAAGCATCACTTGCCCAACAGCAAGTCGCCAACCGGCGGAAACGTCAGCAGCAACGCGAGCCCCAAAAACACAAACGCTGCTCCACATACTTTGCCCAGGGCGATGGTCTTTCCTCTCCACACACGATTCCCGACCAGCCACGCAGCCAGCCACACCACGATCGCCACCGTACTCACGCCGGACAGTGGTCCCGTCGGACGATAAAAGGTCAGCAATCTCGTCAGCGCCTTCGAGCCGTCGCCCGCTACCGCCAGCACCCCCAGCACCAGGCACCCGAGACTCGCCGCCAAAATGGCCGCGCCCGCTGCTCCGTTGGCCACCAGGTTGCCGGCCTTCATCGCGCCCCTCGCATCAGGTTGATCGTGGATCCTCCTGTCACCGGCGCCTGCTTATCGATCAGCGCTCCGAACCCTGCTGCCACGGCCCCCGCCAAAAGCGCTACCAGCGCGAAGACTACCGCGGTTGACCGCACACGCCGATGCTCCTCGCCAACGCCTTCGTACTTCATGAGCACAAAGGCAACCATGGTCATCAGGATCGGCGCCATCCACGCTACGTGCTCTTTCCACTCCATGCCCAGCGTGTGCCAGCCCGCCGTATGTGGATCGGCCAGCAGCAGGCGTTGCGGATACGCCCCGGGATTCGTCACCCCCGCGGGCGGAATCGCCCGGTACCAGGGATAAACGAAATACGCCCCCGACAAAACCGCGCCCCAGCCCAGCACCACCATCGCAACCAGAAAAATACGCTCCCGCCGCCGGCCTGCCACCGTCAGCTCGGCGCCGCCGCGGCTGCTCAGCGAGCCATGCAGCAGGACGAGGACGCCAAAGCACGCCATCAGGAACAGGCCGCCAAACAGCATGCCGTGAATAATCGTGACGAGATCGCGCCCCGTGATCTGCATCGGAGTCTCCCACCACCCCTACTTGATGAGATGGTTCCCCGCATCATACCTGTCTCCTGAAAGGAGCGTCCCGTGCATCCTGGCAGCAGAATGTTAAAGCGTTATGACAACGCCGGCGGCTCCGGAGAGCGCCGCAGCCACAGCGCAGCCCCAAGCATCACGGCCCCAATCGAAAGCAGCTGCGCCAGCGTGACCGCACCACCCAGCAGCGGCTCCCGCGCCGGATCGCCCCGCAAAAACTCCAGGAAGAATCGAAGCACGCCATACAAAAACAGCCAGGCTCCGGCAATCTCACCCGCTCGCCCCGCTCGGCCGCGCCCGCCCAGCCACAACAGCAAGACGAAAAGCGCCAGCGAAGCAGCCGCATCGTAAATCTGCACCGGATGCACCGGCGTCCCCAGCGGCACGCGATACCACAGATACGCCACCGGGCTCCGATAAACGACGCCCCACGGCATCCGCGTCGGCGTGCCCCATGCCGACCCGCCGCAAAAGGCGCCGATGCGGTTCAGACCAAAAGCCAGCGCGACGGGCCCGGCCAGCACGTCCGCCGTCTTCAGCAGCGGCAATCCTTCCGCCAGCGCGTACAACATCGCCGCCAGCACGCCGATCAGCACGCCGCCCAGGGCAAACCAGATGCTCGGCAGACTCAACAGCCCGAGCAGCCAAAAAGGATGGCTCCGAAATAAATGCGGATGGCCGGCGATCATCAGCAGCCGCGACGCAAACAGCGCGGTGAGAATCGCGATCAGCTCGAGGTTCCACACCTTGTCCGCACTCAACCCCCCCCACTTCGCTGTCAGCAGCGAAACCGCCAGCGCCGATAGCAGCCCCACGGCCATGCAAACGCCGTAGGTGGGAATTCCAATGTGTCCGAAATGGAAGAGAAGAGGATGCACGCGTCGATCAGCGCGAGATGGAAAGGAGGGCCCGAGACACCAGCGCGCCTGCTTTGGCGCGATGGAAGAAAAAGATCGACCCGCTCGGCCGTGGGGTGATGCGCTGGTGAACCCGTCCTAAGACGGTGGGAACTCGCCGCG
>CAZHTJ010000128.1:1475-8251 GCA_964535525.1 uncultured Acidobacterium sp. | reverse complement strand
TCTCGGCCTGGTTCTTCTTCCACTGATCGTAGACGGTGCCGCCTTTGGGGCTGGGCACGGACTTCGTGACGTCGCGGATGAATTCCTTGAGAGAGGGAACGGCAGAGGCTTCGAAGTTTGGGCCGGAGACACCAACGTCGGTGTTGAAGTAGGCGACGGCGTGGGCTAGTTGGTCGGCGTGATCTTCGGCCCATTCGGTGGAGCCGATGAGGCCTTCCTCTTCCGCGTCCCAGGAGCAGAAGACGATTTTGCGTTTTGGTTTCCAGCCGGATTTGAGGAGCGCGCCGACGCCGTGGACGGCTTCGAGCATGGCGGCGGTGCCGCTGTTGGGGTCGACGGCGCCGTAGACCCAGGCGTCGCGATGATTGCCGGCGACGACCCACTCATCGGGGAAATCTGTGCCTGGGACTGTGCCAATTACGTCCCAGATGGTGGAGTACTTGTAATCCATTTTGAGGGCGAGGTGGACCTTTGTGCCGGGACCAATGTGGTAGGTGAAGGGGAGCGCGCCCTGCCATTCTCGGGGAGCGTCGGGTCCGCCGATGTGCTCGAGGATGGGCGAGGCGTCGTGATAGCTGAGGGGCTCGGAGGGAATTTTGGGAAGGCTGACGACTTCTTCGGGTTTGAGTCGCTGCGATTCAGGCAGGTCGGGACGTGAAGCGATGCCGGGAGTGAGCGCGTCGCCGGGATACTTGAACATGAACTGCACTGACCCGCGCTGGACGGCGGTTGCCGGGCGCCAGGGGCCGTGGGGATACATGTCGCCACGGTAATAGCCGTCGTCGGAAGGGTCGGAGTAAATGAGTACGCCGACGGCTCCCTGCTGTTGGGCGATGTAGACCTTGACGCCGCGGAAGTTGCCGCCGTAGCGGCAGACGACGATGTCGCCCTTGATGGCGATGTTCATTTCTTTGAGCTTCTGAAAATCTTCGGGGCGGCAGTAGTTGGCGTAGACAGCGGGGGCGGTGACGTCGCCGGAGGGCGAGGAGCCGTTGAAGGCGGGGGTGACGCGGGGATCGTCCTGGAAGGGGTCGTTGCCGTCGACGTGTTCGGGGACGGGGCCGGTCATGAGGAGCTTGCCGTCGGCGTCCCAGGCTTCGACTTTGACGGATTTTGGCATGTTGAGCCAGGCCTTGTAGGGGACGATGGTGGTCTCGAGGCCGGCCTGTTTGAATTTTTCGGCGACGTATTCGGCGGTCTTGTGGTCTTCGGGCGAGGCGGCGATGTGGGGCTCGGCGGTGAGGGTCTTCAGTTCTTCTCCGGCGAGTTTGGCGTCGGGGACGGCGAGGAAAGCCTGGTCGGTTTTGGATTCTTCGGCGGCGTAGTCGTGGTAGCCGAAGACGGAGGCGGAGGGCGCGGAGGAGGGGGACTGCGCGGCGATGAGCAGGACGGCGGGGAGGAGGAAGGAGGCGAAGAGGGCGGGAACGCGCATGAAGAACAGGGTACAGGGTGCAGGGTACAGAAAAACAGGGGATAGCGGTTAGCGGACAGCGGACAGGAAGAACAGAGTCCTGGGGATAGGGATTAGGGATTAGGGACGGCTGCGGCTGTGGGCTGGACGGGTTGGCCGCAGTGGGAGCAGCGTCTGGCGGCGAGGGGAATGTCGGCGAGGCATTCGGGGCAGGGATGGGTGATGGGCGGCTCGGCCTTCGCGGGGTGGAATTTTTTGAGGAGGGCGTTGATGGGGAGGACGAAGACGAAGTAGACGACGGCGGCGATGAGGAGGAAGGAGATGAGGGCGTTGAGAAAGTCGCCGTATTTGATCTTGCCGCCATTGACGTCGAGAATGAGCGCGGAGAAGTCGGGCTTGTGAATCATGGCAGCGATCAGGGGATTGACGATGTCAGTGACGAGCGCGTTGACGATGGCGGTAAAGGCTGTGCCGATGACGACGGCGACGGCAAGGTCGATGACATTGCCGCGCAGGATGAAGTCGCGAAAACCTTTCAGCATGGGTGGGACCTCCGTGGAACAGCGGATAGCGTACAGCGGATAGCGGGACGAGGGACAGAGATCGGCAATCAGCCGCCAGCCGGAAGTTTGAAGCGTGTTGGGGGGCTGCACGCCGGTGGCGTAACGAGAATTTAACACAGCGAAGTGGATAGCCGACTAGTATGGGCAGTTACTCCCCGAATTTGCACTGAAGGGCCCGGAACAGGAGAGAGCATGGCGGTTGCGCAGGACTCAGATTTTCGCTACGAGATCGAGGAATCGCAGGACCACACTGGCTGGAAGACGACGACGATCCATTGCCACGGCAAGCTGGTGAACCAGACGGCCGGGCAACTGAAGGAAGTGGTGAAGCCGAGGATCGCGCAGGGCGGGCGGATCGTGCTGGATTTTGCAGATCTGGATTATCTGGACAGCTCCGGGTTGGGAATGCTGGTGGGGCTGAAGGTTGCGGCGGTGCATCAGGGGCTGGTGAAACTGGAGCTGGTGAATTTGTCGCAGCGGCTGAAAGATTTGCTGAGCATGACGAATCTGATGACGCTGTTTTCCAGTTGAAGGAGAGCCCGTAGCCTGTAGCCGGTGGCCTGTAGCGAAACACCCGCCAGCTCGGTTCGCCGAGAACCAGAAGCGTCGTCCGGGTCTTAGCTACGGGCTGCCGGCCTTCTGCTTCCGGCACCTTAGTCGTTATCCGTTTCGTTTTCGTCCTGGTCGCGGAGGAGGGTTCCTACGCGGGGGCCGGCAGGGGTGTGGATGCCCCAGGCCATGCGCGGAGTGTTGTGGGCGAGGCCGAAGCGGCCATCGGGAGCCAGCAGGATGATGCCGCCGTGTCCGCCGGCGCGGCGGAGAAGGTAGGCCATCGCTTCCGGGGCGACCTGCTCGGGGGAGCGGCCGGCGAGGACTTTATCGGTGGCCCACTTGCCGAGGACGAGCTTCATGATGGGCTCGCCCCAGCCGGTGAGCGAGACGGCGGCGCTTGCGTTGTCGGCGTAACAACCACAACCGATGAGAGACGAGTCGCCGACGCGGCCGGGATCCTTGTTGAGGGTGCCACCGGTGGAGGTGGCGGCGGCGAGGCGGCCTGCGGAGTCGAGGGCGACGGCGCCGACGGTGTCGTGCGAGTCGTGATGTGGGGTGTCGGGCGCGGCGTGGCCTGAGAAGGTGCGGTCGGGGGCTCCGGTTTGCTCGCGGGCCTGGGCTTCGGCGAGCCGGCGGCGTTCGCGGTCGAGGACGAGCTCGGAATTATCGATGAGGGTCATGCCCTGGGACTGGGCGAAGGTTTCGGCGCCGGGACCGACGAAGTAGACGTGGGGACTTTTGTCGAGGACGAGGCGGGCGGCCTGGATGGGATTGCGGATGCGCTCGACGCAGGCGACGCCGCCGGCGCGAAGGGTGGCGCCGTCCATGATAAGGGCGTCGAGCTGGACGCGGCCGTCGCGAGTGAGGAAGGAGCCGCGGCCGGCGTCGAAGGCGGAGTCGTTTTCGAGGGAGGTGACGGAGGCCTGGACGGCGTCGAGTGCGGAGCCGCCGTGGTCGAGGATGCGCCAGCCCTCCTGGAGGGCATCGAAGACGCCCTGCTCGTGGGCATCGAGGAGGTCAGGGGGGATGTCCCAGGCGCCGCCGTGGATGAGGAGGATGGGAGAACGGGTGGTAGATGGGGACGGAGAACGGGTCATGGGGGGAAAGAGGATTGTACCGTTTTGGGCCTTGAGGAGGGAGGGAAGGAATTTAGGCTGCGCGAGGATCAAGTCAGCAAGGGGGAGGCCGATAAGCGGGACATGGAAACCGTAACGAGGTGAAGCATGTCAACGACACGATGGGATGCGCCGGCAGCACGGCGTGAGGAAGCGAGCACGGAGGCGCCGCGGCGGGGGACAGCCGCCGATGCCGAGATCGTGTTGCCGGGACGGGGGCTGCAGTATCCGGGGCAAATCGCGGAACTGCGGATGGACGGGTGCCTGATCGAGACGAAGTGCAAGCTGGAGGCGGGCACGGCGGTGGAAGTGTGGATGCGGACCGAGGGGATGCCGTTGCGGCTGGCAGCGCGTTTGGTGGAGCGGCAGGCGCGGGGTGTGCAGTTTGAGTTTCATCCGATGCCGACGCGGAAGCAGGAGCAGCTGGAGATTTTGCGGATTGAGCTGGAACAGAACAGGCAGTGAGTTCGGCGTTTCGGGGGATGGCGGACAGGGGATATGGACAGGCAGACAAGAATCAGCGTGTACCAGAAGGCAGAGCGTGAACTGCTGGTGACCGATGCGGAAATTGTGCTGCCGGGGCGCGGGTTGCAGTATATCGGGCGGATCGCGCAGCTGAGCACGGAGGGGTGCGTGATCGAGACGAAATGCCAGCTGGAGCCGGGGACAACGGTAGAGGTGTGGATGCGGACGGAGCGGATGCCGCTGCGGGTGATGGCGAATATTGTGGAGCGGCGGGCGGGGGGAATGGAATTCAGGTTTCAGCCGATGCCGAATCGTAAGATGGACCAGATTGAAATATTGCGCGGGGAGTTGGCGGACGCAGCTCGGGCGGCGGAGTTGGCGGGGGTCAAGGGAGCGCAGAGCGACACGAAGATGGTTTAAAGGCGGTTGTCTTGCTGGGTGCGGCGGGCTGGCGTTGCTGATGACGGAGCTGAGCCCGATTGGCGGGGGATTTATGCGGGACGGCCACGGTGCTCGCAAATCTGCGCGGGGAGTTTTTCTTTGGGTAGGGCTAACGGTCTTTGCGGTAGAGCATGTCGCGGATGACGCGGCGGCGCTCGGCGTTGGCTTCGCGGTCATTGGCGAAGCCCGCGGCGGGTTTGGAGGCGGAGGCTGAGCCCTCAGGTTCGCTGCAGGCGGGACAACGATTGGCGAAGCCGGGTTTGTCGGGCTTCAGTTCAAACTCTTCACCACAAACTGCGCAGGTACGGATCGGAAAAGGGGACATCTTCGTTCTCGTGACGGTCTCGTGATTGGGCCGGAGCTTTGCCGGGAAAGCGGTTGCTATACGGCTGCGAGGGCCTCGACGGGTTGCGATGAGGGCTGAGTGGTGCGTTGGGCGTAGACCTGCTGCGCGGCGGCGAGCGCCTTGCCGTAGGCGAATCCAGGGAGGTTGAACGATGCGGCCGCGACCTGCTCGAGGGCGGCGAGGATGGCGATGGTGTCCATGTAATCGAAGAGGCCGATGTGGGCGATGCGGAAGATTTTGCCTTTCATCTCGCCCTGGCCGTTGGTGACGATGGCGGCGAAGCGGCGCTTGAGTTCTTTGACGATGAGGCCGGAGTCGACGCCTGCGGGCGGCAGAATTGCGGTGGCTGCCGAGGAAGGCGCGGTGGGCGCGAAGAGCTGAAGGCCGAGGGCCTGGACGGCGGCACGAGTCATCGCGGCGCAGGTTTCGGCGTTGTCGATGAGAGCATCGCGGCCCGCGGCCAGGTCACCGCCGGCCTGCGCGGCGATGTAGTCGAGTGCTGCGCCGAGAGCGGCGATGAGCGCGACGGCGGGCGTGTAGGATGACTCGCCCTTCTGCGCGTTCTTGCGCTCTTTGCGGAGATCGAAATAGTAGCGGGGATTCTTTGAAGTTTCGGTGGCCTTCCAGGCGCGATCGCTGAGGCTGAGGTAGGCGAGGCCTGGAGGGATCATGACCGCTTTTTGCGAGCCGCCGATGATGACGTCCACGCCCCAGGCATCGACGTCGATGTGCGTGGTGCCGAGGCCGGTGATGCCGTCGACGATGAGGAGGGCGTTGCTGCCGGAGTCCTTCAAAAGCGCGGCGATGGCTTTGATGTCGTGGCGCGCGCCGGTGGAGGACTCGGTGGCCTGGACGAAGACGGCGCGGGTGTCGGGACGGAGGGCGTTCCTGATGCCGTCGAGGGAAAAGGTTTCGCCGTAGGGAACGCTGACGAGATCGACCTGGCAGCCGAAGGCTTTGGCGAGAGATTCCCAGCGCTCGCCGAATTTTCCGGCGGTGAGAACGAGGACGCGGTCGCCGGGCGAGGTGAGGTTGGAGATGGAGGCCTCCATGGCGCCGGTGCCGGAGGAAGCGAGGAGCAGGACGTCGTTCTTTGTTCCGACGAAGGTTTTGAGTTGCGCGAGGACGCGTTCGTAGAGGGTGCGGAATTCGGCGGTGCGGTGGTGGATGTCCGCGGCGGCCATAGCGAATTGCGCGGCAGGGAGGAGAGGGGTCGGGCCGGGAGTGAAGAGTCGCGTCTTACGAATCATGGTGAGGGAGCCTCGTTCATCCATTTTAGAACGGGGAGCTGTGGAGGCATCTACCTATAATGAGTGGGTGCAATAGCACGGAGGGCGCACCGATGGAGCTGGTGAAGCAGATCGATCACGACATGGTTGCGGCGATGAAAGCGCGGGACAAGGAGCGCACTTCGACGCTGCGCATGGTAAAGGCGGCGCTGAAGAACAAGGAGATCGATAAGCGGGGGCCGCTGACGGACGCGGAGGCGCAGCAGGTGTTCGCGACGATGATCAAGCAGCGCAAGGATTCGATAGAGCAATTTCAGAAGGGCAATCGTCCAGAGCTGGCGGCGAAGGAAGCGCGGGAGATTGTGACGATCGAGAGCTATCTGCCGAAGACGATGGGCGAAGAGGAAATGAAGAAGCTGGTGGAGGAGGCGCTGGCGGGGACGAGCTTCGGGCCGCGGGACATGGGCGCGGCGATGAAGGCGGTGCAGGCGAAGATTCAGGAGGCGGGTGTGCGGGCGGATGGGCGGCAGTTGAGTGAGATGGTGAAGGGGAAACTACAGCCGGCAGCCGGGAGCTCGGAGCCTGGAGCGAGCAGCCCGGAGCCGGTAACCGGTAGCGAGTAGCTGGGAGCTAGGGGCTGGGAGCTGGGAGCTG
>CAZHTJ010000128.1:0-1375 GCA_964535525.1 uncultured Acidobacterium sp. | reverse complement strand
GCTGGGAGCTGGGAGCTGATTCGGATTTGTCTTCGGTTGGTTGCCTTGCCTCGCCCGCCTCAGGCGATGGCGCGGACGGGAGAGGTGGCAGAGACGTCGGGATTTTTTGCTGAGTCTCCCACGGACATTTCGCCTGCGTGCGGCAGGAAGACCCGGAAGCAGGTGCAGGATCCGCGCGAGGAATGGAAGCTGCGGAAGCCAATGGCGCCTTCGTATTTCTGTACGATGCCCTTGCTGATCCAGAGGCCGAGGCCGGTGCCCTTGGCGGATTTCGTCGTGAAGAAGGGCTGGAAGAGGCGTCTGGAGTCTTCGCGGCGAATGCCGGAACCGGTGTCAGTGACGGAGATGGCGATGCCGCGACGCTGCGTTTCGAGGTCGGTGGCTTCGGCGACGCGGAGGCGGAGTCTTCCGCCGGACGGCATGGCCTGGATGGCGTTGCCGATGAGGTTGAGGAAGACCTGACGGAGCTCGCCGGGGAATCCGCGGACGACGCCGGTGGATAAATATTTCCTCTGCAGATCGATGTGGCTGGCCATAATGGGGCGCTGCTGGAGTTCGATGACGTTATCGAGCAGATCGGGAACAGAGACGGCGATGGGCTGCCTGGAGTCGCGATAGAAGCTGAGCGTCTGGCGGGTGATGTGGGAGGCACGCTGGAGTTCCTGATCGGCGAGGGTGGCGTAGTAGCGCGCTTCTTCATCGAGGGAAGGGTGGTTGCGGAGCAGGTAGAAGGCGTTGGTGATGGCTTCGAGGGGATTGTTGATCTCGTGGGCGATGATGCCTGCGACGCGGCCCATGGCGGCGAGCTTTTCGGCCTGGCGAAGGGCTTCTTCGGCCTGGATCTGCGCGGTGATGTCGCGCTGGATTTCGAGGATGGCGTCGCCTTCACGGTTGACGACTTTGCGCGTGGAGACGACGATTTCGCGGCCATCGCGGTCGCGCTGGATGAGGTTTCCCTGCCAGGAACGTTTGGCGTGGAGAGAGCCTTCCACTTCTTCCCTGGAGGCGGGGAAGATGGTGCGCAGGACCTGGTGGATGTTGTGGCCGACGACTTCATCGCTGCGCCATCCATAAAGAGCTTCGGCGCCAGAGTTCCAGAAACGGATCGCGCCGTGGAAATCGCGCACGATGATGGCTTCGGTGGCAAGCTCGAGTAATTCGGCGCGCTCGCGGTGGTGGGCTTCGCTCTGACGCAACTCTTCGGTGCGCTCAGCGACGCGACGCTCGAGGTCGGTGTTGAGGCGCGTGAGCTGGCGCGTCTTGCGGTGGAGTTCGACGAAGACGCCGACCTTGGCACGCAGAACTTCGGGGATGACAGGGACGGAGATGTAGTCGACGGCGCCGCGGCGGTAGCCGTTGATTTTGTCGGAGTCGG
>CAZHTJ010000127.1:0-8282 GCA_964535525.1 uncultured Acidobacterium sp. | reverse complement strand
AGCTCGCACAGGTCCAGCGCAACATCGCCCGCACCGAACTCGGCAGCTTCCTTCAGCCCACGCACTCCTACCTCTCCATCGTCGAGCTCGGCCTCTACGAATCCTCCGTCAAGACCTACTCCGTCCTCGGCTCAGAAAAAATCGAGCCCTTCGGCGAAGAGTGGGAGCGCCAGATCCAGGAAATGGTCGAACGCCAGTCCGCCGCCATGTCGTCGCGCCTCTTCCCCACAATCCCCGAAACGAAATACGTCTCCTTCTACCCCATGGACAAAAAGCGCGGCGAGCACGTCAACTGGTACTCCGTGCCCATGGCCGACCGCGCCCGCATGATGCACGAGCACGGCCTCATCGGCCGCCGCTTCGCCGGCCAGGTCAAGCAAATCATCTCCGGCTCCATTGGTCTGGATGACTGGGAGTGGGGCGTCGACCTCTTCTCCGACAATCCAGGCGTCTTCAAGAAACTCATCTACGAAATGCGCTTCGACGAAGCTTCCGCCCTTTACGCCCTGTTCGGAGCCTTCTACGTCGGCGTCCGTCTCCCCGTCGCCGAACTAGCCTCCTGGCTCAGCGTGGAGCAACGATGACCTGTAAGCCTCCAGCTTCCAGCGTCCAGCGTCCAGCGAGCTGGAACCCGCCCAGTCTGGCCGCTGGCCGCTGGCGGCTGGCGGCTCGCTCTGAGCACTCGCTGGCTGCTGACAGCCGGCCGCTGGCAGCTCGATGAAAGTTTTCATCACCGGCGCAACAGGATTCGTAGGCGGCCACGTCGCCCGCGAACTCGCCTCTCGCGGCGCCGACCTCCGCATCCTCACCCGCCGCACCAGCAACCTCGCCAACCTCGAAGGCCTTCCCGGCGAAACCGTCATCGGTGACCTCCTCGAACCCGACTCCCTTCGCAACGCCATCCGCGGCTGCGACGCCGTCATGCATGTCGCCGCCGACTACCGCCTCTGGGTCCGCGATCCCGACACGATGTTCCGCGCCAACGTCGAAGGCACCCGCGCCCTGCTCCGCATCGCCCGCGAAGAAAACGTCCCGCGCTTCGTCTACACCTCGTCCGTCGCCACCATGGGCTTCAAAACCGACGGCGCAATCGTCGACGAAAACACCCCCGTCACCATCGACGACATGGTCGGACCCTACAAGCGCTCCAAATTTCTTGCCGAACAAGTCGCGATTGAAGCCGCGCGCGCAGGCCAATCCGTCATCATCCTCAGCCCGACCACGCCGATAGGCGCCGGCGACATCAAGCCAACGCCCACAGGCCGCATCATCGTCGATTTCCTCAACAAGAAATTTCCCGCCTACATGGACACGGGCCTCAACCTCGTCGACGTCGCCGAGGTCGCCCGCACACACGCCGACGCGCTCCGCACCGGCATCGGCCGCCCCGGCGAGCGCTACATCCTCGGCGGCGAAAACCTCACCCTCAAGCAAATCCTCGACAAGATGTCCGCCATCACCGGCCTTCCCTCACCGACCATGAAGGTCCCGCACTCCGTCGCCATGATCTTCGCCTTCTTCGACGAAACCATCGTTGGCCGCATCATGAGCAAAGAACCCCGAGCCACCGTCGAAGCCGTCCGCATGGGCAAAAAGAAAATGTTCGCGTCATCGGCAAAGGCCGAACGCGAATTAGGCTTCCACATCGTCCCTGTCTACCCGGCATTACGCTGCGCCATCGACTGGTTCCGCGCCCACGGCTATGCACCCGCTCAGACTTAGCTGCGATCACACCCGAGCGAGAACCAGAGCGCCCCGCAAATTTCGTTCATCCGCAGCGAACTCAGCTGCGCCACGCGTCGCCCCAGTTTGCTGAGAGGCACAACCGCCGTGTTGTGCAAATTCACCGCACAAGTTGTCTTCATCCCATCCTCTTCGTTCAGCACAACTTCGGACGGCACCCCGCGAATCGTCGATGTGATCGGCGCAACCGTCACGGTAGCCAGCAAGCCGATGGAGCCCTCGCGGGTCAGCACCACTACTGGCCGTCTCTTATCAGGGGCAGCAAATTCATAAAACCGGACATCCCCGCGAGCTACTCGTCCGGCCACACGGCTTCTCCGTCCCATAAATGAATCTCTTCGTCAGTCTGCGGCTGCCTCAGGTAACCCTCCCGCTCGCGTTCTTCTTTCGCACGCAGATCCAGTCTCTGCAGATGCTCGCGCAGTGCATCCCGCATCAGCGCCGAACGGTTGCGCTTCGTCCGCCGTGCCGCCTGGTTCGCCGCCTGTAACAGCTTCTTATCGAGAACCACCTGAATCGTTTCCATATGTGGACTCCACTCCACAGTATACTCCACAATGCCGGGACCTGCCGTTGGCCTCAACCGACCGGCTTACGCTCCCAATCTGTTCCCCTTCCCCGCGACAGGTTTACGCTGGTACTGACCTCTACGACCCCTTATGAACCGCATCGCCCTCATCGCCGCACTTCCCTCCGAACTCAAGCCCCTCACCCACCACTGGGCCCGCAACGGCCCCATCCGCAAAGGCCGCATCGGCGACCTCGAAGCCGTCGCCGCCTGCGCGGGCATGGGTGCAGCCGCCGTCACCCGCGCCTGCGAAATCGCTCTCCGCGTCGGCAACGTCGACACCCTCGTCTCCGTCGGCTACGCCGGCTCGCTCTCCTGCGGGCTCAGCGCCCCCCAGGCAGTCTCCGTCCGCGAAGTCATCGACGCCGCCACCGGCGAGAGCTTCCCCACCGACCCGCTCCCCAATCCGCCCAACGGCCAGCCCAACGCCCAGCTCAAACCCCAGCGCCTTGTCACCCTCGACCACGTCGCGGGTTCCGAAGAAAAGAGCCGCCTCGCCGAAACCCACCAGGCCACACTGGTGGACATGGAAGCCGCCACCGTAGCTCGTTTTGCCCGCGAAAAAAGCCTGGCCTTCTTTTGCTTCAAAGCCGTCACTGACGGCCCCAACGACGAGCTCCCCGACTTCAACCGCTTCACCACTCCGGCCGGCCAGCTCCGCATCCCCGCCTTCGTCGCCTGGGTCCTTTGGCATCCTCAATATTGGCGCGTCCTCGGCGAGCTCGAGAAAAACAGCCATGCCGCGTCGCATCAGCTCGCCGCCCTGCTCCAAGAGAATTTTGCTTCCCCCTCCGCGCCCGCTTCGGTAAGCTAGTTACCAGAGTCCCCATGGCGACCGCAACCTCCAACGACCTCCAGGAACAAACGCCTGCGCCTGTCACCACCATGCGTGCCGCTGTCTATCGCGGTATTAACGACGTCCGGGTCGAGACCGTCCCCGTCCCCGAAATCGGCGCCGGTGAAGTCCTCATCCGCGTCCACTCCTGCGGCGTGTGCGGCACCGACCTCAAAAAGATTCACACCGGTTCTCATTCCGCGCCCCGCATCTTCGGACACGAAATCTCCGGGGTCATCGCCGCCGCCGGCGAAGGTGTCCACGGCTTCGCCGTCGACGACCGCGTCATGGTCTTTCACCACACGCCCTGTGGCCGCTGCTACTACTGCCGCCACAAAACCCCCTCCCAGTGCAACGACTACAAGCGGGTGGGCGTGACTGCCGGGTTTGAGCCCTCAGGCGGAGGATTCGCGGAGTACGTCCGCGTCATGCCCTGGATCGTGAACCGCGGCCTCATCAAAATCCCCGACGGCGTCCCCTTCGAGCAGGCCGCCTTCGTCGAGCCCGTCAACACCGTCTACAAAGCCATCCGCAACCTCGCACTCGAGCCCGATGAGACCGTCCTCGTCATCGGCCAGGGACCCATCGGCATCATTCACGCCGCGCTGGCCGCACGCACTGGCGCTAAAGTCCTCACCTCCGACCTCTATCCCGGACGCCACGCAATCGCCGCCCACTACGGCCTCAACTACCCCATCGACGCCAGCATCGAAGACGTCGTCGCCGCCGCGCATCGCGAGAGCGAAGGCCGTGGGGCCGACGCTGTCATCCTCGCCGTCGGCGGCAACGCCCTCATCAAAACTGCCATGGATGCCTGCCGCCCCGGTGGCCGCGTCCTGCTCTTCGCAGCCACCCAGCATTCTGAAGCCACATTCGACCCCGCCGTCGTCTGCATGGACGAAAAAACCCTCATGGGCTCCTACAGCTCCTCCTTCGAGCTCCAGCCCGAGGTCGAAGAGATCGTCTTCGGCGGCTACCGCACCGGTTTCGACCTCACCCGCCTCATTTCCCACCGCTTTTCCCTCGAAGACTCCGTCGAGGCCATCCGTGTCGCTTCGAATCCCTCCGCCGCCTCCATGAAGGTGTTCATCCAACCGTAACCGCCCCATCTTTGAGACAATAGAACGATGGCAGCACAGATGACAGCCGCCGTGCTCCACGGCCGCGAGGACCTGCGTATTGAGCAGGTTCCGATGCCTAAGGCTGGTCCCGGTGAAATCGTCGTGCGCGTTCACGCCGCCCTCACCTGCGGCACCGACCTCAAGGTCTACCGCCGTGGCTACCACGCGCGGATGCTCAAGCCCCCTATCCCCTTCGGCCACGAGCTGGCTGGCACTGTCCATCAGGTCGGCCGCGGAGTCGCCGCCTTCCGGCCCGGCGATCGTGTCGTCGCTCTCAACTCCGCCCCCTGCGGGGAGTGCTACTACTGCCGCCACGATCAGGAAAACCTCTGCGACCAGCTCATCTTCAACAACGGCGCTTACGCCGAATTCCTCCTCATCCCCGCGCGCATCGTCGCTAAAAACACTCTCCGCATTCCCACCGGGATCTCTTTTGAGCACGCCGCCCTCACTGAGGCTCTGGCCTGCGTCGTCCACGGTCTCGATGAATGCGAGCCCAAGCCCAATGACACTGTAGCGATCATCGGCGCTGGCCCCATCGGCCTCATGTTCATGCACCTGGCGCAGCTGGCCGGCCTCAATGTCATCGCCGTCGTCAAACGCGACGAGCAGGTAAAAGCCGCCAAACGCTTCGGCGCGTCTGAAGTCATCCAGCTCCGCCCCGAACTCGATCCGGTCGCCGCCGTTCGCGCCCTCACCCCCAAACGCCGCGGTGTCGACATTGCTATTGAGGCCGTCGCCACCCCCCTCGCCTGGCAATGGGCTGTCGACATGGTCCGCAAAGGCGGCACCGTTAACTTCTTCGGAGGATGCGCGGCAGGCACCAAAATCGAGCTCGACACCAATCGCCTGCACTACAACAACATCACGCTGCGCGCCAGCTTCCACCACACTCCAGCGGCCGCGCGCAAGGCCTTCGACCTCATCGTCAGCGGCCAGTTCCGCTCGAGCGACACCATCACCAGCCGCGCCCCGCTCTCCGAGCTCAACCGCGTCTTCCGCCGCCTCATGAACCGCGCCGGCGACATCAAGACCGCTATCATTCCCTAACAGCCTGTGATGAAAGTCCAGTTTTGAAAGGGCACGAGTTGAAGCCGTGCCCCTTCAATGCCAAAGTCGGAGATCGATGCCCCGCCGCGCCCGAAGGGCGCGACGGGGGCTCCAGGGACGGCCTTCCACCCCAGCGAGCAAAAGCGGCTCGCTGGGGACCCCGGATCTGCCGGCAGCAAGAAAGCGCGCTTCGCGCGCGGCTTTACGGCACGGCTGAAAGCCGTGCCCCTTCACGTTTCGTGCCCATGAGACAGGAGGCCTCAGCTTGTTCGGCATTCTCTCGCAAGTTGTGAAGCCGGGTCCTGGCACGGCACGGCGGGCCCGAGGTGCGGAATCTCCGGCGATCGCGTCGGAGACGCGATCGCTGATCGGAGATCGATGCCCCGGCGCGCCCGAAGGGCGCGACGGGAGGCCCCAGGGACGGCCTGCGGCAGCAAGGATGCGCGCTTCGCGCTCGGCTTTTTCCCACGGCCTGAAGGCTCCATTCGACTCGCCGGCTTGCGCCGACTCGCTCAGGACAGGCTGTGGCTTCTACCGTCGTCCTCCTTCGGAGGACTTGATGTTCTGGGTTTGCAGGCATGGAGCGGGGAGTTTCCGGCTATCGTGTTGGAGCGGGATGGGTGGGGCATCGGGGTGCGATGCTTGCCGGAGGGAACGGAAGTTTCCAAAGCTGGATCGGCTGATTCGGACGGAGGGGTTCAGGGAAGTTAGGGGCCAGTATTCCGCAGATTCAGAGGTGAACGATGTTTACATTTCCCCAAGCGTCACGGAGATACTCTGCAACGAGTCTCCGGTGACAATGATCTGCTTTGTCCTCGCTGCACAGCAGGCAAGCGTCATCGAAAATCTCCCGATCCATAGTGTCTTCGACATGCCGCTCGGCTATTAAAGCACAGAATCTTTGCGCGTAACCAGCCCAGTCGTGGGAGACCTTCTTGTATTCGTCCAGCAATGCCTGGGTCGGAGCCAGCTCCGGCTGATGCACATAGTCGACGCCGCAAATCACTCTTAAAAAGTAACGGAGATCGTCTCGTTTCGAAAAACCGGCGAGCTGAGAAATATTGTTCAATCGAACGTCGATCAGGCGGTTGATATGTGCCGAAGAGAGCTTCGTGAAGAACTCCTCGGCCGTCTTTTTTGTAAAGCCGATCGTGAAGATCCTCATGTGCGCAGGCCTTATCTCCAAAAGTTGTACTGATGAGACTTTTCCGGAATCCTGCGATATGCGATGCGCTCGCCTTGGACTCGGTAGGCCTCGGTGGTGATGTCTTCTTCATTTTCGTGAGTGCGAGCGTCGTATATTCGAAGCAGCCCGATCAATCTACGCATTGCTGAGACATGATCTTCAATTCGTCCATCCCCAAGGATGTGTTGGATAGGGACATCTCTTGCAAAGAGATGCCTGCCAACCAGAATGCACCGATGACAATCGAGAGGATCGGACTCCGCACACATTAGCGCGATTCGTCGGTCCATCCGCCCTTTTTCAATTCGAGCTAAGCCCGCCTGAAACAAGGGGGTCGCAGCGAGAAGGTCGTACTCAACTTTTCCTGCTCTGTAGCATCTCTCGTCAGAGGTGCGAGCACCGAGTTCCTTGCCGAGGAAGACGTATGCAATATCGGCACTCGTCAGACTCTCTCTGAGGGAGTCGCAACTGAACTCAGGGTTCGACTTGCTGTACGGCTGAGACCTGACGTCCGCGACCGCAGCTATCGAATTCTCCTGCAGTAGCGAAACGAAGTGCGCGGCCGAGTGATGTCCATACCCAATCGTGTAAACGTCAGATCCTGAAGTCATTCGTTATTCCAGCACACCTGCAATTAGTTTGTAACAAGCATTCTGCTTCTCAAACACCTCGCTGACGCTCAGGCAAAGCAATGGCCGCTTTATATTCCGCTCGGTTCCGTCTGGCATCTTCAACAGCTCTGCCTCAACAATAGAATCGGTCACCGAAAATACGTAGTCAAATCCGCCGATCGAGAACTGCCCTCTTACCTTCTTCTTTCCTCTGCCGAAATCCGCACCCTCCGTTTGCACTCGCATCGTCAGTTCATCTGGCTGGACCAGCTTCAATGACGTTGGCAATTCCGTCGCGACGTCAGCGGGAATTTTGTCGTTTTGTCCGTTCCAGCTTGAGCCGCCGTCAAACCACAAGCACCCGCTCACCTTTTCGATGGCTTGGCTAAGCTGGGCTCGCTCAAACGAACCCTGCCGAACCCACTGGAGCCGAGCGTTTACGAGATGATCCTCTGGATGACCCGCCGTTGATCGCGGTCGGAGGAATTCAATTTCGATAATGTCGAGAAGGCGTGGTTCTTCTCTGCCGGCATAGAGCCTCTCGTCGTAGAGCTCACCCTTATCGGCCGACCCTACCGGGCGTATCCACTCTCCCACCTTGCCGTTCTGCAGGTCAAGCCCAGCGACACAGCGCCCATTCAGCTTCCTCGAATTCGCGAGACAGACGATCGTGCGTTTATAAGTCACGGCGGCACCGAGCCCCCTACCACAACTTTAGACGAGCCGGCTCCCGTGTGGATGCCGCAGATGCAAGGGGAAAAGACACGACCCAGCAGCGGGCAAGAGTGTTTCGATTAGCTCTCGGAAGTTTAGTACACGTCGCGGAGGTAGCGTTTTTGCTTTTTCATTTCGGCGAGGAATTCGCTGGCGTAGTCGGGGCCTTTGGTGCTGTGGTGGCCGACCGCTTCTAACAGGGCTGCTTCTACGTCGGGGGCCATTCGTTTGCTGTCGCCGCAGACATAGAAGTACGCGCCCTCGCTTAGCCAGCGCCATAGTTCGGCTGCGTTTTCGCGGATGCGCTGCTGGACGTAGATTTTTTCTTTCTGGTCGCGGGAGAAGGCTGTGTCGAGGCGGTTGAGAATGCCGTTCGCGAGCCAGGTCTCGAAGTCTTCGCGGTAGAGGTAGTCCTGGGAGGCGCGCTGGTCGCCGAAGAAGAGCCACATGGGCC